>CAXTEL010000104.1:0-2001 GCA_964243365.1 uncultured Roseomonas sp. | reverse complement strand
ATCACGCCCTGGACAATGTTGTGAACTCCGGCGTGAGGCGGGGTCGTCCCTCGGTCCGGGATCCACGCGGAACACCACCCGGACGTACTGGCCGTCGATCTCGACCCGTCGCACGAGGGTGCAGATGATGTCGCGCCGGGCGATCCAATCCGCCCCGTCCAGCCGGTCTTGGACCAGGGCGGCGAAGGTTTCCAGCTTGCCGATGACGAGATGAAGGGAGCGGGCCTGCTCGGCGGCGTCCTGGAGCGCGGCCGCTTCGGCTTCCAGCCGGGCGACGCGCCGGCGCAGGCCGGCGAGCCGCGGCTCGAACTCGGCCTTGCTGATCAGCCCTTCGGCGTAGCCATCAATCAGCCGGCCGACGCCGCCGCGCAATTTCGCGAGCTGGCGCTCAACCGTTTCCAGCTCGGGCCGGCGGGGTCCGGTGCGCACGGCCTGCAGGCGGCGCTGGTATTCCCCGATGACGCGGGCCGGGTCCTCGAGCAGCTGGCGGACCTCGCGCCAGACTGCCTCGTCGAGGCGCTCGACCCGGATGGCCCGGGCGTCGCACCGGCGCTGGCCATCGACGCGGTCCTTTACCGCCCCGGTGCAGCGATAGTAGCTGTACCCGTTCGCCGGCGGGCGCGGGTAGTTTCTTTGCCACACGCCGCAGAACGCGCGGCCACATCCCTGGCAGACCAGCAAGCCCTGCAACAGGTAGCGAGCGCGCGCCACGCGCTGGCGCCGGCGGCGCCGGTTCTCGTCCAACTGCTCCCGCACTTCCTCGAACAGCGCCGCATCGACCAAGGACGGGATCGGGATGGAGACGTGGTGCTCGGGCGGGGCCGGAACCCGGCGGGACGGGCGCTTGGGGATGGGGGCGCGTCCGCGCGCCGGGCGCAGCGGCGGTCGCCAGGGTGCCGAGGCCGTCTTCCCGAACAAGGCCTGGCCGACATAGGCGGAGCTCGTCAGCAAGGTCCAGACTGTGCTGCGCCCCCACTGGGCCTTTCCGGTCGGGCTGGGAACGCCGGCCTTGAACAGCCGCCGGCACACCGCAGACAAGCTGACGCGCTCCTCGCCAACCCAGCGGAAGATGCGCCGAACCACCTCGGCCTCGGTTTCGGCCACCTCGAAGTGCGCTGCCCCGCCCCCGGCCTCGCGGCCGACGTAGCGGTAGCCGTAGGGCGCCCGGGACAGCACGCTGACCGAGCCGGCCTGCGCGCGGTGGCGCTTGCCGCGTCGGCTGCGCTCGGCGATGCGCGTGCGCTCGTATTCGGCGAACATGCCCTGCAGCTGCAGCAGCAGGGTGTCCTCCGGCGTTTGCCCGATCGGGCGGTTGAGGAACACCACCTCGGCTCCGGCCCGCCCGAACTCCTCGACCAGCACCGCCTGGTGCGCATACGAGCGGGCCAGGCGGTCGGGCGCGTGCACGTAGACCAGGTCGATGGCCCCCATCGCCGCGAGGTCGCGCAGGCGCTCCAGCGCAGGCCGGATCAGGTTCGCGCCGCTGTGGCGGTCGTCGAGGAAGCGCAGCTCGGGCGCAATCTCGTGGCCGTCCGCGGCGGCGCGCGCCAGCAACGCCTCGACCTGGCTGTCGATGGTGTGGCGCTCAGCTTGCTGGTCGGACGATACCCTGGCGTAGATCGCCGCCCGGATCGGGGCCACCAGCCGCAGCCGCGTCGGGGCCGTCGCTTGCCGTTGCATCACCCGCCTCCTTTCTCGTGTGTGTCTCCCGGGGAAGGCAGACCGGGCGCGACAGCGGGGGCAGCAAGCGCTGGTAAGCGTTCGCTAGCGCCTTCTGCCCGCCCCGCCGCGGCTCGAAGCCCACCTCCAGGCTGAGCTCCGGGTCCATCCTGCGCCGCCGGCCCATTGCCGCCTCCATCGCCGCCCGGCTCGCCTCGCCGGAACCGGGACATCAATGCCTCACCCGCCACGCGCGTCCGCCCTGGCCGAGCGTGCAGTTCCTCCCGCGAAAGGATCAGCACCAAGCTGAGCGGGTTTTGTGCAACATTGTCCAGGGCGTGA
>CAXTEL010000103.1:0-2006 GCA_964243365.1 uncultured Roseomonas sp. | reverse complement strand
GCGGCGAGGTCGCGCCCCGCCGCGTCGCGGGCGGCGGCGGCCGCGCGCCCCTCGTCCCGCGCCCGGCCGAGGCCGCCGCGCAGGTCCTCGCTCTGGCCGCGCTCCAGCGACAGCAGCTCGGCCAACTCGCTCACCTGCCGGTTCAGCCGGTCCAGCGCCTGGTCGCGCGAGGACAGCGACACCGACAGCAGCCCCTGGGCGAGCACGAACACCAGCAGCACGAAGATGATCACCATCAGCAGCGTGGACAGCGCGTCCACGTAGCCGGGCCAAGCGTTGACCTCCTCGCGCCCTCCGCCGCGGCGACGGCCCAGCGCCACCTCAGCGCGCCCCGGTCACTGCGGCGGCGCTTCGGCCAGCGCGGCGATGGTGCGGGCCAGCAGCTTGATCTCGGAGCGTATCTCCTGGGTGGACTGAGCCCGGCCCTGGCTGGAATCCTCGAGCACGCGGGCGAGGTAGAGCTCGATGTTGCGCAGGTGGCCGCGCGAAGCCTCGTCGTGGCCGCCCGCCTCGCCCAGCCGTTGGAGGACGGGGCTGAGGTTGGCCTGCGCTTCCGCCAGCCGTTGCATCAACGCCTGGCTGGCGCGCATCTGCTCGGTCATCACGGACAGCCGCTCGGTCAGCGTCATCAGCGCGTGCCCGGTGCCGGCGCGTCCCTCCTCGCCGCGCGCCACGGTGCGCTGGAGGGATTCGAGGTTGTCGGCGGTCTGCTCCAGCAGCGCCTGGAGGTAGGCCGGCACCGAGCCGCCGCCCTCGCCCTCGCCGCCCAGCACGCCGGAGGACAGGCGCGTGACGCCCGCGAGCCATTCCTCCAGGTCGTTGAAGAATCGTCCCTGCGCCTGGCCGGCGGTGAGGTCGAGGAAGCCCAGCACCAGCGCGCCGGCCAGCCCGAGCAGCGAGGAGGAGAAAGCCACCGACATGCCGGTGAGCGGCCGCGCCAGGCCGGACTTGAGCTGGTTGAACAGCGTGCCGACGTCGCCGGTGCCGACCGACATGGTGTTGATGACGTCGGCCACCGAGCCGATGGTCAGGATCAGCCCCCAGAAGGTGCCCAGCAGGCCCAGGAAGATCAGCAGCCCCGTCATGTAGCGCGACAGCTCGCGCCCCTCGTCCAGCCGCGCGCCGATGCCGTCCAGCACCACGCGCATCGCCGGCGCCGAGAGCGACAGCCGGCGGTCGCCACGGGCGGCCAGCATCGAAGCCATCGGCGCCAGCAGCCGCGGCGCCGCGCCGGGGGGGGCGCCGCGGGTGGGCTCGCGGAATTCGTCGAGCCAGTCCACCTCGCGCCCCAGCGCCAGCACCTGCCGCACGTTCCAGGCGACGCCGATCAGCAGCACCGCCGCGATCACGGCGTTGAGCACGGGGTTGGCGGCGAAGGCCTCGAGCAGCGTCCGGAACAGTACCGCGACGATGGTCAGCACCGCGGCCAGGAACACCACCATGCGGATGAGGTAGGCGCGCGGACGGGTCATCGCGCCGCGCTCCCGGCGGTGGGGCGGCGGCGCGGGATGGGGGGCACGAGGTCGACGCTGTCCTCGCCCTCGGCGCCGGGCTGGCGGCCGAGCGGGCGCAGGTCGATCCGCGTGCCGTCCAGCCCGCCGGCTTCCAGGGTGCGCTTGACCGCCTGGGCCACGGCGAGGCTGTCGCGACGGGCGGTGGGCGGGTCGTCGGCCGGGCCGGACACGCGCGCCGTGACCGTCACGCGCCCCGCCGTGCGGTCGGCCAGGGCGCGGGCGAGGCGGCCCAGCGCCTGGGCGTCGCGGCCCTCGGGGTTGCCGCGCCCGGCGGGGCCGCGCAGCCGCCAGCCGCCGTCGGGCAGGGGGCCGAAGGTGGCGGGCAGGGGGACGTCGCGGAACGCCGCGTTGGGCGAGGCGGCGGCGGGCACCGGACGGGGCTCGGGCGCCAGCAGGGCCGGGGCGGGCGGGCGCGCCGCTGGGGGGGAGGGGACCGGGTCCTCGGCGGGCGCCGCGGTGGCGGCGGCCGGGCGCGCCGGGGCGGGCTGCGGA
>CAXTEL010000102.1:0-2125 GCA_964243365.1 uncultured Roseomonas sp. | reverse complement strand
CCGGGTCCGCCCTCGCTCGGCGGCGGCTTCGTGACGGACGGCTTCAACAACGCCCGCGGCGGACGGGAAGGCGAGCTGTCGCTGGCGACCCCGCTGTGGCTGCCCGGCGAGGGCACCGCCAGCCGCCGCGCCGCCGACGCCGACCTGTCCCGCTTGTCGGCACAGCAGCAGGCGCAGCGCCTCCAAGCAGCCGGCGAGGTGCGGGAGGCGCTGGCCGGCGTCGATCTGGCCGGCGCCGAGGCCCGGCTGCGCGACGCGCGGACGTTGGAAACCGACGTGGCCCGCCGCGTGAGCGGGCGCGAAGCGGCTGAGGCCGAGCTGCTGACGGTTCGCCTCGACCGCATGGAGGCGGAGATCGCCATGGGCGAGCGGCGGGCCGCCCTGGACGGCGCCAAGCTCGCCTTCCGGGCGCTGACCGGGCTGGAGCCGGACGCCGCCGCGCTGAACGAGGCGGAAGCGCCGCAGAAGCCAGGCACGCCACCCCACCCGCGCATCGTGGAAGCGGATCGCGCCGTCGCGGTGGCCGACGCGAACCGGCGCCTGGCGGCCCTGCAGGTTCGGGAAAGCCCCGAGATCGGTCTGCTCGGCCGAAGCTCGCGCGAGGCCGGGAACAACTACTACGACAACCGTGTCGGCATCCAGTTCCGCTTCCCCTTCGCGACCGAGGCGCGCAACGCGCCTCGCCAGGCCGCGGCGGAGGCCGACTTGACGGAGGCCACGGCGGCGGCGGCCAACGTGCGGCGCCAGGTGACACTGCAAGCCGCCCGCGCCCGGATCGAGCTGGATGCCGTGCGCGGAGCGCTCGTGACCGCCCGGCAGCGGGCGGCCGTGCTGCGCCAACAGCGCGCCCTGTCCGAGGCTGCCTTTCGCGGCGGCCAGGCCAGCCTGGGGGACGTGATCCGCGTCCGCGCCCTCGCCACGGAGGCGGAGGTGTCACAAGGCCGGGCGGAGGTCGCCGTGCGCCAGGCCCGCTCCCGCGTCAACCAAGCTCTTGGAGTCCTGCCATGACCCGAATGCCCGTCCGGCCGGGGGCGCTGGCCCTGCGCTTTCCCCGGCTCTTCCTCATCGTCGCGTTGCTTGCGGCGCTCGCAGCCGGTCCCGCGCTGGCGCACCCGGGGCACGGCGACGAGCCGCCGCCCGTCGCCGGCACCGCCGTGCCGCGAACCGAGGCGCACTCCGACCTGTTCGAGCTGGTCCTCACGGTCCGGGGCGGGGCCGGGGTGATCACCCTCGACCGCTTCGCTACCAACGAACCCGTGGACGGCGCCACCATCGAGGTCGGTGAAGGTGATGCCAGCGCGACGGCGGAGGCCCAGCCGGACGGCACCTACAAGCTCGCAGCACCTTGGCTTGCCCGTCCGGGCCGGCACGAACTGGTGTTCACCGTCACGGTTGGCGACCAAGCCGACCTGCTCAACGCCAGCCTGGACTTGCCCGCCGTGGACGAGCATCCGGCCGGCGCCGCCCCGACCGGGCCGCGGGCACGGTTGCAAGCCGCGCTCGGCGACCGGCGCGGGCCGTTGGTCGCCGGCTTCGGCTTCCTGCTCGGCGTGTTCACGACGCTGCTGTTCCAGGTGCGGGGCCGCTGGCGTCCCGCGGTGGGCGGCATGGTGCTGCTGTCCGGCCTGCTGGCCGCCGGCGCGGCGCTGGCGCATCCCGGGCACGACGGCCCAGAGAATGAAGGTCAGCCGGCGCCGCCGGCCGCCGCCACGGACGCGCCGCGGCGCCAGCCGGACGGCAGCGTGTCGGTGCCGAAGGGTGCGCAGCGCGTGCTCGCCATCCGCACCGTGCTGGCGGCCGAGAACGACGCGCCTCGCACCGTGCAGGTGATCGGCCAGGTGGTCGCCGACCCCGAGGCGGCCGGCCGCGTGCAGGCCAGCCAGCCCGGCCGGATCGGACCCGGGGAGCACGGCCTGGCCCGGCTGGGCCAGCGCGTGGAAAAAGGGGACGTGCTGGCCGTCGCGACCCCGACCCTCGGCACCGTCGAGCGCGGCGGCGTGCAGGCGCAGGTGGCGGAGCTGGACGCCGCGGTGCGGCTCGCCCAAGCCAAGGTCGCGCGGCTGTCGGCGCTGGCCGGCAGCGTGCCGGGCAAGGACATCGACGAGGCCCGGCTGGAGCTGGACGG
>CAXTEL010000101.1:0-2183 GCA_964243365.1 uncultured Roseomonas sp. | reverse complement strand
GTCCCGACCACCCGGAGGCGCTCGCCTGGCTTTGGACGCACTGGGGCACCACGGCTGCGCTGCGCCACGTCGTGGCCGAGCCTGTCCTGCCGCGCCGCCCTGCCCCCGACGAGCCCGCGACGCTCCGTTTTTTCCTTCTGGTTAGCCGATTGGACGCCATGGCGGGCGCTGGCGACGGTGGCCGCGCGCTGGCCCGCGCTGCGCTTCGACGTTTGCCCGACCTACGGCCTGCTTTGACCCAGGCCACGTACGATGCCGCGGCCGGGGTCGCGCCGCTGATGAAGCGCTCCGGCCCGCCGTCGCCCGCGTGGGACACGCCGCCTCGCCGCCGTTCGCCGCCGGCGTCTCCCACCCTGGCCGTGGACGGGTTCGAGGGGCCGCTCGACTGGCTGCTCGAGTTGGCGCGCGCGCGCAAGGTCGACCTGACCCGGTTGTCGATCCTGGCTCTGGTCGAGGCGTTCGTGGGCGCCCTGGACACGGCGCTGCGCCGCACGCCGGACGCACCTGCGCCCGACCTCGCGCAATGGGCCGCCTGGACGGTGATGGCCGCCCACTTTGCCGAGCTGCGCTCGCGGCTGCTGCGGCCAGCCGGTGCTCCCGAGGCGCGCACGGCGCAGGCCGAGGCCGAGGCGCTGCGCCGGCAGTGGATGCGCCGCACCGAGATGGCGGCCGCCGCGGACTGGCTGGAGCGGCGGCACCAGCTCGGGCGCGACGTCTTCGCGCGCGGCCGGCCGGACCTTGGGAGGTGGGGGCGCCCCGCCGACGACGCTGACCTGCGCGACGACGACGAAACCGACGGTCCGGCGGCCGTGGCGAACGGCGCCGAGGACGTGCCCCCCGTCACGGGCGGCGACCTTACCGACCTGCTGCGGGCCTGCCTGGTGGCGCTCCGCCTGCCGCCGCACGCCGAAGCCTTTCAGCCGCGGCGGCTGCCGTTCTGGAGCGTGGGCGACGCGACGGCCCGGATTACCTGGGTGCTGTGGAAGCGGCCCAAGGGCGGGGAGTTGGAAGTATTCCTGCCGAAGATCGCCGAGACCGGGTCCGGACGAGCGCTGCACTGCCGCGCTGCCGTAACCGCAACCCTTGTCGCCGGGCTGGAGCTGGCCCGCGGCGGCGCCCTCACCCTGGACCAGGACGCGCCGTGGCAGCCGGTCCAGGTCCACCGCTGCGGTGACGGCAGCGGACTGCCCGAAAGCCCAGCCACGCCGAGGACCGACGGGCGCACGCCGCCGCTGGCCTGACTGGGCCGGGGCAGGTGGAAGAAGCAAGGCGCTTAGGGGGCGCCGGTCAGCTAGTTCGGCGACCAGGAGCGGGTCGGCTTCTGCCTGGCCCGCCCCGATGGCGGTCCCGAGCTGGCGGTGGCCATGATTGCCGGCGACCAAGCTGAGGGGTATGCTCGCCTGCTGTCCGGCGCCCCGGCCATGCTCGACCTTTTGGCAACGGCGCTGCTGCGCTGGGAAGGCCAGGCGCAGGCGGACACGGAGATCAACGGCGGCGAGGCTGTCGAGTGGCTGGCCGTGTTCACAGCCGAGGTTCGCTTGGTGCTGGAGGCGATGGTCGGCCCGCTGGCGCCGGGGAGTCTCCCGTGAAACGGGGCATGAGCATCGCCGAGCTGATCCGCCAAGACGTGCTCGATCTCGATCCCGAGCCGCCGCGTCCGCCGTGCCCGATCCCGCCGCGGCTGCTGATCCTGGCGTGCTCGGCCACCAAGACGGCGGGGGAGGGACTGGCCGCGCGTGACCGCTACCAGGGGCCGTTGTGGCAGACTCTGCGCGCGACCGATCCGGACGGCAGCAAGGCCTTCGTGTGCTTCCTGTCGGCCAAGTTCGGCCTGGGCGACGCCCGCGACCCGCTGCCTGACTACAACCGGGTGCTGACCGATGCGGACGCCGACCGCATGGTTTCTGTAGCGGCTTGGGCTTGCTACCCCGAGTTGCCGCAGAGCAGCCGGATGACGGTGGCCGCGAAGCTGCGTGCGGCCCGCCAGCATGGGCCGCCGCGCTCGCCGTCAGGCGTGCTGACGCTGCTGGTGCGCGAGCTGGGCCAGCCGTTCCGCGACGTCGCGATGAGCTATGCCGGGATTTGGGTGACGCCGTGATCAGGCGGTGTTCTGACCTGGCGTGTCGACGACCTCGACGCCGTTGCAGGAGGTGACACCTTGGACGACCTTGGGCAACTGGTTC
>CAXTEL010000100.1:0-2234 GCA_964243365.1 uncultured Roseomonas sp. | reverse complement strand
GCCGGGGGAAGCGGCGGCGCGGCGCGAAGCGGCGGTGCGCGCGCTGGCGGCGGCGGCGGCGGCGCGGGCGGCGGCGGAAGGGGAGGTGGTGGTGGCGGAGGCAGGGGCGCGGCGGGCCGCTGAGGCGCGGCGGGCGGCGGAAGCGGCGCACGCGGCGGCGCGGGAAGCCGGGCTGGCGGCAGACGCGGCGGCGGGCGGGGCCGAGGCGGAAGGGCGCGCGGCGGTGGCGCGGATCGCCGAGCAGTTGGGGGCGGGCGCGATGCTGCCGGACCCCGGCGCGGACCTGTCGGACGCGGCGGCGGAGCGGGCGCGTCGGCGGGCCGAGCGACTGGCGCGCGAGCGCGAAGCGATGGGGCCGGTGAACCTGCGCGCCGAGGGCGAGCTGGGCGAGCTGGACGCGCGGCTGGGCGGGCTGGACGCGGAGCGGGAGGGGATCGCGAGCGCGGTGGGCAAGCTGCGCGGGTCGGTGGGGCACATCAACCGCGAAGCGCGGGGGCGGCTGCGGGCGGTGTTCGAGCGGGTGGACGCCGAGTTTCGGGCGTTGTTCGCGTCGCTGTTCGGAGGCGGGCGGGCGTGGCTGGCGCTGGTGGGATTGGACGACCCGCTGGAAGCCGGGCTGGAGCTGTACGCCGAGCCGCCGGGCAAGCGGCTGTCGTCGCTGGCGCTGCTGTCGGGGGGCGAGCAGGCGCTGACGGCGCTGGCGCTGGTGTTCGCGGTGTTCCGCTGCCGGCCGGCGCCGGTGTGCGTGCTCGACGAGGTGGACGCGCCGCTGGACGACCCCAACGTGGAGCGGCTGTGCGGGCTGCTGGAGTGCATGGCGGCGGCGGGGACGCGATTCCTGGTGGTGACGCACCATCCGCTGACCATGGCGCGGATGCACCGGCTGTACGGGGTGACGATGCAGGAGCGCGGGGTGTCGCGGCTGCTGAGCGTGGACCTGGGCGAGGCGTCGGTGATGGCGGGCGGGTGACGGATCCGAGGAAAAGCCCGAAATGTTCCCTGGTTCAGCATCTAGGCCCGGCTGTTCGCGCCGCGCCGGAGGCGCCGCGCGTGAGCTGAAGGAAAGAAGATGAGGGTTCGGGGGAATTCCTTCCCCCGACCTTTCCTCGCGCGCCACCTCACGCGCACGTGCGCCGTCCGGCCGCGCGCGGCGGCGTTGCACGACGGATGTTCCGCTTTTTCGAGGATCTGCTCGACCCGACTGCGCCGCCGGGGACGCCCGCCGCGCGGATCGGCGGCGTGCCGGTGCCGGAAGGCGCGCCGCCGCGGACGCTGGCGGGCTTCTACTGGCACTACGCCCGGCAGGCGCGGGTGCTGGTGGGGGCGCTGTTCGCGGCCGGCTTGTGCGTGGCGCTGCTCGACGCCGCGGTGCCGGTGTTCATCGGCCGCGTGGTGTCGCTGGTGGGCGAGGTGCCGCCCGAGCGGCTGTGGGCCGAGGGCTGGCCGGTGTTCGCTGTCATGGCGGGGCTGCTGCTGGTGGCGCGGCCCTTGGCGATCGGGGCGCAGAACCTGGTGGTGCAGCAGGCGGTGGTGCCGGGCTTCACGGCGCTGATCCGCTGGCAGGCGCACTGGCATATCGTCCGCCAGGGCTGGGGGTTCTTCCAGGAGGACTTCTCGGGGCGGATCGCCAACCGGGTGATGCAGGCAGGGCCGGCGCTGCGAGAGAGCGTGGTGCAGTCGGTCACGGCGGTCTGGTACGTCGCGGTGTACGGGTCGGGCGCGATGCTGTGGCTGGGCTCGGCGGACTGGCGGCTGGCGATGCCGGTGCTGCTGTGGTTCGCGCTGTTCGCGCTCCTGCTGCGGGTGATCGTGCCCAGGATGCGGGACCGCTCGCGGGCGGCGTCGGAAGCGCGCTCGCTGCTCACGGGGCGGGTGGTGGACAGCTACGGCAATATCCTGACGGTGAAGCTGTTCGCGCGCGCGCAGGACGAGGACGGCTTCGTGCGCGAGGGGCTGGACGCGCTGACGGCGGCGTTCCGGCGGCAAACGCGGCTGGTGACGGTCAACGGCTTGGCGCTGAGCGTGCTCAACGCGCTGCTGCTGCTGTCGGTGACGGGCACGGCGGCGGCGCTGTGGGCGCGGGGCGAGATCGGCCTGGGCACGGTGGCGGCGGCGCTGCCGATGGCGTGGCAGATCGCCAACATCTCTTCCTGGGTCGCCTTCAACGTGACGGCGATCTTCGAGAACCTGGGCGTGGTGCAGGACGCCATGGCCTCGATCGCCGTGCCGCCGAC
>CAXTEL010000099.1:0-2241 GCA_964243365.1 uncultured Roseomonas sp. | reverse complement strand
TGTTCCTCGACGAGCGCACCGGCCGGGTGGAGACGATCCTGTTCACCGTGCCCGCCCCAGCGCCCACAACCGGCAGCGGCCGTGGCGGAACCACGGGCGACGAACCCGCCCTGCCGAAGGCGCCGCGCCCGGCGCTGACGCAGAAAGGCACCGCGATGGTCGGCGCCATGCGCACCGACGCTCTGCACGCCGCGCTGCGCGACGAGCGGATTGACGAATACAAGCTGATCGGGCTGCTCGTGCTGGCGCTCGCCGGCCGCAACGTCGAGGTGAAGACCGGCCTGGCCCACGCAGCGAGCCTGCACGACACGCGCCGGGAGATCGCGGCTTCGCTCACCAACGGCGGCGCGCTCACCTCTGACCCAGCGCTGCTGCAGACGGCGGCACGCGCCATGCTGCGCTTCAGCCTGTCCTGCCGGGACAACTGGAGCCAGAGCGGCCCGGTGGCGCGCATCGCCGGCGACGCGGTAGGCGCGGACAACCACCTGCCGAACATGGCGACGGCCGACTTCCTCGCCTGCTTGTCCAAGGCGGCGGTGGAGGGGGTGGCGCTCGACCTGAACGTGCCCGTGCAGCCCACGGGCAAGGCGACCCGCGGCGCTATTGTCGCCCGCGTGGGCGAGGGACGTTGGCTCTACCCGCCCGCCCTGTTCGCCACGGCCGAAGCCACGGCGGAGCCGACCCAGCCTGGCGAGGACGTTTTGGACCACGATGGCGCCGGCGATGTGCTGCCCGAAGACGGCGCAGGCAAGGATCACACGGACGAGGACGCCGGCAGCACCACCAACGGCGACGAGACGGAAACAGAGGCGCCGCCGCTGGACGACCCCCAAGACAACGACGCGCCCGAGGCCGATGAGCCGCCGGCCGTGCCGGCCCGCCGCCGCCGGTCGCGCAAGGACAGCGACGAAGCGCGGGCCGCGGCCTGACCAGTTCTTTCCACATCCAGACCACACGGCAGCGGCGGGGCTTCGGTCCCGCCGCTGCCGTTTCCAGCCCAGGAGACCCCTCATGCCCACCGACGACCCCCTCCCCGCGCCGGGGCTGCCGCCCTTGTGCTACGCCCGCCATCCCGAGACCGGCGCCACCGTCCTGATCGTGCGGGGCGAGGCCGGCTACCACCCGGTCCAGACCTTTCTCACGCCCGGGCAGCTCAACGCGGCGCTGGCCGAGCTGCCGACCCCCGCCCAGGTCCAGGCCATGCTGGTCGGGAGCATGTTCGGCTGGCAGGTGCCCGGGGCGGACCCGGCCTGCCAAGCCGCCGCAAGGGCTGACGCGCACCCTGCCGTGGCCGAGCCGCTGCCGCTGTTCCCCATCGTGGCGAGCTGGGGCGGACCCGACACGCCGTTCCGGCTGATGTGGCGCAGCCCCGTCCGTCCAGGGCCGTCTCCCGACCAGGACCCGCTCTGGGCCTGTGCCGGCCAGCAGCTTGGCTACTACGGCTGGCTGTGGATCGCCGACCAGCGCGCGAGGCAGGCGTTCGGCTGCGGCCTGCTCGACCTGCCGCCGCGCGACTGGCAAGCGATGTACCTCGCGTGCGTGCCGCCCACCGAAGCGGCGGACGTCGCCATCGACGAATACGCGGCCCAGCACGGCACGGGTCCGGTCGTTGCACCGGTCCCGGCCTCCCCCGCCGCCTGACGGCTTGCGCCGTCCAGCCCGTTCCCCGGCCTGAGCCGGGCAGTCCGCCCTTTTCCATCCGCATCGGCCGGCGCGCGCACATCGGGTGCCCGCGTGCGGCCGTACGCGCACAACGAGGACAGCCATGCCTGCGACGATCAACCTCCGCACCATCCCCGGCTCCATCGAGCGCGGCGACCGCTACGACGCAAAGACGCTGGACCTGTTCGGCCCCTCGCTCGGGCAGGAAAGCGCCGCGGTGGCGACCGTGGCCGACGTGCGCGCCGCCGTGCAGGCGTTCGGCGGCCGCCTGCGCGCGGCGCACCCGGACGCCTCGTTCATGGTGTCCGTCTCCGTCCGCAAAGGCGACCGCAAGCCGAACGGCTACGATGCGGGCATTCGCAACAACGGCTTCGGCCAGGAGGACCACCTGCGCGTCGTGGACAAGCGGACCGCGCCGGCCGCCGCAGCCGCATCCAGCGCCGCGTAGGAGAGGCATCATGGACCTCACGCCCGTGGCTGCCTGGGGCAACCGCACGACGCCCTTCCAGCTTGATGGCCAAGCTCCGGTCGAGCGCCGGCCCCCGGACAACCGGCTCTGGGACTACGCCGGGCAGGAAC
>CAXTEL010000098.1:0-2261 GCA_964243365.1 uncultured Roseomonas sp. | reverse complement strand
ACGCCGCCCTGCGCGCCGCGGCCGCCGCGCTGCGCGGGCGAGCCGCCGACGTGCTGGCCGCCAACGCCGCCGACCTGGACGCCGCCCCGGCGCTGACCGACGCCTACCGCGACCGCCTGACGCTGACGCCCCCGCGGGTGGAGGCGATGGCCGCCGGGCTGGAAGCGGTGGCCGCGCTGCCCGACCCGGTGGGCCGCGTGCTCGCGGAATGGCGCCGCCCCAACGGCCTGCTGATCCGCCGCGTGTCGCAGCCGCTGGGGGTGATCGGCATGATCTACGAGAGCCGCCCCAACGTCGGCGCCGACGCGGCCGCGATCTGCCTCAAGGCCGGCTCGGCGGTCATCCTGCGCGGCGGCTCCGACGCCACCCGCTCGGCCGCCGCCATCCACGCCTGCGTCGCGGCCGGCCTGCGCGCGGTCGGGCTGCCGGACGCCTGCGTGCAGGTCCCCGCCACGGCCGACCGCGCCTTCGTGGCCGCGATGCTGGCGGCCACCGGATTAATCGACCTGATCGTGCCGCGCGGCGGCAAGGGGCTGGTGGGGCGCGTGCTGGCCGAGGCGCGGGTGCCCGTGCTCGCCCACGCCGAGGGGCTGTGCCACACCTACGTCCACGCGGCGGCCGACCCGGACATGGCGCGCGCCGTGCTGGCCAACGCCAAGATGCGCCGCACCGGCGTGTGCGGCGCCACCGAAACGCTGCTGATCGACGCGGCCCTCGCCCCCGACCTGCTGCCGCTGCTGGTGGCCGACCTCCGCGCCCTGGGCTGCGACTTCCGCGCCGACGCCCGGGCGCGCGCCATCCTCCCCGACCTTCCGGCCGCGACGGACGCGGACTTCCGCACCGAATGGCTCGCACCGGTGCTGTCGGTGGCGGTGGTGGACGGCGTCGAGCCGGCGCTGGAGCACATCCGCCGCTTCGGCTCCGAGCACACGGAGGCCATCGTCACCGAGGACCCGGACGCCGCCCGGCGATTCCTCGACGGCCTCGGCGCGGCGGTGGGCATGTGGAACGCCTCCACCCAGTTCTGCGACGGGGGCGAGTTCGGCTTCGGCGCCGAGATTGGCATCAGCACCGGCCGCCTGCACGCGCGCGGCCCGGTGGGGGTGGAGCAACTCCTCACCTACCGCTACCAGGTGATCGGGTCGGGGCAGACACGACCCTGACCGTTCCGGAGGAACGCCGCCCCATGCGCCCGCCGCTCGCCGCACCCGGACCGCGCGGCGACAACCGCGGCACCCGGATCGGCCTGCTGGGCGGCTCGTTCAACCCCGCCCATCCCGGGCACGCCCACGTCGCGCGCCGGGCGCTGCGGGCTCTGCGGCTGGACGCGGTATGGCTGCTGGTCTCGCCCGGCAACCCGTTGAAGCCGCGCGAGGGCATGGCGCCCTTCGCGGAGCGCCTCGCCTCGGCCGCGGCCATCGCCGACGGGCGGGGCGTGCTCGCGACGCCCCTGGAAGCGCGGCTGGGCCGCCGCCGCACCGAACGCACCCTGGCGCGGCTGCGCGCGCTGTTCCCGCGCGCTCGCTTCGTGTTCATCATCGGCGCCGACAACCTTTGGCAGCTCCCGCGCTGGGGCGGCTGGCGGCGGCTGGCCCGCGACACGCCGATCGCGGTGCTGCCGCGCCCGGGCTGGACGCGGCGCGCGCTGCGCGGAAAGGCGGCTTCCGTGCTGCGCGGCCGCCGGCGCGCGGCGTCGGCGCTGCTGGACGTTTGGCGCGGCCCGTGCGACGGCCCGGCGCCGTGGTGCCTGATCCCCGCCCGCGAGCACGCGGCGAGCGCCACGGCGCTGCGCGCGGCGCGGGTCCGAACCCGCGACGAGACCCGGGACGCGACGGCGGCGCACGCCCGGCCCGTCCCGACTCTCGAAACCGTCACCTAGGAAGAGGAGGCAGCGATCGCCCGTACCCCGAAGCAGGAAGGCGAGGCGCCAACGCCTCGACGCGCCCCCGCGAGAGCCGCCGCGCGCGGCGACGTGATCCCCGGCGGCAAGTCTCCCGCCCGCCCCGCCGCGGCGCGCGCGGCCGGGGGCGAGCCGACCGCCCCGAAGCCGGGACGGGTCGCGAAGGCGTCGGCGCGCGGCGCGGGCGCGGAGCCCCCGGCGACGGAGCGGCCGGCGGCTACGACCAAGCGAACGGCGGCGAGGCGCGCCTCGGCTGCCCCCGCGACCGCTTCCCCGGCCACCCCCCGAACCGTTCCCGGGGCCATCGCCGGGGCCGTCCCCGGCGCCGCGGCGCCCATCGGCCAGCGCGCCGCGCCCACCC
>CAXTEL010000097.1:0-2374 GCA_964243365.1 uncultured Roseomonas sp. | reverse complement strand
CCCGCCACCACCGTCGCCGCCAGCAACGCATCGCAGAACTTCATCGCCTGTCTCCATCAATCAGGTTCTGCGCAACGTGCGCAGCGAGGGGTTCGACGGCTTGGACCACCGTCCTCCCCCGTCTCTCGATGTATGCATACTAACAGGTTGCACGCCTCGCGCGATCCGCCCCCGGAGCTTTTCGGGTGTATGTGGCCGAACCGCAACACCAGGTCGCACCGATATACAACAGTTCCCGGTGGGACGGGAGGCCGGCTGCGATCAGGCAGGTGGCGGATGCCGGCCTGGACGCCGCCCCGATCAGGCTGGCCGCTGGTGGCTTGATCCTGGCGCCTACCCTCCCCCAAGCGGGAGGTGAATGGCTCACGGAACAAAGTCCAGTGCTGCGAGCCAGGCGGACTTCCCTGCCTGGCTCGCAGCACTAGATCACCCGTCCCTCGAACGGCGGCAGCAGGTCGGGCGCCTCCAGCTCCACCACCCAGAGATCGGGATCGCGCCCGACCTGCCGCGCCACGTAGGCGTCCGCCGCTGCCTGGTCGACCGGGTCCGGCCCCGTCGCGCGCAACCAGGACATCTCGCTGCCGGCGCGGACCTGCGACAGCACGGAAAGGCCCTGCCGCCCGCGCAGCACAACCAGCACGCCGCCTGCGTCGGCGTCGCCGCGACGCAGCACGGCGCCGGGCCGTCCCGCCGCGTTGCCGAGGCGCAACGCGGCCTGCACCCATATCCCCGCCTTGACCCTCGCATCCATGGCGCACTCCATTCCCTTAACGCTCTCCCCCGTCCCGGCCGGGTTCAGGGCCGCCCGCCTCGCGCCGCGGCGAGGCTTGAATGCCGCCCGGGCCGCTGCCACACCAGGCGCAGCAGACCGAGCCGAGGATCGATGAGCAAGACCGCGCCCAAGACTTTGACAGCCGCGCAGCGCACCTACGAGCAGAAGCGCGCGGACAAGGCCGGCATGAGCCTGGAGAAGTGGCTGCAGAGCAAGGAGCGCAAGCAGGCCGCCGCCGCCCCGCCGCCGCCCAAGCCCGCGGTGCCTAAGAAGCCCAACATGTTCTCGCGCCTGCTGGAGCGCGCCCAGCAGCCGCTCGGCAAGCCGCCCGGCCCCAAGTAGCCGCCCTCCCCGCCGGCCCAGCCAGCCTGACGCCCCTCGCCGTCCACGCCGACTGGAGCGTGGCCTCGGTCAAGCGCTGGATGGCGGCAGCGCGGCACGACGGGCGCGGCTGGCGCCTCCGGGTCACGCCGGTGGGCGATGTCACCACCCTGCTGGCCCGCCTGCGCGACGAGGCGGCGGGCGCCCCGGTGGCGCTGGGCCTGGACGTACCGCTCGGCCTGCCCCGCGCGTTCGCAGCCCGCCACGCCTGCGGTGCGGCGGACTTCCCTGCCTTCCTGCGCGGCCTAGCCGACGACCCCGGGTTCTTCGACGCCTGCGACACCCTGGCCGAACTCGGGCCGCGCCGTCCGTTCTATCCTCGCCGGGGGGTTGCCGGCATGACCCGGCTCTCCCATGCGCTGGCCCTCAGCCTGCCCGACGCCGCCGCGCTGTGCCGCGCCTGCGACCGCGCGACGGCGGAGCGGCCTGCCGGGGCGCCGCCGTTCTGGACGCTCGGCGCGAACCAGTCGGGCAAGGCCGCCATCTCGGCCTGGCGCGACCTGCTGCTGCCTGCGCTCGCCGGGCCGTCGCCGCCGGCGCTGTGGCCGTTCGACGGGCCGCTGCTGCCGCTGCTGGCGCCGGGCCGCATCGCGGTCGCGGAAACCTACCCGGCGGAGGCGCTGCGCCAGCTCGGGCTGCGCCTGCCCGGCAGCAAGCGGCGCCAGGCCGACCGCGCGGCGCTCGCCCCCGCGCTGCGCGCCGCGATGGCCCGGCTGGACGCCGCTCCCGACCCGGCGCTCGACGCCTGGCTCGCCGCCGGCTTCGGCTCGGATGCCGCCGGCGAGGACCGCCTCGACTGCGTGCTGGGGGTGCTCTGCGTGGTGCAGGTCCTCACGGGCCGCCGCACCAACGCGGCGCCGGCGGACCTGTGGGTGCGGCGCTGGGAAGGCTGGGTGCTGGGGCAAACGGCGTTGCCGATCAGTTATCTATGTGCGGGATAGGGCGTTAGGCTCAGGCCCCTGCGACACCTAGACAGGCCCTGAACGCGCCCCTATCCGTAAACGCAACGAAATCTCTGCTGCGAGCGACGCATCGGCTGTGAGGCAGGAGCGTTCGCGGTTATCTGATTCAGCGTCAACTAATGTTGAGCATAAACGAAAATTTCTTGTGGGTGATCGCATATCTCTTTCGGTAGTATTTGTGCGGCGACAGTCGCCGGATTGGGGTTTGGTAGTTGCTCAACCCGGGTAGGTAGTGGTCTGCCCATACAAGGTTTGCTGG
>CAXTEL010000096.1:0-2598 GCA_964243365.1 uncultured Roseomonas sp. | reverse complement strand
TGCTGGACGGCGGCTCGATCTACTGGGTGGTGGCGGGCTTCGTGCGGGTGCGGCAACGCGTGCTGCGGATCGACCGCGCCATCCGCGACGACGGCGTGCCCTGCGCCGACCTGGTGCTGGACGCCGAGCTGGTGGCGGTGGAAGCGCGGCCGGTGAAGGCGTTCCAGGGCTGGCGCTACCTGGAGCCGGGCCGCGCGCCGGCCGACCTCGCGGGCGACGCGCCGCCGGCGGAGGGGCTGGACGCGCTGCCGCCGCGGCTGCGCCGCGAGCTGCGCGAGCTGGGCCTGATCTGACGCGTCGCCCGGGCGGGTGCCGCGCCGGCCTGTTCCCCGTCCGGCACAACCGCTCCCGCCGCGTGGATGATTTGTAAAGCGCCCGACCGTTGGAGCGCCGCGCGCGGCGGCGCAGCGTGCGACGCGGGGTGGAACGAGGGGTTCCGCCCGCACCGAACCAAGTGCCGAAGGAAACCCGATGCCCATCTCGAAGTCGCCGCGCTTCGTCCTCGCGCTCGCTGCGCTCGCCGTGCCGGTCGCGCTCGCCGGCGCGTCCCCGGCGACGGCGCGCACCGCCCGGACGTCGCCGGCCACCGCGGCGTCCGCCAGCGGGAGCGCCGACGCCGGCCAGGTCCATGGGCGCACGGGCGTGCGACGCCAGCACGCCGCCACCGACGGCGGCCGCGCCGCCCGCGGCCACCGCGCACCACGCCCGCAGGCGCAGCCGGAAGGCTGAGCAGCGCCGGACGGGGCGACCCGCCGCCGGCGCGGGTCGCCGGGGGCGGGTCGTCCCGGCGCGGGCGCCCGGGCGCGATCGCCGGGACGGATGGCCTTCCCGGCGTCACCGCCGCCGGGGGCGCCGGATCAGTGCAGACGCTCGCGGACCTGGGTGCCGGTCAGCGCCGCCGCTGCCAGAGCCGCGATCTCGGCCAGCGCGTCGCGCGTGACCGGCAGGCGCACCAGCCCGCCGTCGGCGGTGCGCAGGTCGAAGGTTTCGCCGCGCCCGCCGCTGAGCAGGGCCGCGGTCACCACGGTGCCGGTGGTCATCATGGCGGCGGGAACGACGGGGGGCGGCCGCTTAGGGGAACGGGGCATCGGGAGCCTTTCTCGCGGCCGTGGTTCGTGGGCAGCCGGCGGTTTGCCGGGCCGGTTCGCAGGATCGCGACGCAATGTCTAACGCTTCGTGAACGTCGGCGTCGCCTGGGTGGGGCCCGGCCGGGCGTCCGGGGGCCTGGGCTTCGGGGCCGCCTGGGCGGAAAGCAGCGCCAGCAGCCCTTCCAGCAGCTGCCCCGGCGTCGGCGGGCAGCCGGGGATCACCAAGTCCACCGCGAGCACCGCGGCCACCCCGCCCTCCACCGCGGCCGCGCCGCGGAAGCAGCCGCCGTCGGCCGCGCAGTCCCCGGCCGCCACCACCCAGGCCGGCTCGGCCATCGCGGCGCGGGCGCGGCGCAGCGCGTCGGCCATGTTGCGCGTCACCGGCCCGCTCACCAGCAGCACGTCGGCGTGGCGCGGGCTGGCCACCAGCCGCAGCCCGTGGCCTTCCAGGTCGTAGGCGACGCCTTCCAGCGCCTCGATCTCCAGCTCGCACCCGTTGCACGAGCCCGCGTCCAGCGCGCGCACCGCTAGGCTGCGGCCCAGCCGGGTCCGCGCCGTCGCTTCCAGCTGCGCCCCCAGCGCCGCCACCGCCTCGGCCGCCACCGGCGGCGCCGCGTCGGTGGCGGGGCGGGACAGCAGCGCGCGCAGCAGCGCCAGCGGGGTCATTCGGCCCCGCCTGCCCGGCGGCCCGGCCGCCCGCGGGTGGCCCGTGGCCGGCCCTGGTTTCCGGTGATCGGGCTCGGGGCCAGGGGCGCTGCCTCTGGACCCCGCCGGGGACCCAGGGGGGCCTCCGGACCCCCGCCGTCAGTTTGCCCTCGCGGACAGGGGGGTGCCTCGACGCGGCTACGCCGTCGGTGCACCCCCCTGTCCGCGAGGGTATCTTTCTCACGGATGGGAGGCCGAGGGACATCAGGTTCCTCGCGGGGTGTCCAGAGGGACGGAGCCCTTCTGGTCCCGAGCCCAACCGGCGGAGACCGGAGCCGGCGGCGGGCCGCTCGCGGATGGTCGCGGTTCGGTGCCGTCGGCGTCACAGGTCCACTCCCGAGCAGGACGGGTTGAAGGAAAGCTCGCACAGCGCGGCGTCGGCCAAGTCGCCGTTCGCCATCGCCGCTTCCAGCAGCGGCCAGTGCAACCAGCTTGCGTCGCGCGGGAAGCAGGCGCGCAGCAGCCCGGCCTCGTCCATCGCCACCCAGTGCAGCGCTTCGCCGCGAAAGCTCTCCACCATCCCCAACCCTTCGCCGGCGCGCGCGGGCAGCGGCACGGCCAGCGCCCCCGGCGTCGCGGCCAGCCGCTCCAGCAGCGCGGGTATCAGCCGCAGGCTCCCGTCCAGCTCCGCCAGCTGGACCCGCAGCCGCGCCGCCGCGTCGCCCGCCGTCGGTGCCGGTGCGGCGGGCGCCGGGGCCTCGCCGGGCATCGCGGTCCCGCGGGGGGGCGCGGCGCCCGGGGCACGGCCCGAGGCGCGGCCGACGAAGCCGCCCGCGGCGTGAAGCGCGGCTAGCCCGGCGGGCAC
>CAXTEL010000095.1:0-2681 GCA_964243365.1 uncultured Roseomonas sp. | reverse complement strand
CCAGCGCACCGCCGCCGCGGCGCCCAGCGCCAGCGCCAGGGCGGTCGCCGCCAGCGCCGCCGCCGCGACGGCCCGCGCGCCCGGGTCGCCGGTGCGCCACGCCGCCAGCAGGGATTGCAGCAGCAGCCAGCCGGATGCGAAGCCGATCCCCGGCGGCAGGGCGGCCGCCCCCAGCAGGGCGAACGCGGCGCAGGCGGCGGTGCGCGGCATGGCGCGGATCAGCCCGCCCGGCCCGTCCGGCGAGCCGGCGCCGGCCGCGCGCCCGGCGGTGGCGGCGACGAGGAACATCAGGGTTTCCACGACCGCCCGCGCGAGGGCGTGCAGCAGCAGCGCCGCGGCGGCCAGCGCCGCGAGCGGGCCCAGGTCGGCGTCGCGGAACAACGGCACTAGGCCGAGCGCGACCAGCAGCAGGCCCGCGTGCGAGGAGGCCAGCAGCGCGGGCACGTCGCGCGCGTCGTCGCCGGTCGCGGCGCGCAGGGCGCCCCCCAGGGCCCAGGCCGCGCCCAGCGCCGCCAGCGGGGCCGCCCACCACGACGACGCCCCGGCGCCGAGGTCGAGCAGCAGCCGCGCGAGCACGTAGAGCGACACCCTGGCGGCGGCGGCCGCGGCCGGGGCGGAAGCGTCGGGCGGCGCGGTCCGGGCGCCGGTCGCCAGGGTTCCGGCGGCGGCGGCCAGGGCCAGCGGCGGCACCAGCGCCGCGCGCCAGCCTTCCGGCGGGGCGGCGCGCAGGGCGGCGAAGGACAGGTCCGCCGCGGTTCCGCCCCAGATTGCCAGCGCGGCGAGCAGGCAGGCGCCGGCGCCGATGGCGGGGAACAGCGCCTGCCGCGCGGCGCCGCCGCCCGCCGCAGGCGCCCAGGCCGCGAGCAGGGTCGCCCCGAAGCCCAGCAGCAGGGTCGCAGCGTCGGCGGCCAGCACGGTCAGCGCGGCGCCGAGGGCGAGCAGCGGCAGCGGCAGCAGCCGGGCGCGCGGCGCGGCGTCCCCGTGCGGGAGCGACCACGCGGCCGCGGCCAGCGTGGCGGTGCCGAGAACGAGCAGGAACCAGCCGGACAGGCCGTCGAGCGCGACGGTGAGCGCTCGCCCGCCCGGTGCCAGCGGCAGCGCCCAGGGCAGGGGATCGGGGCGCAGGAGGGCGGCGGCGCCGAGCAGCAGCGACAGCAGGCCCGAGGCGGCCGTGCCGAGCAGCAGCGCCCGCGCGCCGCGCGGCCCGGGCAGGGCGGCGCCGGCCGCGGCGGCGAAGGCCGGCAGCGCCAGCAGGACGATTACGGAGAACGGCACGGTAGCGACGATAGCAGCCGCGGGGCGGGCGGCCAGGGGGGCGGCCAGGGGGAGGGTGGGCCGCGGGACGGGAACCGAGGGATGGGGGCTGCGGCCGTGGGGATGGCGGGTCGGTGGGCTGCGCGACGATGGGCGCTAGCGCCGGGATGGCGGCCGGACGTGGCGGCGCCCGGCGGGGGCGGGACCGGCGGAGGCGTCGTCGTGACCGTCGTGTGACGGCGGCAACTTCTCAAAGGGCGGCACGCGCCGTAAGCAGGTGCGACGCGGAGGGCCGAGCGGCCCCGAGCCAAGAAGCATCGAGGAGACGCCCGACCATGGATCGCCGCAGCCTCATCGCGGGCGCCGCCCCCGCCGCGCTCGCCTCGCTGGCCGCCCCGGCGCTGGCGCAGTCCGCCCCCGAGATACGCTGGCGGCTGGCCTCGTCCTTCCCCAAGTCGCTCGACACGATCTACGGCGCCGGCGAGCACGTCGCCAAGCGGGTGGCGGCGCTGACCGAGAACCGCTTCCGGATCAGCATGTTCGCGGCCGGCGAGGTGGTGCCGGGCTTGGCGGTGGCGGACGCGGTGCAGTCGGGCACGGTGGAATGCGCCCACACCGCGTCGTACTACTTCGTGGGCAAGGACCCGACCTTCGCCTTCGACGCGTCCGTGCCGTTCGGGATGAACTTCCGCCAGATCAACGCTTGGCTGAACGCCGGCGGCGGGCGCGAGGTGATGCGCGAGTTCTTCGAGGGCTACAACCTCGTCTCCATCCCCGCCGGCAACACCGGGGTGCAGATGGGCGGCTGGTTCCGCAAGGAAATCCGCAACGTCGGCGACCTCAACGGGCTGAAGATGCGAATCGCCGGCATCGCCGGCAACATCATGCAGAAGCTGGGCGTGGTGCCGCAGCAGATCGCCGGCGGCGACATCTACCCGTCGCTGGAGCGCGGCACCATCGACGCGGCCGAGTGGGTCGGGCCCTACGACGACGAGAAGCTCGGCTTCAACCGGGTGGCGCCGTTCTACTACTACCCCGGCTTCTGGGAAGGCGGGCTGAACCTGTCGCTCTACGTCAACAAGGCGAAGTTCGACGAACTGCCGCAGCTGTACAAGGACGTGCTGGAGTCCGCCTGCCGCGACTCCACCATCGAGACGATGGCCAAGTACGACGTGCAGAACCCCGCAGCCCTGCGCCGGCTGGTCGGCGCGGGCACGCAGCTGCGTCCCTTCCCGCGCGAGGTGATGCAGGCCGCCTACCGCGCCACCTTCGAGCTGTACGACGAGACCGCGAGCGCCAACCCGCGCTTCAAGAAGGTGTACGACCACTTCAAGGCGTTCCGCGACACCGAGCTGCAATGGTTCCGGGTGGCCGAGAACACCTACGACAGCTTCGTCTACCAGATGCAGGCGCAGGAAGGGCAGCAG
>CAXTEL010000094.1:0-2777 GCA_964243365.1 uncultured Roseomonas sp. | reverse complement strand
TCAGTGCCGTGCTGGCCACCCATCCCACGCTCACGCGAGAGTCCGCTCTCCACCCTTCGCAGAAGTTCAAATTGAGACACTGCCGGGGCGGCGCCCTTCCGTTCCCACGCCGGAACCGGCGGAGACCCCGATCAGGCGCGCGCCGCCAGCCAGCCGCCGCCGGCGACCAGGAGGGCGGCGGCGATGACGCGCGGGGTGGGCTCGCCCAGGCCGGCGGCGAGGAGCGAGAGCGTGGAGGCGACCGGCACGGCGTAGGCCAGGGTGCCGAGGAGGCGGGGGTCGCCGCGCTTCATGCCGAGGTCCCACAGGAAGAAGGCGGCGCCTACCGGGCCCAGCCCCAGCAGCAGCGCGGCTGCGGCTTGGCGGGCGTCGGGGACGACGGTGGTCTCGAACAAGGCGTGGGCGAGGGTCGCGAGCGCCGCGGTGCCGAGGCAGGAGCCGGCCACGGCCTCGGTGGGCACCGTCGCCAGGCGGCGCGAGAGCACGGAGTAGAGCGCCCAGAGCAGGGCCGCGGCCGCGGCGCAGCCGAAGCCCGGCAGCGCCCCGGGCGGAAAGGACGCGCCGGCGCCCACCAGCAGCGCGCAGCCGGCGAAGCCCAGCGCCACGCCGCCCAGCCGGCGCCACCCCAACGGCAAGCCCAGCAGCGGCGCCGACAGCAGCACGATCAGCAGCGGCCACAGGTAGTTCAGCAGGTTGGCTTCCACCGGCGGCGCCAGGGCAAGGGCGGCGAAGTACAGGGCGTGGTAGCCGAACAGGCCGCCGATGCCGTGCAGCCAGACCAGCGGCGGTTGCCGCAGCGCCGCCAGTCGGCCGCGCGCCGCCACCGCGGCGAGCGAGGCGGCGGCGCCCACCGCGAAGCTCATCGCCGTCAGTTGCAGCGGCGGCACCCCGGCCGCCATGCGCGACAGCAGCGCCAGCGACGCCCACAGCAGCAGCGCGCCGCAGCCGGCCAGGGTGGGACCGGCCGGGGTGGCGGGAGCCGGGGCGAGTCGCCTCAAGAAACCGTGTTCCGCGCGCGGCGTTCTTCCCTCAACCCCCGGAGAACCGCCGTCATGGGCTTTCTCGCCCGCACGATTATCACCGCCATCGCCTTCTGGGTCGCCGCCAGCATCGTGCCGGGCATCATGCTGCCGGGGGTGCTGGGGACGCTGGTCGCGGCGATCGTCTTCGGGCTAGTGAACGCCGTGGTGCGCCCGGTGCTGGCCGTGCTGTCGCTGCCGCTCACGGTGATCACGCTGGGCCTGTTCACGCTGGTAATCAACGCCGCGATGTTCGGCCTCACCGCGTTGCTGAGCGGTATGCGCGTGCAGAGCTTCCTGGCGGCCTTCGGCGGCGCGCTGGTGGTGGCGGTGGTGTCGTGGGTCGCTAACCGGATGATCGGGGACGGGCAGGGCGGCGTCCCGGTGCGCTGAGGCGCGGGCGGCCGGTCGGCGGCGTCGCGCCGGCCACGCTGTCGGGGCGACGGGATCGCGGCCGCCGCCCGCGCGGGGCCGGTCTACTTGTTGGTGCGGCCCAGCAGGTCGGGGTCCACGCCGCCCTTGCTGCCGGCGTCGTTGGCGACGTCGCCCTCGTCGGTGTTCTCGCCCTGCAGTACGGCCGGGTCGGTGCCGCGGCCGAACACGCCCTTGGAGGACCCGATGCCGGGGTTGCGCTCTAGGTCGCTGGGCGGACGCGGCACGTCGGCGCCCAGGCCACCCTCGTCCTTGCCGCCCTTCGGATGCTTGGAGGTGGTCATGCTCGCGGGACTCCTGTTTCTGGTCCTCCCGCCAACGGGGGAAGCGTGCGGCGGTTCCCGTCCGCACGGGGAGTTGCGCCGGGGCGGGCGTCGGGGGACGTCGCCCCGGGGAGCCGCACCCGGGAAGCCGCGCCGAGGGGTAGGTCGCCCCGGCGGGGCGATGCCGCCCCGCCGTCGTCGGCGCCTCAGTACATGTGCTGGCCGCCGTTGATGGACAGCGTGGAGCCGGTGATGAAGCCGGCGTCATCGGCAGTGAGGAAGGCAACGCCGCGGGCGATGTCCTGCGCCTGACCCAGCCGGCCGACGGGGATGCGGGCCACAATCTTCTCCAGCACGTCGGCGGGGACGGCGCGCACCATCTCGGTATCTACGTAGCCCGGCGCGATGGCGTTGACCGTGATGTTGGTGCGCGCGCCTTCCTGGGCCAGGGCTTTGGTGAAGCCGTGGATGCCCGACTTGGCGGCGGCGTAGTTCACCTGCCCGTACTGGCCAGCCTGGCCGTTGATGGAGCCGATGTTGACGATGCGGCCGAAGCGCGCCGCCGTCATGCCCTCCCAGGCCAGCTTGCAGGTGTTGAAGCAGGAGCCGAGGTTGGTGTCGACCACCGCGTCCCACATCGCGCGGTCCATGCGCTTGAGCGTGCCGTCGCGGGTGATGCCGGCGTTGTTGACCAGTATCTCCACCGCCCCGAACTCGGCGCGTATCGCTTCCATCGCGACGCGGCACTGCTCGTGGTCGCCGACGTCGAAGCGGCGGCACGGGATGCCGGTGCGCTGCGTGAAGGCTTCCGCCGCGGCGTCGTTGCCGGCGTAGGAGGCGACGACGGTGCGGCCCTGCCGCTGCAGCTCCTCGCTGATCGCGGCGCCGATGCCGCGCTGGCCGCCGGTGACGAGTGCGACGCGTGCCATGTCTTGTTTTCCTCCCGCTCGGGACCTTGGTTCTCCCGCGCCGCAGTCTCGCGCCGGCGGCGCGGCGGGGGCAAGGGCGTCGCGCGGCGGCCGGGCGCCGGGCCGGGCGCCGCCGTTCCCGCCCGCGGCCGCCC
>CAXTEL010000093.1:0-2831 GCA_964243365.1 uncultured Roseomonas sp. | reverse complement strand
GGGCAGGGCCGCGCGACGGCGGCGGGCGGGCCGCGCGGGGACGGTTCCGGCGGCGCGGGGTCGGTCCGCAGCAGGGCGAGGTCGCGGCCGGCGAGGTAGCGCAGGCCCAGCGCCGGGTCGTTCTCGGAGCGGCCCAGCCGGTCCGGGCGGGCGCGCGCCTCGTGGCCCCCGAAGGCCAGGGCGGCGCGCACCGGGCCGTCGCAGCCCGGCGGCGACAGGCTGCCGTCCACCAGGTGCGCGGCGGTGAGGAAGCGCCCCTCGCCCAGGTTCACCGCGGCGCCGCGCCCGACGCATCCCGGGCCGAGCGACACCCACAGCTTGGCCACCGCGGCGCCCGGGTCCGGCGCCTCGGTGGCCGCGGCGGGCACTTCCGGCCGGGGCGCGGCGTCGCCGGGCGCGCAGGCGGCCAGGGCGCCGATCAGGAGGATGGCCGGAAAGCGCGAGGCGGGCGGGCCGGCGGGCCGGCGGCGCCGGGTCGCGCCGGGCGTGCCGTTCAGGCCGGGAACACCTTGCCGGGGTTCATGCGCCCGGCCGGGTCCAGCGCCGCCTTGATGCGCCGCATGACGTCGTACTCGGCCCCGCCGCGCCAGTCCGCCAGCATCGCCGTCTTGAGCCGGCCGACGCCGTGCTCGGCGGAGAAGGAACCGCCGAGGTCGCGCACCACGGCGTTCACCGCGTCCATGACCTCGTGCGAGCGGCCCAGGAACTCGGCCGCCGGCATCGCCTCCGGGCCCATGAGGTTGAGGTGGATGTTGCCGTCGCCCAAGTGGCCGAAGGGCACCGGGCGGGCGCCGGGCAGCAGGGCGGCGAGCCGCGTCGTGCAGCGGTCGATCAGCTCGGGCACCCGGCTGACGGGGACGGACACGTCGTTCTTGATCGAGGCGCCGGCGCGCTTCTGGGCTTCGGCGTGCTCCTCGCGCAGGCGCCAGATGGCGGCCGCCTGCGCTTCGCTGCCGGGGATCGCGGCGTCGAGCACCTCGCCGGCCTCGAGGGCCTCCTCCAGCACGGCTTCCAGCAGCGCGCCCAGGTCGGCGTCGGGGCGGGAAGCGGCGAGGTCCACCAGGCAGTAGTGCGCGGCCGGCTCGCCCAGCGGCAGGGTGGCGCCCTCGACGTGGCGCAGCACGAGGTCCACGCCGGCGCCGGACATGTACTCGAAGGCGCGGACGGCGGATTCGTCGCGGTCGCGGAAGCGGCGGAACAAGGACAGCGCGGCTCCGGCGGAGGGGGTCGCGCACAGCGCCAGGGCGGTGACGCGCGGGCGCGGGAACAAGCGCAGCACGGCCGCGGTGATGATGCCCAGCGTGCCCTCGGCGCCGACGAACAGGTGTCGCAGGGCGTAGCCGGTGTTGTCCTTGCGCAGCCGGCGCAGCGCCTCGATCACCTGGCCGTCGGGCAGCACCACCTCGACGCCGAGCACGAGGTCGCGGGCGTTGCCGTAGCGCACGGTGTTGTTGCCCCCCGCGTTGGTGGCCAGCACGCCGCCGATCGTGGCCGAGCCCTCGGCGGACAAGGAAAGGGGGAACAGGCAGTTCGCCTCGGCGGCGGCGTCCTGGAGGGTCTTGAGCACCACGCCGGCTTCGGCAACGGCGGTCATGTCCAGCGGGTCGAGGTCGCGGATGCGGTTCATGCGGGCCAGGGACAGCACGACCTGGCGGCCGGCCTCGTCGGGCATGGCGCCGCCGACCATCGAGGTGTTGCCGCCTTGAGGCACGACGGGGACGCCGGCGCGGTCGAGCAGACGCATGGCAGCGGCTAGCGAGGCGGTGTCGGCGGGGCGCAGCAGGGCGGGCGAGCGGCCGCGGTACAGGCCGCGCCAGTCGTCCAGGTGCGGGGCGAGGTCGGCGGGGTCGGTGACGACGCCGCGTGGGCCGAGAAGGGCGGCCAGCGCGTCGAGCAGGCCGGGCGGCAGGGTGGGGGGCGCGGTGCCGGCGGCTTCGGGCAGGGCGTCGGTCATGGCACCCCATCGTGTCGTCGGGCGAGGGGCGGCGGTCAAGCGCGGCGTGGGCGGCGGCGGTGACGTGCCGGTTCGAGGATCTCCCGCGAAGGGTGGGGAGCGGACCTGCAATCCTATCCTGGCGGTCAAGCCTTTGGCATGTTGCGCGCCGCCTCCAGACCGTCTCGCAGGAGAGTAAGGTTCCGATGCTGACCGTGTGGGGACGGAAAACCTCATCCAACGTCCAGGCTCTCATGTGGTGCATCGGTGAGCTTGGCTTGGCCTGCCCTGCGAACGGCATGATGCCGGGCACATCCATGGCGGCACCGACACGCCTGTCTTTCTAGCGATGAACCCCAATGGGACCGTTCCCGTCCTTCGTGATGGCGGAGGCGAACCGTTGTGGGAAACGGGCGCGATCCTTCGCTACTTGGCCGGCCGCTACGGGGCCGCCCCATTCTGGCCGGGCCAGAGTTCCACGCGAGCCCGCGTCGATCAGTGGGCAGAATGGTCCAAGATCAACGTCACCCTGGGGTTCACAGCTCCGATCTTCTGGAGGGTGGTCAGGACGGCGCCATCCGATCAAAACCCGGTCGCGATCAGCCAAGCCGTGGCGAAACTGGACAAGCTTCTCGGCATCGCGGAAGCGCAGCTAGCGCGCGGCGTTTTCCTGGCTGGCAATGACTTCACCCTGGCCGACATCCAGTTTGGTCATGTGCTCTTCCGCTACTTCGATATCGCCATAAGCCGCCAGGAGCGGCCGACGCTGCGCCGCTACTACGATGCGCTCGCGACGAGGCCGGCGTTTCGCGAGCACGTCATGGTCTCCTACGAGGAGCTAAGGATTCCGGATTAAGGTCAGCTTCGGGCCGCGAGCTGCCCCCTCGTCGAACCACCC
>CAXTEL010000092.1:0-2837 GCA_964243365.1 uncultured Roseomonas sp. | reverse complement strand
ACCAGCCGCATCGGGCCGCCGTGCTGGCGCGACAGCTTCTCGCCCGCCCAGGAGAATGCGAGCAGGTTCTCGGAGCGCACGAAATCCGCCATCGCCAAGTTGGTGGTGTAACCGTCGTGGCATTCGAGGCTGACGAAGCGCGCCTCCTCCTTGGGCCGGACCAGCTCCAGCAGCGTCGCGACGGCCACGCCCTCCCAGTCGTTGTCGTAGCGCGACCATTGCGTGACGCAGTGGATGTCGTTGCGCGAGGTCACCCGCGGCAGCGCCAGGAGCGCGGCCCAGTCCAGCGTCGCCGGCGCCTCGACCAACCCGTCCAGGCGCAGCTTGGCCGCCGCTTCCGGCACCTCGGGCTGCACACCCAGGTCCAGCACGGGGAAGTCCTCGACCAACGTCTGGCCGGGCGGCCGCCGGTCGCGCGCCGGGTCGGCCGTGGTGCCGGTCAGCAGCCGTCCCTCGCGGGCCCAGCCCTCCTTGGTGCGAATTAACCTGTCCCGCACCGTGCCCCGCAGGGTCACGCCCTCGGATTCCTCGGTCATGCCATGCAGTCTCCCGCTCTCGCTCAGTGATAGGTGGACTGGCCGCGCCGGTCGTCGCGGCGGCAACTTATACGGAGTCGTGCCGCCGTCGCGCCGCCCGTTCTCAGCCCTTCTCGCCGCGCATCACCCGCGCCTTGTCGCGCTGCCAGTCGCGGGCGGCGATGGAGGCGCGCTTGTCCGCCTTGTTTTTGCCCTCACCCAGGCCGAGCACGACCTTGGCCACGCCGCGCGCGTTGAACAGGATCTCCAGCGGCACCAGCGTGGTGCCGTCCTTGGAAACGGCGCCGGCCAGGGCGCTGGCCTGCTTGTTGTGCAGCAGCAGCTTGCGCGGCCGACGCGGCTCGAAGTGCGACACCGTCGAGCCCGCCTGCCATTCCGGGATGTAGCAGTTGAACAGCCACATCTCGCCCTCGCGCTCGCCGGCCCAGGCCTCGCTCAGCGTGGCGCGTCCCGCCCGCAGCGACTTCACCTCCGGCCCGAGCAGCACGAGGCCAGCCTCCACCGTCTCCAGGATCTTGTAGTCGAAGCGGGCCTTGCGGTTCTGCGCCGCGGTGCCGTGGCTGATCAGGCCCTTCTTGCGGGGTTCCGCCATGCTCTCCTCGATGTCGCGGCCACTCGGTTCACGCGTCGCTCAGTTCAGCAGGCCGGCGCGGCCCAGCGCCTCGCGCACGCGGGCGCGGGTGGCGTCCGACACGGGCGCCAGCGGCAGGCGGCAGTGCTCGCCGCCGCGGCCGAGCAGCGAGGCCGCGAGCTTCACGGGGCCGGGCGAGGTTTCGCAAAACATCGCGTCGTGCACCGGCAGCAGCCGGTCCTGGATGGCAATGGCGTCGGCCACCCGCCCCTCGCCCCACGCGTCGTGCATCTCGCGGCACAGGCGCGGCGCGACGTTGGCGGTGACGCTGATGCAGCCGTGCCCGCCGGCGGCCAGGAACGACAGAGCGGTATGGTCCTCGCCCGAGAGCTGGCAGAACGTCGGCCCGCAGGCGGCGCGGGTGTGCAGCGGCCGGGACAGGTTGGCCGTGGCGTCCTTCACGCCGACCACGTTGGGGTGCGCCGCCAGCCGCGCCATCGTTTCCACGCTCACGTCCACCACCGAGCGGGACGGGATGTTGTAGACGATGATCGGCAGCCCGGCCGCGTCGGCGACCGCCTGGAAATGCAAGCGGAGCCCCTCCTGGGTCGGTTTGTTGTAGTAGGGGGTGACCACCAGCGCCGCGTCCGCTCCCGCGCGCCGGGCGTGCTGCGCCAGGAGGACGGCCTCGGCGGTGCTGTTCGAGCCGGCGCCGGCGATCACCGGCACGCGCCCCGCCGCGACGGCGACGCACAGCTCCACCACGCGCTCGTGCTCGGCGTGGGTCAGCGTCGGGCTTTCGCCGGTGGTGCCCACGGGGACCAGCCCCTGCGTGCCTTCTGCGATCTGCCACTCGACCAGCTCACGAAAGGCTTTCTCGTCCACCGCCCCCTCGCGCGTCATCGGGGTGACGAGGGCGACCAGGGACCCCTTGAACATCTTGACGCGTTTCCTTCGGGGCGGCGGGAGCGGGTAACTAGGCTTCCGTCGCCGCGCGAACAAGGCGCGCGAGCGCTCGCGGGAAGGGCGCCGCAGGAAACCGAGGCGCCGGTAGGGGACAGACCACCCCGGCCTCTGCTACGACCGCGGCCACATGCGACGCGCCCTTCTCGTGCTCCTCCTGGTAGCCGCCACCGCCCCGGCGCCGGCCCAGCCCTGGACGGCGGAAGCGCAGCGCTCGGCCGGCCGGGCCGCCCTGTCCGCCGCCGGGACCGGCCGCACAAGCGAGGCGCAGGCCTTGGCCGCGAACGCCGATCCGCTGGCCCGCAAGATCGTCACATGGATGCGGCTGCAGACGCGTGGGCAGGCCACCGGCGCCGAGCTGGCAGCGTGGCTGGTGGCCAATCCCGATTGGCCGACGCCCGACACGATCGCCCGCCGGGCCGAGGAAGCGCTGGTCGGCGAGCCGGATGACGCCCTCGTGCTGGCCCATTACGCCCGCGTCCCGCCGCGCACGCTGGACGGGGCGCAGCGCCGCGCCGACGCGCTTTCCCGCGCCGGCCGCGCGCCGGAGGCCGCGACCCAGCTCCGCGCGGCGTGGGTCGAGGCGCCCGCCGACGCGCTCGCCGAGGGCGCCTTCCTGGCGCGCAACGCGGCGCTGCTGACCCCCGACGACCACGCGCGCCGCTTCGACCGGCTGGCCTGGGCGCGCGACCTCGACGGCGCCGCCCGCGTCCTGCCCGGCCTCGACCCGGCGCGGCGCGGCGCGGCCGAGACGCGGCTGGCGCTGG
>CAXTEL010000091.1:0-2866 GCA_964243365.1 uncultured Roseomonas sp. | reverse complement strand
CCCCGGCGGGGTTTCAGGGGCGGAGCCCCTGGCCCCGAACCCGGCCAGCGGAGACCGGAGCCGGCCGCCGGAACGCCCGGCGCCTGCCAAGCTCCGGCGCGGGCCGTGCCGGCCTACACCCGGGTTTCCAACCCCCGCAGCCGGGCGGCGAGCCACGACGCGTAGGCGTCGGTCATGCCCGCCACGAAGTCCACGGCGCAGCGCATGATCGCCGACGCCGACATGCCGGGGCGCGGGTGGTAGTCGAGCAGCAGCGACAGCGCCTGCTTGGGCCGCAGCCCCAGCTTCTCCGTTTCGCCCCGGGCGTCCGCCTGGGCGTAGGCGAGGCAGGCCGGCAGGAACACGCTCAGCGCCTTGCCCAGCACGTCGTGGGCGCCGATCTCGAACTCCACCTTGCGCGGGTAGAAGAACACCACCGCCTCGGTCCGCGCCCGGGCCGCGTCCAGCGCCGCCGCCAGCCCCGGCTCGCCCGCCGCCAGCAGGCGCGTCAGCCCTTCCCCCGGCCGCAGCCCGCCGGCCAGGATGATCTCCCGGTTCGCCACGAAAGCTTCCGTCAACGCGCCCAGCAGCCGGCCCACGGCGCGGGCCCGCAGCATCGCGATCCGGCCGACGTCGTCGGGCTCGCGGGCGATGCGCGCGGCGGTGACGCTGGCGATCGGGGCGACGAGGTCGCGGTAGTCGTCGAAGCGCAGGATGCCCAGCTCCACCGCGTCCTCGAGGTCGGCCAGCGTGTAGACCACGTCGTCGGCCGCCTCCATCAGCCACACCGCGGGATGGCGCGGCAGGGCGCCCGCCAGCCCGCAGGCCTCCACCACGCGGCGGAACACGTCACGCTCGGTGGCGAAGACGTTGAACTTCACCCCCGGCACCCCGTCGCGGGCGGCGCGCGGGTCGCCCCCTTCCCAAGGGTACTTCAGCGAGGCGCCCAGGGTCGCCGCCGTCAGCCGCAGCCCGCCGTCGCCGCGGTAGCCGTCGGCCGCGGCCAGCACGCGGAACCCCTGCGCGTTGCCGTCGAAGTGCGCGAGGTCGGCGTCCAGCTCCAGCCCACTCGCCGCCCCCGGCCCCGTCAGCCACGCGGTCATCGACTGCGCCACCACCTCCTCGCCGGCGTGGCCGAAGGGCGGGTTGCCGATGTCATGCGCCAGGGCCACCGCCTGCACCAGGTAGCCCAGGTCGTCGGCGGTCCGCCCCGCGCGGCCCAGCTCGTCGCGCAGCCGCGTGCCCACGCCGTAGCCCAGCGAGCGGCCGACCGAGGCGACCTCGAGCGTGTGCACCAGCCGGTTGCGGACGTGGGCGTTGAACGGCAGCGGGTGAACCTGGGTCTTCTGCTGCAACCGCCGGAACGGGCGGGAGAAGACGATGCGGTCCTGGTCCACCTGGAACGGGTTGCGGTTCGGCTCGGCCTTCGCGCCCGCCCGCATCGCGCCGCCGGGGCCGAGGCGTTGGCCGTTGAATAGCGCGGACCAGTCCAAGCGCGGCATTCCCCCAAGGCGCGTCCCCCCGCCCGTAGCAGCGCGGCGGGTGCGGCGCCAGCGCGGCCGGGCGCGGCGGCGCCCGCCATACCGTTCTGCGCACCCGCGCTTTCGCGTCCCGGCCCGTGGTCCCCCGCGCCTCAGCCGCGGATGCGCGCCACCGTCGCCGTGGTGGAGTAGCCCGGTAGCAGCTCGGCCAGCCGCACCGCGCCGCCCCATTCCGCCACCAGCTCGCCGCCCACCACCTGCTCCACCCGGTAGTCGGCGCCCTTGACCAGCACGTCGGGGCGGATCGTGCGGATCAGCTCGCCCGGCGTGTCGTCGCCGAACAGCGTCACCAGGTCCACGGTGGCCAGCGAGGCCAGCACCGCCGCCCGCGCCGCCTCGCCCTGGATCGGCCGGGCGAGTCCCTTCAGCCGCGCCACGGAGCTGTCCGAGTTCAGCCCCACCACCAGCCGGTCGCACCACGCCCGCGCCTGTTCCAGCAGGTGGACGTGGCCGGGGTGAAGGAGGTCGAAGCAGCCGTTGGTGAAGCCGATGCGCCAACCGCGCTGCCGCCACCGCTCGGCCTGCTCGGCGGCCTGGGCGCGCGACACCACCTTGCGCAGTGCCCCCCGCTCGGGCGAGAGCGCCTCCAGCAGGTCGGACTCGCGGGCCACGGCGGTGCCCACCTTGCCCACCACGATGCCGGCGGCGATGTTGGCGAGTCTCGCGGCCACCGGCAGCGCCAGCCCCGCCGCCATGCCCGCTGCCACCACCGCCACCACCGTATCGCCGGCCCCCGACACGTCGTGCACCTCCGGTGCCTCGGCCGGGAAGTGGTGCACCGTGGCCTCGCCGCCGGGCACGCCGTCGAGCAGCGTCATGCCGTCCTCGGCCCGCGTCACCAGCACCGCGCCGAAGCCGTGCCGGTCACGCAAGCGCCGCGCCGCCGCCACCACCGAGCCCTCGCCGTCCACCGCCATCCCCGTGGCCAGCGCCAGCTCGGCGCGGTTGGGCGTCACCAGGTCGGCGCCCGCGTAGGCCGCGTAGTCGTCGCCCTTGGGGTCCACGATCACGCGGCGCCCGGCGGCCCGCGCGGCGGCGATCAGCCGGGTCGCCACGTCGCCGGCCAGCACGCCCTTGCGGTAGTCCGACAGCACCATCACCCGCGTCGCCGCCACGGTGTCCTGGGCGATGCGCACCAGCCGGTCGGCCAGGCGGGGATGGATGGGCGTGCCCACCTCGTGGTCGGCGCGCAGCAGCTGCTGGCCGGAGGCCACGAAGCGGGTCTTGGTGGTGGTGGCCCGCCCGCCCTGCACCAGCAGCCAGGGCTCCACGTTGGGCTGGCCGCCGATCAGCCCGGTGAGGTCCGAGCCCGCCTGGTCGTCGCCCACCACCGACAGGAACGCCAC
>CAXTEL010000090.1:0-2965 GCA_964243365.1 uncultured Roseomonas sp. | reverse complement strand
CCCCCGGCCCGGGCGCCGCCGCCGCCCCGCGCGCCGTCGCCTCCCGGGCCCCCGGTCCGGCGGGCGGCCAAGCGGGCGACGCAGCCGGCCGCCCGGCGCCGCGCACCCTGCCGCTGGTGGTGCTCGACCCCGGCCACGGCGGCAGGGATCCCGGCGCCATCGGCGTGTCCGGCACCCAGGAGAAGCGCGTCGTGCTCGCCGCCGCCCTGGAGATGCGCAGCCGCCTGGAAAGCACCGGCGCCTGCCGCGTGGCCATGACCCGCACGCGCGACGCTTTCGTGCCCCTGGCCCGGCGGGTGGCCTTCGCGCGCTCGCGCGGCGCCGCGCTGTTCGTGTCCATCCACGCCGACAGCGCCCCCGGCGCGCGCGGCGCCAGCGTCTACACCCTGTCCGACACCGCCTCGGACGCGCTTTCCGCCCGGCTCGCGGCGCGCGAGAACGCGGCCGACGCCGCCGGCGGCCTCGCCATCCCCGCCGTACCGCCCGAGGTCGCGCGGATCCTCCTCAGCTTGGTCCACCAGGAAACCCGCCAGGGTTCGGCGCGCATGGCCGGCCTGGTGGTTTCCTCGCTACGCGGCGACGTCGCCCTGCTGCCCAACACCCACCGCGAGGCCGCCTTCGCCGTGCTCAAGGCCCCCGACGTGCCTTCCGTGCTGGTGGAGATGGGCTTCCTGTCCGACCGCGCCGACGAGGCTGCCCTGCGCCGCCCCGAGCACCGCGCCCGGGTGGCGGGCGCGCTGGCCGAGGCGGCGGGCGATTTCCTGGCCCGCCGGAACGTGTGAGCGGGCCGAGGCGCGCGCGGCGACGGGCCACGCGCCGGGGCCGTCCGCCTCAGCCCGGATCGGCCGCGCAGTACGCCCGCAGCAGCCGGCCGAGCTGGTCGGCCCGTAGCATCGCCGCGATCGTGGCCTCGACCGAGCAGCCCGCGCCGCCGTCCAGGCACCGTCGCCCGGACCCGTCGCCCGGCGGTCCTACCCGCGCGAGCGGCGCTTCCGCCCGGGCGGCTTCCAGCGGCCCGCGCAGCGCCCCCGTTCCCGCTCCCCGCCAGTTCTTCTCCGGGCAGGCCTGCTCCAGCGCCGAGAACAGGAAGTCCGCGGTGTCGGGCTCCGAGGGCGGCGCCATCGCCCGCCCCGACGAGCGGAACCTGTCGCCGGAGTTCGGCAGCGGCCGGAAGTCGATGTTGGGCACCACGAACTCCCGCAGCCCGCGCCCGTCCCCGGGGTCGTGGGTCCCGATCGACGTGTTCCTGTAGGACCGGTTCACGGCGACGCGGGCGCCGCGGGGGATGTCGACGCAGCCCCCCGCCGCCTTGAGCGCGACGTGGCGGGGTTCGGGCGCCGCGACCGCGGTTCGGCTGCTGCCGTCGGGCAGGGTCAGTCGCGCCAGGGCCTCGGCGGAGGTGCACATGACGCCGGGCCGGACGGCCACCAGTACGTCCGCCCGCGCCGCCGCGGCCGCGGGCAGCCAGAGCAGGCCGAGCGCCAGGACGTGGTTCCGCAAGACCGGCCTCCGTTGTTCGGCCGGCAGCTTCGTGCCTTCGGCCCGCGCGCGCCAGCGACGCGGGCGGGAGCGGGACGGCCCCTTCCGCCACCGCAGGTCCCCCCGGCCCGCGGGCGGGGCCCTCGCGTTTCCGGAGCGGGAAACCGAGAGCAGGAGCCTCGCGCACGCCTCCCGCGTCGCCTCCGGGGTTCATCCCGCGGCGCCGCGCGTCGCTTCCGCCGCGCCGAGAACGCGCCGGCCCCCGGGCGTCGGTTCCCCGCTCACCCGTTGTCCGCGAACCCCGGGTACATCGTCGTCCCCCCCGTCCACGAACAGCGTCGTCCCCGTCAGGTAGTCCGCCGCGTCCGAGGACAGCCACACCACCGCCCGCGCCACGTCCTCCGGCTCGCCAATGCGCCCGTAGGGCACCAGCCGCAGCAGCCGCGCCAGCGCCTCGGGCGTGTCCCACGCGGCGCGGTTGATCGGCGTGCGGATCGCCCCGGGCGCCACCGCGTTCACCCGGATGCGCTCGGGCGCCACCTCCTGCGCCAGGGAGCGCATCAGCATCGCCACGCCTCCCTTGGCGGCGGCGTAGTTCACGTGGCCCCCCCAGGGGATCACCTCGTGCACCGAGCCCATGCACACGATCGACCCCAGCGCCCGCGGCGGCCGCGCCCCACCTCGCCCCACCTCGCCCCGGCACGAAAGGTGCGGATCGCCTCGCGGCAGCACAGGAACTGCCCCGTCAGGTTCACGTCCAGCACGCCGCGCCAGTCGTCCAGCGTCATCTCGCCCGCCGGCGCGTCCTTCTGGATGCTGGAATTGACCACCAGCAGGTCCAGCCCGCCCAGCGCGGCGGCAGCTTCCGCGAACAACCGCGCCACCGCCGCCTCGTCGGCCACGTCGGCCCCGATCGCCACCGCCCGCCCGCCCCCGACCCTCGATCTCCGCCGCCAGCGCTTCGGCCGGCTCGGGGTGGGAGTGCCAGTTCACCGCCACCACCGCGCCGGCTTCCGCCAGGGCGCGCGCCATCTTCAGGCCGATGCCCGAGCTGGCGCCGGTGACCAGCGCCCGCTGGCCCGCCAGGGGCGCAACCTTCCCAGCGTCCAAGGCCGTCATCCTTCCCGTCGCGTCGCTACCCCGCCGCGGCGCGGCCAAGTCGCCCCGCCGCGGCATGGCCGAGCGGACTCGCGCCCCGGGCAGCATCCCCGCCCGGCGGCGCGGCCCGCAAGTCCCGATTGTCGCGCCCCGCGCCATGTTTTAGACTGCCACCTGCACCGGGAGCTGACCCCGACCCCGCGTGCGCCCCGCGCAGGAAGCGTGGCGCCGCGTCCCCCGCCCGGTGTAGAGGCTCCCCGCACCATGCCCGAGAACGACCGTCGCGCCCGCCCGCCCCTCAGCGGCGGGCCGGACGGCAGCGCCGACCCCGCTGCCACGCCCGCCCCCCGCAGCCGCGCCGCCGCCCCGCGCCCGCGCCGCCGCTGGC
>CAXTEL010000089.1:0-3022 GCA_964243365.1 uncultured Roseomonas sp. | reverse complement strand
CAGCTCACCGCCGCTCACGCTCAAGCCGCTATGGCAGAACTGAATGGCCCTGGGTTCCTCGGACCCCAGCAACTTCACGCCCCTCGACAGCGGCCTCATCCTTTTCGCCGCCACTGACGCCGAGTCCGGCCGCGAACCCTGGATCACCGACGGCACCGCGAGCGGAACGGTGCGGCTGTTCGACATCGCGGGTGGCGCCAGCAGCTCCTCCCCGAGCGACTTCGAGCCCCTGCCTCAAGGGCGCGCGGTGTTCGCCGCCAAGAACGGGGCTGCCGGCACCGAACTCTGGATCACCGATGGGACGAACCCGGGAACGAAGCTCCTGAAGGATATCAGCGTCGGCCTGTCCGACTCTAACCCGGTGGGTATGACAGCTCTCGGAAACGGCCAAGTGATCTTCGCCGCCAGCACATCCAGCGCCGATCTGGAACCTTGGGTTACCAACGGGACGGAGGCGGGCACGACCAGGCTGTTCGACATCGCCGGTGGGGCGGCAAGTTCCTCCCCGTCCGGGTTCTTCGCTCTTGGCAACAACAAGGCGGTGTTCGCGGCGACCGACAGCAGGGGCACCGAGCTCTGGGTCACGGACGGCACGGCGGCCAACACCCGCCAAGTTGCGGATCTCAACTCTGGCCCGGCTGGCTCGTCTCCGAGGGACTTTGCCCTGCTGGCCCCCGGCAAGGCGGTCTTCTCGGCCGAGACGGCCAACGGCGGGCGGGAGTTGTGGGTCACGGACGGCGCGACGTTCGACAGGGTCAGCGACATTGCCCCTAGGGTGGCGTCCAGCGATCCCAGCCGCCTCACCTCCCTGGGCGGCGGACGGGTCGTGTTCAATGCTGTCACGCCCGGAGTAGGGAACGAGCCGTGGGTGACGGACGGCAGCTTGGCCGGCACGCGCCCGATCCGCCAGGCGACGGCCCGGAGCAGCCTGCCCTCCTCGGGCTTCACGCCGCTGGGCAACGGCCAGGTGTTGTTCGTAGCGAACCAGCCGGTGATAGATATCGAACTCTGGGTCACGGATGGCACCGCAGCCAACATCGCCCGGGTCGAGGATATCTACCCGGGATCCCTGGGCAGCTTCCCGATTAACTTCCTGACGATCGCCGGCAACAAGGCCCTCTTCACCGCTGTCGATAATGTCGGCGGGGGCGAGCTGTTCATCAGCGACGGCACCCCGAACGGCACCTACCGCCTCACCGACATCAACCCAGGCCTGGCGAATGCATCGCCCAGCGACCTGACGGCGTCGCTCGTGCCCACGATCGTGGTGCCGCCGGTGATCGGGGATGCCAGAGTCAACCCGCCAGTGCCGGAACTCAACGGGGGCGATGACCTCTTCCGCGGCGGCAAAGGAGCGGACAACTTCGATGGGAAGGCCGGCAACGACACGTTGCTCGGTGGCGAGGGGAACGACACCCTGGTGGGCGGCGCGGGTAACGATCGCTTCGTCGGCGGGTCGGGAGACGACCTGATCGATGGCGGCGAGGGGACCGACACGGCCTACTTCCGAGGCAGCCGCACCGAGTACCAGGTGAGCAACGTGGGCGACACCATCACCGACACCGTGCTGGGACGCGACGGCATCGACACGTTAATCGGCGTCGAGCGCTACGATTTCAGCAACCCGAACGTCTACCGCTTCTTCAACACCGGCGCGGGCGGACACTTCTTCACCACCAATCCTGCCGAGCGCGATGCGGTGATCAAGAACCTGCCAACCTTCAGCTACGAGGGCGTGGGCTACCTTGGCCTCGACTCCGGCGCGACGGGAGCAACGCCGGTCTACCGCTTCTACAACACCCGCGCGGGCGGCCACTTCTTCACCACCGATCCGGCCGAGCGCGATGCGGTGATCAAGAACCTGCCTTCTTTCCTCAACGAGGGGGTGGGCTACTATGCGTCCGCAGTGCCTTCGGCCGACGTGCAGCCCGTCTACCGCTTCTACAACACCGGCGCGGGCGGCCACTTCTTCACCACCAGCACGGCCGAGCGCGATACGGTGCAGAGGACGCTTCCGAGCTTCAACTACGAGGGCATCGCGTACTACGTGCCGACTGCGAAGACGGACGTGATCTTCGATCTTTGAGCACCGAGCCAGGCGTCGGTTCCAAGGTTTGCAAGTAAAGCCCTATCTGGACTCGGCGCCGGGGTGGCGGAGCCTGGCGGCCGGCAGGGGTGGGGCCGGTCAGCCTGGACAGGGACGAAGGATCACCCGGGCCGCTGGAACACGATGCTCTGCGCGCCATCCCACAGCACCGTCTTGCCCAGTGCGGGCAGCATCTCCTGCCCCTCGACGACGGTCAGGAAGTGGTTGCCCGCGAGCTGCCCCATCTTGCTGGCGAATTGCACGCCGCCGTAGGCCAGCAGGATCTCCGTCTCGCTGATGCCGCCGGGATACAGGATGACCTGGCCCGGCGCCGGGTAGCTGGTGTGGTTCTCGTAGCCCAGGCCGAGGTCGAGGTCGCCGAGCGGTATCCAGCACGCCTCCCCGCTCCAGCGCACGTGGATGATGCGCTGCGCATAGGGCAGCAGCTCGCGGAACCGCGCGCAGGTGCGCGGCGCCGCCGCGTCCTCGAACCGCGCCAGGAACCTGAATGGCCCGGCGATGATCTCCAGCGTATCCACCCTGCACTCTCCCCTATTTCGTGCCGTAGAGCCGGTCGCCGGCGTCGCCGAGGCCCGGGCAGATGTAGCCGTGCGCATCCAGCTCCCGGTCCACGGCGGCGGTGAACACCGGCACGTCGGGGTGCTCGTCGTGCAGCACCGCCAGCCCCTCGGGGGCGGCGAGCAGGCACACGAAGCGGAGCTGCGCGGCCCCGGCCTGGCGCAGCCGAGTCAGGGCGGCGGCGGCGGAATGCCCGGTGGCGAGCATGGGGTCCACCAGCACCACCAGCCGCTCCGGCAGGTCGTCCGGCAGCTTGAGGTAGTACTCGACCGGCACGAGCGTCGAGGGGTCGCGGTAGAGGCCGATGTGGCCGACGCGGGCGGAGGGGATCAGGTCCAGCATCCCGTCCAGGATGCC
>CAXTEL010000088.1:0-3064 GCA_964243365.1 uncultured Roseomonas sp. | reverse complement strand
GGCGGCGGGGTGCTGCTGCTGATCCTGCTCTGCGCCGCCTTCGCCCCCTGGGTCGCGCCGCACGACCCGCTGGCGGTGAACACGCTGGGCCGGTTGCGGCCGCCCAGCGCAACGCACTGGCTGGGTACGGACGAGGTGGGCCGCGACCTGCTCAGCCGGCTGATCTTCGGCACGCGCTACTTCCTGCTGATCTGCCTGATCGCCGCCTCTATCTCAGCTACCGTCGGCACCCTGCTCGGGCTGCTCGCCGGGGCGGGATCGGCGCTGGCGGACACGGTGATCATGCGCTTTACCGACATGCTGCTGGCCTTCCCCTATATCCTGCTGGTGCTTGCCATCGTCGCCATCCTCGGTCCTAGCTTGTGGACGGCGATGACGGCGGTGGGGGTTGCCGGCATCCCCGGCTACGCCCGGCTCGTCCGCTCCGTGGCGCTGACGGTGAAACGGGAGGAATACGTTGAGGCCGCTCGGGCGCTTGGTGCCAGCGAGGCGCAGATCATCTTCGGCACGGTGCTACCCAACACCGTCTCGCCCCTAATCGTCTACCTGTCTTACGCCACGCCGCTGGCCGCGCTCTCGGCCGCGGCGCTCTCCTTCCTGGGCCTCGGGGCGCAGCCGCCAGCGCCGGAATGGGGGGCGATGCTGGTGAATTCCCGCTCTTTCCTCTTTACCGCCTGGTGGGCGGTGGCCGCCCCCGGGCTCGCGATCTTCCTCGCCATTTTCGCAATTAACCTGCTGGGCAACGGACTGCGCGACGTGCTGGACCCCCGCGATGCCTGACGCGCCCCTGCTGGAACTTCGCGATCTGCGGACGCATTTCGGCACAGGCGGGGCCGCGGTCCGCGCGGTGAACGGCGTCGATCTCGAGGTGCATCCCGGGGAGGTTCTGGGGCTGGTCGGAGAGTCCGGCTGCGGCAAGACCGTGCTGGCGCTCTCCACCCTGCGCCTGATCGAACCGCCCGGCCGCATCGTTTCGGGCCAAGTGTTGTTCGAGGGGCAGGACGTCCTGGCCATGCGCCCGCGCGCGCTGCGCGACCTGCGCGGCCGGGACATTGCCATGATCTTCCAGCAGCCTAAGGCCAGCCTCGACCCGCTGATCCGCATCGGCGCGCAGATCGCCGAGCCGTTGCGCCTGCGCGGTGGCTGCAGCCGCGCCGATGCCTGGGCGGAGGCGGTGGCGCTACTCGGCGGGGTCGGCATTCCTGCCCCGGAACAGAAGGCGTTCGCCTACGCGCACGAGATCTCCGGCGGGCAGGCGCAGCGGGTGATGATCGCCATCGCCCTGGCCCTGCGCCCGCGCCTGCTGATCGCCGACGAGCCAACCACCGCGCTGGACGTCACGGTGCAGGCACAGATCCTGGAGCTGCTGCGCGAGCGCTGCCGCGCGCTGGGCACGGCGCTGATCTTGGTGACGCACGACATCGGGGTGATCGCGCAGATGGCCGACCGGGTGGCGGTGATGTACGCCGGCCGCGTGGTGGAGAATGCCCCGGTGGCGCAGCTCCTCGGGGCGCCGGCGCATCCCTACACGCGCGGGCTGCTGCGCTCCGTGCCGGTGATGGGCGCCGTGCAGCCGCGGCTGCGCGAGATCCCGGGCGGCATCCCCGATCTGTCCCGCCCTATCCCCGGCTGCGCCTTCGCGCCCCGCTGCGACGGGCGGGCCAAAGCGGGGCCCGCTCGCTGCGACGGCCAAACGCCGCCGCGCTTCGTGCCGGAGCCAGGGCGCGAGGCGCGTTGCTGGCTTAAGGACGGCGAGCGCGCCCTGCAGCCCGCTCCTTCCGGGTGGTCGTGATGCCAGACACGACGATGCCGCAGGGCGCCGGTGGCGCAGCGGGCCACATCCCGCTGCTGCGCGCGGCCGGGCTGCTGGTGCGCTTCCCCGTGCGCGCCGGGGTGATGGGCCGGCCCCACGCCTGGGTGCATGCGGTGGACGTGGTGGACGTGACCCTGGCGGCGGGGGAAACGCTCGGGCTAGTCGGCGAGTCCGGCTGCGGCAAGTCCACCCTGGGCCGCACCCTCCTGGCACTGCGCCGTCCCGACGAAGGCAGCGTGGAGATCGAGGGACGTCAGATTTTTGACCTACCCCCGGCCGGGCTGAAGGCGATGCGCCGTCACGCCCAGATGGTGTTCCAAGATCCAGTGGCCTCGCTTGACCCGCGCCGTACCGTGGGCGGCTCGGTCCGGCTGGGGCTTGACCTGCACCGTATCGGCACGCGCACGGACCGTGAGGCGGCGGTGGCGCGGGTCCTGCACCGCGTCGGGCTCCGGCCGGAATTCGCTGACCGCTTCCCGCACGAGTTCTCCGGTGGCCAGCGCCAGCGCGTGGGTATTGCCCGTGCCCTGGTGCTGGAGCCGCGCCTGCTGGTCTGCGACGAGCCGGTCTCGGCGCTGGACGTTTCCGTGCAGGCCCAGATCCTCAACCTGCTGAAGGACGTGCAGGCTGAGCGCGGGCTGGGGATGATCTTCATCTCCCACAACCTCGCGGTGGTGGAGCACATGGCCGACCGCGTAGCCGTGATGTACTACGGTCGCATCGTAGAGCTAGCCTCGCGCGCGGAGCTCTACGCCCGTCCGCAACACCCCTATACCCGCACCCTGCTGGCAGCCATTCCCTCGCCCGATCCGGCGCGGCGCGTTGCGGCTGCGCCCTTTGGGGAGCCGCCGAACCCGGCGGCGCTGCCCAGCGGCTGCCGCTTCCGCTCCCGATGCCCCATCGCCATGCCGCGCTGCGCCGAGGCGGAACCGGTGCTGCTTGATCTCGGCGGCGGGCACCGCGCCGCCTGCTGGGCGGCGCAGGCCGCCTGACCACCACGTGCCGCCATCGAACCCTGTGCCCCGGAGGGCATTCCTGACATGACTGGACTAGACCTGACCCTGATCCAGCGCCGTGTGGAGGCGCTGCTTGCTCCCTGGGCGGAGCAGCGCGGGCCGGGCGCGACTCTCGGTATCGTGCTCGAGGGTGAGCTGGCTGTGCAGTGCCATGCCGGCCTCGCCAGCGTCGAGCACAGTGTGCCGATCGGGCCGCAGACCCGCTTCCGCATCGCCTCCGTTTCCAAGCAGTTCA
>CAXTEL010000087.1:0-3095 GCA_964243365.1 uncultured Roseomonas sp. | reverse complement strand
GCTGTTCGTGCTGTGGCTGGACGCGCACGCCGACTTCAACACGCCGGACACCTCGCCCTCGGGAAACATGCACGGCATGTCGCTGGCGGCGCTGTGCGGCGAGCCGGGGCTGGACGCGGTGTTCGCGGGCTGCGCGCGGGTGCCGGTGGCGCCGGGGAACGTGCACCTGTTCGGGGTGCGCTCGGTGGACCGCGAGGAGCGGCGGCTGCTGCGGGCGCGCGGGGTGGACGTGGTGGACATGCGGATGCTCGACGAGCACGGGGTGGTGGCGCCGATGCGCCGCATCCTGGAGCGGGTGCGGGCGGCGAGCGGGTTCCTGCACGTCAGCCTGGACGTGGACTTCCTCGACCCGTCGCTGGCGCCGGGGGTGGGAACCACGGTGCCGGGGGGCGCGACCTACCGGGAAGCGCATCTGGTGATGGAGATGCTGCACGATTCCGGGCTGGTGGGGTCGTTGGACGTGGTGGAGCTGAACCCGTTCCTGGACGAGCGTGGGCGCAGCGCGCTGGTGCTGGTGGAGCTGGTGTCGAGCCTGTTCGGGCGGCGGGTGATGGACCGGGAAACGGTGGCGGGGGAGTAAGGGCGCTGCGGCTGACCAACGGAGGACGTGCGGCATGACGACGATCGAGAGCTTCCGCGGCAGCGCGTCGGACGCGGCGCCGCCCGTGGGCGCGGCTCCCGCCCTGCGGGCGCTGTGGTGGGCGCGCAAGGGCGAGTGGGAGCGGGCGCACGCGCTCGCCCAACGGCACGAGGGGGAGCCGGACTGCGACCTGGTGCACGCCCACCTGCACCGGCAGGAGGGCGACGAGGAGAACGCGCGGTACTGGTACGGGCGCGCCGGCCGGGAGCCGTCGACCGTGCCGCTGGGGGAGGAGTGGGACGGGATCGCGACGGAGCTGCTGTCGCGCGGGTAGGCGGCGCGGGCGGGGGGGGGGCGGACAGGACGGGTCGCCCGGCGACGGGGGATGGGCGGCCTACGCGTCCCGTCCCGCCACCAGCCGCGCCAGCGCCTCGAACTCGGCCACCGTCAGCGTTTCTGCCCGCCGCGTCGGCTCCACGCCCGCCGCTTCCAGCAACGCTTCCGCACCGCCGAGCGACTTCAGCGACCCGCGCAGCATCTTGCGCCGCTGGCCGAAGGCTGCGGCCGTCACCCGCTCCATCGCCGCCGCCAGCGCCGGTTCCGGCCGGGCGGCGCGCGGCACCAGGCGCACCACGGCGGACCACACCTTGGGCGGCGGCGAGAAGGCGCCGGGCGGCAGGCGCATGACCACGCGCGCCTCGCAGTGCCACTGCGCCAGCACGGACAGGCGGCCGTAGTCCTCGGTGTCCGGGGCGGCCGCGATCCGCTCGGCCACCTCCTGCTGGAACATCAGGGTCAGGCTTTCCCACGCGGCCGCGTCGCGCAGCCAGCCGACCAGCAGCGGCGTGCCGACGTTGTAGGGCAGGTTCGCCACCACCGCGCGTGGGGCCGGTTCGAGCGCCGCCGTGTCCAGGCGCAGGGCGTCGGCTTCCAGCACGCGCAGCCGGCCGGGGTGGGCGGCGGCCAGCTCGGCCAGCGCGGCGACGGCGCGGCGGTCCAGCTCCACGGCGGTGACGTGGGCGGCATCCGTGGCCAGCAGCGCCCGGGTCAGGCCGCCGGGGCCGGGGCCGACCTCGACGACGTGTCGCCCGGCGAGGTCGCCGGCCTGCTGGGCCACGCGGGCGCAGATGGCGGGGTCGAGGAGGAAGTGCTGGCCGAGCGAGCGGCGGGCGTCGAGCCCGTGCCGGGCCACGGTGTCGCGCAGGCTGGGGAGAACGGTCCCTTCCCCGCCGACGGGCGCCTCAGCCACGCATCTCGATCTGGGCGCGGCGGCGCAGGTCGCGCTGCTGCTGGCGGGAGGTCAGCTCGGCGCGCTCGCGCAGCAGCTCGGCGCGGGCCTGCTCGGGGGTGTACTCGGCGAGGTTGCGGCTCTCGCGCGAGCACACCGCGATCACCAGGATGCCGTCGGGGGTCACGATCGGCTGCGACGCGCGGCCGGGGGTGAGGCCGACCACGAGCTGGCGCAGGGGCGGCGGCTCCAGGGTTTCCAGGCGAACCTGGCCCGGGTCGGCCGGGCGCTGGCCGCCGCGGTTGGCCGCCTCCACCGCCTCGCAGCCGCCGCGGACGGCCTGGGCGCGCTCCAGCTGGGCGCGCTGCTGGTCCGTGGGGTTCTGCGGGTCGAGCGGCGAAGAGAAGGCGAAGAAGGCTTGGCGCAGCGTCACCAAGGTGGCGATGTCGCGGCCCGTCTCGCGCTTCTGGCGCAGCGCCACGATGCGGAAGCCGCCGGGGACGCGCACCGCGCTGCTGACCGCGCCGGGGGGCATCTGGGTGACGATGCGCGCCACCTCGGGCTCGAGGGCGTCGGGGCGCACCCAGCCCAGGTCGCCGCCCTGGAGCGCCGTCTGGCTCTGGGAGAACTGCGTAGCCGCGACGGGGAAGGGCAGCCCCGAGCGCAGGCGGCCGACCACCTCGTCCACGAAGCGGCGGGTTTCGGCTTCCCGGGCGGCGTCGTCGAGGGGGACGAAGATCTCCGACACTAGGTATTCCGGCTGGCCGATCCGGGCCTCGTGCGCCTGGACCTGCTCGCGCACCCGGGCGTCGTCGACCTCGGCCTGGGCGCCGAGGACGGCCCGCACCATACGGGCCCAGCCGATCTGGACGCGTATCTGGTCGAACAACACGCGCGGCTCGACGCCGGCCTGGCGGAGCTGGGCGCGCAGGCCGCCCTCGGGGAGGTTGTTGCGGCGCTCGATGTCGGCCAGCGCGGTGGCCACCTCCTCGTCGGTGACGGGGATGCGGCGGCGCTGGATCTCCTGCAGGCGCAGGCGGTCCTCGATCAGCAGGTTGAGGATCTGCGGCTCGATGCGCCGGACGAAGTCCTCGCTCGCGCTGCCCATGCCCGAGGTCAGCGCGAACAGCTTGGCGCGGCCCTCCACCTCGGCGCGCGTCACCACGTCGCCGTTGACCACCGCCACGATGCGGTTGGCGCCGGGCACGGCGGCAGCCGGGGTCGGGGGGGCGGCGCGGCCGGCGGCGGGGGGCGCCTCGCGGCCGGGCGGGCCCGCCGCGCCGGGCC
>CAXTEL010000086.1:0-3143 GCA_964243365.1 uncultured Roseomonas sp. | reverse complement strand
GCGGTTCCTGAATCCCGAGCGCGTGTCGATGCCCGACTTCGACATCGACTTCTGCCAGGAGCGGCGGGACGAGGTGATCGACTACGTGCGCCGCGAGTACGGCGCCGACCGGGTTGGGCAGATCATCACCTTCGGCCGGCTCCAGGCCAAGGCGGTGGTGCGCGACGTCGGCCGGGTGATGGGGCTGCCCTACGGCCAGGTGAACCGGATCGCCGAGCTGATCCCGTTCAACCCGGCCAAGCCGGTGTCGCTGCAGCAGGCGATCGATGGCGAGCCGCGGTTGCAGGAGCAGCGGCGCGACGACGAGACGGTGGGGCGGCTGCTGGATACGTCGCTGGAGCTGGAAGGGCTGTTCCGCAACGCCTCGACGCACGCGGCGGGCGTGGTGATCGGGCGCCGGCCGCTGATCGACATCGTGCCGCTGTACCGCGACCCGCGCTCGCCGCACCTCGTGACGCAGTACTCCATGAAGTACGTGGAGAGCGCGAGCCTGGTGAAGTTCGACTTCCTGGGCCTCAAGACGCTGACGGTGCTGCAGCGGGCGGTGCAGATCCTGGCCTCGCGCGGGGTGGCGGTGGATCTCGCGCAGCTGCCGCTGGACGACGCGCGGACCTACGAGATGCTGGCCCGCGGCGACGCGGCGGGGGTGTTCCAGTTCGAAAGCCAGGGCATGCGCGACGTGCTGCGGCTGATGCGCCCCGACCGCTTCGAGGACCTGATCGCCGCGGTGTCGCTGTACCGGCCCGGGCCGATGGCCAACATCCCCGCCTACTGCGCGCGCAAGCACGGCGAGCCGTGGGCTGCGCCGCACCCGGGGGTGCAGCACATCCTGAGCGAGACCTACGGCATCATGGTCTACCAGGAACAGGTGATGCAGATCGCCCAGGACCTGGCGGGCTACAGCCTCGGCGGGGCCGACCTGCTGCGGCGGGCAATGGGCAAGAAGATACGCTCGGAGATGGAAGCGCAGCGCGTCACCTTCGTGGGCGGCGCGATGGGCAAGGGCGTGGCCGAGAACAAGGCCGGCGAGATCTTCGATCTGATGGCGAAGTTCGCTGAGTACGGCTTCAACAAGTCGCACGCCGCCGCCTACGCGCTGGTCGCCTACCAGACCGCTTGGCTCAAGGCGAACCATCCGGTGGCGTTCCTGGCGGCGTCGATGTCGCTCGACCTCGACAAGACCGACAAGCTGGCCAACCACATGGGCGAGCTGACGCGGCTGGGCATCAAAGTGCTGCCGCCCTGCGTCAACAGCTCAGGCGCCGAGTTCTCGGTGGAGGAGGACGCCGACGGCAGGCCGGCGATCCGCTTCGCGCTCGCCGCGGTCAAGCGCGTCGGGCTGGGCGCCATGCGCGACCTGGTGCGGGCGCGCGACGAGGGCGGCCCGTTCGGCTCGCTGGCCGATTTTGCCGCGCGGGTGGACCCGAAGCTGCTGAACAAGCTGCAGCTGGAGAACCTCGCCCGCGCCGGTGCCTTCGACGGGCTGGAGCCGAACCGGGCGCGGCTGGTGGCGGGCGCCGAAACGGTGCTGCGGCGGGCCCAGTCCTCGGCCGAGGCGCGGGGCTCGGACCAGATCGGGCTGTTCGGGGCGGGGCCGGCGGAGGCGGCGCCGTTGCGCCTGCCCGACGCGGTGGACTGGCCGACGCTGGAGCGGCTGTCGCAGGAAGCGGAGGCGGTGGGCTTCCACTTGTCGGCGCACCCGCTGGACAGCTACCGCGAGGTGCTGGCCAGGCTGGGGGTGACGCCGGTCGCGCGCGCCGCCGACCGCGCCCGCAACGGGGCGGGGCGGGTCAAGCTCGCCGGCACGGTGGTGAACTCCAAGGAGCGCACCACCAAGACCGGCTCGCGCATGGCCTGGGTGCGGATCTCCGACAGTTCGGGCTCCGCCGAGGTGACCTGCTTCTCGGAGGTGCTGAGCAAGTGCCGCGGGATGCTCGCCGAGGGTGCCGCGGTGCTGTTCACCGCCGAGGTGCGGATGGAAGGCGAGGCGGTGCGGCTGACAGCGCTGGATTGCGAGGAGCTGGACAAGGCGGCGGCCGGCGCGGGGCAGGGAATACGCGTGTTCCTGGAAAGCGAGGACGCGGTCGGGCCGGTGGCGGCGCTGCTGGCGCGCGGCGGCAAGGGGCGGTGCAAGGTGATCGTGGTGCCGCGGCTGGACGCGCGGCGCGAGGTGGAAATTGCGCTGCCGGGTGGGTGGGACGTGTCGCCGCGCCTTGCGCAGGCGATCAAGGCGGTGCCGGGCGTGGGGGCGGTGCAGGCGGCCTGAGCGGGGCGCGCCCCGGCGAGGCACGGGTCGCCCGGGGTCGCACGAGCGCGGGACGCGAGGGCGAGAGCGCGCCGGGCGACCGGACGTTTCCCGAGGAAGGCCGGCCTAGGTCGCCGACACGTCGGCGCAGCCGTCGCCGCGTCGATCGAAGCCCAGCACGCGGTCCTCGCGCAGCTCGAAGGTGACGGAGCAGGTCGCGACCGGCGCGCCGCCGTAGCCGCCCAGGCCGAAGCCCAGCCCGGTGCCGATGCCCGGGCCGCCGCCCCCGAAGCCCCCGCTGCCGAAGCCCAGCCCGAGGCCGAGGCCGGGCACGATGGCCGGGGACGTCGCTGTGCCGCCGAACTCGTAGGCCAGCAGGCGGCGCCCCTGCGCTTCGTAGGTCCGGCTCGGCACGCCCAGGCCCGCGACGAGGTCCGCCTCCGGGCGCCCGACGTAGGCCGACATGCGTCGGTCGAGATCCTCCGGGCCGGCGGTGGCGGCGCAGGCCGCTAGCAGGATCAGGGCGGGCAGCGGGGCAGTGAAGCGACGGATGCGGGTCATGCGGGCTGAACGCCGGCGCGACCGCGACGGATGCCGGAACTCGGCCGGGGAGTCGCACAGCGCGGAGCGGCGGTCTTGCCCCACGATTGCGGCCGTGCCATAGGCGCCGCGCCGGACCGCGACGCCCTTCGCGCGCCGGCAAATCCGCACGCGGCGCGCCCTTCCGGACAACACGGCGAGGGTCCGGTCCCCCGGTCATCCGGGGGCTTCGCGCCGCGGAGGCCCAACCGGACTCCGATCGGAAGGAAGGAACACGCCACATGGCGATGCCGGAAGTATCATTGCGCGGCCTGCTCGAGGCCGGCGTCCACTTCGGACACCACACCCGCCGCTGGAA
>CAXTEL010000085.1:0-3333 GCA_964243365.1 uncultured Roseomonas sp. | reverse complement strand
TCGCGGGCGCCACCGCGGGGCAGCTCTCGGGGGCGGATTTCGCCTTCGGGTGAGGAGCGTCGCGACGGTCCGGGACCGCGACCCCGGATCGTCGCGGGACGGCGCAACCCGGCGGTGGCGGCGCGCGCTTTCCCGTCCGAGCGGCGCCGAGCGCCGCCGGATGGCCGAGCAGGAGACGGGAACATGCAGCTCCAGGGCAAGGTGGCGATCGTCACCGGCGCGGATTCCGGCATCGGACGGGCCATCGCGGCGCTCTTCGCGCGTGAGGGCGCCGACGTTTGCATCACCTACCACACCGATGCCGAGGGCGCGGCGGAGACCGGCCGGATGGTCGAGGCCGCCGGCCGCCGCGCGCTGGTGGTGGGCGGCGACGTGGGCGATCCGGCGGCGGTGGCGGACATGTTCGCTCGGTCGGAGGCGGCGCTGGGCGTCCCCGACATCCTGGTCAACAACGCCGGCAAGGCGATGAGCGGCAAACCGGTCGCCGAGATGGACGACGCGCTGCTGGAGTTGGTGCTGCGGACCAACCTGATGGGGCCGCTGTTCTGCGCCCGGCCGTTCATCCGGGCGCGCATCGCGGCCGGCGGAGGCGGGCGGATCGTCAACATTTCCTCGGTGGCGCAGCACCTGCCGACTTCAGGCAGCGCGCCCTACGGCATGTCCAAGGCGGGGCTCGGCTCGCTGGCGCGCTCGCTGTCGGTGGAGCTGGCGGAGCACCGGATCAACGTCAACAACGTGGCACCTGGGCTGATCGAGACGCCGATGACGGCCGAGCGCGTCGAGGACCGGGAGAAGCTGGAGAAGTCGCTGAAGGAGATCCCCTGGGGGCGGGTCGGGCAGCCGGAGGAGATCGCGCGGGTGGCGCTGTTCCTGGCCGCTGACAGCGGCGACTACGTCACCGGCCAGACCTGGACCATGGATGGCGGGCTGACGATGAACTGGGGTGGCGCCTGAGCCGCGCACCGCGCCGGCGGCAACCCGAGCGCGGGCCAGGCGATCCTTCTCCTGCCGGCCCCGCCCGCCCTACCCACCCGTGAAAGGAACCCCCGATGCCCGACAGCCCCAAGGACGACCGGCCCGCGAAGAGCCCGCCGGCCGTCACCGAGACCACCAAGGAATTCGTGGAGGAAGCGCCGACCAACTACGACGGGCTGCCGCCGCCCAACCTGCCCCCGCCGCCAGGCAAGCCAAAACCCGAGTCGAAGGCGTAAGGATTCGGGATGTGACCGCCCCGGCGCGTCCGGCCGACGGGTGTGCCCCGCCCGCATCGCCGGGCGGTCGCGGCGCGTCCGTCGCCGGGGGCGCCGCTCCCGCGCCGGCGGCCACCGGGTCCGTCCGCTCGCCGCGGCGGACCCGAAGCCCTCACATGCCGCCGACGTAGTTCGGTCCGCCGCCACCCTCGGGCGTGCGCCAATCTATGTTCTGCGTCGGGTCCTTGATGTCGCACGTCTTGCAGTGGACGCAGTTCTGCGCGCTGATCACCAGCCGCGCGCCGGCATCGCCCGCCTCCGCCGCGGCACCCTCGCCCAGCGCCTGCGGGTCGGGCTCGCCGCGTAGCTCCCGCTCCGCTTCCGGGCCGACCGCCTCGTAGACGGCGGCCGGGCAGTAGCGGCTCTCGGGCGAGCGGAAGCGGTCCCAGTTTACCGCTCGCCACCGCTCCGGGTCGCGCAGCACCAAGTGGGAGGGCTGGTCCTCGGCATGGTTGGTGTTGCTCAGGAACACGCTCGATAACCGGTCGAAGGTGAGCGTCCCGTCCGGCTTGGGGTAGGGGACGCGGGGCGCGTCGGCGGCGTCGCGCAGCGTCTCGTGGTCGGCGTGGTGGCGCATGGTCCACGGTGCGCGCCCACGCAGCACGTAGGTGTCGAGCGCGGCGGAGGCTAGGCCGCCCCAGAAGCCGAAGCGAGCGAAGGCGGGGCGGACGTTCCGCACCGACTTCAGCTCCCGACCCGCCCAGGACGGTTCGATGGCGTCCGCGTAGGCGTGCAGGATCGCCGGCCGTGCCTCCGCTGCCAGCGCGGGGGCGATCGCCTCGGCCGCCAGCATGCCGGTCTTCATGGACAGGTGGGTGCCCTTGATCTTGGGCACGTTGAGGAAGCCCGCCGCGTCGCCGATCAGCGCGCCGCCGGGGAACACCACGCGTGGGATCGCCTGCCAGCCGCCCTCGTTCAGCGCCCGCGCCCCGTAGGCGACGCGCTTGCCGCCTTCCAACATGGGACGGACCGCCGGGTGGGTCTTGAAGCGCTGGAACTCGTCGAAGGGCGACAGCCACGGGTTGGGGTAGTCCAGCCCCACCACGAAGCCGATCGAGACGAGGTTCTCGCCCAGCATGTACAGCCACGAGCCGCCGTAGGTGTCGGTGGGCAGCGGCCAGCCGATGGAATGCCACACCAGGCCGGGGGTGTGCTTCTCGCGCGGGATCTCCCACAACTCCTTAATGCCCAGCGCGTAGGTCTGCGGCATGGCGTCGCGGCGCAGGCCGAACTCGGCTTCCAGCCGCCCGGTGAGCGAGCCGCGGCAGCCCTCGGCGAGCAGGGTGTAGCTGGCGCGCAGCTCCATGCCCGGCTCGTAGTTCGGGCCGGGTTCGCCGTTGCGGCCGATGCCGGCCACGCCGGCCACCACGCCGCGCACCCGCCGGCCGTCGGGGCCGTCCTCGACGATGGTCTCGGAGGCCGCGAAGCCGGGGTAGATCTCCACCCCCAGCGCCTCGGCCTTGGCGCCCAGCCAGCGGCACACGTTGCCGAGCGAGACGACGTAGTTGCCCTCGTTGTGCATCTGCGGCGGCGTGGGCAGCCGGACGGCGCGCTTGGCCGTCAGCAGCATGAAGCGGTCGGTGGTGGCGGGGGTGGTGAGCGCGGGCGGGTCGTCGCGCCAGTCCGGCAGCAACTCGTCGAGCGCGCGCGGTTCTATCACCGCGCCCGACAGGATGTGGGCGCCGACCTCGGAGCCCTTCTCCACCACGCACACGCTGGCTTCGGGGCTGAGCTGCTTGAGCCGGATCGCTGCCGCCAGTCCAGCCGGCCCGGCACCCACCACCAGCACGTCGAATTCCATCTGCTCGCGCTCGGCCACCGTGCAGTTCCCACCCCGTTCCAGTGTCGCGCCGATGTGGCATCATCGGCGGTTGCGCGTAACCCCGTGGCCGCCCGATATGCCGGCGAGCGCGAGGAGTGGGGGCATGGGGGAGCTGGACGCCGCCCGAAACGCCGAGCTGAGGGCCGCGCTGGCGCTGCAGGCGGAGTGGGGGGCCGACGAGGCGCTGGGCGACGTGGCGCTGGACCGCACCGCCGCGCAGCCGGCCGGCGCCGCCGGGCCGGGCGCCGCGGCGGCGCGTGC
>CAXTEL010000084.1:0-3349 GCA_964243365.1 uncultured Roseomonas sp. | reverse complement strand
CGACACCGCCACCCGCCCCGCCGCCTGCGCCGCGTCCACGTGCAGCAGCGCCCCGTGCCGGCGACAGATCGCGGCGGCCTCGCGCACGGGGTGCAGCACGCCGGTCTCGTTGTTGGCCAGCATCAGGCACACCAGCGCCGGCGGCCCGTCGCGCAGCGCCGCGTCCAGGCCCGCGAGGTCCAGCACCCCGTCCGCCCCCACCGGCAGCAGCGCCGGCCCTCCCCCGGCGACGGACGGCAGCGCCGCCAGCACCGCCGCGTGCTCGGTGGCCCCGGCCAGCACCCGCCGCCCGGCGCCCAGCGCGCGGATCGCGAGGGCGTCCGCTTCCGTCCCCCCCGACGTGAACACCACCTCCGCCGGCCGCGACCCGAAGCGCGCCGCGACCCGCGCCCGCGCCCGTTCCAGCAGCCTCCGCGCCGCCCTCCCGTCGGCGTGCACGGCCGACGGATTGCCGGGCAAGTCCATCGCTTCCAGCGCCGCCGCCCGCGCTTCGAGCCGCAGCGGCTCGGACGCATTGGCGTCGAGGTAGAGGGGGAGATCGGCCCGCGCCGGCGCGGCGGGGCGCGCGGCGCCGGGCGGCGGGCACGCGTCGCGCCGGCGGGACGCCTCGGCCCCGGCGTCCGCGCCGCGTCGGCAGGATGCCCCCGGATCGGCGGGCGCCTCCCGCCCGTCCGGCACGCTCACTCCTCCCGCGCTTCCACGCGCTGCCGGGCCGCGGCCACGTCCTCGGCCGCGTGCGGATCGGCGGCGCGGCCCAGCACCCGCTGGCCCACCACGTCGGCCAGCGTCATGCCGGCCAGGAACAAGCGTATCTGCTCGCCCAGCTCGGCCCACAGGTCGTGCGTGCGGCAGCGCCGGCCGGCCAGGCAGCCGGGGCTGCCTTCCTCGCAGCGCGTGGCGCTGATCGGCTCGTCCACCGCCTCCACGATCTCGGCCACCGCGATCGCCGCCGCCGGCCGCGCCAAGCGGTAGCCGCCGCCCGGGCCGCGCGCCGAAGCCACCAGCCCCGCCCGCCGCAGCCGCGCGAACAGCTGCTCCAGGTAGGCTAGCGACAGGTTCTGGGCGTTGGCGATGTCGGCGAGCGACACCGGGCGGTCGGCGCCGCGCACCTCGCGCCCCGCGATCTCGACCAGCGCCATCACGGCGTAGCGCCCCCGGGTGGAGAGCCGCATCGCGCTAGCCGCGCCGCGCCGGGCGGGGGAGCGTCCCGCGGCGAGCGCGAGCCCCGGACCTATCCGCTCCCGCGGCGTGACGGCCCTGACGTGCGGAGTTGGGCAACATGCCATGAATCCGTTATGAAAACTGCGAACGTTCTCCTATATTGGCGCTGCCCCGGGCTTCGTAAGCCCTTCCCGGGGCAGCTACGGACAGCCAGGTTCGGCGACCCGGAAGCGCGCACCGCCCGCGGCCGTCGCCGCGCGCCATGCCGCCCTTCCGGCGCGCGGCCCGTTCGTGACGTCGCGCCGATGCCGCCCGGGAGGTCTCCGGGCCGCAGCAGGCAGGGCTTTGGCTCGGGGTGGCGCGTTTCAGGCACCCCCAAGGAAGCGGACACCACGGGACGATGCCAGAAGTCATGTTCGCCGGCCCCGACGGCCGGCTGGAAGGGCGCTACCACCATTCCAAGCGCGCCAACTCCCCCACGGCGTTGATCCTGCACCCGCACCCGCTGCACGGCGGCACCATGAACAACCGCGTGGTCCACGCCCTCTACGGCCGCTTCCAGGCGATGGGCTTCTCCACCCTGCGCTTCAACTTCCGCGGCGTCGGCCGCTCCCAGGGCCGCTACGACGGCGGCATCGGCGAGATTTCCGACGCCACATCCGCGCTCGACTTCCTCCAGGCCGTCAACCCGGCGGCGCCCATGCTGTGGGTCGCCGGCTATTCCTTCGGCGCCTACGTCGGCATGCAGGTGCTGATGCGCCGCCCCGAGATGGGCGGCTTCGTGTCCATCTCGGCGCCGGCCAGCCACTACGATTTCGGCTTCCTCGCGCCCTGTCCCTGTTCGGGCCTGATCCTGCACGGCGACAGCGACGAACTGGTGCCCGAGCCCTCCGTGCGGAAGCTGGTCGACAAGCTCAACACCCAGAAGAACGTGAAGATCGACTACCGGGTGATGGAGGGCGCCGGCCACGTGTTCACGCCCGAGCAGACCGAGCGCGTCGCCGCCGCCGCCGAGGACCACGTCACCACCGTGCTCAACCGCGCCCGCATGTCCATGGCGGCCGACTGACACCCCCGGGGGCGGCGGGCACGCTTCCGGGCCGCTGCCCCGGCCGAGGCGGCCCGCCCTTCCCCGGGCGGGCGGCGCGCGCCCACCCGCTGCGGCGGCCCGCGTTTACCAAGTCTTCGGCGATCGGTCCCATGCTGGCGCGAAACCTCCGGCGATAAGGATCGAACGCTTGTCCACGCTCACCCGGATCGATCGCGCCGGCTCCCTCGGACCGGGTGACGGTCCCGGCTTCCCCGGCTCCGCGCCCGGGAACGGCCCCGCTCCCGCCCGCGCCGCGCCCGGCGGCGGCTGCGCCGGCTGCGCCGACGGCGTGGCCCAGCCCTTCCCCTTCTCCATGGCCTTCCAGCCCATCGTGGACCTAGCGGGCGGCCGGGTGCACGCCTACGAGGCGCTGGTGCGCGGCCCGGCCGGCGAGCCCGCCCCTTCCGTGCTGGCCCGCGTCACCGCTGCCAACCGCTACGCCTTCGACCAGTCCTGCCGCGTTCGCGCCATCGAGCTGGCCTCGCGCCTGGGCGTGGTCGGGCGCGGCGCCTACCTGTCCATCAACTTCATCCCCGGCGCCATGTACCGCCCCGAGACCTGCGTCCGCGTCACCCTCGCCACCGCCCGTCGCCACGGCTTCCCGCTCGACCGCCTGCAGTTCGAGGTGACGGAAGGCGAGCGCGTGGACGACCCCGAGCACCTCGGCGCCATCTTCCGCGAATACCGGGCGCGCGGCTTCCGCGTCGCCATCGACGACTTCGGCGCCGGCTACGCGGGGCTGGGCCTGCTCGCCCGCTTCCAGCCCGACGTCATCAAGCTCGACATGGAGCTGATCCGCGGCCTGGACGGCGACCGCGTGCGCCGGGCCATCGTCGGCGCCGTGCTGTCGGTGTGCGCCGAGCTGGACATCACCGCGGTGGCCGAGGGCGTGGAAACCCGCGCCGAGCTGGACGCCCTGCGCGACCTCGGCGTCAACCTCGTCCAGGGCTACCTGTTCGCCCGCCCCGCTTTCGAGGCGCTGCCCGAGGTGTCCGCCCGGGTGTGACCCGGCCTCTCGTCTCCGCTGGTTCGGGCTTGGGTCCAGGGGCGCTGCCCCTGGACCCCGCCGGGGACCCAGGGGGCCCCCGGACCCCCGCC
>CAXTEL010000083.1:0-3488 GCA_964243365.1 uncultured Roseomonas sp. | reverse complement strand
GAGCTGGACGCCGACGTGGTGGCGGTGCAGGAGGCCGACCGCCGCTTCGGCCGCCGCTCTGGCCTGCTCGACGCCGCGGCGCTGCGACGCGAGGGCGGGTTGACGCTGCTGCGGGTGTCGGACCTGCCCGACGGGCACGGCTGGCACGGCAACGCGATCCTGGTGCGCGACCCCGGCGGCGAGGTGGCCCGCACCGCCCGGCTGCGCCGGCTCAAGCTGCCCGGCGCCGAGCCGCGCGGGGCGGTAGTCGCCGAGCTGCTGCTTCCCGGCGGCCCATTGCGCGTGGTGGCGGCGCACCTGGGCCTGCTGCGCCGCTGCCGGACGCGGCAGGCGGTGACGCTGCTGGAGGCGGTGGCGCAGGGCGAGCCGATGCCCACGCTGCTGATGGGCGACCTCAACGAGTGGCGGCCGCCGCGCTTCTCAGCGCTGCGGGCGCTGGAGCCGGTGTTCGGCCCGGCCGAGGGCGCGCCGCGCTCCTTCCCCGCGCGGCGGCCGGTATTCTCGCTGGACCGCATCCTGGGCTGGCCGCTGGGGCTGGTGCGCGAGGTGGAGGCGCACGACAGCCCGCTGGCGCGGCTGGCCTCCGACCACCTGCCACTGCGGGCGCGGCTGGACCTCGCGGCGGCCGCGCTGCCGCTGGCCGCCGCGGCCTGAGCGCGATGGCGGGCGCGTCCACGCTGTTGCGGGCGATGCGGGCGCGGCCGCCGCTGTTCCGGGCCCGGCGCCGCCCGGCCGCGGCGGTGCCGCAGGGCCGGCTGGACGGAGAGATCGAGGCGCTGCTGCGCGGCATCGGGGCGCGCTCCGGCGCGGCATTGCTGACCGACGGGCTGGAAGCCTTCGCGCTGCGGGCGGGCTCGGCGCGGGGGGCGGCACGCACGCTCGACCTGCAGTACTACGCTTGGCACGACGACGTGACGGGCCGGCTGCTGGCGCGCGAGGTGCTGCGCGCAGCCGACCGCGGCGTTTGGGTGCGGCTGCTGCTCGACGACACGGCGGTGCTGGGGGCGGAGCGGGCGATGTCGGCCCTGGCGGCGCTGGACGACCACGCCTCCGTGGAGGTGCGGCTGTTCAACCCGCAGCGCTGGCGCTGCTGGGGACACGCCGGCTTCGCGCTGGAGCTGGCCCTGGGCGGCTGGCACCTGAACCACCGAATGCACAACAAGTCCTGGGTGGCGGACGGTGGACTGGCCATCCTGGGCGGGCGCAACATCGGCGACGAGTACTTCGACGCCAGCGGCGACTTCAACTTCCGCGACCTCGACCTCGCCGTGGCCGGGCGCGCGGCGGCGCAGGCGACGGCGGTGTTCGAGCGCTACTGGCGGCACCGTCTGGCGCGGCCGGTGGCGCGCTGCGCCGCGGCCCGGCCGGCGGGCGGCGACCTCGACCGGCTGCGCGCCTCGTTGGACGCGCTGGACGCGGCGCCGGGCGCGCGGCCCTACCTGGAGCGGCTGCGCGCCTCGGCGGTGGCGGCGGACGTGCTGCGCGACGAGGGGCGGCTGCTACCGGCCGACGGGCTGCGGGTCGCGGCCGACCCGCCGGAGAAGGCCACCGGCGCCGTCGTGGCGGGCACGCTGGTGGACCCCATCGTGGACGCGCTGCGCACCGTGCGGCGCGAGGCGGTGCTGATCTCCCCCTACTTCGTGCCCGGCGAGGCCGGGGCGGAGGCGCTCGTGGCGATGGCCGCGCGCGGGGTGCGGATCTCGGTGGTGACCAACTCGCTAGCCGCGACCGACGTGGTGGCGGTGCACGGCGGCTACAGCCGCTACCGGAAGAAGCTGCTGACGGCGGGGGTGGAGCTCTTCGAGCTGAAGCGCTCGGGCGACGAGGACGGCGGCGTGCTCGGCTCGCGCGGCGCCAGCCTGCACACCAAGGCCTTCGCGCTGGACGGCGAGGTGCTGTTCGTGGGTTCCTACAACCTCGATCCGCGCTCGGCCAACCTCAACACCGAGATGGGCGCCTTCGCGCGCGAGCCCGAGCTGTGCCGGCGCCTCCTGGCCGAGCACGCGCGGCTGACCGACCCGGAGCGGTCCTACCGCGTCGGGCTGGAGGACGGGCGGCTGGTGTGGAGCGACGAGGGGCGTTCCGGCCCACGCGTGCAGCGCCACGAGCCGGCGGCCAGCCTGCACCGGCGGGTGATCGCGCGCATCGTGAGCTGGCTGCCGATCGAGTCCCAGCTCTGAGGCCGGGGCGGAAAACGTCGCTCCGCCTCCCCGCCGCCGCGCGAGCGGCAACGGAGGGTGGCCCGCGCGGTTGGTCCTTGGCCGCCGTCGCCGACCCGGCGCAACCTTGCCGGCGGCGCACCGGTTCCACGTGGGGACAATGAGGACCGCGCCGTGAAGCTGCACTGGGGCAAGCACACCTGCGCCATCGGCATCCACGTGCTGCTGGAGGAAATCGGCCGGCAGTACGAATTGCAGGAGTGGGACGTGGGGAAGCAGGAAACGCACGGGCCGGCGTTTCTGGCGATCAATCCCAAGGGCAAGCTGCCGACCCTGGTGCGCGACGACGGCTCCGTGCTGACGGAGTACGGCGCCATCGCCACTTGGCTGGCCCGCACCAATCCGGGGATGGGACTGATCCCCGACGACGCCGAGGGCGAGGCGCGCGTGCTGGAAGCCATGGACTACGCGGTGGACACGGTGCACGGCCAGGGCTTCGGCCGGATCATCAAGCCGGCGAACTTCGAGCCGGACGACGTCCTGCACGGCAAGTTCGGGCTCGGGCAGTCGGCGGTGAAGGAGCGGGGCCGCGAAATGGCGACGGAGGGCTTCGCGATCCTCGGCCGGCAGTTCGGCGACGGCCCGTGGTTCGCCGGCGAGTGCTTCACGGTAGCCGACACGGCGCTGTTCTACGTCGAGCGCTGGGCGGCCGAGGAGGGCGTCGCGCTGCCGCCGAATTTGGACGCCCACCTAGCGCGCACCAAGCGGCGGCCGGCGGTGGCGAGGGTGATAGCGATCTGGGGCGAGAGCTGAGGCTTCATCCCGGCACGAAAGCTTGGTTGCGCACCAGCCGGCCGTAGGCGCCGCCCCGCTCCATCAGCCCGGCGTGGGTGCCCTGCTCGGCCACGCGGCCGTCCTCCAGCACCACGATCAGGTCGGCGTCGCGCACCGTGGACAAGCGGTGCGCCACCACCAGTGTGGTGCGGCCCCGGCGCAGCCGGGCCAGCGCCGCCTGCACCAGGGCCTCATTGCCCGCGTCCAGCGCGCTGGTCGCCTCGTCGAGCAGCAGCACGCGCGGGTCGCGCAGCAGGGCGCGGGCCAGGGCGACCCGCTGCTTCTGGCCGCCCGACAGCCGGTTGCCACCGGGACCCAGCACCGTGGCGTAGCCGTCCGGCAAGGCGGCTATGAAGTCGTGCGCCGCGGCCGCGCGGGCGGCGTCCTCGACCTGGACGGCCGTGGCACCGGGGCGGCCGCAGCCGATGTTGCCCAGGGCGGTGTCGTCGAAGATCACCGCGTCCTGCCCGACGTAGGCCAGGGCGTCGCGCAGGC
>CAXTEL010000082.1:0-3655 GCA_964243365.1 uncultured Roseomonas sp. | reverse complement strand
AAAGCACGCCTCATCGCTGAGGCTGCCAAGGAGGTCTCGCAACCAGACAGGTAGTCGCCCGGAGGGAGCGACCCGACGGGGACGTACTCGTAACCCAGCCCCTTGAGGTTGAACGCGATGCGAACCCGCTCACCAGCCGAATTCCGCCAACGCGAGTAGAGCTGCATTCCACCTCCCTCCGCACCGCGCCGCACCGGCTCGCGGCGCCCTGCCGGCGCGATCGGGTCCGGCACGGCCCGGCTTCTCGGCCGCGACATCACGCGCACCCCCGGCCGCGACACGCCACCCCCGATCACGCTACGTTCCTTTCATGAGCAGCAGCGGCACCACCCGCCCGACCCCGCGCCTGGCCCAGGGCGAGCGCCAGGAGGAGGACGCCATCGAGGCGACCCTCCGCCCGCAGACCCTGGCCGACTTCACCGGCCAGCCGGCGCTGCGCGAGAACCTCGCCGTGTTCGTGCAGGCCGCCCGCGACCGCGGCGACGCCATGGACCACGTGCTGCTGTTCGGCCCGCCCGGCCTAGGCAAGACCACACTGGCGCAAATCGTGGCGCGCGAGCTGGGCGTGGGCTTCCGCGCCACCTCCGGCCCGGTGCTGCAGCGGGCCGGCGACCTCGCCGCCATCCTGACCAACCTGCAGCCGCGCGACGTGCTGTTCGTGGACGAGATACACCGCCTGCAGCCCGCCATCGAGGAAACGCTGTACCCGGCGATGGAGGATTTCCAGCTCGACCTCATCATCGGCGAGGGGCCGGCGGCGCGCACCGTGCGCATCGACCTGCCGCCCTTCACCCTGGTCGGCGCCACCACGCGCGCCGGCCTTCTCGCCACGCCGCTGCGCGACCGCTTCGGCATCCCGCTCCGGCTCCAGTTCTACACGCCCGAGGAGTTAGAGCGGATCGTGGCGCGCGGCGCCCAGAAGCTCGGCTTGGCGCTCACCTCCGATGGGGCGCGTGAGATCGCCACCCGCTCGCGCGGCACGCCGCGGATCGCCGGCCGCCTGCTGCGCCGCATCCGCGACTTCGCGGCGGTGGGCGGGGTGCCGGCCGACAAGGCGCTGGCCGACGACGCGCTGCGCCGGTTGGAGGTGGACACGCTCGGGCTGGACGCCATGGACCGGCGCTACCTGCGGCGCCTCGCCGACCACCACGGCGGCGGGCCGGTGGGGGTGGAAACGTTGGCCGCCGCGCTGGCCGAGAGCCGCGACACGCTGGAGGAGGTGATCGAGCCCTACCTGATCCAGGAGGGACTGATCCTGCGCACCCAGCGCGGCCGGGTGTTGGGTTTGCCGGGCTGGCGGCACCTGGGGATGACGCCCCCCAGGAACGCGGCGGTGCAGGGAGATTTGCTGCTGGAGGAGTGAGGCGGCCGGGGCCGTCCACCAAACCTCCGGGCGGGGCGGGCCCGGACGGCGTCCGCCCTGGCGGCCCGCCCGCAACCCCGGTAGGCGTCGCAGTCATGTCCGCGCATCGCTTCCCCGTCCGCGTGTACTTCGAGGACACCGACGCGGGCGGGATGGCCTACCACGCTTCCTACCTGCGCTGGGCGGAGCGGGCGCGGACGGAATCCATGCGCGACATGGGCTTGCCGCATCAACTTATGATGGAGCGTCACGCGCTGTTCCTCGTGGTGCGGCGCCTCGAAGTGGAGTATCTGCGCCCGGCCGGGTTGGACGACGCCTTGCTAGTGGAAACCCGCGTGGCGGGGCTCACCGCGGCGGCGGTGGCTTTGGAGCAGGACGTGCTGGACGCGGCGGGGCTGTCTTCCCGTGCGCGGTTGCGGGTGGAGTTGGTGTGCGTGGGCCGCGAGAGGCTGCGTCCGGCGCGCATTCCCGAGCCCTGGCGCTCGGTGTTGCGCGGCGCGATGGCGGGTGGACCAGCGGGGGAGGCGGGATCGGCTTGGTTGCCCGGCTCCGACCCGTTCGGGAGACCCGGGTCCGGGCGACTCGGTTCGTAGGGGAAGGACTTCCGTTTCATGGGCGACGGCGTGACGGCGACGAACCTGGGCGCGGCCGCCCACGACCTCACGCTATGGGGCCTGTTCCTGCAGGCCGACTGGGTGGTGAAGCTCGTGATGATCGGCCTGATCCTGGCCAGCGTCTGGGTCTGGGCGGTGGTGTTCGAGAAGGTCACCGCGATCCGTCGCGCCAACCGCGCCGCCGCCGCCTTCGAGGAGCGGTTCTGGTCGGGCGGCAACCTCGACGCGCTGTACCGCGCCGAGGGCGAGCGCCCGGCGCACCCGCTGGCCGCCGTGTTCGGCGCCGGCATGCGCGAATGGCAGGCCAGCACCGAGCACTCCGCCGGCACCGTCATCGCCATGATGGGCGTCAAGGAGCGCGCCGACCGCGCTATGGCCGTTACCGTGGGGCGCGAGATGGAGCGCATGGAGCGCTGGATGGTGTTCCTGGCGTCCGTGGGTTCCGTGGGCCCCTTCGTCGGCCTGTTCGGCACGGTGTGGGGCATCATGAACTCCTTCTCGGCGATCGCCGGCAACAACAACACCAATCTCGCCGTGGTGGCGCCGGGCATCGCGGAAGCCCTGTTCGCCACTGCCATCGGGCTGGTCGCCGCCATCCCCGCTGTGCTCGCCTACAACAAGCTCAACACCGACTTGGCCCGCTTCGCGGGGCGACTGGAGGCCTTCGCCTCCGAGTTCGGCACCATCTTGTCGCGCCAGGCCGACGAGGCGCCGTCGCTCCCCGCGGCGGCCTGAGGGGGTTCGGGAATGGCCGCCTCGCTCGGGCCCGGCAAGGGCCGCGCGCGCTACCGCCCGATGGCCGAGATCAACGTCACGCCACTGGTGGACGTGATGCTGGTGCTGCTCATCATCTTCATGATCGCCGCACCCTTGATGACCTCCGGCGTGCCGGTGGACCTGCCCAAGGCCAACGCCGCGCCGCTGAACCAGGAGAGCGAGCCGCTCACCATCTCGGTGAACCCGGAAGGGCGGATTTTTCTCCAGGACACCGAAGTGCCGCTGGAGGGGCTGGTGCCGCGGCTGCAGGCGATCCTGCGCGAGCAGCCCGCCGGGGCGCCGGAACGGCGTATCTTCGTGCGCGGCGACCGGGGCAACACCTACGGCAGGGTGATGGAGGTGATGGGATCGGTGATCACCTCCGGTTTCACCCGCGTCGCGCTGCTGGCGGAGCAGCCGGCCGCCGGCCGTGCAGGGGCCGCCGCGCGGCCGGCGACCGGCGGAAGCAACGCGGGCGGCCCGGCCCAGCGCGCGCCGGCGCGATGAACGACGGCGGGACATGGGAGTGGTGGCCGCCGAGCGCCGGGAACGGCGCGACGTGCGCGGCGCGCTGAGCACCAAGGGCGGGACGGACCATGCGCTGGCCGCGCGACCTGCGCGAATGGGGGGTGACGTCGGCGGCGCTGCACCTGCTGCTGGCGCTGGCCCTGCTCGTCGGCCTGCCGGCGCCGCGAATGGAGGAGCCGCGCGAGCAGGCGATCCCGGTGGAGGTGATCTCGTCGCTGCCGCCGCAGCTCGCCCAGGCACCGACGCCGTCCCCGGCGCCCGCTCCGCCGACGCCGCAGCCGGCGCCGACCACGAACGCAACGCCGCCGCCGCCCGAGCCGCCGCGTCCGGAGCCGCCGACCCCACCACCACCGCCACCACCGCCGCCGGCCCCCGCGCCGGCCCCGAGCCCGCC
>CAXTEL010000081.1:0-3828 GCA_964243365.1 uncultured Roseomonas sp. | reverse complement strand
GCCGCGCGAAACGCAGGGCAGGTCGAAGCTATAGTCGCGCCGCGCCACCTGCTGCAGCCCGTCGCGCAGGGCGTCCAGGAGCCGGAGCACGCGCCGGCGCAGCAGCATCGCCGCGCCGGCGCCCACGAGCAGCACCGCCAGCGACGCCGCCGCCGCGGCCGCGAGCTGCCAACGTGCCCTCGCCACCTCCGCCCGGGCCAGGTCGCCGATGCCGGCGAGCGTGGCGTCGACCACGGCCACGAGGGCGTTGGTCGCGTCGTTCGTGGCGCGATCCATGCCCGCCAGGTCGATCGGCGTCGCCCGCTCCTCGTTGATCGCCGTTTCCGTGGCCGCGCGCAGGGCGACGTAGCGCTCGAAGACGCCGGCCTTGGCCGCGTCGATGGCGGCGCGCACCGGGGCCGGGACGCTTCCGGCCGCGCTCAGCACCAGCGGCCAGGTCGCGCTCGCGCGCGAGCGCGGGTTGGCCATGCCGGCGCGCTCCTCCGCGATGAAGGACCCCCGCGCCATGCCGGTGAGCAGGATGGTGCGCTCCAGCCCCACGGCATCGCGCGTCGCGTAGGCGGCGTCCTTGACCTGCACCAGGGTCGCGCTCGCCCCGCACTTGTTCCGTGAGGCCGCCGTTGAACTCCTCCAGCAGGTCCGCCAGCACCGTGATCGCCGCGTTGTAGCGGGCGGCAATGCCCTGCGGCCGTTCCGCCAAGGCGCGCGACAGGGCCGGGTCGGCCTCGCTCCGCACCGCCGCCAGCCCCGCGCGGGCGGCCGCGAGCCGGCCCACGCCGTCCTTCGCGCAGCTGACCTGGGCGCAGTTGCCGGCCAGGGCGTCCAGCGCCGGGTTGGCGACGGCGCGGGCGCCCGCGGCGCTCGACAGAACGTCCGGGGCCGCCGCGCCCTGGGCCTGCAGCGCCGTGCGCACGGAGCCGCGCTCCATGCGGGTGGCCTGCAGGGCGGCGAAGTTCGTGCGTGCGGTGTCCGCCACGGCGACGTCGTCGCCCGCGACGCGCAGGCGCTGCGTGGCTTCCATCACGGCGACGCCCGAGCCGGCCAGCAGGGCGGCGCAGAGCACGCCGACGAGCGCATTCAGCTGGTAGGCCAGGGTCAGGCGACGCGTCATGTGCGGATTTTCCGAGTCGCGGGCGCGGGAGCGGCTTCGCGCGTCCCGATGGTTCGCGAGGCTAGCGGCGGTTTGGTAAAGACCGGGCTAAGGGCGGACGGCCCGCACCCGCGCCGGCGCCTGCTCCCTCCGTGGGCCACGCGTGGCGCCCGGCCCTCGTGGTGCCAGGACCCCGCGGCATCGTAGTGTCGTCCGACGCGTGGTATCCTTCGCTGTGTCCGCGCCGCCGGGCCGATCCGGAGAGCTCCCCCCGATCCCATGTCCCGCAACGCCGTCACCCGCGCCAACATGCTCACCATGGCGGCGCTGCTCGCCCTCCTGGCGCTGCTCGGCGCGGCGACCTGGGAGCGCTCCCACGCCGCCAGCGCGGCGCGGGAATGGGTGGAGCACACCTACGAGGTAATCGGCGCCGTCCGGGAGCTGGAGGTGGCGATCCGGGACGCCGAGTCCGGGCAGCGCACCTTCCTGGTGACCGGCGACGAGGCCGACCTGGAGCCGCACGAGTTTGGGGTCGGCCGGGTGGGCATTCTGCAGGGCGAGCTGCGGCGCCTGACCGCTGACAACCCGGCCGCGCAAGCCCGGCTGCAGGAGCTCGCGCCCCTGTTGCAGGACAGGCTGGCGGCGCTGACGCGGGGGATCCAGGGGCGTCGCGAGGGCGGCATCGAGCTCGCGCAGCGGTTGGTGCGGGCCGGCACGGGCCGGCAAGGGATGACCAGGATACGCGCCTCGCTGGCCGCCATGGCGGCCGACGAGACCCGGCTGCTGTCCGAGCGGCTCGCGGTGGCCGACCGGGACGCGGCCACGATGCGCTGGCTGCTGCTCGCCGCCGTCGTCGTGGCGGTGCTGGCGCTGGCCTGGGCGGCCCGGTCACTGAACCTGGCCTGGGCGGCCTCCTCGCGCGCGGAGGCCGAGCAGCGCGCCCTGGCGCTGCGGCTGCGCGCCTCGCTCGACAGCCTGACCCAGGGCGTGGGCGTGTTCGACGCCGGGCGCCGCCTGACCAACTCCAACCAGTGCTTCCAGACGCTGCTCGCCCTCCCGCGCGCGCTCACCCGCGAGGGCACCTCCTACGCCGCCCTGGCCGAGCACGGGGCCGAGGCGGGCGGGATGCTGCTGGAGTCCAAGGACGAGCTGCGGCCCGGCCCGGCCGGTCGGGCGGGCAGCGAGCACGTGGCCTTCGAGCGCACCCGCACCGACGGCCACCAGCTCGAGATTCGCCGCACGCCGACGCCCGAAGGCGGCTTCGTGCTGACGGTCAGCGACATGACCCAGCGCGCCCGGGCCGAGGCGGTGCTGCGCGAATCCCAGAAGATGCAGGCGATCGGCCAGCTCACGGGGGGCATCGCGCACGACTTCAACAACCTGCTCACCGTGATCCTGGGCAACCTGGAGTTCACCCGCGCCCGGCTGGAGGCCGACCATCCCGCGCAGGCCCGGCTGGAGCGCGCCGGGTGGGCGGCGCAGCGCGGCGCGAACCTGACGGCGCAGCTGCTGGCCTTCGCGCGCAAGCAGCCCCTGGCGCCCAAGCCGATTGACCTGTCCGCCTCCATGCCCGACCTGGTGCCGCTGCTGCGGCGCACGCTGGGCGAGCAGATCGACCTGCGCTTCGTGGACTCGGCCGGGCTGTGGCCGGCCATGGCCGACCCGGCGCAGCTCGAGGCTGCGGTGCTCAACCTCGCCCTCAACGCCCGCGACGCCATGCCCGGTGGCGGGCGGCTGACCATCGAGCTGGCCAACAAAGTGCTCGACGAGAGCTACGCCCGGGCGCACGCCGACGTCACCGCCGGGGACTACGTGATGGTCGCGGTATCCGACACCGGCACCGGCATGGCCCCGGAGGTGGCGGCACGGATCTTCGAGCCGTTCTACACCACCAAGCCGGACGGCAAGGGCACCGGTCTGGGGCTGGCAATGGTGTGGGGCTTCGTCCGCCAGTCGGCCGGGCACGTGAAGGTGTACTCCGAGCCCGGCGAGGGCACGGCGGTGAAGGTTTATCTCCCCCGCGCCGTGGGCGTCGCGGCCGGCGCCGCGGCGGCGATCTCGCGCGGCGGCCCGCCCGCGAGTCTGCCGCGCGGGCACGCCACCGTGCTGGTGGTGGAAGACGAGCCGGCGGTGCGCGAGATCGCCACCGAGATCCTGCGCGACCTCGGCTACCGGGTGCTGGAAGCCGCCGACGGCGACGAGGCCCTGCGCGTGTTCGGCGCCCACGCGGCCGAGGTGGACCTGCTGCTGACCGACGTGGTGCTGCCCGGGTCGCTGCGCGGGCGCGAGGTCGCCGAGCGGATCACCGCCGTGCGCCCGGCGGTGCGGGTGCTCTACATGTCTGGCTACACCGAGAACTCCATCGTCCACGGGGGCCGGCTCGACGACGGCGTGCATCTGCTGGGCAAGCCGTTCAGGCGCGAGCAGCTCGCCCGCAAGGTGGCCGAGATGCTGGAAGCGGGCAGCAAGGTGGTCGAGCTCCGCCCGCGCGAGCGGGGCTGAGGCCGCCGGCGACGAACCGTGCCCGGTCGCCGGACGATCCGGGGCCGGCTCGGGTTTCCGGTGATCCGCCGTCGGACCAGAAGGGCTCCGCCCTTCCGGACACCCTACCGGGGGGTCCGGGGGCGGCGCTCCTGGCCTGGTGGCGGATCACCGGAAACCCGAGCCGCCCCGATCCCGGCCCGCTCGCTGGTCGTCGGGCTCAGGCCTCGTCGTCCTCCTCGTCGCGGCTGAGCAGC
>CAXTEL010000080.1:0-3858 GCA_964243365.1 uncultured Roseomonas sp. | reverse complement strand
CCCGGCGCGCCGCAGCCCGCGCCCCGGCCGGCGCCCGAGCAGCCGCGCCCGGCGGCCGGGGACGCCGAGCGGGCGCGCGAGCAGGGCGCCCGTACCGGCCGGGTGCAGGTGATCCTGGCGTGGGACGACCTGAACGACCTGGATTTGGTGGTGGTCTGTCCCGGCGGCCAGCGCATCTGGTACGAGCGCAAGAGCGCCTGCGGCGGCGAGCTGGACCTCGACCGCAACCTGCAGCCGCCCTTCACCCCGCGCGCCGTGGAGAATATCGTGTTCGGGACCGAGCCGGCCGTCGGGCGCTACGCCGTGCGCGTGCTGCACAGCGGGCAACATCCGCCGGCGCCGCGCGCCTCGGCGTTCCGGGTGACGATTCGGATGGAAGGGCAGCCGGACCGGGTGGTGGCCGGCCGTGTCGAGCTGGGCTCGGACGTGCCCGTGACCACCTTCGACGTGCCGGGACGGTAGGGCGATGCAGCGCCTGACCACGATCCCGCTATCCGGGCACGTCGTGCTGCTGCCCGAGGGCTGGGACCACGCGGGCGCGCACGCAGTGTTGTCGCGGCTGCTGTGGGACGCGGCGGGCGCGGAAACGGCGGGGCTGTTCGGGGTTCCGTCGGCGGAGGACCGCGCGATCGCCTTCGCCGCTCCGCCGGGCGCCGTGGCGCGATTCGAGGACCTCGATGGGGAGGGTCGCGATCGGCTGCGGGCCGAGATCGGGCGGCTGGCGGGCGCGCTGCGCCGGGCGGCCGAGGTGGCGGCCGGACGCGAGCCCTCCGGCTCCGCCGGGCTGCCGGCGCTGGTGGCTGCGGCGATCGAGGTGCCCAGCTTCGAGGCGGTGTTCGCCCACGAGGGGCGGCCGGTGCTGGCGGGCTGGGGCATGGTTCCGGCCGCGGTGCCGGGTGGGCTGCGGCTGCTGGCGCGGCTCGACGACGGCCGGCCGGCGGACCCGCCGGCGCGGCTTCCCTGGGCGGCGCTGACGGCGGGGGCTGCGGCCCTGGCGCTGCTGGGCGTCGCGGCGGCGGCGGCGGCGCCGTGGATCTCGGCGCGACTGGCGCCCGAGCCGCCGGCCTGCCGCGCCGAGCCCGGCAGCCTGCGGGCGCTGCTGGACCTGCAAGCGGAGGGCGAGCGCGAGCGGGCGCTGCGGCGCCGGCTGGCCGCGTTGCAAACCGAGTTGGGGGAGAGACGCGCCTTGTGCCCGTTGCCGGCCGCGCCGCCGGTGCCGGAGCCGCGCCCAGCGCCGCCACCGCCGCCGGAGCAGGTTCCGCCCGAGCCGGCGCCGCCCGAGACGCCGATCCCGCCGCCACCGCCGCCGGCGCCCCCGCCACCCCGGCCGGAACCGCTGCCGCGTCCGGCGCCGCCCGTCCCCCGGCCCGAGCCGCCGCCGCGCCCGGAGCCACCGCCGGTGCCGCGTCCGTCACCGCCGCAGGAGCGCCCGCCGAACAGCGAGCCGTGCAACCAGGAAACCCGCAGCGGCGGCCAGGGGCGCACCGTGACGCGACACTACCTCGGCCCGCAGGCCGGGCCGGTGCGGCTGCGCTACAACACGCTGCAGCAGCCCGACGTGATCCGCGTGCTGTATCGGGGCCGCATCGTCGCCCAGACCCCCGGTGCCGTCTCGGGTCCCGGCGAGCTGGGCTTCGAGTGGAACCCACCGCCCGGCAGCGGCCCCGAGAGCCAAGTCGTCGAAGTCGAGGTGGTGGGGCCGGGCGCGGGAACGCAGTGGGGCTACAACCTCGGCTGCCCGGCGGGCGGCGGGCGGTGACGACCCTTAGTTTCGCCCGCTTCCCCGCCTATTCTCTCCCAATCCGTTCCGCCGCCAACGAGAGGTGTCCCATGACCACGTCGCGCCATCCCGGGTTCGCGGCCCGCACGCGCGTCACTGCCGCCGTGCTGGCGGCCAGCATCGCCCTGAGCGGCTGCGCCGACATGAGCGGCATGCAGGGTGCCGGCGGCAACGCCTACCTGTCGCCGGAGCAGCAGGCGCTGCGGCAGCAGTCGCAGACTTCCACGATCGCCACGGGCGCGCTGCTGACCGGGCTGCTCGGCGCCGGGGCGGGCTACGTCGGCGCGCGGGCCACCGGTGGCCGCGGCGGGCAGGGAGCGCTGATCGGCGGCCTGCTCGGCGCGGTGGCCGGCGGGTTGCTGGGCAACCAGGTCGGTAACGCCAACGCGGCGCAGGGCCGCCAGGAAGGCAGCGCCCAGGCGCGGGTGGAGGCAGCGCAGCGCTCGGCCGACGAGCTGCAGCAGACGGCCGACACCGCCGAGCGGGCCAGCGAAACCAACCGTGCGCGGCTGGCCACGCTGGACCGGCAGTACCGCGCGGGGCAGGTCACGGTGGCGCAGTACCGCGCCGAGGTCGGCGCCATGCGCCAGGACGCGCAGCTGATGCGCAAATCCGCCGACGACGCCGGCCAAGCGCGCGACGGCATCCAGCAGGCCCTGGCGCGCAACCCGGGGCTGGTGTCCACCGACAGCAAGATCAGCGAGGCGCAGAGCCGGCTGCGCTTCACCGCCGGAGAGCTGGAGGACGCGCTGCGGCGCGTGCCGGCGGGCTGAGCGGGCCGGCGTGCCGATGACGCGGCGAACTGGCGGCCCGGGGCGCGCCGTTGATCCGAGGAGGAAGACATGACCCCGTTCCCGCTTTCCCGGGAGGCCCGGATGCTGGCGGTGCTGGCGGTGCTGGCGGGTGCGTCGCTCCTGGCCGGGTGCGCCGGCGGCGATCCCTGCGCCACGCCGGCCGGGCAGCGCGGTTTCGTGGACGGGCTGGGCGCGATGGTATCCGGGTCGGGCGAGCGCTGCGTGCAGCAGCGACAGGCGGCGGCGGCGGCGGCGGAACAGCGGGCCAGCGCCGCCGCGACCAGCGCCGGCGCCGCCCAGGCGGAGGAGCGACGCACGGGAGCGCAGGTGAGCGCGGCCGAGCAGCGGCTGCGGGCGCTGAACGTGCAGATCGCCGCCCAGCGCGGCACCGTGACGCGGCTGCGGCGGGAGCGCGGCGCGGCGGCCACGGCCGGAGTGCAGGGTCAGGCGGATGCGCTGGAGCGGGAGCGCGCCGCGGCGGCGCGGCGGCCGGGCGGTCCGAGCGCCGCTGACGTGCAACTGTTGGAGCAGCGCTCGCGCGAGCTGGACGAGGCGTTGGGCCGGTTCGGGGCGATCTGAGCGGGGCGTTTCGGGCGTGGCGCTCCGGCCGCGGCTCGCCGTCGCTGCCCGCGAGCTCACCCGGGCGTGGTCGCTGGCTCACTCCTGACAAGTCCGTGAGCGGGGTGCGCCGGCAAGAACCCGTTAACGATCGCTGGTCAGGGTAGATTCAGTCCGCCGCTCCTTCTTCCGGGCAGCGAGGCTACCACTAGGAGAGCGCAAGATGTGCAGCAGTCCGGTACCACAGGCGGCATTCGAAGATGGCTTAATCAGCCTAGTTCGCCCGCTGCACGGCCTCAGCGACCTGGACGTGGCCGAATTCGAGGCGGGCCTGGTCATCTTCCCGGGCACTTGGAATGCGGAACCGTTCGAGGACTGCGATGGCGAGGTTTCGCTGCTGCTGACATCGCGGAACGGCGATGACGAGATGCTCAGCTTCTCCGTGACCCGGGCCGCCGAAGGGCTTCGCCTGACCGCATGGCGCGGGGATGCGCACGGACCGGCGCACAGATTCGCCCGCCCGCAGGACGCGCTCGGCTTCGCTTGGAAGCTGGCCGAGGCCGAGTACGGCGAGACCCCGACCGAGGGGGCCGAAACGGCCGGGGGCGCGCGCCGGCTCGTCTCGCGAGACAGTGCGCGCGCCTGACCGGCGGGCCGGTCCTGGCTGGGTACGGTGTCCCGCGCCGGGGCGCGGGAGGGCAGTCTCACAGCCCGAACTGGCTTTCG
>CAXTEL010000079.1:0-5166 GCA_964243365.1 uncultured Roseomonas sp. | reverse complement strand
TCGAGAACCTGGGCGTGGTGCAGGACGCCATGGCCTCGATCGCCGTGCCGCCGACGGCCGCCGACCGGCCCGGGGCGGCGGCGCTGCGGGTGCCGCGGGGCGAGATACGCTTCGACGGGGTGCGCTTCGATTACGGGCGCGCGGCGGGGGAAGGGGTCGCGCGGCCGGTGCTGGACGGGCTGGACCTCGCGATCGCGCCGGGCGAGCGGGTCGGGCTGGTGGGGCATTCGGGAGCGGGCAAGACCACGGTGGTGAACCTGCTGCTGCGCTTCTTCGATCCGCAGTCGGGACGGATCCTGGTGGACGGGCAGGACGTGGCCGGGGTGAGCGCGGAGTCGCTGCGCGCGGCGGTGGGGGTGGTGACGCAGGACACGGCGCTGCTGCACCGTTCGATCCGCGACAACATCCGCTACGGCCGGCCGGGAGCCCCCGACGCGGAAGTCGCGGACGCCGCGCGGCGGGCGCAGGCGGAGGGATTCATCGAGACCCTGCGCGATTGGCGCGGGCGGACGGGGTTCGAGGCGCACGTCGGCGAGCGCGGGGTGAAGCTGTCGGGCGGGCAGCGGCAGCGCATCGCCATCGCGCGCGTGCTGCTGAAGGACGCGCCGATCCTGGTGCTCGACGAGGCCACCAGCGCGCTGGATTCGGAGGCCGAGGCGGCGATCCAGGAGCAGCTCGACGCGCTGATGCGCGGCAAAACGGTGATCGCCATCGCGCACCGGCTGAGCACCATCGCGCGGATGGACCGGCTGGTGGTGATGGAAGGCGGGCGGGTGGCCGAGAGCGGCACGCACGCGCAGCTGCTGGCGCGCGGCGGCGTGTACGCGGCGCTGTGGGAGCGGCAGTCCGGCGGGTTCGTGTCGGCGTGAAGGGCGGGGCCCGGCGAGGGCGGCGGGGTTGCCGAGTTGACACGCCGCGCCTTGACACCCCCTGTCTCGTTCCGTAGGACCCGCTCGCCTTCCGAGGGGGACCTGGGGGAGCAACAGTGTGGACGAGCGGGACGGCTTCGAGGAGCGCCTGCGCGGCGCCAGGGCCCGGCAGGGCCTGGACCCGGAGCCCGCGAGAAGCGGGAGCGGGCTTCCGGGAACCTGGGGATTGGGGCTGCGCGCCGGCGTGGAGGTCGTTTCCGCGCTGATTGCGGGCGCAGGGGCGGGCTGGCTGCTCGACCGCTGGCTCGGAACGGCCCCCTGGCTCCTGCTGGTGTTCTTCGTGGTGGGCGGGGCCGCGGGGGTGGTGAACCTGTACCGCCTGATCGCCCCGGCGCGCGCGCGCTGACCATTGGTTTCTTTAGAGCGAGGACGCAAGCTTGGCCGCCGAAGGAAAAGCGATCGACGCGCTGAGCCAGTTCGAGCTGGTTCCCGTGCTAGGCGCGGTCGGACGCTCGGTCGGCTTCACCCAGTCCAACGCCCACATGCTGCTGGCCGTGGGCCTGGTGTCGGCGCTGATGCTGGTGGGCATGCGCCACCGCGCGGTGGTGCCGGGCCGGTTGCAGGCGGCAGCCGAGATGTTCCACGAGTTCCTCGAGGGGCTGGTGGTGGGGCAGGTAGGTCCCGAGGGGCGTCGCTACTTCCCGTTCGTGTTCGCGCTGTTCATGTTCGTGCTGTTCGGCAACATGCTGGGCCTGCTGCCCTACGCTTTCACCTACACCTCGCACATCGCGGTGACGCTGACGCTGGCGGTGATCGTGTTCGGGGTGACGACGATCGTGGCGCTGGCGATCCACGGCCGGAAGTTCTTCGGCTACTTCTTTCCCGAGGGCGCGCCGCTGTGGCTGGCGCCGATCATCATCCCCGTCGAGATCGTGTCCTACCTATCGCGGCCGATCAGCCTGAGCATTCGGTTGTTCGCCAACATGGTCGCCGGCCACGTGATGCTGAAGGTGTTCGCGACCTTCGTGCTGCTGATCGGCGGGCTCGGCGCGGTGGGCGTGGCGGGCGCCGCGCTGCCGCTGGCGGTCAACGTGGCGCTGGTGGGCTTCGAGGTGCTGGTGGCCTTCCTGCAGGCCTACGTGTTCGCGATCCTGACCTGCATCTACCTGCACGACGCCGTGCACCTGCACTGAGCAGGCCGCGCGGCGGCGGCGGTCGGCCGACTTCCCCACTCACTACGACGAACAAGGAAAGAAACTTCAGACATGAACGATCCTGCCGCCTTCCTCGGCGCCTACAAGGCACTCGGCGCCGGCCTCGCGGTCATCGCGCTGTTCGGCGTCGGCCTGGGCATCGGCAACATCTTCTCGACGCTGATCTCCTCGGTGGCCCGCAACCCGGGCGTGCGCGACACGGTGTTCCCAATCGGCATCCTGGGCTTCGCCCTGACCGAGGCGGTGGCGCTGTTCGCCCTGCTGATCGCCTTCCTGATCCTGTTCGCCTGAGAGCGTCGCGGGCTGGGGGAAGCGGCGCTGTGCCGCTTCCCTGCCCGCGGACCATGGAGACGCGATGACCAGCCGTCCCCACCGCGCGACCGGTTCGGCGCGTCACCGATCGCATCCCGGGGCGCGTCGCGGCTTCGCGCGCGTCGCGGCCCTGGCCCTCGGGTTGGCCCTGGGCGCGGTGGTGCCGGGTCCGCTCGTCACGCCCACCTCGGCGCAGACGGCCGCCCTTCCGGAACGGGCCCCCATCCAGGCGGACGCCGACCGCGCCGCTGCGATCGAGGGGCAGCGCCGCAGCGTCGAGGACTACACCGCGGCACAGGCCGCGGCGGCCGACGCCGGCGGCATGCCGCAGCTCGACTTCGCCAACCCGCTGACCATCAGCCAAGTGGTCTGGCTGATCGTGATCTTCGGGTTGTTCGTGTTCCTGTGCTCGCAGTACCTGCTGCCGCCGGTGAGCACGGTACTGGGCGAGCGGCGGGAGCGCATCGGCGCCGACCTGGACGCCGCGCACGCCGCCAAGTCCGAGGCCGACGCGGCGGCCGAGGCGCACAAGCAGGGCACCGACCGGGCGCGGGCCGAGGCGCAGGCCGCCATCGCCGGCGCCGTACAGTCCGCAACCGCCGACGCCAACGCCAGGACGGCGGTGCTCAACGCCCGGCTGGGCGAGCAGGTCGCGGCGGCCGAGGCGCGGATCGCCCGGGCGCGGGACGCCGCTATGGGGGCGCTGCGCGAAGTGTCGGTGGATGCCACGGGCGCGCTGGTGGAGCGGCTGGCCGGGATACGCGACCCGGGCGCCGTGGCCGCCGCCGTGGATCGCGCGATGGACGCGCGAACCGTCGCCGCGGGAGGGCGCGCCTGATGCACCACGCCTACGAGCATTTCTGGCTGGACCCAAAGTTCTGGGTAGCGGTGTCTTTCGCGCTGTTCGTGCTGCTGGCCGGGCGGCTGCTGTGGGGCAAGCTGACGGCGGCGCTGGACGCGCGCGGCGCCGCGGTGCGGGCCGAGCTGGACGAGGCGCAACGGCTGCGGTTCGAGGCCGAGGGGCTGCGGGCGCGGGCGGACGCCGACCGCGCGGCGGCGGCTACCGAGGCGGAAGCGATGATCGCGCGGGCCAAGGTCGAGGCCGAGCGGCTGGGCCAGGCCGCGAGCGCGGAAGCCGAGGTGTCGGCGCAGCGGCGCGAGCGCATGGCGCTGGACCGCATCGCGGCGGCCGAGGCCAGCGCGCTGGCCGAGGTGCGGCAGGCCGCGGCGAGCGTGAGCACGGACGCGGCGCGGGCGGTGATCGCCGAGAAGCTGGACACCGCGGCCGACGCGGCGATGGTGGACCGGGCGGTGGCCGATCTGCCGCAGGCGCTGCGGGCGGCCTGACGGGCGGCGGTCCGAGACCGGCGTCGGCTTCCGCCGGTCCGACTCGGGACCAGAAAGGTTCCGCCCTTCCGGACACCACGCGAGGAACCCGAGGTTCCTCGTTTCTCCGATCCGTGAAGAAGGTACCCGGGCGGACAGGGGGTCGTTCTCGACGGCGAAGTCAGGTCGGGGGCAGTCCCTTGTCGGCTCGGGCAAGCTCACGGCGGAGGTCCGGGGGCCCCCATGGGTCCCCGGGGGCGGCGCCCTTGGCCCCGAGCCCGACCAGCGGAAATCGAGGCCGGCCACGGGCGACCCGCACTAGGCCGCGCGTCGGCGCCCGTTCCGGGTTCCGCGCCCCGGGGCGGCGCCCTTCCGCGCGGCACGGCCCTCGCATAGCTTGCGGCGGATCGACACCCGGGACGAGGTTCTCACCATGCGACGACATCTGCTCGCGGCCACGCTGCTCGGGGCCACCGCGCTGTCCGCCCCCCTTGCGCAGGCGGCGCCGTTCCGATGGGCCAACGACGGCGACGTGAACTCGATGGACCCGTACTCAAGGTCGGAAACGTTCCTGCTGTCGTTCACGGCCAACATCTACGAGCCGCTGGTGCGCAGGAACCGCGAGCTAAAGGTGGAGCCGGCGCTGGCGGAGAGCTGGGAGCAGCCCTCGCCGACGACGTGGCGGTTCCGGCTGCGGGAAGGGGTGAAGTTCTCCGACGGCTCGCCGCTGACCGCCGACGACGTGGTGTTCTCGGCACTGCGGGTGAAGGGGCCGGGGTCGAACCTGCAGCACTACCTCGCCGCGGTGAAGGAGGTGCGGGCGATCGACGCGCGCACGGTGGAGTTCGAGACCGCCAACCCCGACCCGATCTTCCTGGAGGAGATCACGGGCTGGGTGATCATGTCGCGGCGCTGGGCGGAGACGAACAACGCCGCGCGCGTGGCCGACCTGACGGCACGTGAGGAGAACTTCGCCACCCGCAACGCGCTGGGCACCGGGCCCTTCGTGCTGGGCACGCGCGAGCCGGACCAGCGCACCACGCTGCGGGCCAACCCGGGCTGGTGGGACAAGCCTGAGCACAACCTGACCGACGTGTCGCTGAACATTATCTCCAACGCTTCGACGCGGGTGGCGGCGCTGCTGTCGGGCGAGGTGGACATGATCTACACGGTGCCGCCGCAGGACACGGAGCGGCTGGGGCGCACGCCGGGGATCAAGCTGGTGCAGCAGCCGGAGCTGCGCACGATCTTCCTGGGCATGGACCAGTCGCGCGACGAGCTGCTGAAGTCCGACGTGCGGGGCAAGAATCCGTTCAAGGACGTGCGCGTGCGGCGGGCGATGCAGCTCGCCGTCGACGTGGAAGCGATCCGGCGCAGCATCATGCGCGGGCAGTCGCGGCCGACGGGGCTGATGATCGGGCCCGGCGTGAACGGCTGGACCGAGG
>CAXTEL010000078.1:0-5284 GCA_964243365.1 uncultured Roseomonas sp. | reverse complement strand
GACCTTCGACCTGGAGCTGGTGAGCCCCGAGCGGCTGCTGTTGTCGCGCCCCGTGGAGATGGCGACCATCCCCGCGGCGGAAGGCGATATCGGCGTGCTGCCCGGCCACGCGCCGATGATCGTGGCGCTCAAGGGCGGCGTGATCACGGTGCGCGAGAACGGGGCCGACACCGAGCGGCTGTTCGTGGCCGGCGGCTTCGCCGAGATCACCCCCGGCCGGGTCACGGTGCTGGCCGACGAGGCGATGCCGGTGGCCACGTTGTCGCGCGCCGCGGCCGAGCAGCGGCTGGCCGCGGTGGAAGCCGAGCACGCGGCGTTGCCCCTGGACGAGACCGCGGCGCGCGACCGCGTCATGGAGCGGGTGATGAGCGCCCGCGCGATGCTGGAAGCTGCCCAGGCCGCCTGACGTGGCCGGGGCCGGAGCGGGATCGGTCGCGATGGTCGGCCCGGGTCCGGCTTTCGCCGGTTCGACGTAGGCCAGGAACGCTGCCCCCGGACCCCCGCCGCTGGTTTGCCCGGGCGGACGGGGGGACTGTTCGCGTCCCGCGCTCGCGCGGGTCACCGAAGTTCGAAGCCGTCGCGCCGCCCGGTGAGATTGCCCATCGGGCGGCCTTCGCTTATCCGGTTTCCATGAAGCACTGGCACATCGAGCAGATCGCCTGGGACACGTTCGACCCGGACCAAGTGGACCCCGACATCGTGCCGTTGGTGAAGGCCGCGGCGCTGGTGGAGAAGAACGGGCTGGACTACGCGGTCTACCTGAAGAACGTGTTTGTGGGTGATCCCGATTTTTCCGGCGCTGCCGACAACTGGGCGGTGGAGGAGGTGCAGCACGGCGACGCACTGGGCCGCTGGGGAATGCTGGCCGACTCGGGATGGGATTTCGACGTTGCCTTCGCGCGCTATCGCGCCGACTTCAAGATCGACACCAAGGTGGACGCATCCATCCGGGGATCGCGCACCGGCGAGCTGATCGCCCGCTGCATGGTGGAAACCGGCACCTCCTCCTACTATTCGGCGCTGGGGGAAGCGACCGGGGAGCCGGTGCTCCGCCAAGTGTGCCGGCTGATCGCGGCCGACGAGTACCGGCACTTCAAGCTTTTCTACGACCACATGAAGCGCTACTTGGCGCGCGAGAAGCTGAGCTTCCCCAAGCGCCTGCGGGTGGCGATGGGCCGCATCGGCGAGAGCGAGGACGACGAGCTGGCACTGGCCTACCATTGCGCCAACGAGAGCCTCGGCACGCCCTACAGCCACGAGCGCTGCATCACCGGCTACATGGGCCGCGCGATGAGCTTCTACCGCTTCCGCCACGTCGAGCGGTCCACGGGCATGGTGTTCAAGTCGATCGGCCTGGAGCCGAGGGGGCGGATGTCGGACCTCGCGGCGCGGGGCGGCTGGCGGTTCCTGAAATGGCGGCGAGACCGCTACCTGCAGGCGATCCGGCGCGCCGCGGCGGCCAACGAGAACGCGCCCGGCACCGCGGAGCGGCGCGCCGCCTGATCGCCGACGGCGCCGGGCAAGCCGGCGCGGGACCCCTCAGGCCGGCGTCGCGAAACGCCGGAAGGCGACCGCCAGCACCGCGTAGATCGGCCGCTTGAACGGCACGGCCAACGCCGGCAGCTCGGCCAGCGGCGCCCAGCGCCAAGCGTCGAACTCGGGGTGCGGGTCGGCGTCCAGGCGGATGTCGGAGTCCGCGCCGGTGAAGCGCAGGGCGAACCAGCGCTGCTTCTGCCCGCGGTAGCGGCCGCCCAGCGCCTTGCCGACCAAGTGCGCCGGCAGGTCGTAGGTGAGCCACGCTTCGTGCTCGGCCAGGATCTCGGCGCGGCCGGTGCCGATCTCCTCGGACAACTCGCGCAGCACGGCCGCGCGCGGGTCCTCGCCCTCGTCCATGCCGCCCTGGGGGAGTTGCCAGCCGCCCGGCGCGCCTTCCGCGTTAGGCAGGTCGGCGCGGCGGGCGACCAGCACCAGCCCGGCGGCGTTGAACAGCGTGGCGCCGACGTTGGGCCGGTAGGGCAGCAAGTCGCTCATCGCTCGGGGGTTCTCCGGCTTCACCCGCCCCGCCCCGCACCCCGCCCCTCGGGACGCGGGTCGGGACGGGGTTCGGGGCGGCGTATCAGGGCGGTGAGCGGGGCGAGCACGACGCCGCGCTCCTCCAGCCCGGCGGCCCAGGCGGCGACGCGGTCCACCAGCACGGGCGAGACGTCGCCGGCCACGCCCAGGGCGGAGCCGCGCTCGCGCGCCAGCCGCTCCAGCTCGGCCAGGCGGCGCTCGATCTCGCCGCGCGTGGCGGGCTCGTCCACTACCACGTCCGCGGCGCGGCCGAAGGCGCGGGCGGGCGCGCCGGCGGGCGGGTTGGGACGGGGATCGACGTAGAGCAGGCCGCGGTCACGCAGCACCTCCTGCACCTGGCCCAGCAGCTCGGGCATCTGGCTGAAGCGCTCGCCGTGCATCTGCCCCAGCGCGCCGATGGCGCCGACGTAGCCGCGCACGCGGGTCAGCACCCACATCAGCCGCTCGGCGTTCTCGGCCGTGGGCAGGGTGGTGAGCAGCGCCTGCGGGCCGGGGTCGTTCAGCGGGTAGCCGGTCGGCTCCAGCGGAAGGGCGATTAGGATCTCCATGCCGCGCGCCCGGGCGCGCTCGGCCAGCGGCTCGGGGCGCGCGGCGTAGGGGCTCACGGCCAGGGCGGTGGCGGGCGGCAGGCGGCGGATCGCTTCCTCGCTCAGCGCCCCGCTCAGCCCGATGCCGCCCACCACGAGTCCGACGCGCGGGCGGGGGTCGTCGCGCGGGAAGGCCCGGGCGTAGGCGCGTATAGGCGTGCGGCCGTCCGCGCCGACGCGCGGCAGCGGGCCATGCCGGGACGCTTCCAGCAGCGACGGGTCGGGCGGCGCGATCGGGCCGACCGGCTCGGCAGCGACGCGGGCGGCGGGCGGCGCGGCCAGCGGCGGCGGGGTGGGGGCGGCCGGGGGCGCAGGGGCGGACTCGGTCTGCGGCCGGGTGGCCGGGGCATCCGGCGGAACTGGAACAACGGCAGCGGGCGGGGCTGCCGGCGTGGGCAGAGCAGGCGGCGCGGCGGCGGGCGGTGCCGGCGTTGCGGCCGCGGACGTTTCCGGTGCCTCGGCTCCGCCGGGCGGAGGAACCAGCGCCATCGCGGATTCGGTGACGGATGACGGCGGGGACGGCGCTTCGGCCTGGGGCGCGGGCGCCGGGAGCGCCGCCGCGGGACCGGACGGCGCGGGCGAGGCGGACGGCTCCACCGCCGACGCCGCGAGGTCGGGCGGCGGGCCCAGGACCTGCAGCGTCGCGACGCCGGCGAGCAGCAGCGCCGCCGCGCCCGCCCAGAACAGTTTCAGCGCCCGCCAGCCGGGCAAGCGCGGCCGCGCAATCGCGATGACGCCCCTCATGAGCCGATCCGGCCCGCCCCCTGCCCGCGGGTCGCGCCGGCTACTGTCGGCTGGCGCGGCGCTGCGCCGGCTGGGCGATCATGCCGCGCACCAGCACCAGGCCCTGCTGCAGCTGGAAGTCGGTTTCCGGCTTGGTGGGGTCGAAGGCCGCCGCGTCCTCGGGCGGCAGGCGCTGGATCCGCTCGGTCAACCCCTGCGGCAGGTTCAGCGGCGCCAGCGGCGCGGCGGGGCGCGTCTGCGAGGAGGTACCCTCGTTGCGCAACGCGCGCCGGAGGTCGCCCTCGCGGTCTCGCTGGGCGGTGTCGGTGCGCTGCGCCAGCACCTCCACGTCCGGCTCGATGCCGGTGGCCTGGATGGAACGGCCCGAGGGCGTGAAGTAGCGCGCCGTGGTGAGGCGGATGGCGCCGTTGCCGGGCAGCGGCATCACCGTCTGCACGGAGCCCTTGCCGAAGGACTTGGTGCCCAGCACCACGGCGCGGCGGTGGTCCTGCAGCGCGCCGGCGACGATCTCGGAAGCGGATGCCGAGCCGCCGTTGATCAGCACCACCACCGGCAGCCGGTCGGCGATGTCGCCGGGCTTGGCGTTCCAGCGCCCGCCGTCCTCGGGGCGGCGGGCGCGGGTGGTGACGATCTCGCCCTGGTCGAGGAACTCGTCGGACACCATCACTGCCTGGTCGAGCAGGCCGCCGGGGTTGTTGCGCAGGTCCAGGATCACGCCGCGCAGGGCTCCGCCGGCCTGGGAGCGGAGCTGCGTCATGGCGCGCTTGAGGCCGGCGTCGGTCTGCTCGTTGAAGGAGGTGAGGCGGATGTAGGCAATGTCGCCGCCTTCCAGCCGGGCGCGGACGACTTGCGGGCGGATCACCTCGCGGGTCAGGCTCACCTCGATCGGGGTGGCGCTGCCCTCGCGGCGGATGGTCAGGCGGATAGCGGAGCCGCGCTCGCCGCGCATCTGCTCCACCGCTTCCTGGAGGGTGAGGCCCTGCACGGAGGTGCCGTTGAGGTTGGTGATGAGGTCGCCCGGCTTGACCCCGGCGCGCGAAGCGGGGGTGTCGTCGATCGGCGAGATCACCTTGACGTAGCCGCCCTCCTGGCTGACCTCTATCCCCAGGCCGCCGAACTCGCCGCGGGTCTGCACCTGCATGTCGCGGAAGGCGCGCGCGTTCATGTAGGAGGAATGCGGGTCGAGGCCCTGGAGCATGCCGTTGATGGCGTTCTCCACCACGTCGCGGTCGTTCACCGGCTCCACGTACTCGGCGCGCACCCGCTCGAACACGTCGCCGAACAGGTTTAGCAGGCGGTAGGTTTCCGCCCGGCTCCCGCCGTCCTGAGCCCAGGCCCGCACCACGGGCGAGAGCAGCATCGGCCCCGCGACCGCGCCCGCCACGAAAGCCGCCGCGACACCCGCGCCCGCCCGGAACCCTTGCCGCATGCGCCGCACGCCCCCTGTTCACCCGAGAGAAGAACCCGCAGGACCCCTGCCCCCGCCTAGCCCCCGAGGGCCGGAAAGGAGCGCGGGTCCACCGCCTGACTGCCGCGCCGCACCTCGACGTAGAGGGAAGGGCGCCCGCCCGAGGACGGGGCACCCATCAACCCGACCGCCTCGCCCGACGCGAGGCGCTGTCCCACCGCGACGTCCAGGCGGTCGAGCCCGGACAGCACGATATGGTATCCGCCGCCGCAATCCACGATCAACAGCAACCCGTAGGAGCGAAAAGGTGCGGAGAACGCCACCTTGCCGCTGCAGGGGCTGACCACGCGCGCCCCCGGCGGGGCGGACCAGGTCTGGCCGCGCGCCCCATCCTCGCCGAAGCGGCCGGTGAGGCGGCCCGCGACCGGGGCGGCGCGGCCGCGCGCGGGCGGGGCGTCCGGGGGCTCGGCGG
>CAXTEL010000077.1:0-5731 GCA_964243365.1 uncultured Roseomonas sp. | reverse complement strand
GCGCCGGGCCGGGCGGACGGCGGGCCCGCGGGCTGGGCGCCGGCCGGCGACGACGGGCCGAGCAGCCCGGCGAGGAGGGCGGCGGCGAGCGTTGCCCTGGCCCGGGTGGCCGAGGGTCGAGGGTCGCGTCGGGCGGACCGGTCGGCGGGATGGCGGGCGGCCGGGAAGGCGGGTTCGGAGCGTCGCATGGTGGTTCCCGAGGCGGTGTGGGCCGTTCTCACAGGGCCCGGAAGCCGAAATCGCCCAGCGTCTTGAAGCCGACGCGGAACAGCAGCGTGGAGGAGGCGGGGTAGAAAGCGTTGTTGCGCGATCCGTCCTGGGCGTAGGACTTGTAGAAGCGGGTGTCGAGGATCAGGCACTCGTCCTCGTAGGTGACGTTGGTGCCGATCGACACCGGCCGCTCGATCTCGATGTCGTAGCGCCCGAAGCCGCCGACCGACCAAGTGGGGGTGATCCGGGCGCGGGCCGAGCCGTACACCTCGCGCCGGTAACGGGCGGGCGTCAGCACCCGGGTGGGAACGGTGTACAGGTAGCCGCCGGTCAGCGTCACGTCCGGCCCGCCCAGCCCGGCGAGGCCGAGCGAGGCGGAACCGTCTATCAGCCGGCGGTCGAGGGTGTTGTTGTCCAGCCGCGAGCGGGCGGTGAAGTCGAGCCAGGCGGTGGGCGAGACGCGGGCCCGGCCGACCCAGTCGGAAGCGCGGGTCTCGAGGCCCGAGCGGGGGCCGACCTGCTCGAACACCTCCTCGCGCGAGGCGCGGAAGGAGCGGCCGACCAGGCCTTCCATCTCGCCGCCGTTGGGGAACATCCAGGCGGCGCGGAAGGCCGCGTCCAGCCGGGTGCCGCCTTCGAGGCGGTCGCGCCCGGTGAAGCGGCTCAGCTCGAACAGGTTGGCGTCGGTGAACTCGAAGTCGAGGCTGTCCTCGTTGGGGATGCGGGTCTGGCGGCCGGTGGCCGGGCCGGTGACGAGCTGCACGCGCGGCTCGATCAGCTGGCGGCCGTACTCGCCGGCCGGGCGCACCAGCGGCAGGCGCCAGTCCAGGGCCGCGCGGACGTTGCCGGTGACGTCGTCGTTGGAGGAGGAGCCCAGGGTGTTGAAGTTCGGCGCGGCGTCGAGGTCGCGGGCGGAGTAGCCGAGCAAGTCGGCCTGGGCGCGGAAGGTCCACACCTCGCCGAGGGAGCCGATGCGGGGCACCTCGTAGCCCAGCCGGGTGGCGAGCCTGCGGGTGTCGGTGCCCTCGTCGCGGTAGATGCCCAGGCCGGAAGCGTCCACGGTGGCGGTGCCGCCGAGGGCGTCGCGCGCGAAGGCGTGGTCGAAGTAGGCGTTGGGCAGGACGTAGGGGATCTGGGCGACGTCGTCCTGCGAGCGCAGGCCCTGGTAGGCGCGGGCGTCGATCCGGGCGTAGCTCTCGGGACCCCAGAAGCCTTCCGCGAAGACGTTGGACTGCAGCACGCGGGCGACGGGGAAGCGGAAGGCGCGCAGGTAGGTTTCGGAGGAAGCGCGGTTGGCGTTGATGCCGGCGCGCCAGTTCTCGTCGATGGTGAAGGCGCCGCGGGAGAAGATGTGCGCGCCCAGGCCCTTGTCGCCCAGGGTCTCGTTGCCGTTGAGGTAGCCCAGCGAGCCTTCCGCCTCGACCTCGCCGAAGTTGAACCGCCTGCGGTAGCGCGCGGCGCCCGAGGGCGGCACGTCGGAGTTGATGGAGGGCGTCACCACCAGGTCCGACTGGCCGTCGATGGACCAGTAGTAGGGGGTCTCGACAAAGGCGCCGAGGTAGCGCGACTGGCCGAAGGAAGGCGACAGGAAGCCCGAGGAGCGCGGCGTGCCGGGGTCGGGCATGGACAGGTAGGGGCTGTAGAGCACCGGCACGCCGGCCAGCTCCAGCCGGGCGTCGCGGAAGCGGATGCGCTGGGCCGCCTCGTCGCGCGTGGCCAGGCGCGAGCGGATCTGCCACAGCGGCGCGGCGGTGGGGTCCTCGGCGCACAGGTCGCACGACGAGTAGACGGGGCGGGCCAGGTCGGTCAGCGCGCCTTCGGGGCGCCCCGTTCGCAGCGCGCCGTTGGCGGCCAGCTTGCCACCCTGCGCCAGCAGCCCGCGTACGCCCTCGATCACAGCGTCGCGCATGCTGTTGGACAGTTCGGCGCGGTCGGCGAACAGCACCTGCCCGTTGGGCTCGAGCAGCTGGACGTTGCCCTCGGCGGTGGCGACGCCGGTTTCGCGGTCGTAGGTGAAGCGGTCGGCGCGCAGGATGCGGTCGTTCTGCCAGGCCTCGACGTTGCCGCGGGCGGTGACCAGCTTCTCGTTGTCGTCGTACTCCACCTCCTCGGCGGTGAAGGTCACCGGCGCCCGCACGTCGGCCGCGCCCGTGTCCTGCCCAAAACCCTGCAGGATCGAGGGCTGCGCCCGCGCCCCGCCGGCGGCCCCGAGCAGGGCGGCCAGCGCGGCGGCGCCCAGCAGGGTGCCCCGGCGCGGGGCGGGGCGGGGCGGGGCGGGACGGGGCGGGGCGGGGCGGGGCATCAGCCGTCCTCCAGGTGCAGCAGCAGCGAGACGGCCAGCATCAGCCCGGCGGCGGCCGGTGCCCAGGCGGCGAGCGGCACGGGCAGCGTGCCGGTTTCGCCGAACTCGCCGGCCACGCGGTCGAGCACGAACAGCGCGAAGCCGGCCGCGACCCCGAGCGCCAGCATCTGGGCGACGCCGCCGCGGCGCGACTGGCGCATCGAGAAGCCGGCCGAGAGCAGCGCCATTGCCGCCGCCAGCACCGGCAGCGCCAGCAGCGACTGGTAGTGCAGGCGGTGGCGCACCGCCGAGAAGCCCGACGCTTCCAGCACGGCGACGAAGTCGGGCAGCACCCAGAAGGAGAGGGTGTCGGGGCTGGCAAAGCTTTCCTCGATGCGGTCGGGGGTGAGCGTGGTGGGCAGCTCCAGCCGCCCCGGGCGCGAGCCCTGGCGGTCGGGGCCGAACGTCACCGCGTCGTCGAGCACCCAGGCGCCGTCGCGCAGCACCGCGGCCGGCGCCTCGACGCGGGCCAGCGGCCGGTCGTCGGCGGACAAGCGCCACAGGCTCGCCTCCTCCAGGCGCAGAACCGGGCGGGCGGCGGAGCGGCCGGGCGCGGCGGGGCGGCCGGCGAGGATGGCCACCCCGTCAGGGTCCAGCCCGCGGTCGGCCTGGCGCAGCCACAGCCGGCCGCCGGCCAGTGCGGTAATGCCGGCGCTGTTGCGCAGGAAGATGCCGTCCAGCCGCTCAGCGCGCGACAGCATGGCCGAGGACAGCGGCGAAACGACCGCCGTGGCCGCCGTGCCCAGCAGCACCGCCACCAGCACGGGGGCGAGCAGGAAGCCCCAGGCGGAGATGCCGGCGGCGCGCGCCACCACCAGCTCGGAGGAGCGCGACAAGCGCCAGAAGGCGACGATGCCGCCCAGCAGCACCGCGAAGGGCAGCACCTGCATCGCCACGAAGGGCACCCGCAGCGCGGCGATGGTGGCCACCAGCGCGAAGCCCGCGTCCGCCCGCGTGGCGGCGCGGCGCAGCAGCTCGATGAAGTCGAACAGCGCGATTAGGCTGGTCAGCGCCGCCAGCATCAGCAGCACGGCGGCCGCGAAGCCGCGCGCAACGTAGGCGCCCAGGGTGACGGGCACGCCCTCAGCCCGTCGCGCCGGGGGCCACGCCGCCGCCGGTCCGGGAAGAGCGCGCCGCGACGGCCCGGCGCGGGGGGCGGCGCGCGGGGATGGCGCGCCGCGCGGCGGCCGCGCCGCCCGGCAGGCCGGGAATGCCGGCCAGCACCCAGGCGGCCGCGACGGCGGGGCCCACGGCGTGCAGCCAGATCAGCGGCACGAAGCGGTTGTCGCGCGCGGCGAGGTTGCCCACGGCCAGGCCGAGCGCCACCAGCGTCACCACGGACAGCACGCCCACCGCCGCCGCCGCACCGCCGCCGTGCCGTCGGAAGCCGGTGGCCAGGGCCGCGGCCAGCCCGACGGCGGCGTAGGACAGCACGGTGAGCGGCGAGGACAAGCGTCCGTGGCCCTCGGCGCGGAACTTGCGCACGTCGCGCTCGGGCAGGTTCTCGGCCGGGTCGGGGTGGAGCAGCTCGGCCACCGAGCGCTCGCGCGAGTCCCGGTTGCGGCCGTCGTCGTCGCCGCGCCCCGAGCGGGCGAGGTCGATGCTGTTCTCGCCGAAGGTCAGCACCGACAGCCGCGCGCTCGCGGGCGTGCCGGAGGGGGCGCCGGGCGGGGGCGCCACGCGCTCGAGCTGCTGGCGCTGGCCGTTGACCAGGGTCACGCGCGGGCCGTTCAGGCCAAGGCTGAGGCGGCCTTGCTCGGCCAGGATGGTCACCGGGGCGCCGCGCTCGCGGGCGTCGTGCACCAGGATGCCGCGCAGCGTGCCGTCGGCCTCGCGCCTGCGGGCGTACACGGTCAGGTCGTTGCCCACCGAGCTGAACACGCCTTCCTGGAGCAGGATCGCCGCCATCTCGTTGCGGATCTCGAACTGCCAGGCGCGGAAGGCGGCGTGGGACAGCGGCACCAGCCACAGCTGCAGGGCGAAGCAGGCGGCGGTGGCGGCCAGCGCCAGCATCGCCGCCGGACGGGCGAGCTGGCCCTGCGAGAGCCCCGCGGCGCGCATCACCACCAACTCGCGGTCCGAGCTGAGGCGCAGGTAGGAGAACAGCACCACCACGAAGGTCGTGATCGGTAGGATTACCGCGAAGAAGGAGGGTAGCAGCAGCCCAGTCAGCTCCAGGAACACGCCGAAGCTCAGGCCGCGGTCGAGCACCAGCTCGATGAAGCGCAGGCTCTGGGTCAGCCAGACGAGCGCCGCCAGCCCCACCGTGACCGCGAGGAGCGCGACGGCGAGCTGGCGGAGAATGTAGCGGTCCAGCCGTGACATGGTCGGCCGCACCCTATCCAGACGAGGAGCGGGCGGCAAATGCGGCGCGCGGGTGCGCCGGAAAGCGGTGCCGCGCCGGGACTTGCGCGGCGTTCCTCGCGCGGCGTCGCCGCGCGGGGCGGCGTCGATGGATGGTCCGTCCCGGATGGCCCGGGGTCGGCGCCGGTCCCCACTGGTCGGGCGTGCGGCCAGGGGCGCTGCCCCTGGACCCCGCCGGGGACCTATGGGGGCCCCCGGACCCCCGCCGGTGGTTTGCCCCGGCGGGCAGGGAGTGAACACAGACGCGGCTACGCCATCGGTGTTCACCCCCTTTTCCGCCGGGGCACCTCTTTCACGGATGCAAGGTCCGGGAAACTCGGTTTCCTGGCGGGGTGTCCGGAGGGGCGGCGCCCTTCTGGTCCCACGTCGGACCGGCGGAAACCGCAGCCGGCCACGGGCTGCCCGCGGCCGCTCGTGGTCCGGCGCCGCCGGCCTCAGTCCTCCAGGAAGGCGCGGATCGCCGCCGCCGGCACCAGGCGGGTGCGCGAGGCGCCTTCCTCGCGGTGGCTGACCAGGCCGAGCAGGCAGCCGGACGCGTGGTCGAACACCGCGCCGCCGGATTCGCCGGGCTCCAGCCGCAGGTCGATCTCATCGTAGGTGCCGTAGTCGTCCCCCGGCTCCAGGACCGGCGGCAGCAGGCGGGCGAGGGTGCGGCGGCGCGGCGTGACCACCAGCACCTCCCGCGGGGCGCCGCCGGGCCGCGCGCCATCGGCTTCCCCGCGCGCCACCGGAGGCGCGTCGCCCGGCGTGCCCCCGGACGCTTCCCCGGGCGCGTCCCCTTCCCCCGCCGCGCGCGGCGCGGCGGCCGGGCAGGGC
>CAXTEL010000076.1:0-5832 GCA_964243365.1 uncultured Roseomonas sp. | reverse complement strand
AGGTAGTACTCGCGCTGCGTCTTCTCCATCTGCCGCTTGACGCGGTTGCGGATGCGCTTCTCCACCTGCAGCACGCCGATCTCGCTCTCCATGTGCGCGAACACGCGCTCCAGGCGGGCGGTCACCGGGGCGACCTCGAGCAGGTCCTGCTTCTCGGCGATCTTCAGGCTCAGGTGGCTGGCCACGGTGTCGGCGAGCTTGGCGAAGTCCTCGATCTGGTTGATCGAGACCAGCACCTCGGGTGCGATCTTCTTGTTGAGCTTGATGTACTGCTCGAACTGCGCGATGACCGACCGCGCCAGGGCCTCGACCTCCTTGCCGGTCTCGGCCTCGGGCAGCGGCACCGCCTCGGCGTAGGCCTCGAAGTGGCTGTCGGTCTCCTTCCAGCCGGTCACGCGCGCGCGCCGGCCGCCTTCCACCAGCACCTTCACGGTGCCGTCGGGCAGCTTGAGCAGCTGCAGTACCGTCGACACGGTGCCGAACTCGTACAGGTCGGCCGTCGCCGGATCGTCCTGGGCGGCGTTGCGCTGGGCCAGCAGCAGGATCTGCTTGTCCTCCCGCATCACCGCCTCCAGCGCGCGGACGGACTTCTCGCGCCCCACGAAGAGGGGAACGATCATGTGCGGGAACACCACGATGTCGCGCAACGGCAGCACGGGCAGCAGTTCGGGAGCAACGGTATCCGTCATGTGGACCTCACGGGGACAGCCGGCGGAGGACCGCCCGGAGCCCCCAAGAGGGACCCCTTCGCGGCACGATCCCCTCGCCACGGGATGGGACGGGAGATGGTCACGCCCGGGGGGGCGCGCAAGCGAGCCGCGCGCCCTGCCGCGAGGCCGGGCGCGCGGCGCGGCGTCACGACGCCGTCTGCTCCGCCGGGCGCTCGCCGTAGATGAACAGCGGCGTGCCGCGGCCTTCGGCGACCTCCTTGTTCACGACGACCTCCTCGACCTCGTCGAGGCCGGGCAGCTCGAACATCGTGGACAGCAGGATGCCCTCCATGATCGAGCGCAGGCCCCGCGCGCCGGTCTTGCGCTGGATCGCCCGCGCCGCCACCGATCGCAGAGCGTCCTCGGTGAAGCTCAGCTTGGTGGCCTCCATCTCGAACAACCGCTGATACTGCTTGAGCAGCGCGTTCTTGGGCCGCGTCAAGATCTCGATCAGCGTCTTCTCGTCGAGGTCCTCTAGCGTCGCCACCACCGGCAGCCGCCCGATGAACTCGGGGATCAGCCCGAACTTCAGCAGGTCCTCGGGCTCCACCTCGCGCAGGATGGTGCCCATCCGCCGCTCGTCGGGCCCGCGCACCTCCGCCCCGAAGCCGATCCCCGAGCCCTTGCCGCGGGCGCCGATGATCCGCTCCAGCCCCGAGAAGGCGCCGCCGCAGATGAACAGGATGTTGGCCGTGTCCACCTGCAGGAACTCCTGCTGCGGATGCTTGCGCCCGCCCTGCGGCGGCACGGAGGCCACGGTGCCCTCCATGATCTTCAGCAGCGCCTGCTGCACGCCCTCGCCGGACACGTCGCGGGTGATCGAAGGGTTGTCCGACTTGCGCGAGATCTTGTCGACCTCATCGATGTAGACGATCCCCCGCTGCGCCCGCTCCACGTTATAGTCCGCGGCCTGGAGCAGCTTGAGGATGATGTTCTCGACGTCCTCGCCGACGTAGCCGGCCTCGGTCAGCGTCGTCGCGTCCGCCATGGTGAACGGCACATCGAGGATGCGCGCCAGGGTCTGCGCTAGCAACGTCTTGCCCGAGCCCGTGGGTCCGACCAACAGGATGTTGGACTTGGCGATCTCGACCTCGCCGTTCTTGGCGCCGGCCGCGAGTCGCTTGTAGTGGTTGTGCACCGCCACCGAGAGCACCTTCTTGGCGTGCTCCTGGCCGATGACGTAGTCGTCGAGCACCTTGCAGATCTCGCGCGGGGTCGGCACCCCATCGCGCGACTTCACCAGGGTGGTCTTGTGCTCCTCCCGGATGATGTCCATGCACAGCTCGACGCACTCGTCGCAGATGAACACGGTGGGCCCCGCGATCAGCTTGCGCACCTCGTGCTGCGACTTGCCGCAGAACGAGCAGTACAGGGTGTTCTTGGAGTCGCCGGACTTGCTCATGCTCGCTCCTGGTACCTGGCGGCGGCCGGACGCCCGCGCGCGAGTCCAAAAAGTATCATAACCCGTCCCGTCCCACCGGGAAAGACGGCCGCCCGGCCCGGGCCGGGCCCCCGTCGGCCGGCAGCGTCCGCGCCGGCCTCGCCACGGCCCGCCTGGGCGCGCACTGCGCCCGCGTGACCCAACCGACCGGCCCCGCTCAGCCCGCCTTCGGGGCCGGATCGCTGCCGGTGGAGGCCGCCGGGCGCTGCTGCACGATCTGGTCGATCAGCCCGAAGCCCAGCGCCTCCTCGGCCGACATGTAGGTGTCGCGCTCCAACTTCTGCTCGATCGCCTCGATCGGCTGGCCGGTGTGGTGGACGTAGATCTCGTTCAGCCGCTTGCGCAGGCTCAGGATCTCGCGCGCCTGGATCTCGATGTCAGTGGCCTGCCCCTGCGCCCCGCCCGAGGGCTGGTGCACCATGATTCGGCTGTTGGGGGTGGCGAAGCGCTTGCCCTTCTCGCCGGCGGTCAGCAGCAGCGAGCCCATCGAGGCCGCCATGCCGATGCACACCGTGCTCACCGGCGCCCGGATGTACTGCATGGTGTCGTAGATCGCGAGGCCGGAGGAAACCACGCCGCCCGGCGAGTTGATGTAGAACGAGATGTCCTTGTTGGGGTTCTCGGACTCCAGGAACAGCAGCTGGGCACAGATCAGCGACGACACCTGGTCGTACACCTGCCCCGTGAGGAAGATGATCCGCTCCTTGAGCAGGCGCGAATAAATGTCGTAGGCCCGCTCGCCCCGGGCGGACTGTTCCACCACCATGGGCACCAGGGAGTTGTTGTAGACTTCGACGGGGTCGCGGTCGCGCATGTCCTGTTCCTTCCACCACCGCGGGATCAGGGCCGACTCCGTCGCGGCGAGGGCGCCGGCCGTCCCGCCGGGCGCCGTCCCGGCCCCCCTCCGCCGCGCCCGTCGCGGGGCGGTCGGAGCAGCGGCAGGCCGGTCCGCTCCGGCGTCGCACCGCCTCGGCGGGGGAAAGATGGTCCCCCCGCCCGCCCGGCGGAAGGGGGGCGGCGATGGTTGCCCGCGCCGGCGCGAACTTCCCGCGCGGACCGCCCCGCGGGACCCTCCCCCCGCGTCAGGCCAACTCGCGCCGCAACTCCTCGGCCGGCACGGTGCGGTCGGTGACGCTGGCTAGCTCCAGCATGAAGTCCACCACCTTCTCCTCGAAGATCGGCCCGCGCAGGTTCTCGATCGCCCCCGGGTTCTTCTGGAAGTAGTCCAGCACCTGCCGCTCCTGGCCGGGGTAGCGTTGCGCCTCGGTGCGCATGGCGCGCAGCAACTCGTCCTGCGACACCTGCACGCCGTTGACCCGGCCGATCTCGCTCACCAGCAGCCCCAGCCGGACCCGCCGCTCGGCGATTCCGCGGTAGTCGGCCCGCAGCGCCGCCTCGTCCTTGCCGGCATCCTCCGCGTCGAGCTTGCCGGCCTTCGTGTCCGCCTCGACCTTGCTCCAGATCGCGTCGAACTCGCGCCCCACCATGCCCTCCGGCACCGGGAACTCGGCCCGCTCGGCCAGCGCGTCGAGCAGCAGCCGCTTGATCCGCGACCGCGCGGTCTGGTCGTAGCCCTGCTGGATGGACTGGCGGATCTGCGCGCGCAGCCCGTCCATGCCGCCGCTTACCCCCAGCTTCTCGGCGAAGCTGTCGTCCATCACCGGCGGCACCGACCGCTTCAGCGCCTTGGCGGTCATGGTGAACACCGCCGGCCGCCCGGCCAGTTCCGCCGCTTGGTATTCCGCGGGAAAGGTCACCTCCACCTCGCGCGTCTCGCCGGGGCGGATGCCGACCAGCCCTTCCGCGAAGCCGGGGATGAAGCCCGCCCCGCCGATCTTCACCGGCATGTCGTCGCCCGACCCGCCCTCGAACGGCGCCAGGGCCCCGTCCGGCTCGTCGCGCGGCCGCGCCCGGCCCACGAAGTCCACCATCACGGTGTCGCCCTCGGCGGCTGGCCGCTCCTCCGCCACGTCTTCCAGCGCCCCGCCGCGCTCGGCGAAGCCGGCCAGCATCTCGTCCACCTCCGCCTCGCCGGCCTCGGCGCGCAGCCGCTCCACCGCGATCCCCGCGAAGTCGGGCATCGAGATTTCGGGCATCACCTCCAGCTCGATCCGGAAGCTCAGATCCTTGCCCTCGCCGAACTCGCGCGGCTCCACCTTGGGCTGCTCGGCCGGCCGCAGACCGCGGTCGTCGACCACCCGCCGCGTCGCCTCGTCCAGCTTCTGCTCCAGCACCTCGCCCAGCACGGACGCGCCGTAGCGGGAGCGCACCACCGACAACGGCACCTTGCCCGGACGGAAGCCGGGCATCCGCACCTCGCGCGCCAGCTTGCCCAACCGCGCGTCGCGCGCCCCCGCCACCTCGGCCGCCTCCACCACCACGTCGAAGGTGCGCTTGAGCCCTTCGGCCGCGACCTCGGTCACCTGCATTCTGTCACTGTCCTGGCTCTAGGAGTTCCCGGGCGGCGTCGCCCGCGCGAAAAGGTCCGCGCGGGATGGTCCGTGGTGCGGGCGGAGGGACTCGAACCCCCAAGGCTCTCGCCACTGGAACCTAAATCCAGCGTGTCTACCAATTCCACCACGCCCGCGCCGCCACTTCACGTCCGAGCGCGGGCGTGTAGCGCAACGACGCGCGCGGGCCAAGCGGCGGGACGCCGGCCCGGCGCGCCCTCGTCCCCCGGGCAGGCCGCCCGCGACGGGTCGCGCCATTGGTTCGGTCCCGCCGGACCGCCGCGCCGGCTCCCACTTCACGCGGCGCGGCCGAGGTCGTATCCGGATCCGGGCGGCGGCCGCTGCCCGGGGGTCGAGGGTTGAGCACCACCACGTCCGGTCCGACCGGAGCGAGCGGCCCGGCCGCAACCGGCGCGGCCGCGGCGCTGCTGCCCCTGCCCGGCTTCATGCCCGACGCCGTGCCCTTCGCGCTCCGCCTCACCGCGGCGCTGCTGCTCGCCTACGGCGCGGGCTTCGCCCTCCAGCTCGGCGGCGCGTCCAGCGCCGGGGTTTGCGTCGCCATCGTCATGCAGCCGGCGCCGGGCACGGCGATCAGCAAGGCCCTTTGGCGCATCGCCGGCACGGTCGCGGGCGGCGCGATGGCGCTGGCCGTCGTGGGCGCCTTCCCGCAGGACCGGACGGCGCTGCTGCTCGCCTGCACGCTGTGGCTGGGCGCCTGCTGCTACGCCGCCTCCGTGCTGCGCGACTTCCGCTCCTACGGCGCGGCGCTGTCGGGCTACACCGTTGCCACCATCGCCGTCGGCGGCATCGACCTCCCCGGCGGCGCGCTTCTCGCCACCCTCGACCGCCTGGCGGCGATCCTGGTCGGCATCGCCAGCGTCTTCCTCGTGAACTCCGTGTTCACCGCCCGCTCCGCCCAGGCGGGCCTGGAAGCCGGGCTCCGCGACCAGCTCGACGCGCTGGGCGCCGCGGCGCGCGACGCGCTCGCCGGCCGCGCGGCGATGGCCGACGAGGCCCTGGTCCGGCGCGCCGCCGACATTCTCGCCTTGCGGACCCTGGCGACCTACGCCCACGTCGAGCGGGCGGGCGGGCGGGCGGGCGGGCGGGCGCGCCGGCGCGCCGCGGAAGCCGCCGTCGTCGCCCTGCTGGAGATGCTGGCCGCGGTCCGCAGCCTCGGCCGCGCCGCGCCGCCCGGGGAACCCTCCCCCGCGACCCGGGCCCGCCTCGACGC
>CAXTEL010000075.1:0-6073 GCA_964243365.1 uncultured Roseomonas sp. | reverse complement strand
CGGCGCTGCGCGACCTGGCGCGCGCGCTCGGGAAAACAGACTACGGGCGGTATCTCGCCGGCGTGGCGGAGGAGGCGTGATGGCGTCGTGGCGCGGGCGTCGGGTGCTGGTCACCGGGGGCGCGGGCTTCCTGGGCTCGAACTTGTGCCACGCGCTGGGGACGTTGGGCGCCGAAGTGACGGCGCTGGACGCCATGCTGCCCGAGATGGGCGCGCACCCGGCCAACCTGGAGGGCAGCGGCGCCCGGCTGGTGGTGGGCGACATGCGCACCGCCGAGCTGGCGCCGCTGTGCGAGGGGGTGGAAGCGGTGTTCAACTTCGCCGCACAGACCTCGCACGCCGGCTCCATGACCGACCCGTTCGCCGACCTTTCGATCAACGCCATGATCCAGCTGCGGCTGATCGGGGCGGTGCGCGCGGCGGCCCCCGACGCGGTAGTGGTGCACGCGTCCACCCGGCAGTTCTACGGCCGCCCGCAGTACCTGCCGGTGGACGAGCGCCACCCGATCGTGCCGCCGGATGCCAACGGCGTGTCCAAGTTCGCCGGCGAGCAGTACTGGCTGCTGGAGCACCGCGTGCACGGGCGGCAGGTCTGCGCGCTGCGGCTGACCAACTGCTTCGGGCCGCGGCTGCGGATCCGCGACGCGCGCCAAACCTTCCTGGGGCTGTGGCTGCGCCGGGTGCTGGAAGGGCAGCCCTTCGAGGTGTGGGGCGGCGAGCAACTGCGCGATCTGGCCTACAGCGACGACGTGGTGGCGGGCTTCGTCGCCGCGGCCGAGGCGCTGCTGGCCGGTCGTCGCCCGCCGGCCGCCGCCTTCAGCCTGGACGGGCCGCCGTCCGACGTGGTCGCGCGGGGCATGGACCCCGATCCGGGCGAGCCCACCGCGGAAAGCCTGGCCGAAGCGCAGCAGCTGCTCAGCGCGGCCGACGCCGACGTGCTGGTGGGCGACGTGGTGGCGGCCGAGGCGCCCCCCGCGCCCGCGCCCGCGCCCGCGCCGGAAGCGCCGCGCCCCACCGGCGACGTCGCAGGACGCGCCTTTAACCTCGGCGGCGCCGCGCCGGTGACGCTGCGCGCGCTGGCCGACCTGCTGGTGGCGCGCAACGGCGGCGGGACCTACGGAGTCCGCGACTTCCCCGCCGAGCGCGCCGCCATCGACATCGGGTCCTTCCACGCCGACGACGCGGCCTTCCGCGCCGCCACCGGCTGGGCGCCGCGCGTGCTGCTGCCCGACGGACTCGGCCGCACGCTCGACTGGTTCCGCCCCCGTCTCGCCGAACGCCTCCGAGGCCCAGCACCATGAACGCCCCCGCCATCACCGTGCCGCAGGCCGATCCCGGCGCCGGCTACCGCGCCCAGAAAGGCGAGATCGACGCCGCCGTGGCGCGGGCGCTGGAATCGGGCTGGTACATCCTGGGCGCCGAGGGCGCGGCTTTTGAGGCGGAGTTCGCAGCCTGGCTGGGCGGCCCGACGGCCGGCGGCGCGGCAATGCGCGCGGTGGGCTGCGCCAACGGCACCGACGCGCTGGTGCTGGCGCTGCGCGGCCTGGGCGTGGGCGAGGGCTCCACGGTGGCCACCGTGTCGCACACCGCAGTCGCCACCGTGGCCGCCATCGAGATGGTGGGCGCCACCCCGCTGCTGCTCGACGTGGACCCCGACACCTACACGCTCGACCCCGACGAGCTGCTTGCCGTGCTCGACGAGCCGCCCCCCGGCCTGCCCCCCGTTCGCGCCGCCATCGCGGTGCACCTGTACGGGCAGGCGTGCGACCTGCCGCCGATGCTGCGCGGCTGCCGAGACGCCGGGGTGCCGCTGATCGAGGACTGCGCCCAGGCGCACGGCGCCGAACTGGGCGGCCGGCGCCTGGGCACGCTGGGCGACGCCACCGCCTTCAGCCTGTACCCCACCAAGAACCTCGGGGCCCTGGGCGACGGCGGCGTGCTGGCCACCGCCGACGCCGCGCTGGCCGAGCGCATCGGCGCCATCCGGCAGTACGGCTGGCGGTCGCGCTACGTGTCCGACGTGGCGGGGATCAACTCGCGGCTGGACGAGGTGCAGGCGGCCATACTGCGCGTCCGGCTGGCGCGGCTGGACGCCAACAACGCCCGTCGCCGCGCCATCGCCGGCCGCTACGACGCCGCGCTGGCCGGCGGGCCGCTGCTGCCCCCCGCGCGGCGCGAGGGCGCGGTCCACGTGTTCCACCAGTATGTGCTGCGGGTGGAAGGGCGTGATGCGCTGGCGGCGCAGCTGCGCGCCCAGGGGATCGGCACGGGGGTGCACTATCCCGTGCCGGTGCACCTGCAGCCCGCCTACCGCGGCCGCGTCGCGCTAGGGCCGGCCGGCTGCGCCGAAACGGAGGCCGCGGCGCGCGAGGTGCTGAGCCTGCCGATGTTCCCCGAGATGACCGACGCCCAGGTGGAGCACGTTTGCGGGGCGCTGCGGGGGCTCTGACGCGCGAGGTGGGCCCGGAACCGGGAGCGCGGTTCCGGCAACCCTGTCCCGCTTCCGGGTAGCAGAGCGCGATGGCGGCCCGCGCCGCCACCCGGAAGTCCCGGCGAGCGACCGACGCCGGGACGCGGCTTCCGCACCGGCCGCCCCTGCGCCGCCGCGCGTCGGCCTGCGCCGTGATCGTTCCGATGGGTGTCGCGACCACGCGCTCGACGGGGCCCGAACCGCCGAGGGCGAACCTTGCCAAACCCCACGCGTTCCTGCCCGTGGGCGTGGAACTACAGGGCCTATGATGAACCAGAACGAGCGGGCGTTCTTGACCAAAGTGCCGGCGGTCACGCTGGGCTTCTGGATCATCAAGATCCTCGCGACGACGCTCGGCGAGACCGGCGGCGACACGATCAGCATGTCTATGAACCTGGGCTACTTGGTGGGCACGGCCATCTTCCTGACCACTCTGCTGGTGCTGGCGTGGTTTCAGATCGCGGCGAAGCGCTTCCACCCCTTCCTCTACTGGGCCACGATCATCGCCTCCACGACCGCCGGAACCACGATGGCGGACTTCACGACCCGCTCGGCCGAGATCGGCTACGCCGGCGGGTCGGCCCTGCTGCTGGCCTGCGTGCTCGTCTCGCTCGCCACGTGGCATTGGGTGCTGGGGTCCATCTCCGTCGAAACGGTGCGCGAGCCCAGGGCGGAAGCCTTCTACTGGGTGACCATCACCTTCTCGCAGACCCTCGGCACGGCGCTGGGCGACTGGACTGCGGACACGGATGGCATCGGCTACTCCGGCGCGGCCGTGATCTTCGGCGCCCTGCTGGCGATGCTGGCGGGCCTCTACTGCTGGCGCAAGGCGAGCCCAGTGCTCCTGTTCTGGGCGGCGTTCATCCTGACCCGCCCGCTGGGCGCGGCGGTGGGGGACTTCCTGGACAAGCCGGTGGCGCAGGGGGGCCTGGAGTTCAGCCGCCCGCTCGCCTCGGCGGTGCTGGCCGCGACGGTGCTCGCCTGCATCCTCGTTCTCCCGCAACGCGCCGGCCGGCACCCCGGGAAAGGCGCTCCCGAAGCCGGGTAGGCGTGCTCGGGTCAGGGCCGGGGATGGACGGATAGCCGTCGCGAGCGCGTCGTGCCCGGCGACGCGGGGCTGGCCGCACGCCCGGGCCCGCTCCCCTGACGGGGAGCGGGGATGCGCCCGCCCGCCGGACCGAAGGGCGGCGCGTAGTACCGGCCATCGCATCGCCCTCGCCACGAGGATCAGCGGTCCGGCGCGATCTCGCCCGCCCTGAACCCCTGCGCGAACAGCAGCGCCCGCAAATCGGCGTGGTCCACCCGCGCCCGCGACGCGGCTGCCACCACCGGCTTGGCGCGGAACGCCACCCCGAGCCCGGCGGCGCCCAGCATGGCGAGGTCGTTGGCTCCGTCGCCCACCGCCAGCGCATCGCGCAGCGGCAGGCCCAGCCCGGCGCACAGCCGGGTCAGGGTCGCGAGCTTGGCCCCGCGGTCGAACACCGGCTCTGCCACAGCCCCGAGCAGCCGGTCGCCGTCATCGAGTAGGACGTTGGCGTGGTGCGACGAGAAGCCGCACAGTTCGGCCACGCGTTCTGTGAAGAAGGTGAAGCCCCCGGAGGCGAGGGCGCAGTGTGCGCCCGCGGCCCGCATGGTCCGCACCAGCGCGAGGGCGCCGGGCATCAGCGCGGTGCGCGCCCAGGTCGCTTCCAGCGCGCCGAGGTCCAGGCCGCACAGCAGCGCCACGCGCGCGCGCAGCGAGGACGCGAAGTCCAGCTCGCCGTTCATCGAGCGGCGGGTGATGGCCGCGACCTCGTCGCCGAAGCCGGCATACGCGGCCAGCTCGTCCAGCGTCTCGCCCACCACGATCGTGCTGTCCATGTCGGCGATCAGCAGCCGCTTGCGGCGGTTCGCGGCGCCCTGGGCGATCGCGTCCACCGCCGCGCCGCCCAGCGCCGCGACGCAAGCCGCGCTCGCCTGCTCGGGCGCGAGGCCGCCGAAGGGCAGGTCGGCCGCCTCGTCCGCGGCCAGCCAGTCCGGCGTCCCCGGCTCGGCGCCCAGCGCCCGCAGCGCGTCGGCGACCACGGCCAGGGCGGCGCGCGCGAGCCCGCCGGGGGCTGCGACCAGGGTCAGGACGTGCGACATGCGGGGCCGACCATGCCCACCCCGGCGCGATGCCACAACCGCCCGTGTCTGCTGATCGCCGGGCCGACCGCCAGCGGCAAGTCGGCCCTCGCGACCCTGCTCGCGGAACGGCTCGGCGGCACCGTGATCAACGGCGACAGCATGCAGGTGTACCGCGACCTGCGGGCGCTCACCGCCCGGCCCACCCCGGCCGACGAGGCGCGGGCGCCGCACGCGCTGTACGGCGTGCGCGACGCGGCCGAGGCGGCGAGCGCGGCGTGGTGGCGCGGCGAAGCGCTGCGGGCGATGGGGTCGGCGCGCGGCGTGCCGATCCTGTGCGGCGGCACCGGGCTGTACTTCCACGCGCTGACCCGTGGGCTCGCTCCCGTGCCGGAGGTGCCGGGAGGCGCGCGGGCCGAGGCGCGGGCGCTGCTGGCCGCCGAAGGAGCGCCGGCGCTGCACGCCCGGCTGCTGCGCGCCGACCCGGACACGGCGTCGGCCTTGCGGCCCGGCGACGGCCAGCGCCTCGCCCGTGCCTGGGAGGTGTGGCGCGGCACCGGACGCGGCCTCGCGGACTGGCAGCGCCAGCCGTCCCCGGGCCTGCCCCCGCCATACCGCTTCCTGTCCGTGCTGCTCGACCCGCCGCGCGACGCGCTGCGGGCGGCGATCCGCGCCCGCTGGGACGCCGCGCTGCGCGACGGCGCCAAGGAGGAGGTTCGGACGCTGCTGCGGCGCGGGCTCGACCCGGCGCTGCCGGCGATGCGCGCGCACGGCGTGCCGGAGCTGCGCGACGTGCTGGAGGAACGCGCCAGCCCGGACGCCGCAGGGGAACGCGCCTGCCTGGCGATCGGCCGCTACACCAAGCGGCAGGCGACCTGGTTCCGGCACCATCCGTTGGCGCCGCCCGGCGAAGGAAGCGGGGCTGCCACGACGCCCGCACATATGATCACTGCGCGTTTCACCGATGACGCGCAACTTTCGGAAAGTCTCTGGTCCGAAATCTTGGCGTTCGTTGAAGAAACGCGTTGACGACCCGCGCCCGGGCGCCTAGATGGCGCCCTCCGCCGCCGAGAGTGCCCACGCATGTCCGCCACCGTCCTGCCGTCCCACGACCGCCCCGCCGACGCCGCGCCGCTCAACGGCGCCGAGATCGTCCTGCGCGCGCTGAAGGAGCAGGGCGTCGAGGTCATCTTCGGCTACCCCGGCGGCGCGGTCCTGCCGCTCTACGACGCGATCTTCCAGCAGAACCACATCCGCCACATCCTGGTGCGGCACGAGCAGGCCGCCGTGCACGCGGCCGAAGGCTACGCCCGCTCCACCGGTAAGGTGGGCTGCGTGCTGGTCACCTCCGGGCCGGGCGCCACCAACGCGGTGACCGGGCTGCTCGACGCGCTCATGGACAGCATCCCGCTGGTCTGCCTGTGCGGGCAGGTGCCCACACACCTCATCGGCAACGACGCCTTCCAGGAGGCCGACACCACCGGCATCACCCGGCCGGTGA
>CAXTEL010000074.1:0-6505 GCA_964243365.1 uncultured Roseomonas sp. | reverse complement strand
CCCCTGCTCGCGGTCGCCGACATCCGGGGGCGGCGCGGCGAGACGGCCGAGGCCGAGGCCGCCTATCGCCGCGCCCTGACCTTGCTGGAGGCGGCCGAGCCGGGCGGGGGCCGGGCGACGGGCGCGGCGGGAGCCGCCGCGGCGGGTGTCCGGGGCGCGGCGTCGGGCGGCGGCGGGAGCGTCATGGCGGGCTGCGACGCGGCCCGTCCGGCGCATCGCGGGGCGCGCGGCGGAGACGATTCACCCCCTTCGCACCGGACCCGGGCTGGGGCAGGCTGAGGGGTGGAAACGTCGTCGGAACAACGGCGCCCCGGATCGGGCGCCGGTTCGGCTCGCCGGTCGGGAAGAAGGAAGAAGAAGCCATGAGCAGCACCGCCAGCGCGAGCGTGGCGTCGCGCGCGGCGCCGCGGCCGATGACGCGGGAGGAGCGCAAGGTCATCCTGGGCTCCTCGCTCGGGACGGTGTTCGAGTGGTACGACTTCTACCTCTACGGCAGCCTCGCCGGCATCATCGGGGCGCAGTTCTTCTCCCAGTACCCCGAGGGCACGCGCAACATCTTCGCGCTGCTGACCTTCGCCGCCGGCTTCCTGGTGCGTCCCTTCGGGGCGCTGGTGTTCGGGCGCATCGGCGACCTGGTGGGGCGCAAGTACACCTTCCTGGTGACCATCGTCATCATGGGTGCCTCGACCTTCGTGGTGGGCATCCTGCCGGGGTCGGACACCATCGGCATCGCGGCGCCCATCCTGCTGGTGGTGCTGCGCTGCCTCCAGGGGCTGGCGCTGGGCGGCGAGTACGGGGGGGCCGCGACCTACGTCGCCGAGCACGCGCCCAACGGCCGGCGGGGGTTCTACACCTCGTTCATCCAGATCACGGCCACGGCGGGGCTGTTCCTGTCGCTGCTGGTGATCCTGGGCGTGCGCACGGCGGTGGGCGAGGCCGACTTCGCGGCCTGGGGCTGGCGCGTGCCGTTCCTGGTGTCGATCCTGCTGCTGGCGGTGTCGGTGTGGATACGCTCGCAGCTCAACGAGAGCCCGGCCTTCCGCAAGATGAAGGAGGAGGGCACCGGGTCCAAGGCGCCGCTGGGCGAGGCGTTCGGGCAGTGGAAGAATGCCAGGATCGCGATCCTGGCGCTGCTGGGGCTGACCGCGGGCCAGGCGGTGGTGTGGTACACCGGGCAGTTCTACGCGTTGTTCTTCATGGGCTCGATCCTGAAGGTGGACGGCGCCACGTCGAACCTGCTGATCGCGTGGTCGCTGCTGCTGGGCTCGGGCTTCTTCGTGTTCTTCGGCTGGCTGTCGGACAGGATCGGCCGCAAGCCGATCATCCTGGGCGGCTGCCTGCTGGCGGCGCTAACCTATTTCCCTTTGTTCAAGCTACTGTCGGCGGAGGCCAACCCGGCGCTGGACCAGGCGCAGCGGAGCATCCCGGTGCAGGTGATGACCGACCCGGCGACCTGCTCGTTCCAGTTCAACCCCGTCGGCACGGCGCGCTTCACCCAGCCGTGCGACTTAGCCAAGGCGGCGCTGGCCCGGGCCTCGGTCAGCTATTCCGTGGTGCCGCTGCCGGCGGGCGTGGCGGCGTCGGAGACCACGGTGCGGATCGCCGACGGCGCGCCGATCCGGGCAGGTGAGGCGGGCTTCGGCGCGGCGCTGACGGCGGGGCTGACGGCGGCGGGGTACCCGGCGGCGGCCAACCCGACGGTGGTGCGGATGTCGGGGCCGTTCGACGTGTTCCGCGAGCAGCCGGCGGTGCTGATCGGGGTGCTGACGATCCTGGTGATCTACGTGACCATGGTCTACGGCCCGATCGCGGCGGCGCTGGTGGAGCTGTTCCCCACGCGCATCCGCTACACCTCGATGTCGCTGCCCTACCACATCGGCAACGGCTGGTTCGGCGGGCTGCTGCCGGCGACCTCGCTGGCCATGGTGGCGCAGACCGGGGACCCGTACTACGGGCTGTGGTACCCGATCGTGGTGGCCGCGGCGACGGTGGTGATCGGGGCGCTGTTCATCCCCGAGACCAAGGATCGGGATATCTTCGACGAGGGGCTGGCGGACACGACGGCGCGCTGAGGGGTTCCGGCGTCCGTTCGCGGGAGGCGGCGCCTCCCGCACTCTCCGCCGGGGAGCCATGGGAGTCCCCGGACCACGGCCGGGAGTTTGTCCGGGTGGACAGGAGGAGGCCTCGACGCGGCCACGCCGACGAGGAGCCCCCCCTGTTCACCCGGGCAAGTCTTTCCCCGATGAGAGGGCAGCCGTCGGTTTCGCCTCCCGTCGCCGGAGAGCGGAGGCCGGGGACCGTCAGCCCTCCGGAACGCCCCTCAATCCGATGCCGGCGTAGGTGTCGAACGAGTTGCGCGCGAGCGGCCGGAGCAGTGACAAGAGCCCCGGGATGAGCTGGCGGCTTTCGCGGAGGAACTGGAAGCTCGTTTCCATCACCGCCTTGATCTCCGACAGCCGGTCCGGGGCCGTCCCGGCAGCCGCGCGCAGGTCGAGGTACCTGGCCTGGTCGTCGATCAGGCGGTCGAGCGGGATCGAGAGCCGGACCATGAAGCTGTGCAGGCGTGCCCGCAGGGTGGCGTTGTCGATGCTGAACAGCAGCTCCCTGTTGCGGTCGTAGACGTCCAGCTCCCGCCGGGCGGCGCGCAGGAAGCGCGACGGGAGGGGATCGAGGAGGCTGCCCTGAAGGGCGGTCTCCTCGGCGTTGCGCAGCAGCACGCCGATGGCCGCCAGGACCTCGCCGCACAGGAGGGCCGCGCCCCGCCCCCGTCGCCTGCGCTCCATCGAGACGCCGACCTGCGTCGCCACGAAGCCGCCGAGCGTGGCCAGGACGGCGCCCAGGACGACCGACAGGAACGCCAGCAAGGGCATCACGCGAACCGGTCCCGAGAGGCCTCGTGGGAGCGCGCGGGGGACGCCCCCCGCGGGATCACAGCGCCGATGCGCTGGCCTCGGAGCGAGTGCCGCCGACGCGCTGGGCCAGGGCGGCGGCCATGAAGTCGTCCAGGCCGCCGTCGAGCACGGCCGCGGGGTTGCCGCGCTCCAGGCCGGTGCGGAGGTCCTTGACCATCTGGTAGGGCTGCAGGACGTAGGAGCGGATCTGGTGGCCCCAGCCGATGTCGGTCTTGCCGGCCTCGATGCCGGCCGAGATCGCCTCGCGCTTGCTCAGCTCCAGCTCGTAGAGTCGGGCGCGCAGCATGTCCATGGCGATGGCGCGGTTGCGGTGCTGCGAGCGGTCCTGGGTGGAGGCGGCGACGATGCCGGTGGGGAGGTGGGTGAAGCGCACCCCGGATTCCGTCTTGTTGACGTGCTGGCCGCCGGCGCCGGACGCCCGGAAGGTGTCGGTCTTGAGGTCGGCGGGGTTGATCTCGATCTCGATGCGGTCGTCCACCACGGGGTACACGTAGACGCTGGCGAATGAGGTTTGCCGGCGGGCGGCGGCGTCGAAGGGCGAGATGCGGACGAGGCGGTGGACGCCGCCCTCGGTCTTGAGCCAGCCGTAGGCGTTGGGGCCGGTGATCTGCAGGGTGCAGGACTTGATGCCGGCCTGCTCGCCCTCGCTTTCCTCTGTTGTGGCGACCTTGTAGCCGCGCCGCTCGGCCCAGCGCGTGTACATGCGGCGCAGCATCTCGGCCCAGTCCTGCGCCTCGGTGCCGCCGGCGCCGGCGTTGACCTCGATCCAGGCGTCGTTGGGGTCGGCCTCGCCGGACAGCAGGCTCTCGATCTCGCGGCGCTTGGCTTCCGCCGCGAAGCGGTGCAGGTCGGCCACCGCGGCGTCCGCCGTGGCGGCGTCGCCTTCGGCCTCCGCCATCTCTACCAGCTCCAGGGCGTCGGCGACCTCGCGCTCCATCGCCACCACGCCGTCCACCTGGTCGGACAGGCGACCGCGCTCCCGCATCACTTGGCCGGCCTCGGCGGCGTCGTTCCACAGGGTGGGGTCCTCGGCGCGCGCGTTCAGCTCCTCCAGCCGGGCGCGGGCGGCGTCCCAGTCGAGGTGGCGCCGCAGCAGGGCGACAGAATCGGCGATCTGGCCGCGAAGGGCTTCGGCATCTGCGCGCATGGGAAGCGGCTCAGTAGAGCCCGCCCAGGCTGCTGTCCACGGCCGACGCCGTGGGGGCCTCGCCGCCCCCTCCCCCGCCGCCCGGCCGGCGGGCGCTGTTCTCGGTGCCGGGCACGAAAGCCTCGGTGATGCTCTGGCCGTTGGACGCCTGCATCCGCACCAGCGCCACGCCGGGGGGCGCGCGGAAGGGCACCGGCGGGCTGTCCTTCAGCGCGGCGGCGAGGACGTCGCGGACGATGGGCGCGGCGTTGCCGCCCCCCGTCTCGCCCTCGCCCAGCGAGCGGCTGTCGTCGAAGCCGAGCCAGACCGCCACCACGATGTCGGGGGTGAAGCCCACGAACCAGTTGTCGTGGTAGTCGTTGGTGGTGCCGCTCTTGCCGGCGACGGGGCGGTTGAGGCCGCGCCCGGCGGCGGTGCCGGTGCCGCGGTCGACCACGCCGCGCAGCAGGTTGACCATCTGGTAGGCGGCGATCGGGTCGGTGATCTGCCGGCGGCCGTCGGTGAGGAGCGGCGGGCCGGCGTCGAGGCCGGCGTCGCAGCCCTCGCAGTTCCGCGCCTCGGGGCGCCAAACGGCGCGGCCGAGGCGGTCCTGCACGCTGTCAATCAGGGTCGGCTCTACGGCGCGGCCGCCGTTGACGAAGGACGCGTAGCCGGCAGCCATGCGCAGCACGGTGGTCTCGCCGGCGCCGAGCGCCATGGACAGCACGCGCGGCATGTTGGGGATGACGCCGAAACGGGCGGCGGTTTCGGCGACCTTGCCGATGCCGACCTCCTGGGCGAGGCGGATGGTGACCAGGTTGAGCGACTTCTCCAGCGCGGTGCGCATGGTCACCCAGCCGTTCGGGCGGCCGGAATAGTTGCCCGGGCGCCAGATGCCCTGCGGCGTCATGATCTCGATCGGCGCGTCGAGCAGCTGCTGGTTGGGGGGTATGCCCATCTCCAGGGCGGGCAGGTAGACGAACGGCTTGAAGGAGGAGCCGGGCTGGCGCATCGCCTGGGTGGCGCGATTGAACCAGGACTTGTCGAAGGAGAAGCCGCCGGTCATGGCCAGCACGCGCCCCGTCGCGGGGTCGAGCGCCACGATGGCCCCTTCCACCACGGGGATCTGGCGCAGGATCAGGCGGCCCTCGCGGCCGGGGGCGTTCTCCACCATCACCACGTCGCCGGGGCGGAGCACGTCGGCCACGCGGCGCGGGGCGGGGCCGAGGCGGCCACCGGGGCCGACCGGGCGGGCCCAGCCGGAGATGTCCTCGAAGCCCAGCGTGCCGGTGCGCGGCTGCGGGGCGCCGCGGCCGTCAGGGCGCTCGATCCAGGCGAGGCGGGCGTCGCGGTCGCGCACGTCCAGCGCCACGGCCAGGCGCCAGGTGGGCAGCATGCCGGGGACGCGCCCCACCGCGTCGAGTGCCGGCAGCCACTCGGTGGGGCGGGCGGAGATCTGAGCCACCGGGCCGCGCCAGCCGCCGCGGCGGCGGTCGTAGCCCATCAGCCCATCGCGCAGCGCGCCCTCGGTGGCCTCCTGGAGCCTGGCGTCCATGGAGGTGCGGACCACCAGCCCGCCGTTGGTGGTCTGCTCGGCGCCGAAGCGGGCGACGAGGTCGCGGCGCACCTCCTCGGTGAAGTGCTGGCCGACGGCCACGACCTCGGGCCGGGCGCGGCCGGGCGGGCGGACCGGGTCGCGCTTGGCCGCCTCGGCCTGGGCGGGGGTCACGGCGCCGTCCTCGGCCATGCGGTCGATTACCCAGTCGCGGCGCGCCTTGGCGGCCTCGGGGTGGCGGGCGGGGTTGTAGTTGTTGGGCGCCTTGGGCAGGGCGCCGAGGAAGGCCACGTCGGAGAGCGACAGCTCGTCGAGCGACTTGCCGAAGTAGGTCCAGGCGGCGGCGGCGACGCCGTAGGCCTGGGAGCCCAGGAAGATCTCGTTGAGGTAGATTTCCAGCACCCGCTCCTTGGGCATCGCTTCCTCGATGCGAGCGGCCAGGATCGCCTCGCGCACCTTGCGCATCATGGTCCGGTCGTTGCCGACCAGCATGTTCTTGGCGACCTGCTGGGTGATGGTGGAAGCGCCGATGGGGCGGCGGCCGGTGCCGAGCTGCTCGACGTTGGTCACCGCCGCGCGCAGCACCGCCAGGGGATCGACGCCGCGATGGGTGCGGAAGTTCTGGTCCTCGGCCGAGATGAAGGCCTGCTGCAGGAGTGGGGGTATGGACTGGACGGGGATGAACACCCGCCGCTCGGTGGCCAGCTCGGCCATCAGCCGCGAGTCGGCGGCGTAGATGCGGCTCATCTGCGGCGGCTGGTAGCCGGCCAGCCACTGGTGGTCGGGCAGCTCGGCGGTGGCCGCGCGGTAGACGCCGTAGGCCGCGACGCCGCCGCCCACGGCGCCGACCAGCGCCAGCCCGGCCAGCGCGCCGACGATGCGGCGCAGCCAGCGGCGGCGCGGGCCGCCGCC
>CAXTEL010000073.1:0-7285 GCA_964243365.1 uncultured Roseomonas sp. | reverse complement strand
GATTCCGGATTAAGGTCAGCTTCGGGCCGCGAGCTGCCCCCTCGTCGAACCACCCACCGCCCCCGCCCCTCACCCCAGCAGCCCGCCCAGCACCGCCCCACCCCCCAGCACCCACAGCGGCGAGGAGGCGGTGCGCCACACGAACAGGGTGGCGCACAGAGCGATCGCCGGCGTGGTCCAGTTGCCCCCCGCCACCCCGGCCAGCACCAGGCCGGAGCTGAACATCAGCCCCACCGCTACCGGCACCAGCCCGCCGCGCAGCGCCCGCAGCCAGGGCGCGTCGCCGCGGCGGATCAGCGCGCCGCCCACGGTCCAGGCGAGGATCGCGGCGGGCAGCACGATGCCGGCGGTGGCGGCCAGCAGCCCGGGGAAGCCCGCCACCCGCCAGCCCACCAGCGAGGCGCCGAGGACGTTGGGGCCCGGCGCCGCCTGGGCCAGGGCGATGCTCCGCACGAAGGTCGCGTCGTCGAGCCAGCCGCGCAGCTCCACCACCTGCCGGTGCATCTCGGGCAGCACGGCGTTGGCGCCGCCCACCGCCAGCAGCGACAGGGTGGCGAACACGCCGAAGATCTGCCAGGCGATCATGGGCGCATCCCCCGCCAGGCCAGCCACGCGCCCGGCGCCCCCAGACCCAGAACGATGAGCGGCAGCGGCAGGCGCGCCCAGGCGGCGAGGGTGGCGAGGAGCGAGAGCAGCAGCAGCGCCGGCGGCAGGCGCAGCCGCTGGCCCATGCGCAGGGCGGTGCCCATGGTCAGACCGGCGGCGGCGGCGGCGACGCCGGTCATCGCCCGCTCCACCCCGGGCAGGCCGTCCAGCGCGCTCCAGGCGGTGGCCAGCAGCAGCAGCACCGCCAGCGGCCCGGCGTAGAGCCCGGCCATCGCCGCCAACGCGCCCCGGGCGCCGCCGAAGCGCCGGCCGATCATGACGGCGGCGTTGCCGACGTTGGGGCCGGGCAGCACCTGCCCCAGACCCAGCAGCTCGGCGTACTCGCGCTCGGACATCCAGCGGCGCTCCTCAACGATCACCCGGCGCGACCAAGCGGCGACGCCGCCGAAGCCGAGAAGGCCGACGCGCAGGTAGCCGCGGAACAGCTCGGCTGGCCCCGGCGCCGGGCAGGACGGGGCGGGGGCGAAGGGGACGGGGCCGGCGGGCGGGGCGGGCGGCGGGCGGGGGGGGGGGGCTGCTGACACAGGCGTGATAGCGCCCCAGCCCGGAGGGAGGGTCAACGGGAGGTAACGGCGTGCTACAAAGCGCCTCTAGAAACGCGTTCCATGCCGCACGACGAGGGAGAGACGTCTCAACCTTCGCGGGGCGGGAACGTTAACGGGACGGGCGGGACGCGCGCCAGCGGTCCCGTTCTTGCTCCTTCCAGCCTCGCGGCCCGTCCTCCCGGGGCGGGCGCGGCACCTCCCGGTGCCGCCTCGCCGCGACGCCCGCCACCGAACTGCCGGGCCCGTCGGGCCCGTTTCCCGTCCGGTCCTCCCGCCGGTCGCCTTCCTTCCCGTGCCGCTTCCGCTTCGCAGAGGAGAACACTTGAGCCAAGCTCCCGTCGCTACCCACCCCCGCGCGGGGCGTCCGCTGCTGCTCTGCTTCTCCCACCTGCGGTGGGACTTCGTGACGCAGCGCCCGCAGCACCTGCTCACCCGCGCGGCCCGCACCCATCGCGTCGTGTACTGGGAGGAGCCGATGCCGGCGGAGGGCGTCCCGCGGCTGGAGCTGCTCGACGGCGGCGACGGCGTGACGCGGGCGGTGCCGCGCCTGCCGGCCGGGCTGGACGAGGCGGCGGTGGACGCGGCGCAGCGGCGGCTGCTGGATGGCTTCCTGGCCGCGCCGCCGGGCGGCGGCCAAGGTGGCGGCCAGGGCGGGGCGGGGCGGCCGGGCGCGGGCCGGCCCGGCGAGCGGATGGTCGGCGAGGGCACGGCCGGCGCGAGCCTGGCCGGCACGAACTCGGCCGGGGCGGTCCCGGCGGGCGCGGGCGGGCCGGCGGTGGCCTGGTTCTACACCCCGATGGCGATGGGCTTCGCCGGGCACCTCGACGCCGGGGTGACGGTGTATGACTGCATGGACGAGCTGTCCGCCTTCCACTTCGCTTCGCCGCGGCTGCTGCTGCTGGAGCGGCACCTGTTCCGCCGCGCCGACCTCGTCTTCACCGGCGGGCGATCGCTGTACGAGGGCAAGCGCGCCCGCCATTCCAGCGTGCACTGCTTCCCTTCCTCCATCGACGCGGCGCACTTCGGTCGTGCCCGTCCGGGTGGCGGGGGGGACGGGGAGCCGGCCGACCAGGCGGCGATCCCGCACCCGCGCGTCGGCTTCTTCGGCGTGGTGGACGAGCGCATGGACCTCGCCCTGCTGGGCGCCGTGGCGGCGCTGCGGCCGGACTGGCAGTTCGTGATGATCGGGCCGGTGGCCAAGATCGACCCCGACGACCTGCCGCGGGCGGGCAACGTCCACTGGCTCGGCGGGCGCGGCTACGCCGACCTGCCGGCCTACCTGTCGGGCTGGGACGCGGGGTTCATGCCGTTCGCGCTGAACGAGGCGACCCGCTTCATCAGCCCCACCAAGACGCCCGAGTACCTCGCCGCCGGCGTGCCGGTGGTGTCCACCCCCATCGCGGACGTGGTGCGGCCCTGGGGCGAGGAAGGGCTGGTGGGGATCGCCGCCGGCGCGCCGGCCACGGTCGCCGCGCTGGACGAGGCGCTCGGGCCGCGCGGGCGCTCGGCCGGCTGGCTGGCGCGGGTGGACCGCAAGCTGGCGCGGCTGTCGTGGGACCGCACCTGGAGCGAGATGCTGACGCTGATCCGGGAAGCACAGGCGGGCGGAGCGGCGCCCCCTTCCCCAGAGCACGCCGGCGCGGCCGGGGAGGCGAGCCATGTTTGACTGGTTGGTGGTGGGCGCGGGCTTCGCCGGCGCGACGCTGGCGGAGCGGCTGGCCACGGTGCGCGGCGAGCGCGTGCTGGTGGTGGACCAGCGGCCCCACGTCGGCGGCAACGCCTACGACGAGCGCGACGCGGCAGGGGTGCTGATGCACCGCTACGGGCCGCACATCTTCCACACCAACTCGGAAGCCGTGTTCGCGCACCTGTCGCAGTTCACCCGCTGGCGCGCCTACCAGCACCGGGTGCTGGGGTCGGTGCGCGGCGGCACGCTGGTGCCGATCCCGATCAACCGCACCACGGTCAACCGCCTGTACGACTTGGCGTTGACCTCGGAAGCCGCGGTCGAGGCGTTCTTCGACAGCCGCGCCGAGACGGTGGAGGTGGTGCGGACCTCGGAAGATGTGGTGGTCGGGCGCGTGGGGCGCGAGCTCTACGAGACCTTCTTCCGCGGCTACACGCGCAAGCAGTGGGGGCTCGATCCCTCCGAGCTGGACAAGTCCGTCACCGCGCGGGTGCCGACACGGGCCGACGACGACGACCGCTACTTCACCGACACCCACCAGTTCATGCCGGCCGACGGCTACACGGCGATGTTCGAGCGGATGCTCGACCACCCCAACATCACCGTGATGACCGGCACGAGCTACGAGCAGGTGCGCGAGAAGTTCCCGCACCGGCGGTTGATCTGGACCGGGCCGGTGGACGAGTTCTTCGGGCACCGCTTCGGCCGTCTGCCCTACCGCTCGCTGGAGTTCCGCCACGAGACGCTGGACCGGGAATGGTTCCAGCCCACGGGCACGGTGAACTACCCCGGCGAGGAAGTGCCCTACACCCGGATCAGCGAGTACAAGTACCTCACCGGGCAGAGCCACCCCAAGACCAGCATCACCTACGAGTACCCGCGCGCCGAGGGCGACCCGTACTACCCGATTCCGCGCGCCGAGAACGCCGCGCTGTACAAACGCTACGAGGCCCTGGCCGACGCCACGCCGGACACCTGGTTCGTCGGCCGGCTGGCAACCTACCGCTACTACAACATGGACCAAGTAGTGGCGCAGTCGCTGGCGACGTTCCGGCGGATCGAGGCGTCGGTGCCGCTGCGTTCGGCCAACGACGGGCTGCGGCGCGCGGCGGCCGGGAGCGACTGAGGACCGTGCGGGCCGTGCCCCTGAACTCCGCGCCGGCGTGCCCCTCCGCCCCGCCCCTGGAGATGTGGGGCGGGCTGGAGTGCTCCGTGGTCCGGGTGGGCGACGACTGGCGCGACCAGCTCGCCGAGACCGGGCACGACCGCCGCGACGGCGACCTCGACGCCGTGGCGGGCCTGGGGGTGCGCACGCTGCGCTACTCCGTGCCGTGGGAGCGGGTCTCGCCGCTGCGGGCCGACGCGACGGACTGGGCGCGGCCCGACGCCCGGCTGGGGCGGATGCGGGCGATGGGGCTGCGGCCGGTGCTGGGGCTGCTGCACCACGGCTCCGGGCCGGCGCGGACGCAGCTGCTCGATCCCGGCTTCCCCGAAGCACTGGCCGACTACGCCGGCCGCGCCGCCGAGCGCTACCCGTGGGTCGAGGACTGGGTGCCGGTGAACGAGCCGCTGACCACGGCGCGCTTCTCGGGGCTCTACGGCCACTGGTTCCCGCACCTGCGCGACTACGGCGCCACGCTGCGCATGGTCGTGAACCAGTGCCGCGGCGTGCTGCTGTCCATGCGCGCGATCCGCGCCCGCATTCCCGGCGCCCGGCTGGTGCAGACCGAGGACATCGGCCGGGTGTTCTCCACCGCGCGGATGGCCGGGCAGGCGGTGCACGAGAACGAGCGGCGCTGGCTGAGCTTCGATCTGCTGCTCGGCCGGGTGGGGCGCGACCACCCGTGGTGGGGGTGGCTGCTCGGGGCCGGGGTGCCAGAGCGCCACCTCGCGGAGTTCCTCGACGGCGATGGCGCGCCGGATCTGCTGGGGGTGAACCACTACCTCACCAGCGACCGCTTCCTCGACCACCGGCTGCACCTGCACCATCCCGGGACGCACGGCGGCAACGGGCGGCAGGGCTACGCCGATACGGAAGCCTTCCGCGCACCCGACGTGCCGGAAGCCGAGGTGGGTCCGGCGCCGCGGCTGCTGGAGGTTTGGGCGCGCTACCGGCGGCCGATGGCGGTGACCGAGGCGCAGAACGGCGGCCCCGATCCGGCGGAGCGGGCGCTTTGGCTGCTGGACGTGTGGGACGCGGCGCTGGCCGCGCGCGCGGCGGGGGCGGACCTGCGGGCGGTGACGGCGTGGTCGCTGTTCGGCGCGGTGGACTGGGACAGCCTGTTGCGGCGCCGGGGCGGCTCCTACGAGGCCGGCGCCTTCGACGCGGCGCGGGACCCGCCGGCGCCGACCCTGGTGGCCGAGGCGGTCGCGGGGCTGGCGCGCGAGGGGCGCTTCGACCACCCCGCGCTGCGCGGGCGCTCGGGCTGGTGGCGCCGGGCCGACCGCTTCCCGGCGGCGCGGGTGGCCTGAGGCGCGACAACGCGGGAGGCTCTGCCTCCCGCACCCTCCGCCGGGGACCCATGAGAGCCCCCGGACCCCCGCCGTTGGTTTGCCCTCGCGGATGAGGAGGGGGGTGCCTCGGCGCGGCCACGCCGTCGGGGCACCCCCCCTGTCCGCGAGGGCATCTCCTCCGCGAATGAAAGGTCGAGGAAACTCAGTTCCCTCGCGGGGGTGCAGGAGGCGGCGCCCTCTGCGGGCCGCGGCGCACAACCTCGCCCCCGGACCGGCGTTAGCCCCGCATCGCCCGCAGCCAGGAGAACGTGACCATGGTGGAAACCCGCACCGACCGCGACGCCCAGAACAAGGTTTGGGAGATGATCAAGGACATCGAGGTGGCGACGATGGTGACGCTGGACGCCGAGCAGCGCTTCCGCGGCCGGCCGATGCGCTTCCAGCAGGAGCACTTCGACAGCACGTTGTGGTTCTTCGCGCAGGACGGCGCACCGGTGGTGCAGGAGATCACCCACGACAACCGGGTGCTGCTGTCCTACGCCGAGCCGAGCAGCCAGGACTACGTCAGCGTGTTCGGGACGGGGCGCATCGTGCGCGACGCGGCCAAGCAGAAGGAGTTGTGGAGCGAGGGGATGCGCGTGTGGTTCCCCGATGGTCCCGAGAGCAGCAAGATCGCGCTGATCGCGGTGGACGTGGAGGGCGCCGAATACTGGGACTCGCCGTCCTCGACCGTGCTGCACGCCTACGGCTACGTGAAGGCGGTGGCGACCGGCACGCCCCCGAGCGGCGGCGAGAACGCCAAGGTGGCGTTCACCTGAGGCGGGCCGTCCGAGGCGGACGGCCGGGCGCGGCGACCAGTCCCGGGCACCGCGCGGCCGGCACCGTTTCCCCGCCGCACCCCCGGGGTTAGCGCGCGGGAGCCGGCGGATCCTGGGCGTGGTCGTAGAAGCCGCGCCCGGACTTGCGGCCGAGCCAGCCGGCCTCGACGTACTTCACCAGCAACGGGCAGGGCCGGTACTTGCCGTCACCGAAGCCCTCGTGCAGCACCCGCAGGATCGCCAAGCAAGTGTCCAGGCCGATGAAGTCGGCCAGCTCCAACGGCCCCATCGGCTGGTTGGTGCCCAGCCTCATCGCGGCGTCGATCGAGCGCACGTCGCCGACGCCCTCGTGCAGCGCGAACACCGCCTCGTTGATCATCGGCAGCAGGATGCGGTTGACGATGAAGCCGGGGAAGTCCTCGCTCACCGCCACCGTCTTGCCCAGTCGGCCGACGAGCGCCACCGCGGCCCGGAAGGTGTCGTCATCGGTGGCGATGCCGCGTATCAGCTCCACCAGCCGCATCGAGGCCACCGGGTTGAAGAAGTGCATCCCGATGAAGCGCGCCGGTCGGTCGGTCGCCGCGGCCAAGCGGGTGATGGAGATCGACGAGGTGTTGGACGCCAGGATCGCCCCAGGGCGCAGCAGGGGGCAGAGGTCGGCGAAGACGCGGTGCTTGATTGCCTCGCGCTCAGTGGCGGCCTCGATCACGATGTCACAGCTGCCCAGCGCCGCCGCGTCGGTCGCCGTGTGCAGGCGGCCGAGGGCGGCGTCGCGCCCGGCGGCGTCGAGCGATCCCTTGGCGACCAGGCGCTCCGCGTCACGCGCCATGCCCGCGCGCGCCCTGTCCAGCGCCGCCGGGTCCACGTCCACCAGCGTCACGGTGAGGCCGGCGAGGGCGCAGGCCTGGGCAATGCCGCCGCCCATCTGCCCGGCGCCGACCACGCCGACCGCCGGCGCCGCGTCGTCGCTCACCGGCCCCGCCTCACTTGGCCAGTTCGGCCTCGAGGTCGGGGATGATGCGGAAGATGTCGCCCACCAGCCCGTAGTCGGCGACCTGGAAGATCGGCGCCTCGTCGTCCTTGTTGACGGCGACGATGACCTTGCTGTCCTTCAT
>CAXTEL010000072.1:0-7819 GCA_964243365.1 uncultured Roseomonas sp. | reverse complement strand
GCGGCGGCCAGCGCGCCGAGGCGGCCCAGGGCGGCGCGGCGGTTCGGGGTGGCGGGGGAAGCGGGCGCGGCGCGAAGGGCGGGCGCGGGGCGACCCGGCGCGGCGGGGCGGTTCAGCGGGAGCACACGGCGCCTCCCAGCACGCAGAAGCGGGCGCAGTGCGGGTGGTTCAGGGCCACCGCGCCGGACGCCTCGGCCAGCGTGGCGCCCAGCTCGAAGCGCGGATCGTGGGGGAGCAGGGTGCAGGCGACCACCGCCGGGCGGGCGGCGCCGCGCCTACGCACCACCATGCGGGAGGAGGCGCACATCACGCTGTCGGGTGCGCGGTTGAGGATGTCCCAGCAGGCGTCGGTGATCTCGGGCACGTCGGCGGCCGCGTCCATCTCGGGAAACAGCACCAGGGCGGCGGGGTCGGCGGCGTCGATTGGCAGCGCGTGGGCGGCGAACAGCTGGGCGTAGCCGGCGCGCGCCGCGGCCTCGTCGCGAAGGCCGAAGGCGGCGCGGCCGGCCACCGCCACCCGGAAGCCCTCGCGCGCCAGCCAGCGCAGGCCCTCGAGCGCGGCGGCGAAGGAGCCCGGACCGCGCTCGGCGTCGTGCGGGGCGGGGTCGTGGTGGTCGAGGCTGACACGCAGGGCGAGGCGGCTCGCGGCGGAACCGGCGCCGGCCGCGTCGCGCAGGCGCAGCAGGTCGGCGCGGTGGTTGAGCATCGGCCTCATGGCGTTGGTCAGCACCAGGGCGCGCAGGCCGCGCGCGAGGACGTCGGCGAGCATGGGGGCGAGGTCGCGGTTGAGGAAGGGCTCGCCGCCGGTGAAGCCGACCTCGCGCAGCGGCTCGCTGCGGGCGGCGGCCTCGTCGAGGAAGGCGGCGACCTCGGCGGCGGTCATGTAGAGCAGGGCGTCGTTGCGCGGGCTGCTCTCGATGTAGCAGTTGCGGCAGGCGATGTTGCACTGGGTGCCGGTGTTGACCCACAGCGTCTCGAGGCCGCCGAAGCCCACCCGGGCCCGGAGCTCGCCGCGCGCGGTCCGCAGCGGGTCGCTGAACTTTCCCGCGGCGCGCGGTGCGGAGGGCGTCGGGGCCGGCGGGCGGGTCGCGACGGGCTGGAGGAGCGACGGCAAGCGGTTCTCCGGGAAGGGCGCGCGCCAGGGAGGAGCCGGCCGTCACCCATAGTTGGTGTCCGGCCCGCCGGATGCACCCCCGGCGCCGACCGCGCCGAGCCGGCGCCACGCCCGGTGGTCGGCGGGGGGGGGAGAGGAGTTCGCCCGGGCCGCGCGCCGCGATCGCCCGCCCGGACCGTCCGTCGGGCATCGGACCCGGGACGCCCGGCGGGGCGTGCCGGGGCTCGCCCGGTCCGGCGCCGGCGTGGAAACGACGGATCCGGCGCCGCGACGGCGGCCGGGCAACCTTCGCCCGGCGGCAGCGCTGAGCGCGGGAGACGTCGCGCGCGCCATCACGACGGGGCGAGCCCCGCGCTCGCGGGAAACCCGTGCGGAGCAGCTGCCGTTGCCGACGCATGTCCTTCATGCGTCCCATTCGGCTCGCCCTCGTCGCCACCGTGCTCGGGGTGCCCTCGGTGCTCGCGCCCCCCGCGCGTGCCCAGGGCAGCGCGCCGAACCAGGGCGTCGACCGGCCCGCCTCGCCGCCCCTGCTGGCGCAGCCGCCGGCGGTCAACCCCGCCGACGTGACCGACGGCCGGCCGCGCCCCGACACCGGCGGCGCCGGCACCAGCACCGCGCCCGGCACCACGGCGGGCGTGCCGATGCCCAGCGCCGCCAACACTGCGCCCGAAGCGCCAGCGACCGCCCCCGCCCGGCCGGGCGGCTAAGCGGGGCGGCGATCGGGCAGCTGCGCGGGCGCGCCGGGGCGGCAGCGCGCCGGCTCGGCCCGCGGGTCGAGTTGCGGGCGGACGCGCGGGCGCCTCGTTCGTCGGCATGGCGGCGGCGCGCGGCGCCCCCGTCCCTTGCCTCGCCGCCCGCGGCGCCGTCGGAGGACCTCCGGGTCACCGCCCCGCTGGACGCCACCGCGATCTCGCGCGCGCCGTGAGGTCGCCGGGAGCGGTCGCGTGCGGCGCGGCGATCAATGCCGCCCGCACCCCCGGGGCCGGTCGGCGCGCGGCCGGCCAGGCCGGGGCGCCGATGCGCAGCGCGGCGGCCGGCGACGTCGGTTGCGGTGACTGGCGCCGGGGGATCGGAGCGGCGGCGCGCCCGCGCCCGGCTTGCGCCCCGCCCTGGGGTGGTCTAGCGCACGGTGTCTTCGGGAACAGGATACGGGTCGCGTATGTCGTCGGCGCTGGATCGGGATCACCCCCGCGCGGCCCTGGATGCCTCGGCGGTGCGAAACGCCTACCGGCGCTGGGCCGGGGTCTACGACCTGGTGTTCGGCGGCGTGTCGGCCTTCGGGCGCGAGCGGGCAGCCGACGCGGTGAACGCCCTGCCCGGCTCGCGCGTGCTGGAGGTGGGGGTGGGCACCGGACTGGCGCTGCCGCGCTACCGCCGGGACAAGCGGGTGGTGGGGGTGGACCTGTCGCGCGAGATGCTGGCCAAGGCGGCCGAGCGGGTGGCCGCCGAGCGGCTGCCCAACGTGGACGGGCTGCTGGAGATGGACGCGGAAAGCATGGCCTTCCGCGACGGCGCCTTCGACGTGGCGGTGGCGATGTTCACGGCCTCCGTGGTGCCCGACGCGCGGCGGCTGTTCGGCGAGATGAGCCGGGTGGTGCGGCCGGGCGGGCGGCTGCTGTTCGTGAACCACTTCGCCGCCGAGGCCGGGCCGCGCTGGTGGGTGGAGCGGGCGATGGCGCCGCTGGCCCGCACCCTAGGCTGGCACCCCGACTTCGCGCTGGCCGACCTGCTGGACCGCGAGACCGTGGCGGTGGAGGCGATCCGGCCCTGCCAGCCGGCGGGGCTGTTCACGCTGGTGCAGGTGCGCAACGGGGCGGCGGTGCGGCGGGCGCTGGCGGCATAGACCTGCGGGGGATCGCGACGGATGGCGGCCGAGTTTCTCCTTCCTCATCTTCCGGCCGACGCGATCAGGGAGGCGTTTTCCGGGTCGGGGGGAAACGAACTCGCCAACGGTCGGCTCACCAGTCCCGAATCCTCGGCCGCCCTGGTCGCCAACTTCTTCGGCTTGTTCCTCGACCGGCCGGCCGACTTGCCACCCTTGCCGGGGCTTCACGACGTGGCTTGGCCGCCACAACGCGCGGCGATTGAGGAATCCGCGCGTTTTCCCTGGTCGGGCGGCCGGCATCCCTGGCTCGACGTCATGCTCGAAACGCCCAGTCACCTGATCGGCGTGGAGGCCAAGCGCTACGAGCCGTTCCGCGGCAGCGAGGCGGGCAACTTTTCCGACGCCTACGCCCGGCCGGTCTGGGGCGAGCGAATGGTTCCGTTCGAGGAGATGGGGGATCGGCTGAGGAACGGGGATGCCGGCTACAGGCACCTCGACGCGGCGCAGCTGGTCAAGCATGCCTTCGGCTTGCGGACCGAGGCGCGACGGGAACGCCGCGGCGACAAGCGCCCGATGCTGCTCTACCTGTACGCCGAACCGGACGTTTGGGCCGATGGGCGTCCGATCGGCGAAGCGGCGAAGGCCCAGCACGCGGCGGAAGCCCGAGCCTTCGCGGCTGCCGTCGCCGGAGCCGAGGTCGAGGTGCGGCTCCTCACCTTTCGGCAGCTGCTCACGGCGCTGCGGGACTCCCTCGGCGAGGACGTTCGCGCCCACGGGACGGCCTTGGCCGACCATTTCCCGAGCGGGACCTTCTAGCGCCAGGTTCTCGCGGCCGGCAGCCTCCCGCGTGCCGATTGCAGCCGCGCGGCCTTCGCGTCGTTCACTCGACGCGACGTTCCGTGCGGCGCCCGCCGCGACGCCCGCCAAGGAAGAACCGTCATGCACCCGGTCCAATACCCTCGCGCAGCCGACCGCCGCAGCGTCCTGCTCGGTGCCGCCGGGCTCGCGGCGCTCGCCGCCGCGCCCCGCCGCGCCCTCGCCCAGGCGGCGCCTGCCGCCCCGGCCGCCGGGCCCTACACGCTCCCCGCCCTACCCTACGCCAACAACGCCAACGAGCCGCACATAGACGCGCAAACGATGGAGCTGCACCACGACCGGCATCACGCCGCCTACGTGACCAACCTCAACGCCGCGCTGGGCGACCACCCGCGGGTGAGCGCCAAGCCGATCGCGGCGATCCTGGCCGATCTCGACGCGGTGCCCGAGGCGGTCCGCACGGCGGTGCGCAACAACGGCGGCGGCCACGCCAACCACACGATGTTCTGGACCATCATGGGCGGCAGGGGCGGCTCGCCGACCGGCGAGCTGGGGGCGGCGGTGGACCGCGACCTCGGGGGCGTGGACAAGCTGCGCGCCGACTTCAACGGCATGGGCGCGCGCCGCTTCGGGTCGGGCTGGGTGTTCGTCACCGTGGCGCGCGGCGGCGAGCTGGCGCTGGTAGACCTGCCCAACCAGGACAGCCCGTGGATGAGCGGGCGGATACCGCTGATGGGCAACGACGTGTGGGAGCACGCCTACTACCTGAGGTACCAGAACCGCCGGCCGGACTACCTCGCGGCCTGGTGGAACGTGGTGGACTGGGACGCGGTGGCGCGGCGCTACGTGGCGGCGAAGGCGGGCACGCTGGCGGTGTGAGGCGGACGGCGCCGGGGCGTGGCCGGTCGTCCGTCGTTGGCCTCGGTTTCCGGTGATCGGGCTCGGGGCCGGGGGCGGAGCCCTTCCGGTCCCACGTCGGGCCGGCGGAGATCGAAGCCGGCCCAACCGCGGCCCGTGCGGCGCGTTGAGCCCCGGATCGAACGGAGCCTCCCCGATGTCCAAGCCCAAGCTGAAGCCCCTGCGCGACCAGGTGATCGTGATCACCGGCGCCACCTCCGGCATCGGGCTGTCCACCGCCCGCATGGCGGCCGAGCGCGGGGCGTCGGTGATGCTGGTGGCGCGCAACGAGGACGCGCTGAAGACCCTGGCGGGCGAGTTGCGCGGGCGGGGGGCGCGGGCCGAGTACCAGGTGGCCGACGTGGGCGACCTCGCCGCGATGGAGCGCGTATCGGAGCGGTGCTTGGCGGCGTTCGGGCGGTTCGACTCGTGGGTGAACAACGCCGGCGGGTCGATGTACGGCACGCTGGAGGACACGCCGCTGGCCGACCAGCGCCGGTCCTTCGACACCGTGTACTGGAGCGTGGTGAACGGCACGCTGGTGGCCTCGCGCCACCTCAAGACCACCGGGGGCGGCGCCATCGTCAACGTCGGCTCGGTGCTGTCGGATCGCGTGATCTCCCTGCAGGGCACCTACTCGTCGGCCAAGCACGCGGTGAAGGGCGTCACCGACGCCTTCCGCATGGAGTTCGAGGGCGCCGGCTACCCGATCGCCGTGACGCTGATCAAGCCTAGTTCGATCGACACGCTGTTCCCCGAGCACGCGCGCAACCTCACCGGGGAGCCCGGCACCAAGCTGCCGCCGCCGACCTACCATCCTCGCGTGGTGGGCCGCGCCATCCTGCACGCGTGCGAGCACGGGCCGCGCACCCTGGTGGTGGGCATGGGCGGCTACGCCATCTCGCTGCTGGGCACCCACTTCCCGCGCCTGACCGACTACATCATGGAGGCCACCTCGAAGGCGGCGCAGACCACAGACCAGCCCGGCCAAGCCGACCGGCGCGACAACCTGTACGAGCCGCGCGCCGACCTGTCGGAAACGGGCTCGCTAAACCAGGGCCCGCCGCCGCGCCGCACCTCGCTGCTGCTGGAAGCGCAGATGCACCCGCTGGGGACCACCGGCATCCTGGTGGGGTTGGGGGCGGTGGTGGCGGGCGCCTACTTCGGGATGCGGAGCAACCGCGCCGAGCGGGTTCGGGCGGCGGGGCGGGACGCGCGCCGGCGGACCGGGTGGCTGGCGGGGCGGGCGGAGCGGGAAGCGGCGCGGGCGTCGTCGGGGCCGCTGCGGCGGCTGGCCTCGCTGGCCGGCGGCGCGCGGGACGGGGCGCGGTCCTACGCGGACGACGCGGCGGAAGGCGCGTCGTCCTGGGCGGGTGAGGTCCGCGGCCGCGGCGGGCGGCTGCTGCGCGACGCGCGCGAGGTCGCCGGGTCCTACGCCGACGAGGCGGCGGACCGGGGCGGGCGGGCGCTGCGCGAGGCCCGCGAGCTGGCCGCCTCGGGCGTCGGCGAGGCGCGCGGGAAAGGCTGGCGGTTCTGGCGCGGGGCGCGCGACGGCGGGGCGGCGGTGGCGGCCGAGGCGCGCGGGCGCGGCGGGCGGCTGCTGGACGAGGCGCGCGACGCCGCCGGGTCCTACGCCGACGACGTGATCGAGCGGAGCGAGCGGTTCCTGCGGCGGGCGCGCGGCGAAGCGCGGAAGGTCGAAGGATCGGGCTGGGGATGGCTGCGCGACGCGCGCGAGGGGGCCGCGGACCTGGCCCACGAGGCGCGGGACAGCGGCGACCGGCTGCTGCGCGAGGCCCGGCGCAAGGCGAGCCGCTGGTTCTGACGCATCGCGCCCGGATGGCGCCGGACGGGGCGGGCCCGGCCGGGGCGGGCCCGGCCGGCGGGGCGCGCGCGGCGCTGGTGACGGGCGGAGCGCACGGCATTGGGCTGGCGGTGGTGGCGCGACTGGCGCGCGACGGCTGGCGCGTGGTGGTGGCCGACCGCGACAGGGCGCCGCGCGACCTGGCCGTGCGCGGCGTGCGCGCGGACGTGTCCGACGAGGCGGCGGTGGCGGCGCTGGTGGCGGGGGTGCGGGCGACGGAGGGCCGGCTCGACGCGCTGGTGTGCAACGCGGGGTTCATGGTCCGCAGGCCGCTGCGCGAGCTGGGCCTTGCGGAATGGTCGGCGGTGCTGGCGACCAACCTGACGAGCACCTTCCTGCTGGCGCGGGCGGCGGAGGGGATGCTGCGGGCGGCGCGCGGGGCGGTGGTCACGGTGACGTCCACGCGGGCGCGGCGGTCGGAGCCTGACACCGAGAGCTACGCCGCCAGCAAGGTGGGCTTGGTCGCGCTGACGCACGCGCTGGCGGTGAGCCTAGGGCCGGAGGTGCGGGTGAACTGCGTCAGCCCCGGCTGGATCGACGTGACGGGCGAGACGCTGCGGCCGAAAGATCACGCGCAGCACCCGGCGGGACGGGTCGGGCGGCCGGAGGACGTGGCGGCGATGGTGGCGTGGCTGGTGGGGGCGGAAAGCGGCTTCGCCACGGGGGCCGAGTTCGTTCTCGACGGGGGCATGACGCGCCGGATGATCTACGCGGAATGAGCGGCGGCGCGTCGACCCCCGGCGGGGCGATCCCGGGCGCGGCGGTGCCGGGGGCGACGGTGCCGAGCGCCCCCGCCCCCGCGGTGACGATGTCGGGCACGGCGGCCGCGCGCCCCGCGGCGACCGGCCCGGAGGGACGCGACGGGGTCCGCGTCGCCCTGCTCGGCGCGCCGGTGGACGCGGGGTCGGGCCGGCCGGGCTGCCTGATGGGGCCGGCGGCGTTGCGCGTGGCGGGGCTGGCGGCGGAGCTGGGGCGGCTCGGCCACGCCGTGCGGGACGGCGGCGACGTTCGGCCGCACCCCGCCGCCGATGTTCCCGCCGCCGACGCGCCGGATGCCAACGGGCCGGCCGGGCCGGGGTCGCGGGCGCGCAACCTGCCGGCGGTGGCGGCCTGGACGCGGCTGCTGGGGGAGCGCGTGCACGCTCTGCTGCGGGAGGGCGCGGTGCCGGTGGTGCTGGGCGGCGACCACAGCCTGAGCATGGGCACGGTCAACGGGGCAGCGCGGTACTGCGCCGAGGGCGGGCGGGCGCTGTTCGTGCTGTGGCTGGACGCGCACGCCGACTTCAACACGCCGGACACCTCG
>CAXTEL010000071.1:0-9020 GCA_964243365.1 uncultured Roseomonas sp. | reverse complement strand
GCCCCGGCCCGGTCCCGCGCGCGGTCGTCGGGGCCGCGCTCGCGCTCGCGCTCGTGCTGCTGCTGGCGGCGCAGCTTTCCGCCCTCGGCCTCGCGGCGCAGCGCCTCGGCGGCACCGGCCGCGACGCCGGGCTGCTGGCGGCGCTGCTCGCCTTCGCGGCGCTGCCGTCGCGGCTCGGCCGCGCGGTCCCGGCCCTGCTGCTGCCGCCCGCCCTGCTGCTGCTCGGCGCCGCCTCGTGGAGCGGACCGGCCGCCGCGCCGCCCTCGGCCAGCCTTCCGGCCGTCGCAGCGGCGAGTGGATGGGCCTGGGCGGTCACCGCGGCGGTTCTGGCCGCCGGCACCGCGGCGCTGGCGCTGGCGACGGGCGCGATTGGCCCGCCACCGCCGGCCGGCCCCGCGCGCGCGGAGCCGGCCGCAACGGCGCTGCTTCCGGGGATGCGGTCCCCCGTCGCGAAGCCCGGGCCGGGCATCTTCCGCCGCCTCCGACGCGCCGCCGCCGCGCCCCTGTTCCCGCCCTCCCTCGCCGCCCTGCTGGCCGTTCCGGTCGCCTTCCTCGCCGCCCGAGCCGCGACGGGCGCGGCGGCACGGCTTCTCGAGACGCCCTTCGACGCGCTGCCCCGCTGGGCGACGACCTGGCGGCTGGACGGGCCGGGTGGCATCTCCTGGATCGAAGCGGTGGACCGCGACGGCGACGGCCTCCTGGGGCCGGGCGAGTTGCTGCTGCGCGGCGACGCGATCCTGCCCGCCGCCCCCGCCATGGCCGGGCTGTCCCCCGCCGTCTCCGAGCTGGCCCTGGCGGCGCTGATCCTGGCCGCGCTGTGGGCGGCGCGTGGCCTGCTGGACGGGCTGGCCGCGCTCGGCGGCGGCGCGGGGCTCGGCCGCCGGCTGCTGTCCGCCCTCGCCCTACCTGCAGCCTTCGCGCTCACCTGGCGCACCGGGGCCGGCGCGGCCGACCTCGCCGCCTGGGCCTGCTGCCTTGCCGCGCCGCTGTTCCCGCTCCTGCTCCCCGAACCGCCGGCGACGCCGGCTCCGGCAGCCCGCGTTGCGGGAACGCCCGCCCCGGGATCACCCGCCCCCGGAGCGCGCCCGCCCTCGCCGTGCCCCCGTGCCGCCGCGGCAGGCGCGCTGGCGGCGGCACTGTGGCTGGGCTGGACGCTGTTCGACCCGCTGGGCTTCGCGCGCGCGGCCGGCGACCGCGCCGCCATCAGGGACGCGGCCCGCGCCGTGCTCGCCTCGCCCCGAACCGGCACCGCCGCCAAGGCGCGCGCCCAGCGAACCCTCACCGACCCGCCGGTCGACGGCCCGCTCGCCGCGCCCCTGCGCGCCACCCTGACCCCCGCGGACGACGGCCTCGTCCCCCGCGCCCACGGGCTCGGCCCGGCGGCGGCAGGCGGGCTGCTCGGCACGGCGGTGTCGGCGCTCTGGCTGCTGGTCCCGGCGACGCTGGCCCGCGTCGCCCGCCGGCCGCGGCGACACGGCGACCGGCCCGCCGGACTCTGACGCCCCCGGAACCGGCGATCCAACCCTCCGCGAGGGCCGCCACGCCGCCGCCCGGCTGCTACTTCGCCTTAGCCGACTGTTCCGAGCGCTCCTTCCAGAACGCCATGTCCGCTTCCTTGCTGAACATCACGCGCACGCCGCTACCGCCCTGGCTCACCCGCACCTTGCCGCCGTTGCGGGCGCGGTGGTCGGCCAGCCATTCCACGAACTCCGGGTCCGCGCTGGTGCGCTTCTCGAACTCCAGCACGCCCACGACCTCTTCCTCTTTGCGACGCTTGACCACCGGTAGATCCCTTCTCGACGCGCGCTGCGCGAATGCTTTGCCGCGGAACTGGAGGACGCCGACCCGTCCGCGACCGCGAAACCCGTCGTGCCGGGGCGCCGACGGTCCGCGACCACCCTCAGGCGAAGGGGGCGGGGCTCCGTCGGCCGCCGGCCGCAGCAGCGGCCACTTCCGCAGCCATGCCTTGTCCCGGACGCGCGCCTCGTGGACCGCGCGCCTCTCGTCCGTAGCCCCGAAGGTGGGCCTGAGAACGAGGCCGAACAAGTCGTCCAGGCCGAACGGCGCCGCGACGGCGAATCCGCCGTCCCCCGCTTCCCCGATCCCCGTCCGCCGCGCCGCCACCGCCGTCGCCGTTTCCGGCCAGCGCCGCATGGCCTCCGTCGTCGAGGCGTAGGGCGGATCGCCGTTGCGCACGTGCATCCGGGCCTGGTTCCTCACCGACCACGCCACGCCCGGATCGAGCGCCCGCAGCGCGTCCTCCAGCGCCCGATCTGCGGACGGCGCGACGCGCGCGGCATCGAACCGGACCACGTCCACCTCGCCCGACGGCGGCGCCGGCGGGCGGCCGTGCCCGTGATCCCACACCGCGTCGCGTATGGTGCCCGCCCCCACCCAGCAATCCGGCAGCCGCAGCGACGCGACCAGCCCCAGGACGCGCCATCGCTCCGGGTCGGCGCTCAGGATCGATCGCAGCCGCGCCGCGTGCCCGGCGGCCGGCGCCGCGAGTTCGCTCGCCGTCACGCGCCCCCGCGCCCGCGTCGCCCTAGAACGCCACGACGCGCCCGCGCACCGGCGCCACGTCGGTGAAGTTCCGCACGTCGGCCATCACGCGCGCGGTTCCCGGCGCGGCGAGGGCCGCTTCCAGCGCCGCCTCGTCGCGGAACCGGCACACCGCCACCGCGATCGTGCCCGCGCCGTCGCCGGCCGGGAAGAAGGCGTCGGCGCCCTCCATCCCGTGCGGCCCCCACACCTCCCGCACCAGCGGCATGTGCGTGCCGACGTAGTGGTCGCGGTCGAAGCGCGTGCCGGCCTCGCCGGCGTAGGTTACGATCATCGTGGTCACGCCGCGTCCCTTCCATCCGCTCGGGCCGCGGGCGCGTGCCCGCCGGCGCCGGCGGGCGGATGCTTCCCGGGTGGTCGAACGGCGTCAACCCGGATCGGCCCCGGGCCGGCTTCCGGCCCCACGCGCCCCAGCCCCGCCGGCCTCAGCCCCGCCGGTCCAGCGTGTACCCGGCGACCCCCGACCAGTCCTGCTCGCCCAGTCCCGCTTCCACCGCCTCGGCCATGCGGGCGCGCACCGCTTCCAGCATGGGCAGCCGCTTGCCCGCCCCTTCCGCGGCGGCCGCGGCGAGGCCGAGGTCCTTCAACCCCAGCCGCATCCGGAAGCCGGCCTCGAACTCGCCGCGCACGATCTTGGCGCCGTAGTTCTCGTAGGCCTTGCTGCCCCCGAACTGCGTTTGCAGCATCAAGTCGAGGAAGGCCTCCGCCGCCACGCCGCTGCCCCCGGCCAGCGCGAGGGCCTCCGCCATCCCCTCGATCGCCATCGCGAGCATCATGTTGCCGGCGATCTTGGCGGCGTTCGCCTGCCTGGGGTCCTCGCCCATCACCCAGGTCCTGCGCCCCACCACGTCGAGCAGCGGCCGCACCTTGCCCACCGCCCACGCCTCGCCCGCCACCATGATGCCGAGCTGGGCCGCCTCGGCCACGTCGGGCCGGCCGAACACCGGCGCCGACACGTAGCCGATCCCGGCCTCGGCGTGCCGGTCGCGCAGCTCGTCGGCGAACGCCACCGAGATCGTCGAGGTCACCGCGTGCACCACGCCCGGCCGCGCCCCCCGCAGCACGTCCGGCCGCAGCAGCACCTCGCGGATCGCGGCGTCGTCGGACAGCATGGTGAACACCACCTCCGCCCCGAACGCGTCCGCCGGCGAGTCCGCGACCGCCACGCCGCCCACCGCCCGCACCGCCTCGGGCGACCTGTTCCACGCCCGCACCGCGTGGCCGGCACGGACGATGTTGCGCGCCATCGCGCTGCCCATCCGGCCCAGTCCGATGAAACCGACCTCCATCGCGACTCTCCTTGCGGCGGCGCCGGTTCGGGCCGACGCCGCGTGGTTCCGATCCTCGGGCCGCGCCCGGGCGGCCGTGCCCACGAACCGGGCGGGACCGCCGCTGCGCGTGCCGGCGCGAGGTTTCCCCGCCCGGCCCGGCATCGCCGGATCGGTGCCGCGACCCGCACCCGACCGCCGCCGCACGCTGCCACGTCCGCCCGGCGCGGTCACGCCAGCGCCTTGGCCATGTACACCCGCCGGAATCCCTTCTCCTCCGCCCGGTGCGTCTCGCGGTAGCCGCGGCGGGCGTACAGCGCCACGTTCTCCGTCATCGCCGCGTTAGTGTAGAGCCTGACCGCGCGGTGGCCGGCGTCGCGCGCGAACGCCTCGGCGAAGTCCAGCAGCGCCCGGCCCAAACCCAGCCCGTGCGCGTCTGGGTGGACGGCCACGTTGTCGATCAGCGTCGCCCCGTCGCCGGGAAGCAGCACCAGCACGCCGCGCACCGCGCCGCCGTGCTCCAGGACGTGCACCCGCCCCGCCCCGATCAGCGCCCCGTAATCGTCGCCCATCGGCCCCGGCTCGCGCCCGACGCGCGACACCCAGGGCGCGTAGGCGGCCCGCACCACCGCCTCCACGGCGGCCAGGTCCGCCTCGCGGGCTGGTCGTACGTCCCGTCGCATGGCGCCCACGGTAGGAGCCGCCGGCGCCGGCGCGAAGGGCGCGCCGATCCCCGGCGATGTCTCGGTCGGAACTCCAGCCAAGCTACCACGATGCGCTTGCCGGTCGCGAGCGGGCCGCCTCGCGTTTTCGCCCGCTGTGGGTGGTCAGCGGCTGTAGAGGGCTCACCACCTGAATGTCTGCCCCGCCTTCGTGAGCGGACACGGAAGTAGCCCCCCTGGGCTCACGCCCCACTGCGCAGCTTGGCCGCGAGCGGACCGGCTGCTGCCGGAAACAGGAACGTGAAAGGTGGATCCCTTGATCCCGCGTCATGATCGTTGGCTCTAACGCAACCCCACTGCCGAGCCACGTTACCGAGTGCAGGAGATTGCAGTTGAACATCGCACCAGGAAGCGCGGCACTTCTCACATTGTCCTGCGAGGAAACGCCGTCTGGGGGCGCGGGATGACGGAAGTACCCCGCAAATCCGAAGCGCAGGAAGGTGCTGAGGCCGAGGTTCAGAGTTTTCGGTCGCACCTTGGACCCTTTGTGGTGGCCGCAGAGACCACCCGAATGCCGATGGTGTTCACCAACGCCGAAGACCCGAAGAATCCGGTAATTTTTGCCAATGACAGTTTCCTGTCTTTGTCGGGTTACGAACGGGAGGAAGTGCTGGGTCAGGGCTTCGATTCACTCATGGAGCGAGGCTCCGGCCCGGACGCAATCACGCAGATCAAATCCGCGTTCGGCGGCAGTTCCGATAGCGACCCGGAAATCCACTACCGCCGCAAGGATGGACGCGAGCTCTGGATTTCTGTTTTCATCAGCCCGGTTCGAGACGACGCTGGCAGGGTCATTCAACACTTCGTTTCCTTCATGAATCTCACGAAACACAGGGAGAAGAACGTCCAGTCCGCGATGCTGATCGACGAGCTGAATCATCGGGTCAAGAACACACTCTCAACGGTGCAATCGATCGTCTCGAAAGCCTTGCGAAGCTCGCGCGACATCGAAATCATCCGCGAGTCCATCGAGTCCCGATTGTTCGCTCTTTCCCGGTCGCACGACTTGCTGACGCGCGTGAACTGGGAAAGCGCCAGACTGCTCGAGGTGGTGACCGACGCTCTTGAACCATTTGGCATTACGAACGGCCGTGCAGAGCGCTTCGTAATCACCGGGCCAGACGTTCACTTCCCTCCGAAGGCGGCGCTTGCTCTCGGGATAGCTTTCAACGAACTCGCGACGAACGCCGTCAAGTACGGCGCGTTCTCCAACGAGGAGGGGCGCATCGCAATTTCCTGGGAAATTGAGCCGGCCGCGAGCGGGGATCGGCTGTTGCTGCATTGGCGGGAGAGGGATGGTCCGCCCGTCACACCGCCGGCCCGAAGGGGATTCGGCTCGCAGGTCATCGAACGTGGCCTCGCCCACGAGCTCGATGGCAAGGTGCGCCTCGATTATCAAGCCGCAGGGGTGGTCTGCACGATCGACATTCCTGCACCGAAGGGCCATCGCAATGGATAATCTGCTCTCCGGCCGGCGAATACTCGTTGTCGAGGACGAATTCCTGGTCCTCATGCTCACGGAGGACATGCTTGGCGATCTTGGATGCGAGTCCGTGATCGCTGCCGCCACGGTCAATCAGGCTCTCGCCCTGATTGAGAGTCAGAGCTTCGATGCGGCCATGCTCGATATGAACCTGGATGGTGAAAAACCATATGTTCTAGCCGACGCGCTCTCTGAGCGAGGCATACCGTTCGTTTTTGCGACCGGCTACGTCGGTCACGACATACGGGAAGGCTACCATGACCGGCCACTCCTGAGGAAACCGTTCCGGTCAACAGACTTGGCCAATGCGCTCGCCCACCTTCTCGCTCACTAGTCGCGCTGGAATGTTTCTCGGATGCTGCGGCGCTTCCGGCACCTGGGCGCCGGCTGAAGCTCCTTCGTGGCTTGCGGGGGTTAGGAAGCCGGACTGGAGCCATCCGCTTCCATAACGACACTACTACCGTTCTGCGACCGCACTGGGCGCAGGGCCGCCAACCCCGAGCGCTGGCTCGCATGCCGACGCGCCCGCCAACGCCGGACATAATGGCAGCGGTATGAATGTCGTGGATGGGTCGGGCGCCGACCTGCGAGCTCGGCCCCAGTTCGAACCGAGGCACCAATCCCATCCCCCCTCCGCTACGGAAACGCGGTGAGGTGAATCCCGAAGGCGAGCAGGACCGTGCCGATAACCGCGCCGATCACGGCCTTCGCCCGCTGGTAGCCCGCCCGGACCCCGCCGATGGGGAAACACCGGCGCGAGGCCGTAATGCCGGATCGCCGAGAGGACGGCGAGCAAGCCCGCAGCGGCGAAACCCAGGGCGGAGCGCCGACGGGCAGCGTGATCACCAGGATGCTGCCGGGGAAGGCCGTAGCCTCGGGGTTCGTGATGCTGGCGAGGCAGCCGCGACGCAACGCCATCCAGCCGCCGCGCCCGGACGCGGGGAGACACGAGCGCACCGGCGCCGCGTCGCCCGTCCCGGCGGTCATTCTCGCGCCGGTCCGGACGCGGTAGGCCGCGCCGGCCAGCCGGACGGCTGAGGTGAGCCGGCGAGCCGGCCCAGCAGCACCCCCACGCCCGGCCTCGTGACCGCGACCCCCGCCATCGGTTCGCCCGGGCAGGCAGGAGGGCGTGCCCTGCCGATCGGGCCGACGGGAGGCGGGCGATCCTACCCTGCCCCTCGCTGCGGCGCGGGCTTCTCCGGGAGCAGCGGCGGGCCCGCCGCCGACACGCGGCCACCTGCTCCGCCGCACCGATCCGACGGCCGCGGCGACGATGTCGGGCGGGAACGGCATCCGGGCGCAGGAATGGCATTCCCGCCCCCGGATGGCACCGGCGCCACCGGTGCCATTCCGCCGCTCCGATGGCATCCGGACGCGCGATGCCATTTCCGCCCCGAATGGCATCCGGCGCGGGAAACGCCATCCCCGAACCCGGAAGACGCGCCGCTTGCCCCGTCAGGACGTTGATGTTATGAGAATATCTTCGGCAACATGCGTCTCCGCCAACGCCGGGTAAGGAAGTAAGACAGTAAGGAAGTAAGGCGCCTCGCCCCCTACTTCTCCACGAACGCCTTCTCGATCACGTATTCCGCCGGGGTGTGGTGGCTCCCCTCGCGGAAGCCGCGCTCCTCCAGCACCAGCCGCGTTTCGGTCAGCATCTCGGGCGACCCGCACAGCATCACCCGGTCCGACGCGGGCGAGAATCCCGGCAGCCCGAGGTCGTCGAACACCTTACCCGAGCGGATCAGGTCGGTGATCCGCCCGGCGTTGCGGAACGGCTCGCGCGTCACGGTGGGGTAATACACCAGCTTGTCGCGGACCATCTCGCCGAGGAACTCGTGCTCGGGCAGCTCGCGCTCGATCAGGTTGCGGCATGCCAGCTCGGCGACATGGCGGACGGTGTGGCACAGCACGATTCGGTCGAAGCGGTCGTAGGCCTCGGGCTCGCGGATCATACTCAGGAACGGCGCCAGCCCGGTGCCCGTGGACAGCAGCCACAGCGTCGTGCCGCCGGCGAGGTTGTCGAGCAGCAGCGTCCCCGTGGCCTTGCGCCCCACAATCACCTTGTCGCCGAGCCCGACGTGCTGGAGCCGCGAGGTCAGCGGCCCGTCGGGCACCTTGATGGACAGGAACTCCAGCTCCTCGTCCCACGGCGCCGAGGCCATGGAATAGGCGCGCAGCAAGGGCCGCCCATCCACCGGCAGGCCGATCATGGCGAACTGGCCGGCGGAGAAGCGGAAGCCGGGGTCGCGGGTGGTGCGGAAGGAAAACAGCCGGTCGGTCCAGTGGCGGACGCCGAGCACGGTTTCCTCGAGGAAGGCGCCCGCGGCGGCGGGCTTGGGGACGGACACGTTCATGGCGCTCTTGCTATGGGGCCGGGCACCGGCCGGCGCAACGCGTCCCCCGCGCGGCGCGGCGAGGATCGGCGCGACGGGCCCGGCCCCGACGGGTTGTCCCGCCGGCGGGGGCGCCGCAGGATCGCCGCCGGATGACCGACCCCGCCGCTTCCCCGTTCTCGGCCCCACCCGCCGCCGGCCCCGCCGCCGCGCCGCCGCTGGGCCTGTCCGTGGACGACACGCCGCGCCCGCTGCCCGCCCGCATCCGGCACCGCGGCGCCAGCGTGGAGCTGGAACCACTGCACCCCCGCCACGCCCCGGACCTGTGGCGCGCCTCCCAGGAAGGCGGGGCGGCGGCCGAGGCATCCTGGGCCTACATGGCCTACGGCCCGTTCCGCGACGAGGCCGCGCTGCGCCGCCACGTCGCCGAGGCCGCGTCCCGCCACGACCCGCTGTTCTGGGCCGTCCGCCCGCACCGCACCGGCACCGCCGACGGCTGGCTGAGCCTGATGGAGATCGCCCCCGCCGACGCCCACGTCGAACTGGGCCACATCTGGTTCTCGCCCCGGATGCAGCGCACCCGTGCCGCCACGGAGGCGATGTTCCTCCTGATGCGCCACGCGATGGACGAGCTGGGCTACCGCCGGCT
>CAXTEL010000070.1:0-9488 GCA_964243365.1 uncultured Roseomonas sp. | reverse complement strand
CCGGATCGGCACCATGATGCCGAGCGCCAGGAACAGGCCGAGCAGGCGGTTGCCGCGGAAGCGGTACTCGCTGAGCGCGAACGCCGCCATCGCGCCGAACAGCAGCACAGCCGCCAGCGACCCGACCGTCACGATCATGCTGTTGGCGAGGTAGCCCAGGAACGCCCCCTGGCCGAGCACGGTCTTGTAGCCAACCAGGTCGAACGTCGCCGGCCCCGGCAGGCTCAGCGGCGCGCCGAAGATGGCCGCCCGCGACTTGAACGAGTTCACCACCACGAGCAGGACCGGCCCAAGGCAGAGCACGGCGTAGAGGATCAGGACGAGGTGGACCGCTGCCCTGCTCAGCGACGACCGGACGCGGCTCATGGCGGGCGTCACATCTGGTAGCGCCGCATCCGCGCCTGCACGCCGAACAGGTAGGCCGCGACGCCGGCCAGGATGATCAGGAACATCACCGTCGCGATAGTGGCGCCCATGTGGGGGTCGCCGAGCTGCAACTGGTTGCCGAAGAAGGTGCGGAACAGGAGCGTGCCCAGGATGTCGGTCGAGTAGTTCGGCCCGGCGAGCGCGCCATTGACCGTGTAGATCAGGTCGAAGGCGTTGAAGTTGGCAACAAAGGTCAGGATCGAGCAGATGCCGATGGTGGGCAGGATGAGCGGCAGCTTGATCTGCCAGAACTGCGCGAAGCCGGTCACGCCGTCGAGGTCCGCCGCCTCGATCAGCTCATCCGGAATGGCGAGCAGGGCGGCGTAGATCAGCATCACCGGGATGCCGACGTACTGCCACACCGAGATCAGCGCGAGCGTGGTCAGCGCGGTCGCCTCCTGCCCGAGCCACGGCTGGAACCAGCCTCGCAGCCCGACCGCGCCGAGCAGGGTGGGCGCCACGCCCCAGAGCGGGCTGAGGATCAGCTTCCAGGTGAAGCCCACGATCACGAAGGACAGCATGGTCGGCAGGAAGAACGCCGTCCGGTAGAACGTCCCGCCGCGCAGCTTCGGCAGCGACAGGAGTGCCGCGAGCGCGATGCCAATCGGGTTCTGCAACAGGAGGTGGAAGGCGAAGAAAAGGAAGTTGTTGCGCAGCGCCGCCCAGAACCGCTCGGACCAGCGCGGGTCGGCGAGCAGCACGGCGAAGTTGTCCAGACCGACGAACACGGGCGCGCTGTCCCCGGCGCGGAACAAGGAGAGCCGCAGCGTGTCGGCCAGCGGCACGATCATGAGGGCGGTGTAGACCAGCAGGGCCGGCGCCAGGAACGCCGCGATGTGCCACCGCCGCGCGCGGGCCGGCAGCACAGCGCCCCGATCAAGGCTCAAGCCGGCGCCCGGCCTCTCCCCGGCCTGGTCCATGACTGGCCTTGCGGCGCCGGCCCGCTCGGTGACGGCCGTCACTTCGCCGGTGGCTTGTACCAGCTGTCGAGGCCCCGTTGCAGCTTCTGCCCGGCCTGCTCGGGCGTCTCGGTACCGTTCATGACGTTGGCCGCCGCGACCCAGGTCTCGTTCTCCAGGTTGGGCGTGCCGCGCGACAGGAACTGGTAGGTCGAGCGCATGGTCGACTGGCAGGTCCCGCGCCAGGAGGCGAACTCCTTGGCCAGCGGGTCCGTCTGCTCGACGGCGACGCTCTGCAAGCTGAAGAAGCCTGGCAGCGCGTTGGAGTAGACCCGCGCGAACTCAGGCGACGCCACCCAGGCCAGGAACGCCTTGGCAGCCTCGGGCTGCCGGGTCTTGGCGTTCATGCCGAAGGCGATGTCGACGTGATCGGAGATGTAGCAGGGGTCGCCGGCCTTGGGCACGGGCGGGGGGAAGGCGCCCATCTTGAACCCGGCTTGGCTCTCGAACGGGGCGATCTCCCAGGAGCCGGTCGGGTAAATCGCGGCGCGGCCCAGCGTGAACAGGTTCTGGCTGTCCGGGTAGGACTGCGCCTTGTAGCCGTCGCCCATGTACGGCGCCCACCGGGCCAACTGCTGGAAGGGTGCCACCCACTGCGGGTCCGTCAGCTTCTGCTTGCCCTCGACCAGCGCCGTGCGGCCTTCCTCGCCGCGCCAGTAGTTGGGTCCGATGGTCTGGTAGCCCATCGTGGCCGCCTCCCACTGGTCGGACGTGCCGAGGGCGAGCGGGACGTAGGTGCCGTCCTTCTTGATCGCGTCGAGGACGGCGAAGAACTCGTCCACCGTCTTCGGCGGCTGCTTGATGCCTACCTTGTCGAAGGCGTCCTTGTTGTAAAGGAAGCCGCCCAGCACGGCGGCAACGGGCACGCAGTAGGTCGTGCCCGCGTCGTCCGTGCTCCAGGCGGCCTTGGCGGCGGCGCTGAATGCGCCCACCCCGGGGATGTCCCCGACGCTGGCGAGCTGGCCCTTCTTGTAAAGCTCCAGCGAGGCGTCGAACGGGCGGCAGGCGATGATGTCGCCCGCGGTGCCGGCGCCGAGCTTCGAGTTCAGCGCGGCGTTGTACTCCTTGGGCGCCGTTGGCTGGAACCGGAGCTTGATGCCTGGGTGGCCCTTCTCGAAAGCCGGGATTATCCGCTCCTGCCAGATCGGCAGGTCGTCATTGCGCCAGCTCTCGATGCTGAGCGTCACGTCGGCCGCGCGGGCCGGAGCGGTCACCGCGAGGAGCACCGCACCCGTCAAGGCGCCCGACAAGGCCAAGGCGGTGGTTCTGATCCTGATGCTCATTGCTGCCCTTCCCTCCGCGGCAGTCCGTCGCCGATGATCCGCTTCGCCGTCAGGCCGCCGGGCCTGCGCAGCCCGTCCGATCGTTCGCCCATCGGCGGAATCGCGCGCTTGCACTGTTGAAGTCGCATCGGTCATGTTGGCACCAGCAAAACACTCCCCGTCAACGCAAATTCTGCACCGAACTTCTCGCACGAAAGCGTCGGGTCTTCTTCTACTGTCACCCGTGCTTCCCGCCGCGAGTGCATGAAATCCATGCGGCGCGGCCACCGGGGATGGCACTGCCCACGCGCGGCGCAACGACTTGGGATGGTTCGATGCTGCTTGGGATCGACGGCGGGGGCACCCAGTGCCGGGCGCGGCTGGCCGATGAGGGCGGTGCGCGCTTGGGTGAGGGCATCGCCGGCCCAGCCAACCTCACGCTCGGCATCGACGCCGCCACCGCCTCCATTCGCGCGGCGGCGCTGCTCGCCTTCGAGGATGCCGGGTTGGACCACTGCGGCCGGACGGTACGCGCCGGCTTCGGCCTTGCCGGCGCCAACGTGCCGGGCCTCGCCGACGCCATCAGGGGCGCCGCGTTCGGCTTCGCCTCCGTCGCCGTGGCGTCCGACGCGGTTGCCGCCTGTCTCGGCGCGCACGGCGGGGGCGACGGCGCGATCCTGATCCTCGGCACGGGATCGCAGGGCCTCGTCATCCTGGACGGGCGCGCAACCCGCGTCGGCGGCTGGGGCTTCGCGCTGTCGGACGACGCCTCCGGCGCGGCGCTCGGCCGGTGCGCCGTGCGGTCTGCGGTCGCCGCGTGCGACGGCCTGGGGCCGCGGTCCGGCCTGACCGAGCGGATCATGGGCCAGTTCGAGTATGACCCGGCCGCCGCCGTGGCCTGGGCCGCCGCCGCCACGCCGCGCGACTACGGCGCGTTCGCTCCGCTGGTGTTCGAGCTGGGCGCCGCGGACGACGCGGTTGCCGCGTCGATCCTCCGGCGCGCGGCTGCCCAGGCGGGCGCGATGGTGGGCCGGCTGGCTGCCCTCGGCGCGGAGCGCGTCGCCCTCATGGGAGGCCTGGCGCGCCCCTACATGCCTTGGCTGGATCCGGGCCTCGGCCCGTTGCTGGTGGAACCGGCCGGCGACGCCCTGGACGGCGCGATCCGGCTGGCGAGGGACGGCGCGCCGCCGCCTCCGGGTGTCTCGCCTCGATGAGCGCCGCCCCGTCGATCAAGCGCGTCCTCCATCCCGCGGGCGGGCGTCCCGCGGAGCCTACCCGCCGCGGCGGCGCCCGCGATGTCGCAGTGAACCCCAACCCGGGACGGGACTGATGCCGGACGCGACCGCACTCCACCCAACCATGACCCACATGGCCGCCGAGCTGCGTGAGACGCCGGCAGTCGCGGCGCGGCTGGTCGCGCGGGAGGCCGCCTCCATACAGGCGCTCGGCGCGCGGCTCCGCGCGCTCGACCCGGCGGTTGTCGTCACCTGCGCGCGCGGGTCGTCCGACCATGCGGCGGCCTACTTCAAATACCTGACAGAAATTCTCCTCGGCGTGCCGGTAGCCTCGATCGGTCCGTCCGTCGCGTCGCTCTACGGGGCGCCGCTGCGGCTCAGGGGTGCGGCGGTGGTGTCCGTCTCCCAGTCCGGCCAGAGTCCGGACATCGTTGCCCTGCAAGCCGCGGCGCGGGCGGCGGGCGCTTTCTCCATCGCGGTGGTCAACCAGGCCGACTCCTCCCTGGCGGCGGGGGCGGACGCGGTGATCCCGCTCCATGCCGGCGTGGAGGCCAGCGTCGCCGCCACCAAGAGCTGCCTCGCCTCGGCCGTGGCGCTCGCGGCGCTTGTCGCGGAGTGGCGCGACGACGCGGCCCTGCGCGGCGCCGTCGCGGGCCTGCCGGACGCCTTCGCGGCGACGCTGTCCGGGAACTGGGACGCGGCCCTGCCGACCTTCGCCGGGGCGCAGTCGGCCTACGCGGTCGGCCGGGGGCCGGCCCTGCCGGTGGCGGCCGAAGTGGCGCTGAAGCTCAAGGAGACCTGCGCGCTGCACGCCGAGGCGTTCTCCGGCGCCGAGGTGATGCACGGCCCGCTGCAACTCCTCGAACAAGGTTTCCCGGTGATCGCGTTCAGCCAGCCCGACGCTTCCCGTGCGGCGATGCGGGTCAGCATCGACCGGCTGCGGGCCTTGGGCGGCCGGGTGTTCGAGGTCGCGGCGGATGCCCCGGACGGCTCCGACCGCCTGGCGGTTGCGCCCACCGGCCACCCGGCGCTCGACCCGCTCGCCATGCTGCTCTCGTCCTACCTGTTCGCCGAGGCGGTCGCCCGCGCGCGCGGGCGCGACCCCGACCGGCCATCCCACCTGCGCAAGGTGACGGAGACGACCTGATGACCGCGCAGGCCCTCCTCGGCGCACGCATCTTCACCGGGGAGCATTTCCTCGACGGCCACGCGGTCCTGGTCGACGGCGCCCGCATCCTCGACGTCGTGCCGGCCGCCGCCGTGCCCGCTGGGCATCCCCGCCGCGACCTCGGCGGCGGGCTGCTCGCGCCCGGCTTCATCGACGCGCAGGTCAACGGCGGCGGCGGTGTGCTGTTCAACGAGGTGAGGACCGCCGAGGGCGCCGCGGCCATCGCCCGCACCCACGCGCGGCACGGCTCGACCGGCCTGCTGCCGACCCTCATCACCGATCGCCCGGAGCGCCAGGCCGAGGCGGTGGCCGCGATCCGTGCGGCGGTTGCCGAGAGGGTGCCGGGCGTCCTCGGCATTCACCTCGAAGGCCCGTTCCTGGCGCCGTCCCGCAAGGGCGCGCACGACCCTGCCCTCATCCGCCCGATGGGGGACGCCGACGTCGACGCGCTGCTCGGCACCGCCCTCGGCACGGTGCTGCTCACGGTCGCGGCCGAGAACGCCGCGCCGCGGCAGATCAGGCGGCTCACGGACGGCGGCGTCATCGTGAGCCTCGGCCACAGCGACGCCTCCTACGAGGTCGCCGCCGCCGCAGCCGACGCGGGCGCGCGCGGCGTCACCCACCTGTTCAACGCCATGTCGCCGCTCGGCCATCGCGCGCCGGGCCTGGTGGGCGCGGCGCTGGACCGCGGCGAGCTATGGGCCGGCATCATCGCCGACGGCCACCACGCCGACCCGGCGGCGCTGAGGATCGCCCTCCGCGCCAAGCAGGGGCCGGGGCGGTTGTACTTGGTCAGCGATGCGATGCCTCCCGCCGGGTCGCCGGGCGACACGTTCGCGCTCCAGGGCCGGGCCGTGACCCGGCGCGACGGCAAGCTGCTGCTCGCGGACGGCACGCTGGCCGGCTCCGACCTCACTATGGACCGGGCGGTCCGGTTCGCCGTCGACCAACTTCGCCAGCCGCTCGCCGAGGCCCTGCGGATGGCGAGCCTCTACCCGGCCGAATTCCTCCGGCTCGACGGCACCCGCGGCCGGATCGCCCCGGGGTTCAGGGCCGACATGGTGCTGCTGGACGAGGGCCTGCTGGTCCGGGAGACCTGGATCGGCGCGCGTGCGTGAGCGCCAGGGCAGGTGCGGCCAGCGGCGGCCGGCTCACGCCAGCGTCCGCGCGGCGAGCGACAAGGCGCCGGTGGGGGAGCGCAGCTCGTCGAGGATCGAGAAGTGGTCGTGCCCGTCCAGCGGCAGCAATCGGCTCGGCGCGCCCGCCACCTCGCGCAGCCGGTGCAGCGCCCGGCTGTCCCCGACCAGCGCCGGCAGCTCGGCCGTGCCGTAGGCGATCACCAGCGGCTTGGGCGCCTGCGGCAGGCGCAGCGGCGATAGCGCCGCCGCCTCCGCCTCGGTCAGCCGCAGCTTCTCGTTCAGGTAGGTGTCACGGATCGGCGCCAGCTCGAACACGCCCGAGATGGCGAGGCCAGCGGCCACGCGCGGATGGTCCAGCAGCAACGCCGCGAGGTGCCCGCCGGCGGACCAGCCCGACAGGATGATCGGCCCCGTGAATCGCCGGCCGATCCAGTCGAGCGCGGCCCGCATCTCGGCCGCGATCTCGGTCAGCGTCGCGCCCGGCGCCAGGGTGTAGCCCGGCAGCGCCGCCGCCCAGCCGTGCGCGCGCACCCCGTTCATCAGCGCCGTGAAGCCCTCGCGCTTGTTGCGCTGCCAGTAGCCGCCGTGGATGAACACGAGGCAGGGCGCTCCGGGTCCGCCGGCCGGGAGGACATCGATGCGCTGCCGCTCCCCCGAGCCGTATGGCCAGTCCAGCTCGCCCGGCGACGCGGCGCGCGTGAGGGCGGACGCGGCGGCGAGCGCCTCGATCCTGGCAGCACCATCCGGGCACGCGGCGCCGTTGTTGTAGGATGCGTCCCGCTCCGCCTGACCCATGTCCGCCCAGTCCATCACGCCCCCCGCAAGCTGCGACGGTCAACTTGCACGGTCCGGCACCGGTCGACCAGGTGATGCGCGCCTGCCGAGTGCTGGGCGATCCGCCAGCGCCCGCTAGTCCGTGCAGGTCAGCGCACCAGGCGGAACCGCTCCACCGCCGACACCAGCGCCCGGCGCACTCCCGGCTCCAGCGCGGAGTGCCCGGCGTCCGGCACTACCGTGAGCCGCGCCTGCGGCCAGACGGCGGCCAACTCGAAGGCGGAGCGCGCCGGGCACACCATATCGTAGCGGCCCTGCACGATCTCGGCCGGCAGGTGGCCGATGCGGTGCATATGGCTGAGTAGGCCGCCCTTCGGCAGGAACAGGTCGTGCGCGAAGTAGTGGGCCTCGATGCGGGCGAGGCCGAGCGCGGTGCGGTCCTGCGCGAAGCTCGCCACCGTGTCGGGGCTGGGCAGCAGCGTGCTGCACGACCCCTCATAGACCGACCACGCCCGCGCCGCCGGCATGTGCACCGCTGGGTCGGGATGGGTCAGGCGCCGCAGGTAGGCGCCGAGCACGTCGCCCCGCTCCGCCGGGGGCAGGAAGCTGGTGAAGGTGGCGTGCGCGTCCGGGAACACCGCCGCCAAGCCGTGCAGGAACCACTCCACCTCGGCCTGCCGGCCGAGGAACACGCCGCGCAGCACGAGGCCGCGCACGCGGTCCGGATGGGACTGGGCATAGGCCAGCGCCAGGGTCGACCCCCAACTGCCGCCGAATAGCAGCCAGCGCTCGATGCCGAGATGGCGGCGCAGCGCCTCGATGTCTGCCACGAGGTCGGTCGTGGTGTTCTCGTGCAGGCTGCCCAGCGGGCGGGAGCGCCCGGCGCCGCGCTGGTCGAAGATGACGACGCGCCAGAAGCCGGGGTCGAAGAAGCGGCGGTGCACGGCGCCGGCGCCGGCGCCGGGTCCGCCGTGCAGGAACAGCACGGGCTGGCCGCGGGGGGCGCCAACCTGCTCCCAGTACATGACGTGCCCGCCGGACAGCGGCATGTAGCCGGTCTCGAACGGTCCAATCTCGGGGAACAGGTCTCCGCGGGGCATGATGCGAGCCTATACGGTGGCGCGCGGTGGCGGAACATGCCGCCTGGCCCTAACCTGCGCGGCATGGACAGAATCCTCATCGCATCGGGTGCCGTGGTCGGTCTGCTGGCGGTTGGGGCGGCTGCGCTCGCGGCCCACAGCCTCGATCCCGCCACCTCGACCGTCGTGGGCCGTGCCGTGCAGATGCAGGGCTGGCACGCGCTGGCGCTGCTGGCCTGCGGGCTTTGGGCGCCGCGCGGCGGGCGGCTCGCGCTGCTGGCGGGCGGCGCGTTCGCGCTCGGGACGCTGCTGTTCTGCGGCGCGGTCTACCTGTCTGCGCTGGGCGGCTTGCGGACGGGGCCGACGGCGCCCGCGGGGGGCGTGCTGCTGATGCTGGGATGGGCGCTGCTCGGGCTGTCCGCGCTGCGGGCCGGCGCGCCGCCGGGCCGGTAGGGGCGGCGATCAGGGCGGCGATGATCCACGCGGCCTATCTCGCGGCCGAGGGCTTCGAGGCGCCGCTCGCGGAGGAGTTGGCGCGGATGGGCGTTGCGGTCACGGTGTGGCATGGGCGGCTCGCGCTCTCCCCGGACCCGCCGGCCTCTTCTGTCGCATGGGCGCTCGACACCTGGACCGAGCCGGTCGAGCACCCGGCGCCATCGGTCAAGGCGGCGGCGGACGCGCTGCGGGCGGTGCAGCGGAATTGGAGCCTCTACGCTGCCGGGCACCACCGCCGGGCTGCCCTGATCGAGGCGAGGCTGCCGCCGGTGCGTGCCCGCCCGCTGCGCTTTCCCGAGCCGGCGCCGACGTCGCACCTGGGCGCCTGGACGCTGCTCGCGCCGGACCGGCTGCTGGCGAGCTCGGCCAAGGCCAGCCCGTTCCCCGGGGGCGAGTGCCGGTTCGAGGAGGATCGCACCGGCCCGCCGAGCCGCGCCTACCTGAAGCTGTGGGAAACCTGCACGCGGATGGGCGCCTGGCCCGGGCCGGGGGATCGTTGCCTCGACCTAGGCGCATCGCCGGGCGGCTGGACCTGGGCACTGGCCGCGCTCGGGGCGGACGTTGAGGCGGTGGACAAGGCGCCGCTCGACCCGGCGGTGGCGGCGCTGCCCGGCGTTCGCCAGGTGATCGACAGCGCCTTCGCGCTGGAGCCGCGGCCGGTGGACTGGTTGGTGTGCGACGTGATCGCCTACCCGGCGCGCACGCTGGCGCTGGTGCGGCGCTGGATCGAGGCGGGGGCGCCGGGCCGGGTCGTGTGCAGCGTGAAGTTCCAGGGCGGGACGGACCACGAGGCGGTGGAGGCGTTCAAGGCAGTCCCGGGCGGGCGGGTCGTGCACCTGTGGCACAACAAGCATGAGCTGACGTTCTGGTGGACGTGCTTTAACAAACCGTAAATTTTCGAGAGTTCTAACTAAAGGTAGCTTGGAAGCATTTGGCGTAGCCGGCATAGTT
>CAXTEL010000069.1:0-10090 GCA_964243365.1 uncultured Roseomonas sp. | reverse complement strand
GCAGGCCGTCGGCCAAGCGGTCGATCCCGTCTCGCCAGTCCACCGTCGGCAGGGCTGGGTCGAAGCGCTCCTGGTTGAAGGCGGCGAGGCGGCGCTGCTGCCCGTCCTCGCGCGTCGTACCGATGCTGGTGCTGCCTTCGGGCATGGGGCTTATCCGTTCCTGGTGGCCGTGAGGACGACGGCGGCGATCCGGTCGGCGCGCCGGTACGCCTCGGCCTCGAGTTCCTCGCCGAATACGTCGGGGTCCACCTCACGGTAGCTCCACGTCGCGCTGTCGTCCCCGAGCAACGCGGCCGCCGCGGTTCGGAACGGGTCCTCGCCGTTCACGACCGCGGCACCGGTGTAGAGGACCAGCGTGCCGCCGGGGGCCAGCCGGACCAGGGCGGCGGCGAGGATGCGCAGCGACAGCCCCGCCCCCAGCGGGCCGCCGCCGTGGCGGTAGGCGCGCTCGGCGGGGTCCACGAGGTAGGGCGGGTTGGCGACCACGAGGTCGAGGTCGCCGTCCACACCGGACAGCAGGTCGGATCGTTGGGCCTGGGCGTTCCCGGCGCCGGCGAGCGCGGCGTTGAGGCGGGCCAGGCGCAGCGCCGCGTCGTTGATGTCGACCATCAGCACGCGCGCCCCGGGACGCGCCTTGGCGACGACGATGCCGCCCGGGCCGGCGCCGCAGCCGACGTCCACCGCGCGGCGGATCGGCATCCGCCGGGCTTCCAGGGCCGCGGCGATCGCGTCGGCGAAGCGGTAGGTGTCGGGGCCGAAGAAGACGGAGTCCGCCGCCGTGGTGGGAAAGGCGGAGTGCAGGAAGAGGTCGTCGCCCAGGGTGGAAAGGCGGACCAGGCTGCGGTGGAGGTCGCCCGCCGTCGCCAGGACCTCGCCGCGGCGCATGAGGTCGAGGAGGTGCGGCGGCAGGAGCGCGGGCCGGAAGGGGCGGCTCCAGCCGAAAGCGTCCCGAAGGTCGCGGGCCTCCTCGTTGCCGGGGCGCGCATTGACCCGCGCGTGGGTGGCGGGGGTGGCGGTGGTGAAGCGGTAGCCGGTGTCGCGCACCGCCCGGGCGAGTTCGAGCAGCGCGTCATCGGCCGGGGAGGAGGCGGGGGTGGACATGCGTGGGCGTTACGCGCGCGGGCGGGGGCGGTTGCAGGGGTTCGGGTGAACATCCGGGGGCGGCGACCGTTCGCCCGCTCGGCCCGGCTCACGGCAGCCGCCGCGTCGGGCGGCTCGCGGTGGGCTTCGTGCCCCGCTGGTCGGGCCTGGGGCCACCCGCGACGGGGCGGCCGGGTGGCCAGCCGCGTCAGCCGGGCGACGCTTCCTCCAGGAACACCTGCACTGCCTGGAACAGGGCGCCGCGGTTTCGCTCCAGCATGACGGCGTGGGTGCCCTCGCCGAGTTCCACGAGGCGCTTGCCGGGGCTGTTGGTCAGCAGCGGGAACAAGGTGAAGGCGCGCTCGGGCGGGGTGTCACGGTCCCATTCGGCCACCGTCAGCAGGGTGGGGGCGACGATGCGGGCGGGGTCGTAGGTGGCGCGGTTCTCGCCCCAGCCGCGCAGGTCGTCGAGCACGCCGTTGGGGGCGCGCAGCACCGATGGGGTCTGGCGGGCGCCGTCGGGGTCGGTCGCGAAGGTGGCGTCGGCCCAGTGCTCGAACCAGCCCGGCGGAATCAGGTTGGCGCGCCGGTCGGTGGGCACGCCGTTCAGCCAGCGCTCCCGCGCCTGCGCCCGGGTGACGGCGCGCCAGGCGGCCGGGGGGCCCCCACCCAGGGCCGGCGCGCCGCCAGGGGCGGCCCAGACCGGGGCGTAGAGCACGAGGCGCTCCACCAGGGCCGGGTTCTCGGCGGCGAAGCGCCCCGACAGCACGGTGCCCCACGACCAGCCCAGGTGGATCAGGCGGGGAACGCCGCGCCGCTCGCGGATGAAGCGCGCGGCGGCGGCAAGGTCGGTGAGCGCCTGGTTGGCGGTGGTGAGCGGCGCGGCGCCGTCGGCGGGGCGGGACATGGCGGCGTCGCGGGAGGAGCGGCCGTAGTTGCGCAGGTCCACGCACCAGGCGTCGAAGCCGCGGCCGGCCATGTAGTCCATCCACGACACCCCCGCGAGCGGCAGGTCGAAGCCGGTGGAAGCGGGGTAGGTGGCGCCGTGCACGCACAGCACGGTGCGCGCGGGCGAGGCCGGGGACGCGGCCTCAAGGCGCTTGTTGCGAAGGTAGAGCTGCACGCCGGGGTCGCCGCCGGGGATGGTGTGCTCTTCCAGGACGATCCCGGCGGGCTGGGCGCGGGCTGGCCGCGACGCCAGGAACGGGGTGGCCAGGAGCGGGGCGACGGCGAGCAGGGAGCGCCGGGCCACGCGCGCGCCGGCGGGAACGGTCGCAGCGGGAACAATCATGCGGGCGGCCTCCTCCTGGCCGGGGCAGCCTAGCCCGGCTACACCCTGCCCGCCATGGAGCAGGGAGACGCGGAACGCGCCGGGGCGGGGGCGTGCGGATACGGGGAGCGCGGGCCGGCGGGGGCCGGGGCGGGCGGGCGCTGGCGGGCCGAGGTGCGGGCGACGCTGGCGCTGGCCTGGCCGCTGGTGCTGACCAACCTGTCGCAGGTCGCGCTCACCGCCACCGACACGCTGCTGCTCGGCCGGCTGTCCACCGAGGCCCTGGCGGCGGCGACCCTGGGCGGGGCGCTGTGGTGGGCGGCGCTGACGCCGGGCTTCGGCGTGTCCTTCGCCGCGGCGTCCATGCTGGCGCGGGATCGCGGCGCCGGGCGGGGCTACGTCCGGCGGATGCGGGGGACGCTGCGCGCCTCGCTGCACGCCGGCGCGCTGGTGTGCGTGCCGGCGGCGCTGCTGCTGTGGCAGGCCGGGCCGCTGCTGCGCGCCCTGGGGCAGGATCCGGTGCTGGCGGCGCTGGCGGGGGAGTACCTGCGGGCGATGGTGTGGGGGATGCCGTTCTTCGTGGGCTACCTCGTGCTGCGCGGCTTCCTCGCCGCGCTGGAGCGGCCGCGGCCGGCGCTGCTGGTGTCGCTGCTCGGGGTGGCACTGAACGCCGCGCTGGGCTGGCTGCTGGTGTTCGGGCACGCCGGTCTGCCGGCGCTGGGCGCGGTGGGGGCGGGCCTGGCCAGCGCGGCGTCGTGGGGGTTCATGTTCGCGGCGCTGGCGGGGTTCCTCGCGCTCGACCGGCGGCTGCGCCGGTTCCGGCTGGCCGGGCGCTGGTGGCGGCCCGATCCGGCGCGGCTGCGCGACGTGGCGCGGCTGGGCGGGCCGATCACCGGGCAGCTGGCGCTAGAGATCGGCATGTTCGGCGCCTCGGGGCTGCTGGTGGGGCTGTTCGGCGCCGTGGCGGTGGCCGCGCACGCGGTGGCGCTGCAGGTGGCCAGCGCGATCTTCATGATCCCGCTGGGCCTGGGTCAGGCCGCCACGGCGCGAGTCGGGCTGGCGGCGGGGGCGCTGCGTCCGGAAGGGGCGCGCGTGGCGGGCTGGACGGCGATCGGGCTCGGCGCCGGCGCGATGACCGCCGCCGCGCTGCTGCTGCTGCTGGCGCCCGGCGCGCTGGCGGGGCTGTTCCTCGATCCGCGCGGTCCCGACGGCGCCGAGGCCGCGGCGCTGGCGGCGACGCTGCTGACGGTGGCCGGGGTGTTCCAGCTCGCCGACGGGACGCAAAGCGTGGCCGGCGGGGCGCTGCGCGGCCTGGGGGACGCGCGGGTGCCGTTCGTGTTCGCGGCCTGCGGCTACTGGCTGCTCGGCCTGCCGGCGGGATGGCTGCTGGCGGTGCCGCTGGGGCTCGGGCCGGCGGGGATCTGGGCCGGGCTGGCGGCGGGGCTGGCGCTGGTGGCCACGCTGATGACCCGGCGGTGGGCGAGGCTTTCGCGGCGGGTGCAATCGGCGAAGCGGCACCTGGCGCTCGGGGCCGCCGTCGAGGCGCTGCCGCCGTGACTCCCGACCCGTGATCGGCGGCACCTTGACCCGCGACGCCGGAAGCCCGACCTGTCGTGCTGCGTTGCAGCATGTCCGGGGCGCGTTTCCGGGTAACGGAGGTTCGGGGCGTGCGGGTACCGCGGATATCAGTGGCGGAGGCGGTTCGCCGCGCGGGGGCGATCAGGCGCCTCGCGCGCGACGCCGCCGGTGTAGCGCCGGCGCGGCCGCTGGCCGAGCTGACGGGGTTTGGGAGCGATCCGGGCGATCTGCGGGCGCTGTGCTTCGTGCCGGACGGCCTGCCGCGCGACGGCACCGCGGCGCTGGTGGTGGCGCTGCACGGCTGCACCCAGACGGCGGCGGCCTACGACCGTGGCTGCGGCTGGTCGGTGCTGGCCGGGCGCGAGGGCTTCGCCGTGCTGCTGCCGGAGCAGCGCCGGGGCAACAATCCCAACCTGTGCTTCAACTGGTTCGAGCCGGGCGACGCGTCGCGCGACCGGGGCGAGGTCGCCTCGGTGCGGCAGATGATCGCGGCGATCGTCGAGCGGCACGGGCTGGACCCGCGGCGGGTGTTCATCACCGGCCTGTCGGCGGGCGGCGCGATGGTGGCGTCGCTGTTGGCGGCCTACCCGGAGCTGTTCGGCGGCGGCGCGATCGTGGCCGGGCTGCCGCACGGCGCCGCCGCGTCGGTAGGGGAAGCTTTCGAAGCAATGCGCGGCGGTTGTTCCCGCTCGGCGCGGTCCCTGGGCGCGGCGGTACGCGCCGCGTCCCCGCTGCCGCCCGGCGCGGCGCGGCCGCCGGTGTCGATCTGGCACGGCGACGCCGACGGCACGGTGGCGGTGGGCAACGCCGACGGGTTGGCGCGCCAGTGGGCCGACGCGCACGGGCTGGCGGAAGCGCCGGACGAGGTTCGCGCGGAAGGGCGCGACACCCGCGCGACCTGGCGCGGTCGCGACGGATGGGTCGCGGTGGAGCGGCACGTCATCGCCGGCATGGGCCACGGCGTGCCGCTGCGGCCCGGCGAGGGCGTGGGGGAGTGCGGCGCGGCCGGGCCGTTCCTGCTCGACGTCGGCGTGGCCTCGACGCTGCGGATCGCGGAGGACTGGGGGCTGGTCGGGGCTGGTCGGGGCGGGCTCGCGCCGTCGCCGCGCGCCGCGCGCCAGGAGGCCGTGCCCCCCGGCGGTCGGGTCGCGCCGGGGCGCGTGGTGGCGGTGGACGCCGCCGGCGCGGCGCGGGTCGAGGGCGGGCCGGCGGAAGCGGGGATGGTGGCCGGGGTGGCTCCGGTTACCGGGGCTGGCCGGGGGCCGGGTGGGCCCGCGAAGGGGCCGGGCGGGATCGTGGGGGACGCGCTGGCGCTGGCCGCCAACGCGCACCGAATGACGCCGAGCGAGATCGTGCGCGACGCGCTAGCGATGGCGGGGCTGCGGTCGCGCCGCTGAGCGACCGGGCCGGCCGCGCGGCGGGTCAGGCGGCGGCCATCTTCTCGTCGCGCAGGGCGTCGTAGGCTTCGCGCACGGGGGCGAGACCGTAGGTCGCCTCCAGGCGCCGCACGGTGAAGTGGGCGCGCGCCACGGTGCGGAAGTGCTCCAGGAAGGCGATGTTGAGCGCGGCGCCGGCGGCGGCGCCGACCACGGGGATTGCCTGGGCCGAGAGCTTCAGGCCGACGGCGCCGGTGAAGCGCGCGGCGATGGCGCCGAGGAAGCCGGGCAGCACCGCCCCGGTCAGGCTGGCCGCGGCGTTGGGCAGCATCTGGGCGAGCGCGAGGCGGGCGGCGAAGTAGCCGGTCTCGGCGTGCTCGTCGCCGCGCGCGTCGCCGCCGAGCGCGAACACCTTGAGGCATTCCGCGCGGGTCTCGGGGTCGGCGGGGTTCTCGCCCTGCTCGGCCGCTTCGGAGGCGATCTGGCGCAGCAGGATGGTGGTGGAAACGGGCAGCTCGGCCAGCGTGCCGGCCAGGCCGAGCGCGCCGCCGAAGGCGCCCGAGGCGGCGGCTAGGCCGCGGTGCAGCCAGTCCGGGGACAGGCCGTTGGCGGCGCGGCCGGGGTTGGAGCGCACCGCGGCGCCCCAGGCGGCCTCGACGGCGCGGCGGGTCGCGCCGTCCACGCCGTCGCGCAGGAACCCGGGGAGCCGGTTCTTGAGCGCTTCCACCGGCGTGCCGGCCATCGCCGCGAGGCGGGCGGCCAGGGAAGGATTCTCCAGCGTCGAAACGGCGCGGGCCAGTTCGGCGTGGGCTTCGGCGGTCATGGCCAGGGGGGTCGGCAGGTTGTCGCTCATCTCGGGTGAGCAAGTGGGCCGGGGCCGGCAGGGTTGCAGCGGCCCACGACGCGGATGCTGCGAACGGCGCCCCCCGATCCGTGCGCGGCGGCGAACCGTGACCAGCTCCGGTTCCCGCTGGTTCGGCTCGGGACCAGAGGGGCACCGCCATTCCGGACACCCCGCGGGAAGACCGAGTTTCCTGAACCTTCCATCCGCGAAAGAGGTGCCCTGGTGGACAGGGGGTCACGCATCGACGGCGAGGCGGCGCGGGCACTGGATCCCTCTCCACCAGGGCAAATCACCGGAGGGGGTCCGGGTGCTCCCGTCCGACGTGGGTGTTGAGATCCTGCTTCGCCAAGAAGGCGCGCATCAGCGCCGCGATCTCGTCGACCTTCTCGTTGAGCGCGAAGTGCCCGGCGTCCAGTAAGTGGACCTCCGCCGTCGGCACGTCCCGCTGGTAGGCCGGCGCGCCGCCGACCGCGAAGGAGGGGTCCCACTTGCCCCAGACGACGAGCATCGGAGGCTGGTGCTGGCGCATCCACGCCTGCCAAGCCGGATAGGCGGCCACGTTGGTCCGGTAGTCGTAGAACAGGTCGGCCTGGATTTGCGTCTGCCCGGGCTGGGACAGGTGGGCGAACTCCTCGGTCCAGGTGTTCGGGTCGTAGCGGTCCGGATTGGGGCTCGAGCCGAGGTGCCGTCCCTTGGTAGTCGCGAAGGAAAGGAAGTTCGGGATGATCGCCTGCTCATGGGCAACGCGGTCATTCCAGTACGCCTTGCGCGGGTCCCAAGCCGGTCCCAGCCCATCCTCGCTGGCGACGGCGTTCTGGACGATGATCGCCTTCACGCGCTCGGGATGCGCCAGCGCGAGGCGGAAACCCACGGGTCTACCGTAGTCCTGCATGTACAAGCCGTAGCTGGTCAGGCCGAGCACATTCGTGAGGTGGTCCACCGTGCCGGCGATGTGGTCGAAGGTGTAGGCGTACTGCGACGGCGACGGAGCGTCGCTCAGGCCGAAGCCGGGGTGGTCGGGCGCGACGACGTGGTAGCGATCCGCCAGCAGGGGGATGAGCGACTCGAACATGCGTGAAGACGACGGGAATCCGTGCAGGAGCAGCAGCGTCGGCGCGCCCTTCGGCCCGGCTTCGCGGTAGAACACGTTTACGCCGTCCACGCCGACGGTGTGGTAGGTCGTCGTCGCCGAGGGCGAGGGCGAGGGCGTGGGCGTGGGCGTGGGCGTGGGCTGAGCCTGGGCGCCGCCGACATTGCCGACATTAAGGATCAGGGCAGTCGCCACCGCTGCGGAAAGCAACGTTACGTGCATTCGAGGGGGCCTCATCGCGTTGCAGGGTACGGTTCCGCTGGCGCTGCAGAAATCGTGACCGGCTTCGGCGTGGGCCATCCACGCGGCTCGGGTTGTGGCGGTCAAGTTGCGGGTGCTTTTTCAGGAAAGCAACGTCTCGCTCTCGATCCTGACGGTAATTTCCAGCGGCACCCGGCAGCTGTTTACGAGCCGGATGATGAAGCCGAACTAGCAAATCACCACGCGTCGGACTCTGGCGAGATTCAGGGGCAGAGCCCCCGGCTCCACGCCTGCCCGGAGGAGACGCAAGCCGGCCCCGAGCTACCCGCGACCGGTCGCGGGCGGCACCGGCCGCGTCACAGGATGAAGCGGCTGAGGTCGGCGCTGGCGGCGAGCGGGCCCACCTTGTCGCGCACGTAGGCGGCGTCCACGCGGACAACGTCGCCGCGGCGGTCGGAGGCGGTGAAGCTCACCTCCTCGAGCAGACGCTCCAGCACGGTGGCGAGCCGGCGGGCGCCGATGTTCTCAACGCGGGCGTTGATGTCGGCGGCGAGGTCGGCCACCGCGTCCATGGCGTCGTCGGTGAAGTCCAGGGTCACGCCTTCGGTGCCCAGCAGCGCGACGTACTGCTTGGCCAGGGAATGCTCGGGCTCGGTGAGGATGCGGCGGAAGTCGTCGCGGGTCAGCGCCGACAGCTCGACGCGAATCGGCAGGCGGCCCTGAAGCTCGGGCAGCAGGTCGGAAGGCTTGGCGAGATGGAAGGCGCCGGAGGCGATGAACAGGATGTGGTCGGTCCTCACCGGGCCGTGCTTGGTGTTCACCGTGGTGCCCTCGATCAGCGGCAGCAGGTCGCGCTGCACGCCCTCGCGCGACACGTCGCCGCCGCGCACGCCCTCGACGGTGCGGGCGCAAACTTTGTCGATCTCGTCGAGGAAGACGATGCCGTGGTTCTCGGCGTGCGAAACCGCGTCGCGGGTCAGGCGCTCGGAGTCCAGCAGCTTGTCGGCCTCGTCGCGGAGCAGCGCTGCGCGGGCGTCGGAAACATGCATCTTGCGGCTCTTGGTGCGGCCGCCGAGCATCTTGCCCAGCATATCCTGGATGTTGCCCATCTGGGCGCCGGGCGGCATGCCGGGGATGTCCATCATGCCGATCGGGTTGCCGGCGGGCTCGGCCACCTGGACCTCGACCTCCTTGTCCTCGATCGAGCCGTCGCGGAGCATGCGGCGGAACTTCATGCGCGTCTCGCCCGAGGCGCCCTCGCCCACCAGCGCGGTGACCAGTCGCTCCTCGGCGTTGCCTTCGGCCCTGGCCTGGACGTCGCGGCGGGCGCTCTCGCGCACCTGGGTTATGGCGGCGTCCACGAGGTCGCGGACGATGCTGTCCACGTCGCGGCCGACGTAGCCGACCTCGGTGAACTTGGTGGCCTCGACCTTCAGGAACGGGGCGTTGGCCAGGCGGGCGAGGCGGCGGGCGATCTCGGTTTTGCCCACCCCGGTGGGGCCGATCATCAGGATGTTCTTGGGCACCACCTCCTCGCGCATCGCCTCGGGCAGCTGCTGGCGGCGCCAGCGGTTGCGCAGCGCGATGGCCACGGCGCGCTTGGCGTCGTTCTGGCCGACGATGAAGCGGTCCAGCTCGGAGACGATCTCGCGCGGGGACAGGTTCACGGGCTCGGCGGCGTCGGTGTCGTCGAGGGGCATCTCACAGGGTCTCCAGCACGACGCGGCCGTTGGTGTAGACGCAGATGTCGGCGGCGATGGCCATGGCGCGGCGGGCCACCTCCTCGGCGGTCAGCTCCTCGACGGTGGCCAGCGCGCGGGCGGCGGCCAGCGCGTAGTTGCCGCCCGAGCCGATGCCGATGACGCCGTCCTCGGGCTCCAGCACGTCGCCCTGGCCGGTGATCACCAGCGAGCGGTCCTTGTCGGCCACCGCCAGCAGCGCTTCCAGACGGCGCAGGTAGCGGTCGGTGCGCCAGTCCTTGGCCAGCTCCACCGCGGCACGCTCGAGCTGGTCGGGGAAGCGCTCCAGCTTGGCTTCCAGTCGCTCGAGCAGGGTGAAGGCGTCCGCCGTGGCGCCGGCGAAGCCGGTGATGACGCGGCCCTGGGCGATGCGGCGCACCTTGCGGGCGTTGTTCTTCATCACGGTCTGGCCCATGGAAACTTGGCCGTCGCCGGCCATGGCGACGTGGCCGCCCTTGCGCACGCACAGGATCGTGGTGCCGTGCCAGCCGGCGAAGTCCCGGGCGGGGACGTCGCGGCCGACGAAGTCGTCGTTGCGTTGCATCATGATGGGGCGGATGTGGCGATCATGGGCGCGCGCTGCAATCGGGCGCGGCGGCGGGTACGGGTTCGGGGGCGGCCGCGGCGCGGCGGTGGGACCGGATGCCGGGAAACGCCGCGGGCGTGCGGCCGGCGTGGGCCGGGATGTTCGCGCCGGCGCCGATCTGCGATGGGTGCCGCCGGCGCGGCGGGGATGGCGGGTGCTGCCGGTACGGCGGGGACCGGGCGCGGGAGCGGGAATGGCGGGCGCTCAGCCGAGAACGACGATGCCGCGGGGGGCACCGCCACGAGGGACGCCGCCGCGACTGCCGCGCCCGGGACGCGGCGGGCCGGCGCGGGGGGTGTCCGCGCCCGCGCGACGCGCCCCGCCGC
>CAXTEL010000068.1:0-10185 GCA_964243365.1 uncultured Roseomonas sp. | reverse complement strand
GGGGGGGCGCCCGCGGGGGGGGCGGGCAGGTGATGCTGCGCCGGGCGGGGGGGCGCCCCGGCCGGCCCGGCGGGGGGCTGGAAACCGAGGGGGGGGGGCGGGTGGCCGGGGTGGACGAGGCCGGGCGCGGGCCGCTCGCCGGCCCGGTGCTGGCGGGCGCGGTGCTGTTCGCCGCAGCCCCGCCGCCCGCGCTAGCGGCGCTGCTGGACGACAGCAAGCGGCTGGACGCGGCGCGGCGCGAGCGGGCGTACCGGGCGCTGCTGGCGGCGGCCGGCGAGGGGGCCGCGCGGCTCGGGGTGGGGGCGGCCAGCGCGCGCGAGATCGGGGCGCTGAACATCCTGGGCGCCACGCACCTGGCGATGGCGCGCGCGGTGGCCCGGCTGGGCGAGGTGCCCGGGCTGGCGCTGGTGGACGGCAACGCGGCGCCGGCGCTGCCCTGCCCGGTGCGCCTCGTGGTGGGCGGCGACGGACTGTCGCTGAGCATCGCCGCGGCGTCGATCCTGGCCAAGGTGGTGCGCGATCGCGCGATGGCGCGGCTGGGCGCGCGCTGGCCGGGCTACGGCTTCGCCGCGCATTTCGGCTATCCCACGGCGGCGCACCGCGAGGCCTTGGCGCGGCTGGGGCCGACGCCGCACCACCGGCGGGGGTTCGGGCCGGTGGAGCGGGCGTGGGCGGAGCGGTCGTAGGCGGGAGCGGGCGGGGAGCGGGGCGGGCGCTCACGCCGCGCGCGCGGACAGCCACCAGTCGTCGTCGCCGAACCAGCAGCCGTCGTCGGGCGCGCCGTCGAGGCGCAGCGAGCGCACCGCCCGCCAGCCGTCGCCGTTGAACGCCGCCGCCAGCGCGCGGCCGGTGGCCTCGACCTGAAAACCCCGGAGGGCGATGGAGGTGCGCGAAACGAAGCGGGCCGGCCAAGTCGTGCCGCCCTCGCGCGGCTCGCGCACCAGTGGCATCCCGCCCGGGCCGCCCGCCGCCCGCCGCCCGCCGCCGGTCCCGGCCGGAGCGGGAACAGCAGCCGGCCGTCGGGCCGCAGGGCTTCGAGCCACGCCCGGCTCGGCCGCGTGATGGCGGCGTTGACGTACACCGCGCCCGCCGCCGGCAGCCCGTCCGCCGCGCCGGAGCGGGCGTGCACCGCAGCCCACGGCAGGTCGGCGAGGTTGCGCGCCACTGGCGCAGCGAGGCCGGGGTCGCTCTCGAAGGCGTGCACCCGCCCGCGCGGGCCGACCAGGTGGGCGAGGATGGCGGTGTAGTAGCCGCTGCCGGCGCCGACGGTGCGGCACCGTCTCGCCTTCCCCGGGCGCGAGCGCGTCGGGGCAGCGGGCGTGCAGGCTGGGCTGGCCGATGTTGATGCCCCGCGCCGCGTCGAGGGCGATCGGCACGTCGGCGTACAGGAAGGCCGGGTCGCCGTCGGGGGTGCGGAGGTAGCCCCCGTCCGGGAGGCCGGCGCCCGGCGGGCTGGTCGCGAACACCGACCACGGCGGCGGGCCGGCGAACAGCTCGCGCGGCACGGCGGCGAAGGCCCGCTCGATGCGGGGGTCGCGCGCGGCCCCGCGCCGGGCGACGAGGGCGGCGTAGAACGGCCGCAGCCTGGCGAAGCATTGCGCAGCGTCCGGGTAGCGGTGGTCCATGTCGGTCGCGGGAAGCGGGATCCGGCGATGGGGCGGCGCGGGCGACCCGGGCCGCGCCGCTCCCGCTTGACGCGCGGAGTCCGCGTCGCGCAGTTTGCGGCTTCGGGGAACGCGCGTCGGGGGGGGGCGGAGCTTGGGGACGGGGCTGGACCTGCCGCTCGACCAGGTGCTGGTCGGCGACTGCCTCGACGTGCTGCGACGGCTGCCGCCGGCCTCGGTTCACGCGATCTTCGCCGACCCGCCCTACAACCTCCAGCTCAAGGGCGATCTGCTGCGCCCCGAGGGTGGCGCGGTGGACGGGGTGGACGACGCCTGGGACCGCTTCGACGGCTTCCCCGCTTACGACGCGTTCACCCGCGAATGGCTGGGCGAGTGCCGGCGGGTGCTGCGCGAGGACGGCACGATCTGGGTGATGGGCGCCTACCACAACGTGTTCCGGCTCGGCTGCGCGATCCAGGACCTCGGCTACTGGGTGCTCAACGACGTGCTGTGGCGCAAGTCCAACCCGATGCCGAACTTCCGCGGCCGTCGCTTCACCAACGCGCACGAGACGCTGATCTGGGCGGCGCGGGGGCCCGAAAGCCGGTACCGCTTCAACTACGCGGCCATGAAGTCGCTCAACGACGACAAGCAGATGCGCTCGGACTGGCTGATCCCGCTGTGCACCGGGCCCGAGCGGCTGCGCGACGCGGCGGGGCGCAAGGTGCATCCCACCCAGAAGCCCGAAGCGCTGCTGCACCGGGTGATCGTGGCCTGCACCGCGCCGGGCGAGGTGGTGCTCGATCCGTTCCTGGGCACCGGCACCACGGCCGCCGTGGCCAAGCGGCTGGGGCGGCGGTACGTGGGCATCGAGCGCGACGCGGGCTACGCGGCCGCGGCGCTGGCCCGGCTGGCGGCGGTGGCGCCGCTGCCCGAGAGCGCGGCGCTGAGCCTGCCCGGCCGCGCCGAGCAGCCGCGGGTGCCGTTCGGGACGCTGGTGGAGCGCGGTTTGGTGCCGGCGGGGTCGCGCCTGACCGACCGGCACCGGCGCTGGCGGGCCGAGGTTGGGGCGGACGGCACGCTGCGCTGCGGCCGCGCCGCGGGCTCGATCCACAAGGTGGGGGCTGCGGTGCAGGAAGCGCCGACCTGCAACGGCTGGACCTTCTGGCACGTCGAGCAGGGCGACGGCGGGCTGCGGCTGCTCGACGAGTACCGGGCCGAGGTGGTGGCCGGCTGAAGCGGCGGCGTCGGTTGCCGTCGAAGCGACCGCGGGCGGTGGCCGGGCCGGACGGCGGCGGCGGGACCGACCGCGCCCGCCGTCTCCCGCCCCGTCCGCCGGTTCCCGCCGCCGGGGTTACTGGCCGCCGCGCGCTTCGGCGAGGAGGGTGCCGCGGGTCGAGCCCATGAAGGTGTCGGGGCTGCCGGTGGCGGAGGACGAGTTGCTCCAGTTCACGTTCGGCGTGCCCGCCAGCATCGTGGTTTCCGCGATCGGGGCGCGCAAGGCGTAGGCGGCGTCGGTGGGGTTGCTGGTCCGGTTGCCGGGGACGGCTGTGAGCGAGCCCCGGGTGGTGGCGACGCCGTAGCTGAAGGGGTTGCCGGTAGCGGACGCGGAGTTGGACTGGTCGAGGGGCTCCGACGCGCGCGCCAGGGTGGCGGGCACGGCCAGCGAGAAGGCCAGGGCGGCGGCGGCGATGCGGAGGGGAATGCGGGTCATGATCGCGTTCTTCGAGTTTGGGCGGGCCTGATTGTCCGTCGGTGCTGGCCATGTATGAATTGTGACCGATCGGTACCATAGCGAAAATACTGAGCACGATCATCGGAAGAAATGATGGGTCGCGGATCCTGCGGTCGCGTGGTCGCGATCGCGGGGCCCGGGACGAACCCGGCCCGAGCCAGCGCGGGCACGCCGGTTCGCGACGCCGGGCGTTCCCGGTGCCGGCGCGGCGGGCGGAAACCGCGGGGGGGGGGATCGGGATGCCGGGGGGATTGCGCCGGGGGATCGACGTGCGGGCCGCGGTGCCGGCCGACGCGCCGGACGTGGCGCTGCTGCTGGGGGAGCTGGGTTTGGCCGTGGACGCGCGCGAAGCGGCCGGGCGGCTGGACGCCTTCGCGCGCGCCCCCGGCGGCGCCGTGCTGGTGGCCGGCGATCACGGCCCGGTGGTGGGGCTGCTGGCGCTGCGCTGGGGGCCGGACCTGCTGCATCCCCGGCCGGCGGCGCGGATCGCTGTGTTGGCGGTGGTCGGGACGGAGCGCGGGCGGGGGATCGGGCGGCTGCTGCTCAAGGCGGGAGCGCAGGCGGCGCGGGTGGCCGGCTGCGACGTGCTGGAGGTGGGCGCGGTGCCGGAAGGCGGGCCGGGCGAGGCTTTCTGCCGGGCGGCGGGGTTCGAGCGCGGCGCGCCGGGGTGGACGCGCTCGCTGCGCAAGAAGCCGCGCGAAGGGTAAGGGGGACCCCGGGACGGGCGGGCGGGATGTCCGCGGGGTTGTGGGGCGTCGGTTCCCTGGGGGGCTCGGCGGCGGTTCAGCGCCGCGCCAGGGTCACCACGGCCCAGGCCAGGCCGGTCTTGACCAGCGTGCCGGGGACGAACACGGCGAATCCCGCCACCAGGGCGCGCTCCCAGCCCACGAAGCCGGCCAGCCAGGCGACGCCCGGCGCGAAGGCCGCGCCGTGGGCGAGCAGCAGCAGCGCGCCGTTGCGCGGGGCGGCGGCGGCGCGGACCTGGCCGGCGATCCAGGCGGCGGGCAGGAAACCCAGGAGGTAGCCGGCGGTGGGGCCGGCCAGGGTCGCGGGGCCGGCGCCGCCGGCGGCGAACACCGGCAGGCCGAGCGCGCCTTCGGCGAGGTAGAGGGCGACGCTGGCCACGCCGAGCCGGGCGCCGCCCAGCGCCCCGAGCAGCAGCACCGCCAGCGTTTGCAGGGTGGCGGGCACCGGCCACATCGGCAGCGCGATCCGCGCCGAGGCCGCGAGCACCGCCGAGCCGAGCAAGGCGAGGGCGGCGAAGCGGGCGAGGGCGCGCAGATCGTCGCGGCGTGCGGCGGGGATGTTCATGGCGGACTCCAAGTTGCTGGGGCAAGGGGTGCCACGCCGGGCGGAGCAGGGGCAAGCCAAAGATCTAAAGCTTATTACGCGATCTTCTAAGAGACTTTGCTGTTGCGACGCATTCTTTCAAGAATATATCGGGTGCGGTGCCAAAGCGATCTACTATGTCGCTGTAAACTTTGTGAGCTTCTCTGGTGCGTCCACGACTCGTAAGATTGCGTCCTTTTTTAAGAAGCGCTATAGCGACATGCTCGCGCAGCCACAGTTCAGCCGCGTTGCCAAATCTGTTTAACACGTCGTCACAGGCCGCGATCATTTTCTCATCATAGCCCAGCTTACCAAACAACGTCCCCTTGTTAATAAGAGCTCTAACAACTTGAAAACGTAACATGAAGTCACGGGCTTCACCAAATCGGCACAGTACTTCGTCGTAAGTAGAAATTTCCTCTCCGTGATGATCAAGCATTCCAAGCGCAATACCTCTATTAACAAGAGCTATGGCAATTTGTTGCTCCAGAAGAAGGTCATTCATACCGCTGAAACGACTTACCACTGTACTATAAGACGCAAGTTCTTCCTCTCTGCGATCAAGTACCCCTAGCAAAATACCTTTATTGACAAGAGCCATAGCTACCTGTTGGTTCAGGACAGAGTCAGAACTATCGCTAAAAGAGTCTATTACATCATTATGAGCATCGATCGCTTCCGTAACACGCTCAAGCGACGCGAGTGCCATCCCTTTGTTATTCAGGGTCATTGCAACCTGCTGACGCAAAGGATGTTCGATCGAGTTTCTAAACCTAGATATTAGATTATCATAGATTGCAACTGCTTCTGTACTGCGGCTGAGTGAAACAAGCGAAATTCCCTTATTGAAGAGTGCAGCGCCGACGTGTCTAATCAAATCTGTTTGGCTCTCGTTACCAAATCGCCCTAACACATCGTCATAAGAAGAAATCGCTTTTTCATGATAGCCAAGCGCAGCAAGAACGGCGCCTTTGTTGACAAGTGCTGCAGCAATTTGCTCCTTCAACGAAACAGTAATAGCAGAGCTAAAGCGTTTTACTAGTTTGTCGTAAACCGCGATGGCTTCCTCACTTCGACCGAATAATATCAGCATAACACCCTGATTCCGCAGAGCTTTAGCTAGCCACTCAAGTTCCTCTTCATCGCTGGCATCTTCAAGACGATTTGGAAATTTCAACAAATGTTGGAATTGCTTGGCTCGTGTTTCCAAGATTGCCTTCAGCTATTCCGATAACGTTCTTTGCTTGTGCCCACTCGGCATTCGAGACAGATATATCAATAGATTTGCGAGCACAGAACAGTACATTTGCGTAATCAGGAACAGTTACATTCAACAATCTGGTCGCTTCTCCAATCCAGTAATGGAAGTTAGGTGGGTTAGTGGAAAATATTCTGGTGGTACTCGCCGTGGTAGCGACTGCTTCAGGAGTTCGCAAGCTATGCAGCCCATTCTCATGAATTATCAACCAGCTCGCTAGATGTTCCTCGAGCGCATCGCCGAAGACATCAATATCGTCGTACTGTCTAAACAGGTAGCGTTTCTCTGCTTCTATCTTTTGCCGAAAGTCAAGTACGGCTCGCAACTGACTTCCTGGATCATTAATTCTACTACCATCAACTTCCCTAAAAAATAGGGCTATGCTACGAAGTTTGTTAGTTTTGTATAATTCTTCCGCTAAAAACCATTCTTCTTCCGTGCCCAACGAAAATTTATTCCCAGTAGCTGATCCCCAACGTTCATGCAGCACGAATACTGCGTAATCGCATTGTCGAAGACTCGCATTAATTAATTCCTGTGGACGCCCTACACTACTGATGGTTTCTTCCCAGCCAACCGGGTGGAAGATAACTCCACGAGGTTCAGAATGTATTTTTGTGTATCTCTCTAGAGATTTGCGAAAACGTAGCCTTTCATTGCTCAGTCCTCCCGGCGAACCCAAAAAAACACGATACTGTGTTATCAGCTTGGGCATTGCATGACACTCAATTCGAATGGGTTTCTGAGGAATGTTAACAGATACTTTGAAGAAGATTAAAACAATGCGCTCGACAATCAGCCATAGCTGAACTTAACTAGTTGAGCAAATTTCGTCAGCGTACAATCTGCTTGGTGTTAGCATTTAGCAGCCCCGACGCCTCGGCCAGCGGCAGCAGCCGGCGCATTGCCGTGGGCAGAACGGCGCGGGCCTCGGCCGGGGGCAGCCAGAACAGCGCGTCCGGAGCGGCGGTGCCGGCGGGGAGGCGGGCGGCGAGCAGGCGCATCAGCAGCTCCATGTGGGTGAAGCCGTGGCGGGCGGTGCCGGGCAGCGGGGTCCAGGCCGCCGGCAGGGGGGCGTGGGGCAGGGCCTCGGCTTCGGTCCACGGCGCGCCTTCGCGCCACGGCGTGCCGGGGAAGGCCGCCATGCCGCCGAGGAGGCCGCGCTCGGGGCGGCGTTCCAGCAGCAGGCGGCCGTCGCCGTCCAGCGCCAGGAAGTGGGCGCCGTGCCGGGTGGGGCGGGCGGGCTTGGCGGATTTCGCGGGCAGGGTGTCCTGCGCGCCGGCGGCGCGGGCGGCGCAATCGTCGCGCCACGGGCACAGGGCGCAGGCGGGGCGGCGGGGGGTGCAGATCGTGGCGCCGAGGTCGAACAAGCTTTGGGCGAAGTCGCCGGGGCGGGCGCGGACCTCGGGCTGTTCGGCGAAGGTCCGGGCCAGGGCGGCGAGGCGGGGGTGGGCGGCGGGCAGGGGGGCGTGCACGGCGAACAAGCGGGCGACGACGCGCTCGACGTTGCCGTCCACCGGCACGGCGGCGCGGTTGAAGGCGATCGCGGCGACGGCCGCGGCGGTGTAGGCACCGACCCCGGGCAGGGCGCGCAGGGCGTCCTCGGTGTCGGGAAAGGCGCCCAGGGCGGCCACGGTGCGGGCGCTCGCGTGGAGGTTGCGGGCGCGGGCGTAGTAGCCCAGCCCGGCCCATTCGGCGGCCACCTCCTCCCACGGCGCGGCGGCCAGCGCCGCGACGTCGGGGAAGCGGGCGAGGAAGCGGTGGTAGCGCGGCGCGACGGCGGCGGCGGTGGTCTGCTGCAGCATCACCTCGGACAGCCAGATGCGGTATGGGTCGCACTCGCCGCGCCAGGGCAGGGTGCGGCGGTGGCGGTCGTACCAGCGAAGCAGGACGGCGGCGGGGGGATGCATATGGCGGAGAAGGAAGGCGGGCCGCGCGCGCGGGCAACCCCGGGGCGCGAGGGAGGCCCGAAACCCGAAGCGGGCCCCAGGCGCGAGGCGGCGCCGCGGCGCAAGCTGGTCGCGATCACGGAAGCGCCGCGCCGGCCCGACCTGGAGCTGCGGCCGCTGGCCAGCCTGGTGCCGCGGCTGACCCGGCCGGCGTTCCGGCGGCGCTCGCCGGCCGGGGCGGCGCTGATGTCGGACTGGCCGGCGCTGGTGGGGCCGACGCTGGCGGCGGTGACGGCGCCGCTGCGGTTGACGCGCGGGGTGCTGACCATCGCCTGCTCCGGGCCGATGGCGACGGAGCTGCAGCACCTGGGGCCGCAGCTGATGGCGCGGATCAACGGCTCGCTGGGCACGGTCACGGTGGAGTCGCTGCGCTTCGTGCAGCAGGCGCCGGCCTCGGCCGCGGCGGCCGTTGCCCCGCCGCGGCCGGCGCCGGCCGCGCTGCCGGCGGCGGTGGCGGCGCGGCTGGAGGGGGTGGCGGACCCCGAGTTGCGGGCGGCGCTGGAAAGGCTGGGCCGGGGCGTTTATCGGAAGCGCTGATCGAAACCCACGGAGTTCCCGCGCCATGACCGCCTCGCGACGCCTGCTGCTGCGATTGCCCGCCGCGCTCGGCGCGTTCCTGCTTCCCGCCGCCGCGCTGCGGCCCGGCGCCGCCCGCGCCCAGGCGCCCGGGGGTGGCGCCGCGGCCGATCCGAGGCTGGGGGAGCGCGCCGCGGGCCGCGCGGACGCGCCGGTGACGGTGCTGGAATATTTCTCGCTGACCTGCTCGCACTGCGCGGGCTTCCACCGCGACACCTGGCCGCAGGTCAAGCGCGAGCTGGTGGACACCGGGCGCGTGCGGTTCGTGTGGCGCGACTTCCCGCTCGACCAGCTGGCGCTGGCCGCCGCCGCCGCGGCGCGGGCGCTGCCCCCCGAACGCTACGAGGGATTCGTCGGCGCGCTGTTCTCCACCCAGGACCGCTGGGCCTTCGCGCGGGGCGCCGACAACCTGGGCGAGATCGCCAAGGTCGCCGCGCTGGCCGGCATGTCGCGGGCCGAGTTCGACGCGGTGCAGGCCGACGAGGGGCTGGCGCGCGGCATCCTGCTCGAGCGGCAGGACGCCGAAACCCGGCTGAAGATCAACAGCACGCCGTCCTTCGTGTTCGGCTCCCGCGTGGTGCCGGGCGCGCTGCCGTTCGACCGCTTCGCCGACGCCGTGCGGCAGGCCGGCTGAGCGATGGAGGGCGCCCTGCCGCGCCGCTCGCTGGGCGAAGCGCCGGGCGGGACGACGCGGGGCGCGGCGGAAGCGGAACGGCCGGATCGGCCGGCCGGGGGCGGCGCCGACGGCGGGGCGCGTCCCGCGGGGCCGGCTCGCGTCCCGCCGCGCGCCGGGCGCGTGCCCGCGCCGTCGGGATCCGGCGAGGCGCCGCCTCGCGACGCGGCACGGCCCGGCGCCGGGGGGCGGGAGATCGTGGTTCGGGGCATCGGGGACGCGGGGGCCGGGGATGAGGCCGGGGCCGCCGCGGACGCCGCACCCGGGCCGCCGCGCACCGCCACCCTGACGCGGCTGCGCATCGCCGGCTTCAAGTCCTTCGCCGAGCCGGCGGTGGTGGAGGTGCTGCCCGGGCTGACCGGCATCGTCGGGCCCAACGGTTGCGGCAAGTCCAACGTGGTGGAAGCGCTGCGCTGGGCGATGGGCGAGACCAGCGCGCGGGCCGTGCGCGGCGACGGCATGGACGACGTGGTGTTCGGCGGCACGAGGGCGCGGCCGGCGCACAGCCACGCCGAGGTGTCGCTGACGCTGGAAGCGGCGCGCGGGCTGGCGCCGCCGCCGCACCGCGACTGCGAGGCGCTGGAGATCGTGCGCCGGGTGGCGCGCGGCGAGGGCACGGACTACCGCATCAACGGGCGCGAAGCGCGCGGGCGCGACGTGGCGACGCTGTTCGCCGACATCGGCTCGGGGTCGCGCTCGGCGGCGATGGTGAGCCAGGGCCGGGTGGCGGCGCTGATCGGCGCGCGGCCGGAGGAGCGGCGCGCGGTGCTGGAGGAGGCGGCCGGGATCAGCGGGCTGCGGGCGCGGCGGGCCGAGGCGGAAGCGAAGCTGCGCGGGGCGGAAGGCAACCTCGGCCGCGCCGTGGACCTGCGGGCACAGCTGGCAGCGCAGCGCGAGTCCCTGCGCGGGCAGGCGCGGCAGGCGGCGCGCTACCGCGAGTTGTCGGGGCTGGTGCGGGAAGCGGAGGCTGGCTGGCTGGCGATCGGCGCGGCGCGGGCGGAGGCGGCGATCCTGGCGACGCGCGCGGCGCGGGCGGGCGCGCGGGCGGCGCTGGATGGGGC
>CAXTEL010000067.1:0-10360 GCA_964243365.1 uncultured Roseomonas sp. | reverse complement strand
CAGTCGCGGCCGACGGGGCTGATGATCGGGCCCGGCGTGAACGGCTGGACCGAGGCGATGGACCAGGTGGTCAGGCCCGACTTGGCGGAGTCCCGGCGGCTGCTGGCCGAGGCGGGCTACCCGCAGGGCTTCGGGGTGACGATGGACTGCCCCAACGACCGCTACGTGAACGACGAGGCGATCTGCACCGCGGTGGTGTCGATGCTGGCGCGGGTGGGGGTGCGGGTGACGCTGGCGGCGCAAACGCGGGCCCGGTACTTCGCCGAGGTCAACGCGCCGCGCTTCAATTCGTCGTTCTACATGCTGGGCTGGACGCCCTCGACCTACGACGCCCACAACATGCTGTACCCGATCCTGGGCACGCGGGGCGAGGGCGGGCGCGGGTTGTTCAATCTCGGCGGCTACTCCAACCCGCGGGTGGATGCGCTGACCGACCGCGTGGCAGTGGAAACCAACCCGGCCGAGCGGCAGCGGCTGATCGACGAGGCGATGCGGATACACCGCGAGGACGTCGGCCACATCCCGCTGCACCAGCAGACCGTGATTTGGGCGACGCGCGGCAACGTGGAGCTGGTGCAGATGGCGGACAACTACTTCCCGCTGCGCTTCGTGCGGGTGGGCGGGCCGTAGCAGGCGGGGGTTCGGGAAGAAGGCCGGGAGAAGGAACTCCCCCGGACCGCCACCTTCTTCCCGTCAGTTCGGCACTGCTCCGCAGCGCCGATTCCTCAACCGAAGAAGGAAGATTCGGGGGAATTTTTACTCCGCGACCTTCCTCCCCTCATCCCGAAGCCCCGCTACAGCAGCGCCAGCTGCCGTGGCTCGGCGGCCGGCGCGGGCGGCACGCGGAAGGCGGCGCAATCCAGGGTGGCGCGGTCCATCGACGGGCGGTTGGTTTCGTCCAGGCCGAGGCGGCGCATCGCCAGGCGGAAGCGCTGCGCCAGGACGTCGGCGTAGGGGCCGGTGCCGACCTGCCTCGCGCCGTAGCGGCCGTCGTAGAGGGCGCCGCCGCGGGTTTCGCGCACCAGGGCGAGGACGCGGTTGGCGCGGTCGGGGAAGTGCTGCCGCAGCCAGTCCTCGAACATAGCGGCGATCTCCAGCGGCAAGCGCAGCAGCACGGTGCCGGCCCGGGTGGCGCCGTTCTCGCGCGCGGCGGCGAGGATGCGCTCCAGCTCCGCGTCGTTGACGCCGGGGATCATCGGGGCGGCCAGCACGCCGGCGGGGATGCCGGCCGACGCCAAGGCGCGGATGGTCTCGATCCGGCGGGCGGGGGAAGCGGCGCGGGGCTCCATGATCCGGGCCAGCTTCGGGTCGAGCGTGGTGACGGACAGGCAGACGTGGACGAGGTTGCGGGCGGCCATGCGGGCCAGGATGTCGAGATCGCGCAGCACGCCGGCGGACTTGGTGACGATCGTGACGGGGTGGTTGAAGCGCTCCAGCACCTCCAGCACCTGCCGGGTGAGCCGGAGGCCGCGCTCGACGGGCTGGTAGGGGTCGGTGTTGGAGCCCAGCGCGATGGGGCGGGGGATGTAGCCGGGGCGGCGCAGCTCGCGCTCCAGCAGGGCGGCGACCTCGGGCTTGAAGACCAGCCGGGTCTCGAAGTCCAGGCCGGAGGACAGGCCGAGCCAGGCGTGGGACGGGCGGGCGTAGCAGTAGATGCAGCCGTGCTCGCAGCCGCGGTAAGGGTTCACCGCGCGGTCGAAGCCGAGGTCGGGGCTGTCGTTCCACGACAGCGCCCGGCGCGTGGCGTCGCGAGTGAGGGTAGTGGCGAGCGGGGGAAGGTCGGCCATGGCGTCGGCCAGGGTGTTCCAGCCGTCGTCGAAGGGGTCGGCCGAGCGGCTCTCGTAGCGGTTGGCCGGGTTGCCCAGCGCGCCGCGGCCCTTGCGCGGGCCGGGGAGGAAGGAAGCGAGGCCGCCGTCGGGCATGTCGCGGGAACTCTCTGTGCGGAAGGAGCCACGCCTTCCCCGCGGACGTGCCGGGGGGATGCGCGGTTCGCCGTTCGTTCTGAAAGCATGTAAAGGCGCAACGGATGGGCGGTCAAGAACAATCAGGGAACGAAACGCCGTTGCTTTCCGTGGTGATCCCGGCGCTGGACGCCGCCGCCACGCTGCCGGGCGTGCTGGCGGCGCTGCGCGACCCGCTCGCCTCCTCCGGTGCCCCGCCGGGCTTGCGGGCCGAGGTGGTGGTGGCCGACGGCGGCAGCGCGGACGGCACGGCCGAGGCGGCGCGGGCGGGCGGCGCGCGGGTGGTCGAGGCGCCGCGCGGCCGGGGGGTGCAGCTGGCGGCCGGGGTGGCGGCGGCGCGGGGTGCGTGGCTGCTGCTGCTGCACGCCGACACGCGGCCGGGCGCGGGCTGGGCGGGCGAGGTAGCGGGCTTCGCGGCCGCGCCCGGGAACGCCGGGCGGGCGGCGTACTTCCGCTTCGGGCTGGACGACGACGCGCCCGCCGCGCGCCGGCTGGAGCGCGCGGTGGCGTGGCGCTGCCGGGTGCTGGGGCTGCCCTACGGCGACCAGGGGCTGCTGGTGTCGCGCGCGCTGCTGGCGCGGGTCGGCGGGGTGCGGCCGCTGCCGATCATGGAGGACGTGGACCTGGTGCGCCGGCTGGGGCGGGGGCGGCTGGCGGGGCTGGAAACACGGGCGGAAACCTCGGCCGAGCGGTGGCGGCGGGAAGGCTACGGGCGGCGCTCGGCGCGCAACCTCGCCTGCCTCCTGCTGTGGCGTGCCGGGGTGCCGCCGGCCGTGATACGCGGGCTGTATGCGTGACGCGCTGATCATCTTCGCCCGGGCGCCGCGGCTCGGCACCGTCAAGCGCCGGCTGGCGCGCGGGATCGGCGACCGGGCGGCGCTGCGGCTGTACCGCGCCGGGCTGGAAGCGCTGTGCCGCGCCGTCGGGCGCGACCGGCGCTGGCGGACGCTGCTCTCGGCCACGCCGGACGGGGCGCGGGCGCGGTGGCCGCGCGGGATGGCGGTGGTGCCGCAGGGCCAGGGCAGCCTGGGCGCCCGGCTGGACGCGGCGACGCGGCCACATCGGCGGGTGGTGGTGGTGGGCAGCGACGTGCCCGGGCTGCGCGGGCCGGACGTGGCGGCGGCGTTCCGGGCGGTCCGGGCAGGGCGGGCGGCGTTCGGGCCGGCAGAGGACGGCGGCTACTGGCTGGTCGGGCTGCCGCCGCGCCGGCCGGGGAAGCCGTTCGCGGGGGTGCGCTGGTCCACGGAGCACGCGCTGGCGGACACGCTGCGGAACTTCCGGGGGCGTCCGGTCGCGATGCTGCGCCGGCTGCGCGACCTGGACACGGCGGAGGACCTGGAAGCGCTGCGGGCGGCGGGGCTGCTGGGTGGCCGGCGCCGGCTGGGGGGGTAGGGAGCCCGGCCGGCGGGGCGGTCGCGGGCATCCCGCGCTGGCGCCGGCCCGCGCGCCCGCCTACGCTGCACCGCATGATGTTTCCATCCCCGCGTCCGGGATCGCGCGCGGCGCTGCTGGCCGTCGCCCTGCTCGCCGGCTGCGCGGCCGGCGGCGCGCCCAACGAGGCGTCGTTCGCCGCCTCCGACGGGGCGGGGGCGCCGTCCTCCTGGGTCGAGGGCGCCGGGGCGCCGGGCCGCCGCGCCGGGCCGCCGGCCGCCCGGTCTGCGTCGCGGGCGGAGCCGCAGGGAACCTTCGGGCCCTACCTGGCCGGCCGCTTCGCCGCCGGGGAGAGCGACACGCGTGTCGCCGCCGAGCAGCTGCTCGACGCGCTGCGCCGCGACCCCGACGAGCCCGAGGTGCTACGCCGCGCCTTCGCGGCCGCGGTAATGGACGGCCGGGCGGATGCCGCGCGGATCGCCCGCCGGCTGCCGGATGACCAGCTCGCCGTGCTGCTGCTGGCCGGCGCCGACGCCCAGGCCGGACGTTGGGAGCGGTCGGAAGCCAGGCTGCGCGCCCTGCCACGACAGGGCACGGCGCAGATCCTGCAGCCGATGCTGGTGGCTTGGGCACAGGCGGGGCGGGGCGCCACGGACTCGGCGCTGGCCACGCTGCGCCCCTGGACCGAGGAAGGGCGGCTGCGCGGGGTGGCGGGGCTGCACGCCGCCATGATCGCCGACCTCGGCGGCCGGCCGCGCGACGCCGAGCGGCTGCTGCGCGGCGCGCTGGCGCAGACCCCCGAGCCGAGCCTGCGCGTGGCCACGATCGGCGCCGGCATCCTGGCGCGCGCGGGCCAGGCGGCGGAAGGGGCGGCGCTGTTCGACGCGATGACCGCGGGCGCCGAGGACGCGGCGCTAGCCGCGGGGCCGGCCGCGCGAACGGCGGCGCTGGGCGGCCGGCCGGTGGCGAGCGCCACGGAGGGCATGGCCGAGGCGGAGGTGGCGCTGGGCTCGGCACTGCGGGCGCAGGGGCTGCCGGAGCCGGCGCTGGTGCTGGCGCGGCTGGCGCTGCGGCTGCGGCCGGGCTTCGGGCCGGCGGTGCTGCTGCTCGCGGAATCGCTCGCCGACGAGCGGCACTGGGACGGCGCGCTGGCGGCGCTCGACGCGGTGCCGCCGGGCGACGGGCTGGCGCCGCTGGTGGCGCTGCGGCGGGCGGCGCTGCTGGAGGGCGCCGGGCGCACCGACGAAGCGCTGGCGGCGCTGCGGGCGCTGGGCGCGGCCGAGCCCGGGGCGGCGCAGCCCCCGGCGCAGCGGGGCGACATCCTGCGCGCCCGCAACCGCTTCCCGGAAGCCGCGGAAGCCTACGCGGAGGCGATCGCGCGCGCCGCGCCGGCGGCCGCGTCGGGCTGGTCGCTGCACTACGCCCGCGGCATCGCCCTGGAGCGGTCGGGGCGCTGGCCGGACGCGGAAGCGGCGTTCCGGCGGGCGCTCGCGCTGTCGCCGGACCAGCCCTACGTGCTGAACTACCTCGGCTATACCTGGGTGGACCGGGGCGAGAACCTGGACGAGGCGCGGCGGATGCTGGAGCGGGCGAGCGCCCAGCGCCCCAACGACGGCAACATCGCCGACAGCCTGGGCTGGGCGATGTTCCGCCAGGGCGACCTGCCGGGGGCGCTGCGCACCCTGGAGCGCGCGGTGGAGATCGAGTCCCGTTCGGCCACCATCAACGACCACCTGGGCGACGTGTACTGGACGCTGGGGCGGCGCACGGAGGCGCGCTTCCAGTGGGGCCGGGCGCTCGACCTGGATCCGGAGCCGGACGAGGCCGAGCGGCTGCGCAACAAGCTGCGCGACGGCCCGCGGCCGGCCGCCGCCGCCGCGCGCTGAGGCGGGCGGCGTCAAGGCGTGATCGCTCGTCGGCCGCGCCGTGACCGGCCGGGGTTTCCGCCCGTCCGGCTCGGAACCGGAGGGGCTCCGCCCCTGGCCTTGAGCCGGACGGGTGGAAACCGAAGTCGGCCACGGGCCGAACGGCGGGCGGTCGCGGTTCAGTGCCGTTCGCGTGAGGTCCTCCGTGCCGGGTGACGAGGATCCGGGGGAAGCGGCGCCGGCCAAGGTGAACCTGACTCTGCACGTCACCGGGCGGCGGGCGGACGGCTACCACCTGCTCGACAGCCTGGTGGTGTTCGCGGGCGTGGGCGACCGGCTCCGGGCCGCGCCGGCGGGGACGCTGACCCTGGCGGTGGAGGGGCCGGAGGCGGGGGCGCTAGGGGCGGGGGGGGACAACCTCGTGCTGCGCGCTGCCCGGCTGCTGGCGGATGGGCTCGCGGGGGAGGGACGCCCTCGGGGTGCCGCGATCCGGCTGCAGAAGCGGCTGCCGGTGGCCTCGGGCGTCGGCGGCGGCTCGGCGGACGCGGCGGCCGCGCTGCGGCTGCTGGCCCGGCTGTGGGGCGTGCCGCTGCCGGCGGCGGGGTTGGCCGCGCGGCTGGGAGCGGACGTGCCGGCCTGCTTGGCCGGCGTGCCGCTGCGGATGGCGGGGGCGGGGGAGGTGCTGTCGCCGGCGCCGCCGCTGCCGGCGGGCCTGGGGCTGGTGCTGGCCAATCCGCGCGTGGCGCTGTCCACGGCGGCGGTGTTCGGCGCCCGGGTCGGGGATTTCGGCGCGCCGGCAATGCTGCCCCCGGGGGGCTGGCGGGAAGCGGGGGCGCTGGCGGCGACGTTGCGGGCATGCCGGAACGATCTGGAAGCGCCGGCGGTGGCGCTGTGCCCGTCGGTGGCCGACGTGCTGGCGGCGATCGCGGCGCTGCCCGGGTGCCTGCTGGCGCGGATGAGCGGGTCCGGGGCGACCTGCTGGGGGTTGTTCGCTGATCCGGCGAAGGCGGAGCGCGGGGCCGCGACGTTGCCCGCGGCGTGGTGGCGCTGGGGCGGGGGGCTGCACCGGGGGAAGGGGTCCGGGATCGCCGGTCCCAGGTCCGGCCCCGATCCGCCGGGCGCCGTCGTCGCGAGCTGGACGACGGCGCCGCCGGATCGGGCTTAGGGGCGCGTTTCCGGGCGGGGCGGTCGGGTTGCCGCCGCCGGGCGGGACGCGACCCGCGGCGATCGCCCGACCGGGGCCGCGCGTTAGACGCCGGCCTTGGCGCCGACGGCCTCGCGCCCGGCGAACTTGCGGGTCAGCGGGCCGATCTGCTCGCCGGCCCACTGCGCCATGCGCTCCTCCTCGGCCAGCGACTCGCGCAGCTTGGGGATCGCCGCGGTGTCGCCGACCATCTCGGCGAGCACGAGGAGCGAGTTGTAGGCGCCAATCTCGTAGTGCTCGTAGGCGTGGTTGGCGAGCGCGTTCTTCAGCACCTCGTCCCCCATCGGGGCGTGCACCACGGCGGCGACGTTGCCCATGAAGCCCGTGACCATCTCCTTGATGGTGGACGCGGACTCGCCGTGCGCTTCCAAGATTCCGTCGAGGCGGTCGCGCTGCTGCTCGCTCTCGGCGACGTGCCGGCGCAGACCCTGCTCCAGTTCGGGGTAGTTCTCCAGCCGCTCGACCTGGCGGGTGAGCATCTCGACGGCCTGGGTTTCCACCGCGCGGGCGTTCTTCAGGCCGGTGATGTAGAGGGTCTTGGTATCTTCCTGCATTCCGCGGGACCTTGCTGTGTGGTGGTCGCGGGCAGATGCAGGCGCGGTGTGGGAGCGCAAGGCCGTGTCGCCCGCCGCGGCGGCGGCCGGGCGGGTCACGATGCCGTCAGCCTCGGCCGGGCGGGGCGGCGGGCTTTACGCGCGCCGGCTGGTCCGCATATCAATCCCGGCGGGCTTCCCGCGCGTCGGGTGGGGCGTCGCCAAGCGGTAAGGCAGCGGTTTTTGGTACCGCCATTCCCAGGTTCGAATCCTGGCGCCCCAACCACCGCGCCCCGGCCGGGCGACGCGGCGGGTATCGTCCTCAGAAGATCGCGCGGAACGCCGCGATGATGCCGACCCAGAGGAGGCCGGAGATGGGCAGGGCGAACAGGAGGCCGCGCCCGAGCGAGCCGCTGGAAGGCACGTCGTCGTAGGCGCGCGCCCGGTCGTGCGCGGGAAGGGCGCGGGCATCGTGGAAGTGCCGGATGGCGTTGGAGGCGACGGCGGTGCTCACGGGTTGGATCTCCGACGGTCGGGCGCATTGGCCCGGCTGTATCGGACGACTCCTTCGTCCCCAGTAGCGCTGCTTGCCGGTTTCCCCGCACGCGACGCACCCTTCTTAGCGCGGGCTCGTGAAGGGACGGTTAAGCGGCGCGGGTCCGCGTCATTCCTGCGCCCAGCGTCCCAGGGCCGCGCCGAACTCGCGCCAGCCGGGCGGCCGCAGGGACGCGGCCTCGCGCCACAGCCGCGCCGCCCGCGCGTCGTCGGCCAGCGCGGCCAGCGCCCGCCCGAGCGCGTCCTCGGAGAACGAGTCCAGCCGCAGCACCCCGTTCTCGCCGCCGTCGGGCAGGGAAGGCAGGCCGCGCGGCGCCAGGGCGGGGATGCCCAGCGCCAGCCCTTCCAGCGGCGGCAGGCCGAAGCCCTCGGCGGCGCTGGCGTAGGCGGTGGCGCGCGTCCGCTCGAGCAGCGCCGCCAGCGCCGGGTCGTCCAGCCGGGGATGGTGCGAGATGCCGTCCGGGTCGGCCTCGGCCAGTGCCGCGAGCGCGCGGGCCTGCTCCTGGGCGAGGGCGTTGGGAAACACGCCCCCCACCACCGCGAGCCGCAGCCGACCGCCCGTCGCGCGCAGCCGCCGCACCGCCGCCGCCACGAGGTGCTGGTTCTTGCGCCCGTCCACCGAGCCGAGTGCGAGCACGAGGTCGCGCGAAGGGTGCCATTGCTGCCGCGCCACGCCCGGCAGGCTCGCCAGGCCGTCGGCGCCCAGCGGCAGCACCGGGCCCAGCGGCGGCGGGGGGTCCGGTGCCGACGGGTCCGGGACGCCGGCCCGCGCGGGGTATGCGGGGGCGTCCCCCGGGGATGGCTGCCCGGGTCCGGCGGGCCGGGATCGCCCGCCGGGGTCGCCGCGCAGGATGCGGTCGGCGAAGTCCCGCCGGGTCGCCTCGCTGATGAAGGCCACGCGGCCGGCGTGGCGGCGCAGCACGGCGAGGTAGAACATCAGCCCGTGCGTGCCGGCGAGGTCGAGCAGTTCCGGCCGCAGCCATGGGATGAAGTCGAAGGCGAGGAAGCGCGGGCCGTCGCCCGCCGTCCTCGGGGAGGGTCCGGCGGCGGGATCGTCGCCGGGCCGCCCGACGTCGGGGTGGCGGGTGCTGGGGTAGCGTGGGCCGAGGTAATGCTCGCAGCGGGCGCGGTCGTAGAACAGCTCGGGCACCAGCACGCGGCGGAGCGCGTCGGGCGGCAGGAGGCTGGCGGGTGCCGCGTCGATCGCCGCCGCCACCGCCTCGCGCAGCGCCGGAACGGGCATCTCCCGGCCCTCGGCGGTATCCTCGCGCAGCAGCGCCACGGCGGCGTCGGGCAGGGGCACCAGCCCGCCGGCGGCCGGGTCGAAGCGGCAGGGCAGCAGCGGCCGCGGCCCCGGCCAGTGCCGCAGCGCCGCCCGCGCCACGCGCTGGATGCCGGTGCGCGTCGGGTCGCGCGCGAGCTGCGTGACGTCGCAGGGCAGCGGCGTCACGGCGCGCGCCCCGGCTCCAGGCCCAGTCCGGCGAGCAGGCGGCGGCCGTAGCGCTCCGCGGAGTGCTCGGCCAGGTAGTCGCGCCGCGCCGCCTCGTCGCGGGGATGCAGCGGGCCGTCGGCCACCAGCCCGGCCAGCCGCTCGGCGACCAGGACGGCCGACAGCGCGTCGGGCACCCGCAGGCAGCTGGCGGGCGCCCCGATCGCGGCGGCGAGGTCGTCGTTGGCGACCGAGGGCAGCCCGGCCGCCACGCAGTCCATCAGCGCCCCCGAGATGCTGCCGATGCTGTGGGCGCGAAGCTGCACGCCGGCGTCGGCCGCGCGCAGCCAGGCGCGGTAGGTGCCCTCCCCGACCGGACCTGTGAAGCGCAGCAGGTGGCCGATCCCCTCGACGCGCGCCACGTCGCGCAGCTCGGCCCGCAGCGCCGGCCCGACGTCGCCCACGAAGGCGAGCAGCGCCGGCAAGCCCCAGGCCCGCAGCAGGCCGAGCGCCCAGACCAGCTCGTGCGGCGCCTTCTCCGCCCCCGCGTGGCCGAAGGTGGCGATCACCGGCAGGTCGGGGGGGAGTTCCAGCCGGGCGCGGGCGGCGAGGCGGGCGGTGGGCGCGAGCGCCTCGGCCGGCAGCACGCGGTAGGTGGCGAAGGGCAGGTGCTCCACCCGCGCGCCGTGCTCGCCCCCGTAGGCGGCGCGGAGCCGGTCGCGCGCGGCGGCGGAATGCACGAAGGCCGGCCGCGCGGCGCGCACCACCTCGCTGAGGAAGTAGGTCGGCAGTGAGCGCTCGTGGGTCATCCACAGCTCCACCTCCTCGGCTCCCACCGCGCGCCCCAGCTCGGCGCCGGCCAGCGCCACCGCGCGGTCCATGCCGAGGGTCGCGACGTGGAAGTGGGTCAGGCGGGAGTCGTGGAGAACGGCGCTGCCGCCGTGGTCGAGCAGCAGCGCGTGGATGGCGCCGTGGAAGATGCCGTTGTTGCCCAGCACGTGCACCGCCGCGTCGTGCGCGCCCGACAGGCAGGCGCGCGCGGACAACGCCTCGACCCGCACGCCGGCCGGCGCGCGGGGGCGCGGCGTATCCGTGTAGGCGGTGACGCGGGCCAGGCGGGAGAGGGGTTCCAGCACCGCGGCGGTGTAGTCGGCCACGCCGGTCGGGACGGGGGGCAGTGGCGTCAGCACGGCGAGGTCGGGGCGAGCACCGCGCGCGGCGGCCGGGGCGGGGAGCTGGGGTGTCGCGGCGTCCAGCGCGGCCCAGAACCGCGCCGCGACGGCGTCCGCCGCTTCGCCCGCCGCGCCGTCCCCCGCCTCGTCCGGCGCGGCGAGGCCGGTGACCGCCACGCGGCGCGCCGACGCGCCCGGCGGCGGCGGCGGCAGCACCGCGAGGCTCGCCGCCACCGCGCAGAGCAGGAGCGCCCCCACCGCTCCGCCGAG
>CAXTEL010000066.1:0-10838 GCA_964243365.1 uncultured Roseomonas sp. | reverse complement strand
GTCCTGGCCGCCGCCGCCGGCCGCCTGCTCGCCAGCCCCCGCGGCCCGCGCGTGGCGGCGCTGGAGCTCGGCGGCTGGGACACCCACGCCGCGCAGGCCCCGCGCATGGCCGCCGCGCTGGCCCGGCTCGACACCGGCCTCCTCGCCCTGCGCGACGGCCTGGGCGAGTCGTGGCGGCGCACCGCCGTGCTGGTGATCACCGAGTTCGGCCGCACCGCCCGGATCAACGGCAACGACGGCACCGACCACGGCACCGGCAGCGTGGCCCTCCTGCTCGGGGGCGTGGTGGCGGGCGGCCGCGTCGCCGGCGACTGGCCCGGCCTGTCCGACCTGCTCGACGATCGCGACCTGCGCCCCACCACCGACCTGCGCGCCCTGGCCAAGGCCCTCCTGCGCGACCACCTCGGGCTAGCCCCCGACGCCGTGGCAGGCGCCTTCCCGGGCAGCGAGGCCGTGGCGCCGGCGACGGGGCTGCTGGCGGGCTGAACCGGCAGTCGTCGCGACACCGCGGCAGGCGCCGGCCCCCCGCAGCCTTCGCCGGACCCAGGGGGCCCGGACTCCCGCCGTCAATTTGCTCGGACGGACGGAAGATCCGGGGAATTCAGTTTCCTGGCGGGGGTGCAGGGAGCAGCGTCCCTCGCGGGCCGCGCGACGGACCCTCCGGGTCAGCACCCCCGAGAGATCACTCCGCCGCCCGCGGCAGCGCCGAGCCCTGGCGCGTGATCCGCACCGGCACCGACTTCGCCGCCGGCACCTTGGACCGCTCGGCATGGTGCCACAGCGGGATCAGCGGATTGCATTCGGGATAGTAGGAGGCGGCGCAGCCCTCCGGCACCGCCTGGATCACCACCCGCAGCCCGTCCACGCGCCGCACCCTGCCGTCGTCCACGGCGGTGGTCAGCGTCACCAGGTCGCCCTCCGCCAGCCCGAACCGCGCCGCCTCCGCGGGTCCGATGAACAGCACCATGCGCGTGCCGGACACGCCGCGGAAGCGGTCCTCGTAGCCGTAGATCGTGGTGTTGAACTGGTCGTTGGAGCGCACCGTGATCAGCTGGATGACGTCCGCCGCCGCCGCCGGCGCGTCGGGATTCTCGTCGAGCGAGCGCGGCACGATGAAGTTCGCCCGGCCGGTCGCGGTCGCCCAAACGCGCTTCTCCGCCTTGAGCGGCTTTTCGAAGCCGCCGGGGGTGAACAGGCGCGCGTTGAAGTCGTGGAAGATCTCCGGGTAGGTCTGGGCGATGGCGTCGCGCACGCGGCCGTAGTCGGCCACCCACGCGTCCCAAGGCACCTTCGGATTCGGGGCCAGCGCCGCCTTGGCGATCTCCGCCACGATCGCCGGCTCGGACATCAGGTGCGGGCTGGCCGGCTTCACCATGCCGTTGGAGCCGTGGATGCAGGAGGTGGAATCCTCCATCGACACCGCCTGCCGCCCGCCCGCCTGCTCGTCGATCTCGATGCGCCCCAGGCACGGCAGCAGGTACGTCACCTCGCCCGGGATCAGGTGGTTGCGGTTCAGCTTGGTCGAGATCTGCACGCTCAACCGCAGCCGCGTCCACGCCTCCTCCATCGCCTCGGTTTCCGGCACCGCGCGCACGAAGTTGCCGCCCAGCCCCAGGAAGGCGCGCACCGTGCCGCCAATGACGCCCTCGCAGGCTTCCACCGTGTTCAGGCCCGTTTCGCGCGGCGGCTCGAAGCCGTACTGCTCCGCCAGCTTGTCCATCGGCACCAGCTCGGGCTTCTCCGAGATGCCCACCGTGCGCTGCCCCTGGACGTTGGAATGGCCGCGCACCGGGCAGATCCCCGCCCCGGGCTTGCCGACGTTGCCGCGCAGCAGCAGCAGGTTCACCAGCATCTGCACGTTCTCGACGCCGGTGCGGTGCTGCGTCAGCCCCATGCCGTACACCGCGATGACGGCGTCGGCGCGGGCGTAGACCGCGGCGGCCTCCTCGATCGAGGCGCGGGCCAGCCCGGCGCGCCGCTCAATCGACGGCCAGTCCGCCGCCCGCGCCCGCGCGGCGAACGCTTCGAAGCCGTGCGTGTGCTCGGCGATGAAGTCGCGGTCGAGCACCGCCGGCCCGCCGGTCGCGGCCGCCCGGTCGTCGCTCTCGATCAGCGACTTGCACATGCCCATCAGCGCGGCGACGTCGCCGCCCGCGCGAACCTGGTGGTACTGCGAGGAGATCGGCGTCGGCGCCGCGTACAGCATCTCGCGCGGCGACTGCGGGTTGCTGAATTTCTCCAGCCCGCGCTCGCGCAGCGGATTGAAGGTTATGATCGGCGCGCCGCGCTTGGCCGCCTGCTGCAGCGGGTGCAGCATGCGCGGGCTGTTCACGCCGACGTTCTGGCCGAAGAAGAGGATGCAGTCCGCCTCGGCGAAATCGCGCAGCCGCACCGTGCCGACCGGCGCGCCCAGGCTCTCGGGCAGCGCCACCGAGGTGCTCTCGTGGCACATGTTCGAGGAGTCGGGCAGGTTGTTGTTGCCGTACATCCGGGCCAGCAGCCCCCACATGTACGACGTCTCGAGCGACGCCCGCCCGGACGCGTAGAACACCACCGACTTCGGCTCGAGTGCCCGCAGCTCCGCCCCGATCTCGCGGAACGCGTCCTCCCATGCCACCGGCACGTACCGGTCCGTGGCGGGATCGCGGCGCATCGGGTGGGTGATCCGCCCCAGCGCCTCGAGGTCGTGGTCGGGCCAGGTGCGCAGCTCGGCCAGCGTGTGCCCGGCGAAGAACTCCGGGGCCACGCGCTTGGCGGTGATCTCCCACGCCGTGGCCTTGGCGCCGTTCTCGCAGTACTCGAAGGGCAGCGGCTCCGCCGGCTTGGCCCAGGCGCAGGACACGCACATGTAGCCGTCCGGCTTGTTCTGCTTCAGCAGGACGGCGTTGCCCTCCATCAGCCTGCCCTCGCGGGCGAGCACGCCTTCCACCGACTTCAGCGACCCCCAGCCGCCGGCCGGGCCTTCGTAGGGGGTGATGTCCACGTCCTGCGTCACGGCGCCGGTCTCCTGCTGGGGTGCGGCGGCGCGGCGGCCGGGGCGAGGGGCGGCCAGCGCCGCGCCCGGGCCCACCGGTCGCAACGTGCCGCCGGGGAGGTCGTTGCGCCGCCGGAGCGCGTCCATCGCGACGCTCGGCCCCAACCGAGGCCGCCGGGCCGCCCTCAATCGTCGCGGTGGACGCGCTCCATGCGCTCGTGGCGCTCCTGCGCCTCGATGCTCAGCGTGGCGATCGGGCGGGCTTCCAGGCGGCGCAGGCCGATCGGCTCGCCGCTCTCCTCGCAGTAGCCGTAGGTGCCGTTGTCGATGCGGTCCAGCGCCTGGTCAATCTTGGAAACCAGCTTGCGGGCGCGGTCGCGCGTGCGGAGCTCCAGGGCGCGGTCGGTTTCCACGCTGGCGCGGTCAGCGAGGTCGGCTTCCACGATCCCGCCCTGGCCCATGGAGGAAAGAGTGATCCCGGCCTCGCGAAGCAGGTCGCCGCGCCAGCGCAGCAGCTTGCTCCGGAAGTAGGCCTGCTGCTGGGCGCTCATGAAGGGCTCGGCGTCGGTCGGGCGGTAATCGGGCGGCAGGGTCATCAGCATCGCTCGCGTCCCTCAGTGGGCTCGGGCCAACCCGGTCGGTATCCGGTCCACGAAACCGTGAGCCTCATACAAGGCGCATGGCTGCCCCGCCTAGTGCCCATGCGGCATGCAGCTGTGACAACCCGATTAATTAGTCGTCCTCTCCCGGACTTCCCAACATCCCGGCACGCGTCAGCTCGATCCGCGCCCGCAGCGCCACCGCCCCCAGCGCCTCGCGCAGCACCGGGTCGGCCGGCGCCTCGCCCTCGGCCAGCGCCGCCAGCCGCCGCAGCCGCGCCGGGTCCCGGCGGCCGCGCAGCAGGTCGGCCTGCAACTCGGCCAGCTCCTCGAGGAGCGCGGCGCCCCGCCGTGCGCCCCGCTCGTCGCGCCCGCGCGGATCGTCCTCCTCCTGCGCCCCCAGCAGCGACAACGGCGCGGTCGCCGCCGTCGCCTCCGTGGCCGCCGTTTCCGCGGCACCCCCGGGCAGGCGGAAGCCGCCGCCCGCGCGGGGCTTGCGCACCCCCGCGCCGATCGCGGCACCCCGCACGTCGCCGACGCGCCCCGGCCCGTCCACTGTCATGTCCCGCGCCCCCTTCTGCCGCCGCCCCGGCCACTTCCGCCGCCCGTCCGGCAGGAACTGCCGCCGCCAACCGCCCCGCAGCCTGGCACGCCGGTTGCGGTGGCGCATCCCAGGACCGGGCGCTTTCCCCCGCTCCGCGTGCCCGGGCGAGGTTCCCCATATGCTGACGCGATCGAGTTTCCGAAGGGCGAAGGAAGGCGCCGCCGTGCTCGCCGCCGCGCTGCTCCTGCTCGCCTTCTCCCCCGCCCAGGCCCAGGTGCGCATCAAGGACATCGCCGACGTCGAGGGCGTGCGCGACAACCAGCTGGTCGGCTACGGCCTCGTGGTCGGCCTACCCGGCACCGGCGACCGCCTCCGCTCGGCCGTGTTCACCCGCCAGTCCCTGGTCGGCATGCTCGAGCGCCTGGGCGTCAACACCCGCGACAACGAGCGCCAACTCGACACCAAGAACGTCGCGGCCGTCATGGTCACCGCCAACCTGCCGGCCTTCGCCCGCCCGGGGTCGCGAATCGACGTCGCCGTTTCGGCGCTGGGGGATGCCACCAACCTGATGGGCGGCATGCTGCTGGTCTCCCCCCTGCTCGGCGCCGACGGCGAGGTCTACGCCGTGTCCCAGGGGCCCGTCGCCACTGGCGCCATCAGCGCCCGCGGCGCCGCCGGCTCGGTGCAGCGCGGCGTGCCCACGGCGGGGCGCATCGCCAACGGCGCCACGGTGGAACGCGAGGTGCCCTTCGAGCTGGCCGGCCACCAGCGCGTCCGCCTGGCGCTGCGCAACCCCGACCTCACCACCGCGCGCCGCATCGCCGCCGCCATCAACAACCGCCTCGGCTCCATCGCCACCGCCACCGACCCGCGCACCGTGGTGCTGATGACCGGCGGCCGCGACGTGGCCGGGCTGCTGACCGACCTCGAGCAGCTCCGCGTCACCCCCGACCAGTCCGCCCGCGTGGTGATCGAGGAAGCCTCGGGCACCATCGTGATGGGCGCCGACGTGCGCATCTCCACGGTGGCCATCGCCCAGGGCAACCTGACCATCCGCATCACCGAAACGCCGCAAGTCAGCCAGCCCAATGCCCTGAGCAACGGCGAAACCGCGGTGGCGCCGCGCACGGGCATCGAGGTGGAGGACGGCAGCGGCCGGCGCCTGGGCATCCTGCCGCAGAGCGTGACGCTGCAGGACCTGGTGCGCGGCTTGAACTCCCTGGGCGTCGGCCCGCGCGACATGATCACCATCCTGCAGTCGGTGAAGGCCGCCGGCGCCCTGCAGGCCGAGCTGGAGGTCCGCTGATGAACGCCCTGGCACCCTCGGGCATGGCCGCCCCCGACATGGCCAAGATGCGCGCCACCGCCCAGAAGTTCGAGGCGCAGGCCCTGGGCTCCCTGCTGGGCAACGCCTTCGCCACCGCGCCGCTGGGCAAGAACAGCTTCAACGGCGGCGAGGCCGAGGCGCAGTGGCGGCCGATGCTGGTGGAGAACTACGCCAAGGCCTGGGCGGGGCGCGGCGGCATCGGACTGGCCGACGCCGTGCTGCGCGAGATGGTGCGCCTCCAGGGCGGCGGAGCCGACGCGAGCATCCCGGGCGGCGAAGCCGCCACCGGGGTCCAGGGCGACCCGCCCGGACCCGTAAACACATCCTCAACCCCGCAGGGAGCGAAGTGAACGCCATGATGATGCAGTCGCTGATCATCGCCGGAACCCGCCTCGCCGAGGCGCTGCGCGCGGAGAACGAGGCCCTCTCGCGCCTCGACCTGCTGCGCGCCGCGACGCTGGCCGACGCCAAGATGCGCGCATCGGACGCCTTCGCCGCGGCCTTCGCCGCTACGGCGCGCACGGGCGCCAAGGCCCAGGGCGCCGAGCGGGCGACCGCCGACGCGCTGTCCTCGCGCCTCAAGGACCTCGGCGAGGAGAACCGCCGGCTGCTGGAGCGCGCCATCTCCGTGCAGTCCCGGGTAATCGAGAGCATCGCCGGCGCCGCCCTTCCCCGCGCCCAGCCCGCCACCTACGGCGGCGCCGGCTTCCGCGCGCCTCCGCGCCACACCCCGTCCCTGGCGCTCGCAGCCCGCGCCTGAAGCGGCCGCATCGGGGCGCGGCCCGCCGCGCGCCGTCCGCAACCGGCCCCGGTCTCCGTCGGCCGGGCGTGGGGCCGGGGCTCTGCCCCCGGACCCCCTGTTCGCCAGGGCATCCCTCACGGACGGAAGGTCCGGGAAACTCGGTTTCCTTGGCGGGGTGTCCGGAAGGGCAAAGTCCCTCTGGTCCCGAGCCCAACCGGCGGAAACCAAGTCCGGTCACGGGCACGCGCGAACAGTCACGCGTCGGTGTCGTCCGCGTGGCGCCGTCGCCTCGCTCCCCCGCGCGGGGTGGCGTGCCCGCGACCCGTGCGGCATAGAATCGTCCCATGAGGGACGACAGCACCCGGGGGGAGGACCGCGTCTGGGACGCGCTGCTGCGCGCCCGCGACGGCGACGCGCCGCTCCCCGAACCCGCCGCCCCCGGCGGCGTCCACCCGCTCCTCGTCCTGCTCGCCCCGGTCCTCGCCCCGGCGCTCCCCGCGGGCGGCTGCCGCGTGCTCGGCCGCCTCGCCCAGTCGCTCGACGGACGCATCGCCACGCGCGGCGGCGACAGCCGCTGGATCGGCGGCGCCGGCGACGTGCGCCACACCCATCGCCTGCGCGCCCTGTGCGACGCGGTGGTGGTGGGCGCCGGCACCGTGGCGGCCGACGACCCGCGCCTGACCACGCGCGAGGTCCGCGGTTCCGACCCCGTGCGCGTGGTGCTCGACCCCGCGCGCCGGCTGGGCGACGGCCACGGCGTGTTCCGCGGCGGCCCGCCCACCCTGCTCGCCCACCACGCCGACGCGCCCGGCACCCCTCCCGGCGACGCCGAGCCGCTGCCGCTGCCGCCCGGCGCGGCCTTCCTGCCCGCCCTGCTGGCGGCCTTGTCGGCGCGCGGCCTGCGCCGCGTCCTCGTGGAAGGCGGCGGCGTCACCGTGTCGCGCTTCCTGGCGGCGGGGCTGCTGGACCGCCTGCACCTGACCGTGGCGCCGCTGATCCTGGGCTCCGGCCGCCCCGCCTTCACCTTCCCCGAGGCCGCCCGCGTCGCCGACGGCCTGCGCGTGTCATGGACCGTGCACCCGCTGGGCGACGACGTCCTGCTCGACATCCCCCTCGGCCGCGCCCACCCGCCCTTCTGCGCCCAGCCTTCCGGCGCCCAGCCTTCCGACGCCCAGCCCCCCGGCGCCGAGATCCCCGGCGCCCGGTCCCTCGGCGCCGCCTCCGCCGCGCCCCGCGATCCCGGCGCGTCGCCGGCCCCGCGCCCGCCCGCCGCCGGCGCCCCCCCGGCGGGCGCGTGACCGGCCCCGCGCCCGGCACTGCCCGCGCGCTGTGGACCGTGGCCCCCGGCCGGGCCGCCCTGCGCAACGAACCGCTCGCCGCGCCCGGCCCCGGCGACGCCCTGGTCCGCACCCTGGCCAGCGGCATCTCCCGCGGCACCGAAGCGCTGGTGCTGCGCGGCCGCGTGCCGGAATCCCAGTGGTCGGCGATGCGCTGCCCGCGCATGGGCGGCGCCTTCCCGTATCCCGTGAAGTACGGCTACGCCGCGGTGGGCGTGGTGGAGCGCGGCCCGCCCGCGCTGCTGGGCCGCCGTGTCTTCTGCCTGCACCCGCACCAGGACCGCTTCGTGGCGCCGGCCGACGCGCTCGCCCCTGTCCCCGACACCGTGCCCGACCGCCGCGCCACGCTGGCCGCCAACAACGAGACCGCGCTGAACGTCCTGTGGGACGCCCGCCCCCTGGCTGGCGAGCGCGCCCTGGTGATCGGCGCCGGCGCGGTTGGCCTGCTGTGCGCGCGGCTGCTGGCGCGGGTGCCGGCGCTCGACCTCGCCGTGGCCGATCCCGACCCGGCCCGCCGCGCCCTCGCCGCCCAACTCGGCCTGCGCGCCGTCGCCCCCGGCGACGCGCCCGGCGAGCGCGAGCTGATCGTCCACGCGTCCGGCCACCCCGACGGCCTGCTCCTCGCCTTCTCGCGCGCCGCCGCGGAAGCGCGCATCCTGGAAGCTTCCTGGTTCGGCGATGCCCCGGTGACGCTGCCGCTGGGCGCGGACTTCCATTCCCGCCGCCTTTCCCTGATCTCCACCCAGGTTGGCCGGGTCGCCGCCCCGATGCGCGGCCGCCGCACCCACGCCGAGCGGCTCGCCCTCGCCCTCGCCCTGCTCGACGACCCGGCGCTGGACGCGCTGCCCGGCCCCGACATCGCCTTCGCCGACCTCGCCGACGCCCTGCCGCGCCTGCTCGGGAAAGCGTCGCCCGCGCCGCCGGCCGGGGAACCGACCGCCGCCCCCGCCGGGGCAGGGTCCGCCCCGCCGCGTCCCGCCCCGCGCGACGCTGCCCCGCCCCGCCCCGACCCGCCCGGCCCGGCCCCGATCTGCCCCGTCGTGCTGTACTGAAGGAACCGCGCCGCCATGTTCAGCCTCACCGTTTCCGACCACATCATGGTCGCCCATTCCTTCAAGGGTGCCGGCTTCGGCCCCGCCCAGCGCGTGCACGGCGCAACCTTCGTGGTGGAAGCCGAGTTCCGCGCTACCCGCTTGGACCGCGACAACCTGCTGGTCGACATCGCCGCCGCGCGCACCGAGCTGCGCCGGGTGCTGGACGGGCTGGACTACCGCAACCTCGACGACGTCCCCGAGCTGGCGGGGCGCAATACCACCACCGAGTTCCTGTGCGCCCTCGTCCACGGCCTGCTGGCGACCGCCATCCGCGACGGCGCGCTGGGCGAGGGAGCGCGCGCGGTCGCCGCGCTGAAGGTGACGATGCGCGAGAGCCCGCTGGCCTGGGCCGCCTACGAGGCCCCGCTCGGGGTGCCGGCCGCCGGGCGTCCCCCCGCCGGGGTCACCGTCGCTTGAGGGTCGCCCTCTTCCTGCCCGGCCCGGCGGAAGGCGTCAGCGGCGGCTATAGCTACGACGCCCGCATCCTGGCCGGGCTGCGCGCCCTCGGCCACGAGGCGCGCGAGGTCCACCTGCCCGGCCGCCATCCCCTGCCCGACGACGCGGCCGAGGCGGGCGCGCGCGCCGCCCTCGACGCCCTGGCGCCCGACCAGGTCGCGGTGATCGACGGCCTCGGCCTGCCCGCCTTCGCCCCCCTGGCCGAGGCGCTCGCCGCCCGTCGCGCCGTCGGACTGATCCACCACCCCACCGCGCTGGAGCACGGCGCCCCCGAGGCCGAGCGCGAAGCGCTGCGGGCGCGCGAGCGTCTCCTCCTCCCCCGCTTGGCGCGGCTGGTCACCACCTCGCCGCTCACCGCCGCGCGCCTCGCCCCGGAGTTCGGCGCCGACCCCGCGCGGATCGGCACGGTGGAGCCGGGCACCGACCCCGCGCCGCGCGCCGCGGGCGCCGCCGCTGGCGAGCCGCTGCTCATCCTGTCGGTCGGCGCCCTGGTGCCGCGCAAGGGCCACGACGTGCTGCTGCGCGCCCTGGGGCGGCTGACCGACCTGGAATGGCGCCTGACGGTCGCCGGCGGCGCCCGCGACCCCGTGCACGCCCGCGCCCTGGAAGCGCTGGTCGAGGAACTGGCCCTGGGCAACCGCGTGCGCTTCGCCGGCGAGCTGACCGGCGCGGCGCTGGAAGCCCTCTACGCCGGGGCCGACATCTTCGCGCTCGCCTCCTGGTGGGAGGGCTACGGCATGGCGGTGGCCGAGGCCCTGGCGCGCGGCCTGCCGCTGGCGCTGTGCGCCGGCGGCGCGCTGGCCGAGCTGATGCCGCGCGAGGCCGGCGTCATCTGCGCCCCCGGCGACCACGCCGCCCTGTCGCGCGCCCTGCGCCGGGTCATCTGCGACGCCCCCCTGCGCGCGCGCCTGGCCGATGCCGCCTGGCGGGCCGGCCAAGCGCTGCCGCGCTGGGAAGACCGCGCCGCCCGCTTCGCCGCCGAGCTAGCGATCGCGGCGCGTGGCTGAAGCGTTCGACCCCGACTGGCTGGCGCTGCGCGAGCCGGCCGACGCCCGCGCCCGCGATCCCGGGCTGGCCGACGCGCTGATCGCCCGCCTGCCCGCCCGGCCGCGCCTGCTCGACCTCGGCGCCGGCACCGGCGCGCTGTTCCGCTGGTTGGCCCCGCGCATCGGCGGCCCGCAGGCCTGGACGCTGGCCGACGGCGACCTCGCCGCGCTGGAACGCGCCTTCGACGCGGTCGCCGCCGCCGCCGCGCGGGCCGGTTTCCACGCGTCCGCGCCGAACCGGCGGACCCTGCTGGTGCACGCCCCCGGAGGCGCCTGGCGGGTGGAGGGGATCGTGGCCGAGCTGTCGGACATGCCCGGCCGCCTGCCGCTCGACCGCGCCGACGCGGTGCTGTGCTCCGCCCTCCTCGACCTCGCCTCGCGGTCCTGGATTCGCGCGCTGGTCGGGGCGCTGGCCGGACCCGGGGGCGGGACCGCCCCGATACCCTTCTACGCCGCGCTGAGCGTCGACCGGGCGGCGCGCTTCCTGCCGCCGCACCCGGCCGACGGCGCGGTGGCGCGCGGTTTCGGGCGCGACCAGCGGCGCCCCAAGGGTCTGGGCGAGGGTGCCGCCGCCGGACCGGACGCCGCGCGGCTGCTGGCCGGGCTGCTGCGCGCGCGGGGCTTCGCCGTTCGCACGGCCGCTTCGCCGTGGCGGCTGGGCCCCGGCGAGTCCCGGCTGCTGGCCGAACTGGCGGCCGGCCACGCCGGGGCCGCGGCGC
>CAXTEL010000065.1:0-12175 GCA_964243365.1 uncultured Roseomonas sp. | reverse complement strand
AGGCGATGTTCCTCCTGATGCGCCACGCGATGGACGAGCTGGGCTACCGCCGGCTCACCTGGAAGTGCCACGCACTCAACGCCGCCTCGCGCGCGAGCGCCGCCCGGCTGGGTTTTCGCCACGAGGGCACGCTGCGGGCGATCAAGGTCGTGAAGGGCCGCTCGCGCGACACGGCCTACTTCTCCATCCTGGCCGACGAGTGGCCGGCGCGCCGGGACGCCATCGCGGCCTGGCTGGACGACGCCAACTGGGACGGCAACCGGCCGCTGGCGCCCCTGGCCCGCTGAGCGCCGCCGGCGTTCCCGGCGCCACCGGCTGTCACGCTTCCGTCACGGCCGCGTCACGCCGGCGCAACCCGCCCGTCCTATCGCCCGCACGCCGCACCCCGGAGTACCGCGTCATGCGCCCGCCTGCCCTCGTAGTCGCCCTGTCCCTGGCCGCCCTCGCGGCGCTGGCGCCCGTCCCGCTCGCCGCCCAGAACCCGTCCCCCCAGGTTCCGGCCGAGCGCGACTTCCCCGCCACGCTGGCCGGCCACGCGATCCTGCCGGCGGCCACCTTCGCGGCACCCCCTGAAGGCGCGCCGCCGGGCTTCGCGGTGTCGGGGCGCTTCACCGGCCCGGGCAACCGCCGCGTCGAGGCGGTGGGCTCGGTCCCCGCCACCACCGGCCCGGCGCCGGACGGGCGGCCGACCAGCCTGTCGCTGCCGTTCCGCGGCCAGCCGATCCAGGGCTTCTCGGGCGTCAAGCCGGCTGGCGACGGTTCCTACTGGGTGCTCACCGACAACGGCTTCGGCAACCGGCGCAACAGCTCCGACGCGCTGCTGATGTTCCACCGCATCCGCCCCGACTGGGCCGCCGGCACCGTGGCGGTGGAGCGCACGATCTTCCTGTCCGACCCCGACCGCGTGGTGCCGTTCCCCATCGTCACCGACCCCAGCCCGGCGCGCTTCCTCACCGGCGCCGACTTCGACATCGAGAGCATCCAGCCGATCTCCTTGCCGGGGGGCGGCGACGGCTTCTGGTTCGGCGACGAGTTCGGCCCCTACCTCATCGAGACCGACGCCGAGGGGCGGGTGCGCCGCCTCGTCGAGGCGCGGCTGGACGGCCAGCCGCTGATCTCGCCCGACCACCACTCGCTCCAGGTGCCGGCGACCCCCACCGCCGGCGTGCCGTTCCGCGTCCGCCGCTCGGGCGGCTTCGAGGGCATGGCGCTGACGCCTGACGGGCAGACCCTGTGGGCGCTGGTGGAGCAGCCGCTGTTCGCCCCCGGCACCGACCAGCCCGAGGCCCGCTTCCTGCGCCTCTTGGAGTTCTCGATCCCGCGCGCCGAGTGGACCGGCCGCACCCTGCGCTTCCGCCTGGGCGAGGGCGTGGCGGCGATCGGCGACTTCAACTTCGTCGACGACCGCCGCGCCCTGATCATCGAGCGCGACAACGGCGAGGGCGACCCGACCCTGGCCTGCCGCGACGGCGCGAGCCCGCTCAGCTGCTTCCGCACCCCCGCGCGGGTCAAGCGCGTCACGCTGGTGGACCTGGGCGATGCCGACGCCGAAGGCCACGTCCGGCGCATCGGCGGCATCGACCTCATGGCGATCCGCGACCCCCGAGGCCTCGCCCGCACCCGCGGCGACCGCGGCGAGGGCGCCCCCGCCGACCGGCTGGGCTTGCCGTTCCTGACCATCGAGAACGTCGCGGTGGTGGACGCCGACCACATCATCGTCGGCAACGACAACAACCTGCCGTTCAGCGCCGGGCGGCACCTCGCGCGGGCCGACGACGACGAGTGGGTGCTGCTGAGTGTGCCCGAGCTGCTGCGGGCGCGCTGATCCGCCCTGCGGCCCTTCCGCGCCGCGGCGGTTGCGCCCCGGCCCCCCCCGCGCCACGCTCCCGCCGCGGCTCACGCGAGCGGGAGGAACGAGGATGATCGCGGACGAGGTCGGGGCCTTCGTGCCCGGCGGGCGCTTCAGCCTGCCCGGCGCCGCGGACGGGCCGCTCAGCGGGCTGCGCTTCGCCGCCAAGGACCTGTTCGACGTGGCCGGCCACGTCACCGGCTACGGCAACCCCGACTGGGCGGCCGGGCGGCGGCCGGCGGTGGCCACCGCGCCCTGCGTCGGCGCGCTGCTGGAAGCCGGTGCCGAGCTGGCGGGCAAGACCATCACCATGGAGCTGGCCTACGGGCTGACCGGCGAGAACGTTTGGTACGGCACGCCGCGCAACCCGGCGGCGCCGGACCGCTTCCCCGGCGGCTCGTCGTGCGGGTCGGCGGCGGCCGTCGCGGCGGGGCTGGTGGACTTCGCGCTCGGCTCGGACACGGGGGGATCGGTGCGAATCCCCGCTTCCTACTGCGGGATCTGGGGCATCCGTCCCTCCTGGGGCGCGGTGAGCCTGGCCGGCGCCATGCCGCTGGCGCCGTCCTTCGACACCGCGGGCTGGTTCGCCGCCCGGCCCTCGGTGCTGCGCCGGGCGGGCGAAGCGCTGCTGCCGTCGGACTCCGGCCCGGGCTGGTCGGGCGAACTGGCCGGGCCCTTGGTCAAGGTGCAGGAAGCCTGGATGAACGCGGTGCCCGCCACCGCCCGCGCCCTGCTGCCGGCCCTGGAGGCGATGGGAGGGCTGCTCGGCCCGGCGATGACGGCGCACGTCGCGCCCGAGGGCCTGGACGGCCTGTACGAGAACTTCCGCGTGCTGCAGTCCCAGGAGGCCTGGGTCTCGCTGGGCGGTTGGGTGGAAGCGGCCGGGCCGCGCTTCGGGCCCGGGGTCGGCGAGCGCTTCGCCGCGGCCAGGGCGCTCGACCCGTCGCTGCCCCCGGCCGGGCGGCGCTGCCGCGGCACCGTGCGGGCGCGGCTGCGGGCGCTGCTCGCCGGCGGCGCGGTGTTCGTCTACCCGACCTCGCCGGTGCCGGCGATGCCGCTGGCCGCCTCGGCCGCCGAGCAGCTGGCGGTGCGCGAGCGCACCATCGGCGTCACCGCGCTGGCCGGGCTGGCCGGGCTGTGCGAGGTGACGATGCCGGCCGCGCGTGCGGACGGCGCCCCGGTGGGGCTCTCACTGGTGGCGGCGCCGGGCCGCGACCTGGCGCTGCTGCGGCTGGCCGAGCGCGCGGCCGGGGCGCTGGGGCTGCCGGCCTGACGCGGGCGGTGTTCGGGGTGCGGGCGCCGCATCGGGCACTTGCGGCGCGGGGGCCGCGACCGTAGGCAGGGAAGCCATGCCGATCCGCGACGCCGTTCCCGCCGACATCCCCGCGATCGCCGCGATCTACGCCCACCACGTCCGCCACGGCACCGGCACCTTCGAGGAGGAGCCGCCCGACGAGGCCGAGGTCGCCGCCCGCGTGGCGCGCGTCCAGGGCGCCGGCTGGGCCTGGCTGGTGTTCGAGGACGAGGCGGGCGAGGTCGTCGGCTACGCCTACTTCGGCCAGCTGCGCGACCGCTCGGCCTACCGCTACTCCGCCGAGGACGCGATCTACGTGCGCGACGACGTGCGCGGCCAGGGCGTGGGCAAGGCGCTGGTGGCGGAACTGCTCACGCGCGCCGAGACGGCCGGCTTCCGGCAGATGTTCGCGGTGGTGGGGGACACCGAGAACGTCGGCTCGGTCGGGCTGCACCTGTCGCTGGGCTTCCGCCAGGCCGGCGTGCTGCGGGCGGCGGGGCTGAAATTCGGCCGCTGGCTGGACGCGGTGTACCTGCAGCGGTCGCTCGGCGCCGGCGACCGGGACGTGCCCGGGGACGGCTGACGGCGCGACGAGCGTCGCCGCGGCCGGCGCTCCCCGCGCGAGCTGGCGGGCGGCCATCGCCGGTCCGCTCGCCCCGCCGCGCCGCCTGGTGTCCTGCTCCGGCACCCCGGCGACGGCCGTGCGGCTCGCGCGGCGCGCCGACGGGTGGCGCCGACTTCGATCGCTCGCCGCGGCCCGGCCGCCCGCGCCGCGCGCCTCGGCGGCGTGAATTTTTCGCCACGACCCGCCGGGCCGGGGAACGCGCTCCCGGTTTGCTAGTTCCTTGACCTGCCGGGGCACGCCGCGCCGGCCGCGTCCCCGGGTCCCATAGGAAGCAAACATGACCGTCTCGCGCCGCGACGCCCTCGGAACCGCCGGGATCGGCCTGCTGGCCGCGGCGGGCGCCCAGGCCCAGGAGAGCAGAACCATGCCGGAAGCCGTCCGCGGCAGCATGGGGGCCACCATCATCGGCCCGCGCAACCCGTCGCGGGAAGCGCAGAACCCCGACCTCGTCGCGCCGCCGGCGACGGACAAGGGCACGCTGCCCAACCTGCGCTTCTCCTTCGCCGACGCGCACATACGCCTCGACGAGGGCGGCTGGGCGCGGCAGGTGACGGCGCGCGAGCTGGCGATCTCTAAGGCCATGGCGGGCGTGAACATGCGCCTCAAGGCCGGCGGCGTGCGGGAGATGCACTGGCACAAGGAAGCCGAGTGGTCCTACATGCTCAAGGGCAGCGCGCGCGTCACGGCGGTGGACCAGGACGGCCGGTTCTTCGTCGGCGACGTGGGCGAAGGGGACCTGTGGTACTTCCCTTCCGGCCTCCCCCATTCCATCCAGGGCACAGGCACGGACGGCTGCGAGTTCCTGCTGGTGTTCGACAGCGGCGACTTTTCCGAGGACAGCACTTTCCTGCTCACCGACTGGATGGCGCACGTGCCGCGCTCCGTGCTGAGCAAGAACTTCGGGGTGGCGGAGGCAGCCTTCGCGAACATCCCGAAGGAGGAGCTGTACATCTTCCAGTCCTCGCCGCCGCCCGCTGACATCAAGGCCGATACGCCGGCCGGGGTCGGCGCGGTGCCGCAGGGCTTCACGCACCGCATGCTGGCGCAGGAGCCGGAGCGCACGCGCGGCGGCACAGTGCGCATCAGCGACACCAGGACGTTCCCGGCCTCGGTCACCATCTCCGCCGCGCTGGTGGAGCTGGAGCCGGGAGGCCTGCGCGAGCTGCACTGGCACCCCAACGGCGACGAATGGCAGTACTACCTGGAGGGCACCGGCCGGATGGGGGTGTTCGCGTCCCAGAGCAGCGCCCGCACCTTCGACTTCGGCGCCGGCGACGTGGGCTACGTGCCCTTCGCGATGGGCCATTACATCGAGAACACGGGCTCGACGCCGCTGCGCTTCCTGGAAGTGTTCCGCTCGCCCCGCTACGCCGACGTGTCGCTGACCCAGTGGCTGGCGCTGAGCCCGCCCGAACTGGTGCAGGCGCACCTGCGGCTGGCGGACGGCGTGGTGGCCGGGCTGCCCAAGGCGAAGGCGCCCGTGGTGCCGCGGAGCTGAGCGTCACCGCCGGGGGGGCGCCCCGGCGGTGATGGTGACGGCGCGTCGTAGGCCCCGAAGAGGGAGGGGCCTGCGGGCGCCGCGGCCGTTCCCGCCGGGGTGGTGGAACGTTCGACGGCCGCGGCGCGTTCCTCCGGCCGGAGACGGGAAGGGACGCTGCATGGCCGAGCGGGGCGAGCGCGGGCTGCGGGACTACGTCGGCTTCGCGCGGGCGCACGGCGACACGGGCGACGGCCGGCAGGTGATCGGCGACCTGGAGGACATGCTGCGCGTGGCGTGGGAGATCACGACCCCCGAGCAGCGCGCGGCGTTCCGCGAGCATGCCGACATCCTGGCGCTGGAGGAGGCCGTGGGCGGCGGCACGCCGGCGGCGGGCTGAAGCGCGGATCAGCCCGCCCGGAAGCGCGCCCGCGTCACCGCGTCGTCGCGCAGGGCCGAACGGAGTGCGTCGCGGGCTTCCTCGCCTTCCAGCAAGGCCAGCACCCGGTCGAACCACGGCGCCGTGCCGCGCAGCCGGCGCTGGAACAGCCGGTCCAGCGCCGTGGCCGCGGCCGGGCGCCCGCCGCAGCAGTCGCAGGCGGGGACGTGCGGGGCGTCGGCCGGGAAGCTTTCGCGCGCCACGCCGCCGGCGGGCAGGTCGGGCGGCGCCGGCGTCGCCAGCAACAGCGCGGCCGGGCCGGACCCCCGCAGCGCCGCGGCGAGGGCGGCGATGTCGGGCAGGGCGAGGACGGGCACGCGGGCGTCGATGTTCCAGGCCATGACTGGACATAAGGATTTCCTTATGTGACTGTCCAGGGTGTGGACGAACTTCTTTCCCAGCTGCGCGCCGTGGGCGAGCCGACGCGGTTGCGCCTGCTGGCGCTGTGCGCACGCGGCGCCTGGTGCGTGAGCGACCTGTGCGCGGTGCTGGGACAGTCGCAGCCGCGGCTGTCGCGCCACCTGCGGCTGCTGGTGGGGGCCGGGCTGCTGGAGCGCACGCCCGAGGGCGCCAACGCCTACTTCCAGGTCCCCGCCCGGGCCGACCTGTCGCGGGCCCTGCTCGCCCGGCTGCCGGAGGACGACGCGCTGCTGGCCGCCGACCGGCGCGCCGCGGCGCGACTGGCCGCCGAGCGGGCGCGCGAAGCGTCCGAGGCGTTCCGGCGCGAGGGCGCCGACTGGGACGAGTTGCGGGCGCTGGGCCTGCCGGCCGGGGCGATCGAGGCGGCGCTGCTGGCGGCGCTGCCGGCGCGGCTGGGACGGCTGCTCGACGTCGGCACCGGCACGGGGCGGCTGCTGGAGCTGGTGGCCGAGCGGGCGGAGCACGCGCTGGGGGTGGACGCGTCGCGCGCCATGCTGGCGCTGGCGCGCGCCCGGCTGGCCGAGCGGGGCTTGGCGGGGGGCTGCGCCGTGCGGCAGGCCGACATGTACCGGCTGCCCTTCGCGGACGGGGGCTTCGACGCGGTGGCGATGCAGATGGTGCTGCACTACGCCGAGGACCCGGCCGCCGCGCTGGCTGAGGCTTCGCGGGTACTGCGGCCCGGCGGGCTGCTGCTGGTGGTCGACCTCGCCGCCCACGGCCGCGCCGAGCTGATGGATCGCCACGCCCATCGCTGGCCCGGCTTCGACGACGCCCAGCTCGCCGGCTGGCTGGGCGCGGCCGGCTGCGCCGCCGGCCCCGCCGCCACCGTGGAGGGACCGCTCGCGGTGCGGGTGTGGTCCGCCCGCCGCGTCCCCATCTCCGCCCTCGCCTCCTGAGAAGCATCCCATGACCCGACCGCACCTGCTCGAAGCGCTCCGCGACCGCGTGCTGTTGTGCGACGGCGGCATGGGCTCGCGCGTCCAGGCGCTGACGCTCGATATCGAGCGCGATTACTGGGACAAGGAGAACTGCACCGAGGTGCTGAACCTGTCGCGCCCCGAGCTGGTGCGCGAGATCCACCGCGGCTACTTCGCGGCCGGCTCCGACATGGTGCTGACCAACAGCTTCGGCGGCTCGCCCATCACACTCGAGGAGTTCGGGCTGGGGGAGCGGGCGCACGAGATCAACAAGCTGTCCGTGGAACTGGCGCGCGAGGCGGCGGAGAGTTTTTCCGATGGGCGCGACCGCTGGGTGATCGGCGACATCGGGCCGGGCACCAAGCTGCCCTCGCTAGGGCACATCGACTACGACACGCTCGAGAACGCGCTGACGGTGCAGTGCCGGGGGCTGCTCGCGGGGGGCGCCGACGCGCTGCTGACCGAAACCAATCAGGATACGCTGTTCATCAAGGCCGCCGTGAACGCCGCCAAGCGGGCGATCGCGGAGGCGAAGTCGGACGTGCCGATCTTCGTGCAGGTGACGGTGGAGACCACCGGCACGCTGCTGGTAGGTTCCGACATCGCGGCGGCCGCGACCGTGGTGCACGCGCTGGACGTGCCGCTGGTGGGGCTGAACTGCGCCACGGGTCCGCAGGAGATGGCCGAGCACGTGCGCTGGCTGGCGGCGAACTGGCCGGGGCTGCTGAGCCTCCAGCCCAACGCCGGGCTGCCGGAACTGGTGGACGGCAGGACGCACTACCCGCTGGGCGCGGCGGAGATGGCGTCGTGGATGGAGCGGTTCGTGCTGGAGGACGGCATCAACCTCGTCGGCGGCTGCTGCGGCACCTCGACGCCGCACATCGAGGCGCTGGACGCGATGCTGCGCCGGTTGGGGGGCGCGTCGCACCGGCCGGTGCCGGTGGCGCGCAGGCCGATGTGGGTGCCGAGCGTGGCGAGCCTGTACGCCGCGACGCCGCTGCGCCAGGAGAACGCCTACTTCTCCATCGGCGAGCGCTGCAACGCCAACGGCTCCAAGGCGTGGCGGGCACGGCAGGAGGCGGCCGACTGGGACGGCTGCGTGGCGATGGGCCGCGAGCAGATGGCGGAAGGGTCGAACTCGCTCGACGTGTGCACCGCCTTCGTGGGCCGCGACGAGATGGCCGAGATGGGCGAGGTGATCCGCCGCTTCACCGGCTCCGTCAACGCGCCGCTGGTGATCGACAGCACCGAGACGCCGGTGATCGAGGCGTCGTTGAAGCTGCACGGCGGCAAGCCGATCATCAACTCGATCAACTTCGAGGAAGGCGAGAAGGCGGCCGAGGATCGGCTGATCCTGGCCAAGAAGTTCGGGGCGGCGGTGATCGCGCTGACCATCGACGAGGTCGGCATGGCCAAGTCGGTGGAGGATAAGCTGCGCATCGCCGAGCGGCTAGTGGATTTCGCGTGCAACAGGCACGGCCTGCCGCAGTCCGACCTGCTGGTCGACCCGCTGACCTTCACGGTCGCCACCGGCAACGAGGACGACCGCAAGCTCGGTCTGTGGACGCTGGAAGGCATACGGGCGATCCGCGACAGGTTCCCCGACATCCAGATTATCCTCGGGCTGAGCAACATCTCCTTCGGGCTCAACCCGGCGGCGCGGCACGTGCTGAACAGCGTGTTCCTCGACCTCGCGGTCAAGGCGGGGATGAGCGGGGCGATTGTGCACGTCTCCAAGATCAAGCCGCTGCACCTGATCCCGCCCGAGGAGGTCAAGGTCGCCGAAGACCTGATCTATGACCGCCGCACGGAAGACTACGACCCGCTCAAAGCGTTGCTGGAAATGTTCAGCGGCCGGAAGGCGGCCGACGTCGGCGCGCGCAAGAAGGCGGAGACAGTCGAGGAACGGCTGAAGGAGCGCATCGTCGACGGCGACCGCAAGGGGCTGGACGAGGATCTTTCCGCCGCGATGGCGGCCGGGCACGCGCCGCTGAGCATCATCAACGAGCTGCTGCTCGACGGCATGAAGACGGTGGGCGAACTGTTCGGCTCGGGCAAGATGCAGCTGCCCTTCGTGCTGCAATCCGCCGAGACGATGAAGGCCGCGGTGGCGTGGCTGGAGCCGCACATGGAGCGCGCCGAGGGGCAGGAGAAGGGCACCATCGTGCTGGCCACCGTGCGCGGCGACGTGCACGACATCGGCAAGAACTTGGTCGACATCATCCTGACCAACAACGGCTACAAGGTGGTCAACCTCGGCATCAAGGTGCCGCTCGCGCAGATGATGGAAGCGGTGCGCGAGCACCGGGCGCACGCGGTGGGCATGTCCGGCCTGCTGGTGAAGTCCACCGTGGTGATGCGCGAGAACCTGGAGGAGATGGCGCGGCAGGGCATGGAGGTGCCAGTGCTGCTGGGCGGCGCGGCGCTGACGCGCAACTACGTCGAGGACGACTGCACGCGCGCCTACGCGGCCCCCGGCGCGATGGAGGGCACCACGGGGCGGGTGGCCTACGCGCGCGATGCCTTCGACGGCCTGCACCTGATGGACCGGGTGATGGGCAACGGCTTCGACGACTACCTTGCGGCGTTGCAGGCCAAGCGCGTGGGCCGCGCGCGCAACGAGAAGCGGGTGCTCGGCACCGCCGACCCGCGCGGCTTCGCGCCCGTGGAGCTGGGCGAGGCGCGGGCGCGGCGGGTGCGGCTGACGGAAGGGGAGGCGGTGCCGGAGCCGCCGTTCTGGGGGGCGCGGGTGATCGAGGCGCCGGCCAAGGCGATCGTGCCGTTCATCAACGAGCGCTCGCTGTACCAGTTCCAGTGGGGCTTCCGGAAGCAGGGCCGCACGCTGGAGGACTTCCTCGGCTGGGCCAAGCAGGAGCTGCGGCCGGTGATGAAGCGGATGCTGGCGATCGCCGAGGCGGACGAGATCCTGCGGCCGCAGGCGATCTACGGCTATTGGAAGTGCGCGGGCCAGGGCAACGACGTGGTGTTCTTCGAGCCTGACGGCGAGACGGAGGCGTGGCGCGTCACCCTGCCGCGGCAGCCCAAGGCGGACGGCGAGTGCATCGCCGACTTCGTGCGCGACATCGACGACGGGCCGGGGCTGCGCGACGTGATGGGGTTGCAGGTGGTCACCGTGGGGCAGAAGGCGTCCGACACGGCTCGGGTTTGGTTCGAGGAGAACCGTTACCAGGACTACCTGTACCTGCACGGGCTGTCGGTGGAGATGGCCGAGGCGATGGCGGAGTACGTGCACAAGCGCATCCGCGCGGAATGGGGCTTCGCCGGGCAGGACGACCGCGACATGGACCGGATGCTCAGCCAGGGCTACCGCGGCGGCCGCTACTCCTTCGGCTACCCGGCCTGCCCGCGGCTGGAGGACCAGGAAGGGCTGCTGCGGCTGCTCGGCGCCGAGCGGGTGGGCGTGTCGCTGAGCGACGAGGCGCAGCTGCACCCCGAGCAGTCCACCTCGGCGATCGTGCTGCACCACCCGCGGGCGAAGTACTTCTCGGTGTGAGGCCCGGGGACGCGAGTTCCCCGAAATCTCCCCCCGCCCTCGTCGGTCGATCCGCGTTCTCGGGACGACGCGTTCCACGAGTGGAAGAAAGACTCCGGCCCTGGAGATTCCTCCTCGGGCCTTCCCCGCCGTCGGTGCCTCCCCAGGACTGGCCGCGCCGCGCCGCGGCGGGCTATCACCGCGCCATGTCGCCGACCGAACGCACGGCCTGGACGAGTCTGGGCATCGGGTTGCTCGTGCTGTCGCTCAAGGGCGCGGCGTGGGGGCTGACCGGCAGCACCGCGCTGTTCGCCGACATGCTCGAGACGGTGGTCAACGTCGCCGCCGCCTCGGCCGCGCTGATGGCGGTGCGCTACTCCGCCCTGCCGGCGGACGCCAACCATCCCTTCGGCCACGCCAAGGCGGAATACTTCTCGGCGGTGCTGGAAGGGTCGCTGATCGTGGTGGCGGCGACGGTTATCCTGATGGAAACTTGGCGGGCGTGGCAGGCGCCGTCGGCGCCCGACCGGCCGGCGCTCGGCCTGGCGCTGTCGGCGGTGGCCACGGCGCTGAACCTCGGCTGGGGGCTGGCGCTGCGGCGGCGCGGCAGGCGGCACGGCTCGCCGGCGCTGGTGGCCGACGCGCACTACCTGCTGGCCGACGTGGTCACCTCGGTGGGCGTGCTGGTGGGGGTGGGGCTGGCGGCCGCCACGGGGCTGCTGTGGCTCGACCCGCTGCTGGCCGGTGCCACGGCGGTGATGATCCTGTTCTCGGGCGGGCGGCTGCTGCGCGAGAGCGTCGGCGGGCTGATGGACGAGGCCGCGCCGCCCGAGCTGCAGGCCCGCATACGCGAGGCGGTGTCGGGCGCGGCGGTGGGCGCGCTGGAAGCGCACGACCTGCGGACCCGGCGGGCGGGGCGGCACACCTTCGTGGAGTTCCACCTCGTGGTGCCGGGCTCCATGACGGTGGGGGAGTCGCACGACATCTGCGACCGCGTGGAAGCGGCGCTGCGCTCCACGCTGGGGGCCGACACGTCGGTGAACATCCACGTCGAGCCCGAGGTCAAGGCCAAGCACAGCGGAGTGCTGGTGCTGTGACCGCCGTCCCGGCCGCGCGCCGGGGCGGGTTCCGCGGACGCGGCGGGCCGGTGCCGCCGGCACGGCTGGTGGCGCCGCGACGGTTCGCCGCGCCCGGCCGCGCGGCGCAGGGCACGGCGTTCTCGCTGCTGTTGCACGCGGCGGTGGCGGCGGCGCTGCTGCTGGCGACCCAGCGCCCGCCGCGCGATCCGGAGATCGTCGAGGGAGTGCCGGTGGTCTGGTCCGCGCCCGGGGAAGGCGGCGCGCCGGGGCTGCCGGCCGACGCGCCGCCCCCGCCGGGCGTGCCGGAAGCGCCGTCGCTGCCCCGGGACGCCGCGATCCCGCCGCCGCCCGGGCCGCCCGCGCCGCCGATCCCCGCCGCGCCGTCCATCGCCGCGCTCCCGGCCGGGAGCGACGCGCCGAGCGCCGCGCTCGGAGCCGTGCCGCAGCGGACCTCGCCGGGCGAGGTCGCCGAACCGCCGGCGGTGTCGCCGCCCGTCTCGCCGTCCGCCCCGGCCTCGGCCGATCCCCCCGCGCCGGCCGCGCCGCCGATCCCCGACCTGCTGCCGCCGGCCGGCCAGGTGG
>CAXTEL010000064.1:1447-12189 GCA_964243365.1 uncultured Roseomonas sp. | reverse complement strand
CGGCGGCCTCGCTGCGCGCGTCCGCGGCGCCGAGCCGGGCGGCGCGGGCTTCGGCGAGGCCCGCCTCCACCTGCTCGGACGCTTCACGTGCCCGGGCGCGCGCCTCGGCCAGGGGTTCGCGCTCGGCGCGGGCGCGCGCCGCCGCGCTCTCGGCGAGCGCGGCGGCGTCGCGGAAAGCCGCCGCCTCCTCGTCGAGGTGCCGGCCCAGGCCGCGCAGCACCAGGGCGCCGCGCAGCGCCTCGTCAGGCGGCACGGGCAGGGCCAGCAAGGTTTCCGCCGGCCAGGCGGACAGCCGGCGCATGGCAGGCAGCAGCGGCAGCAGCGCCGCCGCGCGCTCCGCCACCGCACCGGACGCTTCCGTCGCACGCGCCTCGGCCGCTTCCAGCCGGGCCCGCACCTCGTCCAGCGCCGCCTCGGCCGCCACGGCGCCGCGCCCCGCTTCCGCCCGCCGGGCGGACAGCCGCACCTCGCGCGCCCTGGCCTCGCGCGCGTCCGCGTCCGCGTCCCGCGCCGCTTCCCGCGCTTCCGCGGCGCCGCGCTCGGCTTCGCGCAGCGCCCGTGTCGTGGCCGGCTGCCCCCAGGCCGGGGACACGCCCAGCAGCAGCGCCGCGAGCAGCGCTAGCCGGCCCGGTGAGGTCATGCCGGTGAGCCGGGGCGCGTCGCGCGGCCCGCGGGGGGCGGTGCCTCCTGCGGGCCGCGCGACGGGGCTCGGTCCACCGGCCTCACGTCCCGTCGCGGCGGATCAGGCTGCGGCCGGTCATGGCGACGGGCTTGGGCACGCCGAGCAGGTCGAGCAGGGTGGGCGCCAGGTCGGCGAGGCGGCCCTCGGCCAGGGTGGCGCCGGGGGGGCCACCGAGGAGCAGCACGGGCACGGGATTGGTGGTGTGGGCGGTGTGCGGGCCGCCGGTGTCGGGGTCGCGCATCAGCTCGGCGTTGCCGTGGTCGGCGGTGACGAGGAGCGCGCCGCCGGTGTCGCGGATGGCGCTCGCAATGCGCGAAAGGCCGTGGTCCGCGGCCTCGCAGGCCCGGATGGCGGCGGCGAGGACGCCGCTGTGGCCGACCATGTCGGCGTTGGCGAAGTTCAGCACGATCAGGTCGTGGTCGCCGGCGCGGATCGCCGCCGCGGCCTTCGCGGCCAGCTCGGGCTCCGACATCTCGGGTTGCAGGTCGTAGGTCGCGACCTTGGGCGAGGGCACCATGACGCGGTCCTCGCCGGGAAAAGGCTCCTCCTCGCCGCCGTTGAGGAAGTAGGTGACGTGGGGGTACTTCTCGGTTTCGGCCATGCGCAGCTGCCGCAGGCCGGCGGCCGAGACCACGGCGCCGAGGATGTCGTTCATCGGCTGGGGCGCGAACAGCGTGACGAGGTGGCGGTCCAGCTCGTCGGAGTACTGCGTCAGCCCCGCGGCCCGCGACAACCTCGGCACGCGCGGGCGCGCAAAGCCCTCGAAGTGGGGATCGACGATGGCGGACATGACCTCGCGCACCCGGTCGGCGCGGAAGTCGAAGCACAGCAGCGCGTCGCCGTCGCTCATGCCGGCGTAGTCGTCGATCACGGCAGGGAGGATGAACTCGTCGGTGACGCCTGCGGCGTGGGCGGCCGCGATGACGGCGGCGGCGGAGCAGGCGTGCGGCGCGTCGGCCAGCACCATCGCGCGCCACGCCTTCTCCACCCGGTCCCAACGGTCGTCGCGGTCCATCGAATAGTAGCGGCCGCCGAGCGTGACGATCCGCGCGCCGGCGGGCAGCCTGGGCTCGAAGCGAGCGAGGTACCCGGCCGAGGCGCGCGGCGGGGTGTCGCGGCCGTCGGTCCAGGCGTGTACGGCGACCGCGATTCCGGCGTCGGCGAAGACCCTGGCCAGCGCCAGGCCGTGGTCCTGATGGCTATGCACGCCGCCCGGCGACAGCAGCCCGCACAGGTGCAGCGTGCCCCCGGTCCGGCGCACCGCCTGGATCAGCGCCTCCACCGCCGGCAGCCGGCCGAGCGAGCCGTCGGCCATCGCGGCCGAGATCCGCGGCAGGTCCTGCATCACCACGCGGCCGGCGCCGATGTTGAGGTGGCCGACCTCGGAGTTGCCCATCTGGCCATCGGGCAGGCCGACGTCGGCGCCGGAGGTGCGCAGGAAGCCGCGCGGGCAGGTGGCCCACAGCGCGTCGAAGCAGGGGGTGTCGGCCTGGCGGACGGCGTTGTCGGCTTCCTCCTCGCGCCAGCCCCAGCCGTCGAGGATCACGAGCACGACGGGCTTGGGTCGCGGCATGGGAACGGGGCCTCCGGGGAGCGCGCGAGCGCCTTTGCCGCGCAGGATATCATCAACGGAGGCGACGCGCGCCGGGGCCGCGAGGGGACGCTCCCGGCACCGCGGCACAGAGCGATCCCACCGGGGTCGTGGCGGAACCGCCGTGGCGCCCGCGCGAGGGATAAGGTGGTAGAAAGCGGGGCGGACGCGGGGAAAGGCGGATGAGCCAGGAGCGATGGTCGGCGGTCGACCGCTACATCGAGGACAGGCTGGTGCCGGGGGACGCGGCGCTGGCGGCGGCGCTCGCGGCCAACGCCGCCGGCGGCCTACCGCCGCACGACGTGTTGCCGGCGCAGGGCAAGCTGCTGCACCTGCTGGCGCGCATGATCGGGGCGCGGCGCGTGCTGGAGATCGGGACGCTGGGCGGGTACAGCGCGATCTGGCTGGCGCGGGCGCTGCTGGGGGGCGGGCGCGTGGTGACGCTGGAAGCGGACCCGCGGCACGCGGCGGTGGCGCGCGCCAACATCGGACGCGCGGGAATGGCGGATCGCGTGGAGCTGCGCGTGGGGCCGGCGCTCGACACGCTGCCGGGGGTGGAGGCGGACGGCCTCGGACCCTTCGACCTGATCTTCATCGACGCCGACAAGCCCGGCAATCCGGGCTACCTCGAATGGGCGCTCAGGCTGGCGCGGCCGGGGGCGGTGGTCGTCGGCGACAACGTGGTGCGCGACGGCGCTGTGGCCGACGGCGGGAGCCCCGACCCGCGCGTGCAGGGCGTCCGGCGCTTCTTCGACATGCTGGCAGCCGAACCGCGCGTGACGGCGACGGCGTTGCAGACGGTGGGTGCGAAGGGCTGGGACGGGTTCACCATCGCCATCGTCGACTGAGCGCGTCGCGGATCGTCGCCGGGCGGCCCGCGGTCAGCGTTGATCTGCGCTGATCCGACGTGGGACCAGGAGGGCTCCGCCCTTCCGGACACCCCGCGAGGAACCCGAGATTCCTCGACCTGTCATCCGCGGAAGAAGTGCCCGGGCGGACAAGGGCAGAGCCCCTGGTCCCGCGTCCGGCCAGCGGAAACCGGCCGCGCCTCAGGTCGCGGGCGTCGGGCCGACGGCCTCGCGCAGGGCGCGCATCGTGCGGCGCAGCGCCGCCTCGGGGGCGGCCACGTCGGGGGCGCGGGCGCGCCAATGGTCCAGCCGCGCGCGGAAGCCGTCCGCGGTCGCCTCGCCGTCGAGCAGGCGGTCGGCGGCGTCGAGGTGCGGCGCCAGCGTCGGGAGAGGCGGGTTGGCGCCCTTGGCGCCCATCTCGTCGAGCGCGACCATGAGCTGGGTGAGCGGCCGCAGCCAAGCGAAGCGCGGGTCGTGGATCACCGCGCCGAGCAGGGCGTAGGGGTTGCCAGTCAGGGCCGCGGCCTCCGCCTCGGCCCGCAGCAGCACGCGATGCAGGGCGGCGAGCGCAGCGGAAAGCTGGCGGTGCGGCCTGGCCGGCGGCGGGGCGGGTTCGGTCGACATGGCGGTGTTCCTCGCCGTGGTGGGGTCGGTCCGGCGCCTCATGCCCCGACCGGCGCGTCGGGACCAGGGGAGGCCGTCCCCGGGATGGCGGGCGGGACGCGGCGGTGCCGCCGCCCTCACCGAGCCGCGTCGGGCGGCGGGCGCGGCGAGGGCGCGGGGTCGGTCGCGTCCCGACGCGCCATCGCGGGCCGCGGCGGGCGGTCCAGGCGGTTCTCGAACACCGCGAAGAACGGCGCCTCGCCGAAGGGGGCTCGCGACACGCGGCCCTGAGCATCGGCCGGCAGGCGGCGCAGCACCACCGCGTCGCGCACGTTGCCGCCCACCACCTCCACGGCGCCGGGCCGGCCGGCCACCACCACGTCGCAGTGCATGGGGCGGAACTGGCCGGGCTCGGCTAGGCGCTCGGTCCAGGAGGAGATCGGCGCGCGAGAACGGTCGGCGCAGAGCAGGTCGCCGGGCCGGGGGGCGAACTCCTCCGGGGCACGCGGGACGAAGGCGGCGCCGTCGGGGTCGGCGGAAGCGCGGGCGAGGAGGGCGTCGACGTAGCGGCTGTGCGCCGCGGCGGCGATGAAGTCGCCCTCGCCCACCCCGGCGGCGCGCATCACGTGGCTGACGAAGGCGGCCGACCAGAAGGGGTAGGCCCACAGGGAAATGTCGGGCAGCGGCGCCGGCCCGGTCCAGTCGGCGTCGAGCGCCGCGGTGAGCGAGGCGTGCAGGGCGCGGTGCCGGGCGATCACCCCGGGCCCTTCCGCCGGCACCGCGTCCCAGTAGTCGAGCACGCGGGGGAAGTTCTCCGGCGCCGGCCGGGCGTCGGCGTCCAGGGCGGGCGCCCAGCCGGTGAGCCGCAGCCGATCCCAGTTCTCCCATTCCGCCAGGGCGGCCCGCGCCACGTCGCCTCGCTGGCCCGCGGGCAGGTCGGCGACGGCGGGGGCGGGCGCGACTGGCGGCGACGGCGCGGCGCAGCCGAGCAGCAGGAGCGGCACGAGGAGGGAACGGAGCACGGCAGCGCCTTAGCGCGCGGCGGGGCGGGGCGCACCTCAACCTCGCGCGAGTGGGGTGCGGGGGCCGCGCGACTTCGGCTTGCGCACCCGGGGCTCACGCGGCAACCGGGACTTGCGCGCCCGGGATCGCGCGCCCGGGGTCCGCCGCCGTGGGCGCGCGGGAACAGCAGCGGCCGGGCCGGGGAGCACGGGACGGCGCCTCCGGTGCCGGGGACGCACGCCGCCACGGTTCCGCCGCGTTGCCGGAGGAGACTCGCGCGTGGAGCGAACCTGCGCGCGGTTCCGGCCCCGCGCTGCCGGGGGTTCCGCGCCGCGGGGAACCGGGACGACCGCTGACGAGGAGTGCGAGGGAACATGGCTCAGCGACGCGTGCCGCGCTGGTTGATCTGGGTCGGGGTGCCGGTGGCGGCCGCGGCGCTGCTGGCGGCGTTCTGGTCCTGGGACTGGTTCATCCCGCTGGCCGAGCGGCAGGCTTCCGCGGCGCTGGGCCGGCCGGTGCACATCGCGCACCTGCGGGTGAAGCTGGGCCGGGTGGTCGAGGTGTCGGCCGAGGAGCTGCGGGTGGACAACCCGGAAGGCTTCCCCGGCGACCCGCCGTTCGCGCAGATCCCCCGCCTGACCGTGCGGCTGGACGCGATGGCCTACCTGCGCGAGCGCGAGGTGGTGATCCCGGCCATCGAGGTGGAGCGGCCGGCGGTGCAGGTGCTGGCGCTGGCCGACGGGCGGACCAACTACGGCTTCGGCGATGGCGGCGCGGCCCCGGCAGGCGAGGGCGCGGCACCGGCCAACAACCTGCCGCGCGACCGGCCCGCCGGCGGTGCCGCCATCCCGCGCATCGGCGCGCTGCGCATCACCGACGGTACGGCGCACGTCGCCATCCCCAACCTGCGCGCTGATTTCCAGCTCGGCGTCGCCACGCGCGACGAGGACGGGCCGGAGCCGCGGATCGCGGTGCGGGCGGACGGTACCTACGCCGGGCAGCGGATCACCGGCACGGCGCTGGCCGGCGGGCCGCTGTTCCTGATGGACGCGACGCGGCCCTGGCCGATCGAGATGCGACTGGAGAACGGGCCCACCAACGTGTCGATCCAGGGCACGGTGCAGAACCCGCTGGCGCTGCAGGGCGCCGACGTGAGGGTGGACCTGCGCGGGCCGGACATGGCGCTGCTGCAGCCGCTCAGCGGCGTGCCGTTCCCCAAGACGCCGCCCTATCAGGTGGCCGGGCGGCTCGACTACGCCCAGGGGCGAGTGCGCCTGCGCGACTTCGACGGCAAGGTGGGGTCGAGCGACCTTTCGGGCACCATCGCCGTGACCACGGGCGGCGAGCGGCCCGACGTGGTGGCCGACCTGCGCTCGCGGCGCGTGGACCTCGCCGACCTGGGCGGCTTCATCGGCGAGGAGCCGGGGCGGCAGAGCACGCCGGGGCAGACGGCGCAGCAGCGGCGGGCCCTGGCGCGGGAGGAGCGCAGCCCCCGGGTGCTGCCGAACGACCCGATCAGCCTGCCCAAGCTCAACGTCGCGGACGTGCACCTGAACTACCGGGCCGATAGGGTGCTCGGCCGCAACGTGCCCTTCGACAGCATGCGCGCCGACATGGAGATCGTGAACGGCGCCGTGACGCTCAAGCCCCTGGCGCTGAGCGTGGGGCGCGGGCAGATCAGCGGCGACATCGCGCTGACCCCGCAGGCGAACGACGCGCTCAAGGCCGAGGTGGACGTGCAGTTCCAACGGCTGGACGTGTCGCGGCTGATGCGGGCCACCGGCGCCTTCGAGGGCGGCGGCGCGCTGGGCGGGCGGGCGCGGATCGAGGGCACCGGCAACTCGATGGCGCAGATCCTGGGGCGCGGCAACGGCGCGCTGACGCTGACCATGGCGGGGGGCGGCAACCTGTCGGCGCTGCTGGTGGACCTGTCGGGGATACGGCTCGCCAACTCCGTGCTGAGCTTCCTCAAGCTGCCCGACCGGACGCAGGTGGAGTGCTTCATCGGCGATTTTGCGCTGAGCCGCGGGGTGCTGAGCACACGCGCCCTGCTGGTGGACACCGAGGACGTGCTAGTGACCGGCACCGGCAGCGTGGACCTCGGCCGCGAGCGGCTGGACTACCGGCTGCGCTCGGATTCCAAGGGGCTGACGGTGGGCCAGCTCGCCGCGCCGGTCACCATCGGCGGCACCTTCCGCGACCCTGACGTCGGCCTGGAGGTGGGCGAGTTGGCGGTGCGCGGGGGGGCGGCGATCGGGCTGGGGCTGCTGTTCCCGCCGCTGGCGATCCTGCCGACCATCCAGTTCGGCGTAGGCGACGACAACCGCTGCGACGGCCTCGCGCGGCGCGCCCGAGGTGGGGGCCAGGGGGGCGGCCAGGGCGGGAACGGGGCGGGGCGGCGCTGAGCCCAAAAATCGGAGCGGACGGGAGGGTGTTCGTGGCCGAACGATGCGTCGCGGCGCGCCGGTGGCGCCGGGCGGTGCTGACGACCGCCTCAGCCGGGCTGGCGCTGGCGGGGCTGGCGGCGACCGCGCCGGAGGTCCGGGCGCAGGCCGGCGCGCGGGGCGAGTCGCCGGGCGTGCAACGGCGCTCGGCCATCCCCTTTCCGGCCGCGATGCGGCTGACGCCCTCGGCCCGCGAGTCGCTGCGCCGCTGGCTGTGCCCGAATGGCGGTTCCCCGGTTCCCGGCGCGCCAGGGCGCTGCGACGGGCTGCGGCGCGATGCCCAGGCGGCTGTGGCGCCGCCGGCGGGCACCGTGACCAGCGACGCGGCGGGCTGGTTTCGCGGCCTGCCGCCGGCGCGCGGCCGGCAGGTCGCCTGCCCCGAGGGCTTCAAGGCAACCCTGGCGCGCGGGCACGCCGACGTGACCCGCTGCATGCCGGGGTAGCCCTCCGGGCGCGGGCAGTCGTGCGCTCGGCGTTGATTTCCGCCGGTCGGGCCTGGGGCCAGGGGCGCTGCTCCTGAAACTCCGCCGGGGACCCCGGACCCCCACCCTTAGCTTGCCCGGATGAATGAAAGAGTGTCCTCGACGGCGTAGCCATGTCGAGGACACCTACCCGTCCGTTCGGGCGTTTCTTTCGCGGATGGAAGATCGGAACGTTGCGTTCCCTGGCGGGATTCCAGAGGCGCGGAGCCCTTCTGGTCCCGCGTTGGAGCAGCGCAAACCGGGGCCGGGTTGCCGGCGGCCGGTCGCGCCGCGGTGCCGTCCGGGTCAGGCGCCTAGGAGGAAGCGACCGGCCTGGTCCAGCACCGCCGCGTCGGGCAGCAGCGCTTGGTGCTCGGCGCTCTCGCTGATGGCGAACAGGACGTCGCCGCGGCTCGTGCCCCCAGCCAGCAAGCCCGTCCAGAAGCCCAGCCCCGCCGTCTCGGCGTCCCGTTCCAGCGCGGAAAGGTACACCTGCTGCACGAACGCCGCGTCGCCGGCGACGCCGAGGCGAGTCTGCCCTTCGGGGGAAGCCAGGAAGTTTGCCGCCACCTGCGCCTGGCCGAAGGAGTCCAGTTGCGCGGCCTGGAAGAATAGGTCGCCGAGGTCCGCGGTGCGGTTGAAGGCCGCGTCGTACAGGCGGTTGGCCGTGCCGGTGCCGGTGCCGGCGACGTCGAGCGGCAGCAGGATGCCGTTGGCCACCGGCAGGTTGGGCTTGTAGCCGGCGACGCCGTTGACCTCGTTGACCGTGCCCGCGCCCGCCGTGGCGGGAACCTCCAGGCCGTGGATCTGCACCTCGCGTCCCGTGAAGCGGTCGCGCAGCTCCGTCAGCAGCGAGAGTTCCTCCGGGTCGGCGGCGTTGAACCGGTAGGTCTGGACCAGCGACAGTGCGCCGTTCGCGTCGGCCTGAGGGAAGTTCACGCCCAGCGTGGCGTTGTTGATCGCGCCGTCCTCGGTCAGGGCGAGGATCACGGGGCCCACCACGTTGTCGCCCTCGCCGTCCTCCACGAAGCCGTCGCGGTCGGCATCGAGGCTGAGGTTGGGCAGCAGCGAGGGCGAGTCGTCGCTGAAGCCGTGGATGTGCAGCGGATGCTCCACGCCCGGCGTCAGCCCGGCCCCGCGGAACGCCGCGCGCACCGTGCCGGCCACCTCGTCGAAGCTGACCACCGCGTAGGACGACACGCCGGAGTTGTTGGAGGGCTCCAGCAGGGAGAAGAAGACGCTCGCCGCGGGCGCGTCGAGGCGGGGCGAGAGCTCCGGCGCTTCCGGACCCGTGCCTGCCGGGTTCAGGGTGTAGGGCGCGAGTCGCGGCGTGGTGGCCATAAGTGGTTCTCCTGACGCGGTTCGGCCGGGGACGGTGGGCGGATCGCTCCACCGCGGGCATCCTGGTCCGACGACGCGGCCTCGTTAGAATGGCTGCATTCGGAAGTTCGCAAGCCACCGCGACCGGGTCCGGACGCCCGGCAACGCTCAGGTGAACTCAAGAAGCCGTCATCGAGCCGGGGGCGACGCCGGCGCGAGTGGGCCCGGCCGGCGCGGCGACGCGGTTGCCCCGGGAAGAGCCGAGGGTGCCGCCGCTCAGAAATCCAGGAACAGGTTCGCCCGGTCCAGCAGCACCGTGTCCGGAAGGATGGCCTGGTGCTCGCCGCTCTCGCTGATGCCGAGCAGGACGTCGCCGCGGCTCGCGCCGCGATCCAGCACGTCCAGCCAGAAGTTGAGGCCGGCTTCCTCGACCTCCCGGTTCAGGGCGTTGCGGTACAGCTGCGACACGAAGCCGGAGTCGTCCAGGCCACCCAAGTTGCCCTGTCCTTCGGCGGAGAGCAGGAAGCCCGCGGCCACGGCCTCGCGGGTCGCGCCGTTCTCCAACGTGGTCACGTGGTACACGAGGCCGGGCACGTCGGCGGAGCGGTTGAAGGCGGCGTCGTACAGGCGGTTCACCGCGCCCGGGCCGGTCAGGTCGAAGAGCTGCAGGACGCCGCTGGCGGCGGGCAGGGCGGGCTCGTAGCCACCGTTGCCTTCCACCTCGTTCGGCGTACCGGCGCCCGCCCCGGCCGGGAGGTTGAGCCCGTGCAGGTCGAGCACGCGTCCTTCCAGCCGCGCGCCCAGCCGCGCCAGGATCGAGGCGTCGTCCGCCTCGCCGGCGTCGAGCCGGTAGCTCCGGGTGAAGCGGACGAGGCCGATGGCGTTGGCGGTGGGGAAATCCGACGAAACCTCCAGACCCGCCTGCGCCTCGCCCGACGCTGTCAGGGCGGCGAGCACCGGCCCGTAGGCGACTTCGACCTCGGGGGTCTCGAGGTAGCCGTCGCGGTCGGCGTCGTCGGCCGCCACCGCCGAGCGGCCGGGGCGGTCGTCGTTGAGCCCGTGCAGGTGCAGCGCGTGCACCGCGTTCGCCGTCAGGCCGAACGCGGTCACGTCCACCCGCAGCGTCGCGCCGTCCAGCGAAACGACGCCCAGGCCGGTCGCGCTGGAATTGTTGCCCGGCGTGAGGAGCGTATACGCCGTGATCGCCATCGCCTTTGTCCTCCCAGGAGCGGTTCCCGCCTACTCGCGCCTAGTGCGCGGCCTCGGGCGGTGCCAGCGAGTTCTTTGCTCGCTGCGGAGGCAAGGTAGCGACACTTCTAGTTCTTGCAATCTACAAGATCAAAATCACTCTTGGTACTACTTGAAGTAGCGCTCCCGATGTCCGGCCTCTCGCCGGGCCGCGACTGGCCAATGTTCCGAACGCGGGTGCCTCGCCGCCTCAAGCCGGCAGCAGTGACCCCCGAACGGCGCGGGGTGCCAGCGCAGCAGCGCGGCCCAGAGCAGCGCGCCTACGGCGACCGGCAGCGCCAGCTCGGCCGCGACGAGGCGGTTGCGCCCCTGGACGATGGTGACGAAGGGCAGGCGCGAGGTGACGGCGGCGAGCGCGGCCCAGCGGCCGGGGTCGCGCGCCCCGATCTCGCGGTCGAGCGAGGGGATGCCGAGCAGGGCGGTGACCCCGAAGGCACCGAGGAACACCGCCGCCGCGGCGTCGCCGTTGCCGAGCACGTGCACCGCGCCCCAGGCCGCGAAGCTCCGCAGCATCGGGTGGCGGGTGATCCGCAGCACGCCGCG
>CAXTEL010000064.1:0-1347 GCA_964243365.1 uncultured Roseomonas sp. | reverse complement strand
CGCCGCGGTGGGGTTGGGGGCCAGCACGCTGCCGGCGAACAGCACGAGGACCGGGAGCATCAGCGCCGCCGACGCCTGCAGCAGCCAGCCCGGCGCCGTCCACAGCGGGATCGGGTCCGCCGCGCGCCAAGCCAGCACCAGCAGGGTGAGGCTGGCCGCCGAGGCAGCCGAGAAGGCGCCGCGGAAGCCGCCCTCTCCCAGGCGCGCCGCCAGCCGGCCGCGCAGGGCCGAGCCCACCACGCCGGCGTGCAGGCCGACCCAGAGCAGGGTCGTGAGGAGGAGGATCATGCGCGCCCCAGGATGGGCCGGCGCCGGGGCGGCCTTCGAGCGGGGCGCCATCGCCGGGGTGGCGGGTTTCGGGCGCGGCGGCCTCAGGCGGGCCGCCACGGCCGGTGGTAGGGGTGGCCGGCGCGGATGCACTGGGCGCGGAACAGCGCCTCGGCCAGCAGGCCGCGCACCAGCAGGTGCGGCCAGGTGAGACGGCCCAGCGACAGGCGGTGGTCGGCGCGCGCCAGCACCGCCGAGTCCAACCCCTCGGCGCCGCCGACCACGAAGCACAGCGGCTTGCCTCCGGCCTCCCAGCGGGCGGTGAGCGCGGCCAGCCCCTCGCTGTCGGGCATGTCGCCACCGCCGTCGAGGGCGACCAGCAGCGGCGCCGGAGCGGACGCGCCCAGGGCGGCCAGGATCGCCTCGCCTTCCCGCCGCCGCGCCTCGGCCGGGGTGCCGGTGCCCTCGGGCAGCTCGCGCAGCGCCAGGGGCGGGCGGAGGCGGCCGTTGTGGCGGGCGAAGAGCGCCGCCTCCGGGCCGGGCCGGGCGCGGCCCACGGTCAGCAAGAGCGCCGCGCGCGGCGTCGGCGCTAGTCCCCAGCGTCCGCGTCCGCGTCGGCGGTCGCGGGCGCGGCGCGGACCGGGTCCTCGGCCACGGGGCTGTCAGGGCCCCACATCCGCTCCAGCGCGTAGTTCGCCCGGGCCTCGGGCCGGAACAGGTGCACCACGAGGTCGCCGGCGTCGAGCAGCACCCAGTCCGGCGAGGATTCGGTGCGGATGCGGCGCACGCCCTCCTTCTCCAGCGCTTCCTCCAGGTGGCGCGCCATGGCGGTAATCTGCCGCTCGACCAGGCCGGTGGCTACCACCATGCGGTCGGCGAAGGAGGAGCGGGTGGCGACGTCGAGCACCACCACCGCCTCGGCCTTGTCGTCCTCCAGCGAGGCCACCGCCGCCGCCACGATTCGGTCGAGGTCCTGCGGGCTGGCCTTGGGCTTGCGCGCGCGGGCGGCCCGGGGCGCGGGGCCCGCCGCCGCGGCGCGCTTGGCGGGCGAGGCGGGCGGCGGAGCGGGCGCGGCGCGCG
>CAXTEL010000063.1:5489-13125 GCA_964243365.1 uncultured Roseomonas sp. | reverse complement strand
AGGGGCGCTGCCCCTGGACCCCGCCGGGGACCCAGGGGGCCCCCGGACCCCCGCCTCAGGTTTCTCGTGGGGACGCAGAACGAGATACCCTGCGCGACATGAGGGTGGTGTTTATGCAGGGTTACCTGTTCGCCCACCCGCCTTTGAAACGTTGCCCGAGGCCGCCGCCCTCCCCTGAGCCAAGCGCCCATAATGGCGCGCCATTTGCCGACTGCGTCGGGTTTGCAACAATCTATGTAGCACGCAAAGGTATACCTGAGCGTAATATATCTACCGGGAAATAATCTTGTTGCTGGAGAAGAAGTCTAACGACTTTCTCGGACGCAGACTCGTTTATGGAAGGCCCGATCCTGACGGTAAGAATTGGAAGTTTTCCGGTATTTGGGCCGGCCGAGGCGTAGGGACGCACTTCGACATAGGGCACTATCTCATTACCTCGTACTCTTGTTTTAACATGAGAAGTTTCTTGAGGCGATAAAGCTAGTCTGTGCGAGCTGCCGCCATAATCAATGAAGGCTATCCTCCATTCCTCCTCCTCGCTAAAGGAGGGATGCTTAAAACAAACTGAGTATTCTAGCGCCATCAGTCTCATCGCAAATATGCATGCTTCATCGTCTCGACCGTGAGTCTCCGATATCACGTCCTGCCTCGCCTCGTTTTTACTACTTACGACTGAGCCCTGGCCAAAACCTTCATCAAGATCCTGTTGTAAACTCGCTATTCCATCTAGAATAAATTCTTCCTGTTCTTTCCGGTCATAGATTACTTTACGCATCATTAAACCCTTGCTAGGAGACCCTCCGTTTTGATCTTGAGTTCCAGATTGAAATCTAACCAGATTAGTTCCCCTGAAGCCTATCGAGTATCCAGAAGTTCCAGCGCCATAAGCTTTCCACTGCGACAACAAATTATCTTCTGTGCAGAAACAACTTACGTACACGTTAGGTTTTTGAGCTACCCCTTTCTTAGTTGCATACGACAACAAATTCACTAAACGCTTTCTAAACGTGTTGAGTTTTCCAGCTTCTATCATTTCCTCCAAGATTTCACCCAGATAGTGATACTCTTGGGAGTCATTTAGATATTCAACATGCGTGGCCCAGAGGCACTGATTTAAAATAATTTCTCGAAGCCCTCTCGAAGAAGTATAATGAAAGAGAGTAGGGCTGTAGGAGCCGTTGCTCATCGCCCATAGGTTGTGTTTAGAATACCATTGTTCCACCTGATGTCGGAAATGCAGGAAGTTGTAATGGCTCCCTGTCCTAAGCAACTCTGTACCGGCATCAGCAATCAGGGCCATTCTCTTCGCCTTTGGTGAAGCAGCACAACATCAATACATTCAATGTTACCGCAGACATTCTCAGGTAGACCGCGCGATCCGCCCCCCCGGCAGCGGCCGCGGCGCCCCCGTGGTCCCCGGAAACGTCAGCGGCAGCCCGCGCAGCACCCGCGCCGCCAGCACCCCGAAGCACTGCGCTTCCAGGGCGTCACCGTCCCATCCCGCCGCCTCGGCCGGCTCCACCGGCGCCCGCAGCGCCGCGCGCAGCGCCCGCATCAGCGCCGGGTTGTGCCGCCCGCCGCCCGCCACGATCCACCGCGCCGGCGGCGCCGGCAGGTGCGGCACGGCCGCCGCCACGCAGCCCGCAACGAAGCCCGCCAGCGTCGCCGCCCCGTCCGCGGCCGACAGCGCGTCCAGCCCGGATGCCCGCAGCGCCGCCCCGAAATCCAGCCGGTCCAGCGACTTGGGCGGTGGCAGCGCCAGGTAGGGGTGCGCCAGCAGCCGCCCCAGCACCGCCGGGTCCGCCCGCCCCGCCAGCCCCAGCCGTCCGTCGCGGTCGCACGCTTCGCCGGCGTGGCGCATCGCCCAGTCGTCCAGCGGCCCGTTGGCCGGCCCGGTGTCGAAGCCCAGCAGCGCCCCATTTCCGCCGATCCACGACAGGTTGCCCACACCACCCAGGTTGAGCACCGCCACCGGCCCGGGCAGCCCGGCGGCCAGGGCTGCGTGGAACACCGGCACCAGCGGCGCCCCTTGCCCGCCCGCCGCCACGTCGTCGCTGCGGAAGTCGTGCGCCACCGGCACGCCCAGCCGACGCGCCAGCCACGCCGCGTCGCCAATCTGCCAGGTGAGCGGCGGCGCCCCGTCCGGCCGCGCGCCCCCGCCGGGCGGCGCCGGCCGGTGCAGCACCGTCTGCCCGTGGAAACCCACCAGCTCCGGCCGCGCGCCGCCCGCGGCCGCGATCAGCGCCTCCACCGCTTCGGCGTGGCGCTCCGTCACCGCCCGTGCGCACGCCGCCACCGCCGAATCGTCCGCCGCCGCCCCGCCCGCCCGCGCCGCCGCCGCCAGCCCGGGCGCCGCGTCCAGCAGCCGCCGCAGCGCCCGGCGCAGCGCGGGCTCGTAGGGCAGCGTCAGCGCCGGCCCCAGCCGCTCCACCCGCTCCCCGTCCGTCTCAACCCACGCCGCGTCCACCCCGTCCAGCGAGGTGCCGCTCATCAGCCCGACCGTGCGCACGGCGCCCACCCTGCGGCACGGCGACGGCGGCCCGCAACCATCGGCGCGCCGCCCGGCCGCGCGCTCCCCGCCCCGCGCCGCATCGTCGCGGTCGCCGGCAACGACCGGCCGCGCGGCGGGTTGGGACGACTCGCGCGGTGCGGGAAACCCGGAGCGCGCGCCCCCGCCCCGACCGGCGACGCCCGGCCCCGAGCGCGGGGCGCCACCAACCCGAGGAGGACCATCGCTGCCCGACACCCGCGGAACCGAGCGCAGGACCAACCGGCTGGAAGCCTTCAGCGACGCGGTGCTGGCCATCGCCATCACGCTGCCCGTGGTGCGGCTGGAATCGCCCCGGATCGGCCGGGACGACGACCTCGCGGGCGCCTACGCCGCGCTGGCGCCCCAGTACACCGCCTACGCGCTCAGCGTGGTGGTGATCGGCCTGTACTGGGCGCATTCGCACTTCTGCGACAAGCTGCTGCGCAAGACCGACCACGGCTACAACCTCCTCACCGTGCTGTTCCTGGCGCTCGTGAGCGTCACCCCCTTCCCCGCCGAGCCCTTCGTCGAGCACGTCGGTGACGGGCGGAACGCCCACACCGGAGCGGCCGTGTACGCCCTCCTGCTGGCCGCGCCGGGCGTCGCTTGGCTGGTCCGCTGGCATTACGCCGTCGGTTGCGGCCTGCTCGACCCCCGCCTCGCCCCGGACTACGTCCGCCATCTCAGCCGCCGGTACGCCCTGACCGCGGCCACCCTCGCCGCCGGCACAGCGCTGTCGGCGCTCGTGGACTGGCGCCTCGGGATGGGCCTGTGCGCCGCCATGACCCTGAGCTACCTCGCACCGCCCACCGCGCCGCGCTTCCGGCCCGGGCAGGAGCCGGAACACGAGCTGGAGGAGGCCGACGAGCAACGGGACTAACCCCGCGCCCCGTGCCACCTTCCCCCCCGCCCGCACCCGCGCTACCCGCTGCCCCATGGACGACTTCCTCGCCGAGGCCCGCGCGCGCGGCTTCCTCCACCAGGTCACCGACGAGGCGGGACTGGCCGCCCGCCTCGCGCGCGGCCCGATCTCCGGCTACTGCGGCTTCGACCTCACCGCCGACAGCCTGCACGTCGGCTCGCTGATCCCGATCATGCTGCTGCGGCTGTTCCAGCGCTGCGGCCACCGCCCCGTGGTGCTGCTCGGCGGTGGCACCACCAGGGTCGGCGACCCGTCCGGCAAGGACGAGAGCCGCCTGCTTCTCGACGACGCCGCCATCGCCCGCAACAGGAGCGGCATCCGCCGCGTCTTCGCCCCCTTCCTGCGCTTCGGGGACGGCCCCGCGGACGCCGTCGAGCTGGACAACGCCGACTGGCTGGACGGGCTGGGCTACATTCCCTTCCTGCGCGCCGTCGGCCGCCACGTTTCGGTCAACCGCATGCTGACCATGGACAGCGTCCGCCTGCGCCTGGACCGCGCCCAGCCGCTCTCGTTCCTGGAGTTCAACTACATGCTGCTCCAGTCCTACGACTTCCTGGAGCTGCACCGCCGCCACGGCGTCGCCGTGCAGTTCGGCGGTTCCGACCAGTGGGGCAACATCGTCATGGGCGTCGACCTGGTGCGCCGCGTCGCCGCCGAGCGGCGCGAGGAAGCCGGCGCGGCGCGGCGCGAGGGCGGCGACGCGACCCGGCGCGACGGCACCACCCACGGCGCGGGCGCCGAAGCCTTCGGCCTGACCACCCCTCTGCTGACCACCGCCTCGGGCGCCAAGATGGGCAAGACAGCCGCCGGCGCCGTGTGGCTGTCCGCGGACCGCCTCGCGCCCTACGACTACTGGCAGTTCTGGCGCAACGCGGAGGACGCCGACGCCGGCCGCTTCCTCGCCCTGTTCACCGACCTGCCGATGGGCGAGGTCGGCCGCCTCGCCGCCCTGCGCGGGGCGGAGGTCAACGAGGCCAAGAAGGTGCTGGCCACCGAGGCCACCGCCCTGCTGCACGGACGCGACGCGGCCGAGGCCGCGAGCGCCACCGCGCGCGGCACCTTCGAGGCCGGCGCCGCCGCCGCCGACCTGCCCGCCGTCGCGGCCAGCTTCCCCGCCCCGCTGCTGGACCTGCTGGTCAGCGCCGGCTTCGCGGCCAGCCGGGGCGAGGCGCGCCGGCTGGTGCGCGGCGGCGGCGCCCGGCTGAACGACAGCCCCGTGACCGACGAGGCGCGCGCCGTCACGGCGGCCGACCTGCGCGACGGCGCCGCCAAGCTCTCGGCCGGGCGCAAGCGGCACGCGCTGGTGCGTCCGGCGGGCTGACCGCGCCCGCCCCGCGCGCGAGGTCCGACTCAGTCGAAGTGCGACGCCAGCTGCGCGTCGGGGATGTTGGTGAGATCCTTGCTCATGGTCTTCTCCACCACCCCCTCGGCGGCCTTGTTCAGCCCCGCCCGCAGCTCGTGCAGCACGCGCGCCGAGGCCGCGATCACCAGCGACGACGCCTGTCCGGTGCGCACCGCCTCGTTGAGGAACTCCGCCACCGCGCGGGCGAAGCGCATCTCCGCTTGGTCCTTGGGGTCCGCCTTGGGCGCCTTGAGCTGGCTGGTGCCGGACTCCGCGTCCTCCACCGCGTCGCCCCGGCCGGACGCGTCGAAGGTACGGACCGCGCGCAGCCCCTTCTCCCCCCGCACCAGCACGCGCGCCTTGCCGCCGTCCGCCACCACGTACCAAGTGCCGCTCTTCTCGCTCATGGGAACCGTCTCCGATGCTGCTGCGGGGCGCGCCGCGCCCCGTGAGCGGGGTGAACGCGCCCCGCGCGGCTTTGGCGGCAATCCTTTCCCCGGCCCGCCTTCTCCCGGCCCGTCCCGGCGTTAGCCGCCGGCCCGCCCCGCGCCCGCCTCGCCGGCGCCGCCCGGATCGGCCCCCACCGCGGCGGCCCCGATCGCGGCGGCGCCGAGCAGGCTGGCCGCGGTCACCTCGTCGGACGCCGAAACGTCCGCCCCGGTCAGCGCCGCCAACCGCCCCAGCAGCCGCCAGCCCGCCTCCCCCGCGCCCACGCCGCAGCCGTGCAGCCCGATGGTCGCGTCCGCCCGCAGCGCCGCCCCCCACCCCGCGACCCGCCCGCAGGCCGCTTCCACCTCGGCCGGGTCCAGCCCGCCGCCGCGAACCCCCAGTATGTGCAGCGCCCGCAGCCCGCGCCGCGCCGCCAGCGCGCGGGTGATCTGCCCCAGCCGGTCGCCGCCGGCGGCCAGCCGCACCACCTCCAGCGGGCCACCGAAGCGGGCGGGGCGTATCTCCTCCTCCGGCACGCCGGCGGCGACGAACAGGATGGCGGGGGCGGGCGCCGGGGCGGTGGCGGTGGCGGTGGCGGTGCTCATGGGAGGGGTTTCTCCGACGCCGCGCCGGGCGCCACGGTCGCGCCGTCGCCGCGGGGGCGGCTGGGGCGCGCGGGAAACGGGACGTCCGCGGCGGCAGGTCCCGCCCGGGCCGGGTTCGCGCGGCCGGTGCGGCGCGCTCGGCGCGGCATCCCGCCGCCCCCCGCTCCCTCCGGCCGCCCCGCCCGGGAAAGCTCCCCCGGGACGCGGGGCGCAGGATAGCGCGCCCGGCGTTGCGCCTTCGTTACCCGCGCTGCGCGCCCCGCGCGAGGGACGCGCCGGCGCCTCCCGGCGACGCCCTCACAGCTCCCAGTTCAGGTACTCGCGGCCCTCGGGCGAGTACACGAAGCCCAGCAGGACGTCGGAACGGTCCGCCGCGCCCGCGGCCAGCTCGGCCTCGTAGTAGGCCAGCTCCGCGGCCTCCGCCTCGCGGCCCAGCGCGTTGCGGTACAGGCCGGCGACGTACTCGGCGTCCGATCGCCCACCCCAGGTCGCCGCGAACTCCGGGGACGCCTGCACCCGGTCGCCGAACTGCTGCACCAGCGGGAATGCTTCGAATTCGTCGGCGTGGTACACTAGCCCGGTCGTTTCCGTGTCGCGCCCGAACGCGGCCCGGTAGGTCGCCCGGATCAGCCCCACCTTCTCGTCGGCCACGAACACCCCCGCGCCGGTGGTGCCGCTCCAGGCATCCCGCGCCTCGGCGGAGTCGGCGATCGCGGCCAGCACCTCCGCGCGCGACGCGCCCCCCGCCAGCTGCCGCGTCCAGAAATCCTCGCCCGCCGGCTCGGCGTCGCGCAGCAGCAGCTCGCGGTAGGTCGTCGCCACGAACTGCGCGTCCGTTTGCGCCCCGTGACGGCCCTGGTACTCGGGGCCGTCGAGGAAGCCCCGCGCCACCGACACGCGGTCCAACCCGACGTCGAGCCCCTCGCTCCAGTCGTACAACCCGCGCGCGTCGCCGCCCCGGCCCAGCAGCCCGCCATATAGGCGCGTCAGGAACGAGGCGTCGGTGCCGGACCCGAAGCTCAGCGTGCCGTCCACCAGCCGCACCTCCTCGGTGCCCGCCGGCAGCGCGAGGACGTCGCCGTCGGCCACCCGCGCCGCCACCTCGCCGTAGGTGACGGTGCGCGTGCTCGACACCCCCACGACCGGCTCGGCCACCGGGATGGCCCGCGCCGCCACCGGCGCCGTGGCGTCGCTGGCCACCGCCTCGGCCGCGCCGAAACCGTCGACGTAGGAGGCCACCACCCGCACCGCGTGGCCGATGTCCTCGCGGGCGAGGGCGTAGCTCGCCCCCGTGGCGCCGGCGATGTCCGCGTAGCCCCTCGCGCCGTCGTCGCGCTGCCAGCGATAGTTGATCGCTCCCAGCCCGTCCGCGTCGGCCAGCGTGTTCGACGCTTCCAGGACTTGGCCGCGCTCCGCTGCGCCGGACACGGCGGCGCCGCCCGTGGGCGGGTTCCCGCCCAGCACCGGCGGCGTGGTGTCGATGACCAGCGACTGGGTGCCGGCGGCGGAAGCGTTGCCGACGGCGTCGGTGGCGATGACCGAGACGGCGTTGGCGCCGTTGGGGTCGAGCGCCGGCGCGCCGCTCACCGGGCTGGCGGTGCCCAGGTCGATGCTCCACGCACCCCCGCTCGCGACGGTGGTGTAGATCGCGCCCGCGATCGTCACCGTCACCGTCGAGCCGGCCTCCGCTGCGCCCGTCAGCACCGGAGTCGCGTCGTTGCTCAGCGCCGGCGAGCTGATCACGGGCGCCGCGGGCGGCGTGGTGTCGATGACCAGCGACTGGGTGCCGGCGGCGGAAGCGTTGCCGA
>CAXTEL010000063.1:0-5389 GCA_964243365.1 uncultured Roseomonas sp. | reverse complement strand
TCGTTGCTCAGCGCCGGCGAGCTGATCACGGGCGCCGCGGGCGGCGTGGTGTCGACGTTGGAAGCCCCGTTGATGGGGACGTTCAGCACCACCTGGGAGCTGGTGTTGTCGCCGTCGCTGACCTGGAACGTGACGGTCCGGTTGCGGGTCGACCCGGAGGGCACGGCCTGGTCGTCCCCGGCGCGGAACGCGACCGTCCGCAGGATGGCCTCGTAGGTCGCGAGCGGCGCGCTGCCCACAAGGGTCAGCGTTCCGGTGGTCGGGTCGAAGGACGACGACACCCCGCCCGAGGCCGCCACGGAGAGCGTGTCGATGCCCCCGCCGGCCTGCGAGATCGTGACGGTGGCACCCACCAGGTCGGGGCTGTCGCCGTCGAACAGGCGGAGTGCGGCATCCAGCGTCGCGTTGATGCCGCCCTCACTCGCCGACGGCGCGGCACCGGAGAGAACCAGGGACGGGATGGTCGTCTGGACGTGAGCGACGGCGGAGTCGTTCAGACCCGTGATGTACAGGTCGCGGCTGGTCGGATCGGCGATGAGGCCGCCCGCGGCCGCGAGCCCATCGACCCCGCCGACCCCGTCCGTGAGTGTCTGGACGAGCGTGAGGAGGCCGGTCGTGGCGTCGCGGGCGAAGGCGTTCACTGAGCCTGCCGTCAACGCGCTCGCGAAGAGGTATTGGCCGTCCGGGCTCACGGCGAGGCTCCGGACCCCCGCCAGCGAGCTGCCCGTATCGGTGACCTTGGCGACGAAGGTGAGCTGGCTGGTGCTCAGGTCGCGCGCGAAGACGGCCACGGCGTTCTCGCCCTGGCCGGAAACGTAGAGAAACCGGTTGTCCGGGGACAGGATGAGGGACGAGGCGCCCTGGAGGCCGTCGACGCCGGCCGCACCGTCCGTCAGGGTGGCCCGCAGCGTCAGCGCGCCGGTCTGGACGTCGCGGCCGAAGACGGAAACCGCGTTGTCGTCCGTCGACGTGACGTAGAGCGACGTCCCGTCGCCGGACACCTGGACGTTGTTGATAGGACTCGCGGTCGGGCTGAAGCCCTGGCCCAGTGCCAGCGTGAGGCCGTTGCTCACGTTGCCGTCGGCGAAGCTCTCGAGGAGGGTCAGGGCCCCGGTCGACGCGTCGCGGGAGAAATTGGCGAGGCCGTCGTTCCTCCCGCCCACGGCGTAGACGTTCTTCCCGTCGGGGGAGACGGTCAGGCTCACGAAGCCCGTCACGCCGCTGGTCGGGGTGTCGGCGTCGACCAGCGTCAGGGCACCGGTCAGCGGGTCCCGGGCGAAGCTGGTGACGGAGCCGAAGGAGGAGGAGCTGGAGAGGGTGGTGGGCGAGGCGACGTAGACATTTCGGTCGTCGGCGCTGACGTCGACGCCGAATGCCTGATAAATCGTGGTGATCCCGCCCACCCCGCTCTGGACCCGGCCGGCATAGGTCAGAACACCCGTAGCCGGATCGCGGGAGAAGATCGCGACGGAACTGTCGAAGTATGAGGTTACGTAGAGGGTCCTACCATCACTCGTGATGGCCGCATCATTCGGTGCGTTGATGCCGGCCACACCGCTGACGGCATTCCTCGTGACCTCCTGGAAGGTCATGACGGGCGAGACCATGATGTACTTGCCTTTTGCTGCTTCTGGTTGAGGATTTTACAGCTACTACAATGCGCTACGAGTTCATCCTGGGTGGCGCGTGAGGGCGCGTTCGCAGCGCTCCGCGGGAATGCGGCTGGGCCGGGCGACCCGGCCGGAGGACGCGCACCGGCAAGCTGGTTTTCATGCTCGATCCTTCGCGGTCGCGGGATTCGAACCACCCCCTGCCGACGCGGCGGAATATCTCGGCAAGTTCGTTGACGTTCCGTTGATGGGAACAACGCGCTGGGCTGAAAGTCCGGCCGCCGGGGCGACAGATCGCGGCGGCCCGGCGCGCGGCACCGTGCGCGGACGGCATTGTCCCCGCGAATGGCGCCGGCTTCGCGAGTGGCACCGCCCCGCCGACTGGCATCGCGCCCGCCAATACTACGGCGAAGGGTCACGTCGCCTCGCTTGACCAGGGAGCGCAGGGCGTTTATAGGAATATTATCATAGTTCTACCAGCGGCCGCGCCGCCCTTCCCTGCCCCCGGAGCTCGCCGCGCGAACCCCCGGTAAGGAAGTAAGATAGTAAGGAAGTAAGGCGGTCAGGGCCGCGCGGGTGCCGCCGGCGCTTCCTCCAGCGCCCCGAACAACCCGCGCAGCGCCCCCGGCGTCAGGGCGGACAGCGGGTTGACGCTGACCGAGGGATCGCGAACCGGCCCGGTGGCCCGGAAATTGGCGGCGAACAACCCGCCCCCGGCCTCGGCCGAGAACAACCGCCCCAGCAGCGGCAGCCGCCCGAGCAGCGAGTTGAAGAAATAGGCCGGCACCAGCGTGCCGCTCAGCTCCAGCGTTTCGGGCCCGCGCAGGATCCGCCCCTTGGCGGTCAGCCCCAGCGAAGCCGAGTAGGCCCGCGCGTCTTCCAGCCCCAGCGCCTCAGGCGTCAGCGCGAACGGGGCGTGCAGGCGGGAGAAATGCAGACCCGGCCCGCGCAGCGCCTCTGGGATGCCGTACACCGTCAGCGCCTGCAGCAGCTTGGCCACCCCGGGCGCGTCGCGCACCGAGAACTCCTCCAGCTCGGCCAGCCCCAGCAGCGGCGCCGCCGGCCCGTCGCCGCGCCAGGTCCCGCTCAGCGCCAGCCGGCCGCCGCGCAGCGTGTCCAGCACGCCCACGGCCCGCAGCGCCCCCCCGAGATCCTCGGCCCGCGCCCGCAGGTCGCGCCCACCGCCCGGCCGCGGCGTGATGGCGACGTCCAGCGACCCGCCCTCGCCGTGGCGGGCGCTCGCGCGCAGCTCGCGCAGCGTGCCCGTGGCGTCCGCCCGCCCGTCGGCCCGCAGGTCGCGCAGCTCGCCGGCGGGCAGCACCGCCCGGTCGAACTCGGCGCGCACGGCGACGGGGGTGCGGGCGCCGGCCGGCGGGCCCTCGGGCAGCGGACCGAGCAGCCGCTCGGCCGCCGCGCGCAGGTCCACCACCGGGCCGCGCGCCGCCACCCGCCACGCTTCGCCCGGCCGCGCCGGCGGGTCCAGCTCGCCCGTCATCCGGCTGCCCCCGAAGCGCGCCTCGGCGATCTCCAGCCGCTGGAAGCGCGACGCGGGCCCAAAGAGCACCCGCCCGCGCGCCAGTAGGTCGGCGGACTCGACGCGCAGCTCCTCCACCGCGCGCAACGTTTCCTCGCGCACCACCAGCGTCGCCTCGCCGGTGGCAGGCGTGCCGGCCGGCTTGCTCCAACCCAACGGGTCGAGCAGCAGCCGCACGTCGCGCAGGTCGCCGCGCAGCGCCACGCGGGTTTCGCCCGCGCGGCGCTGCTCCGCCACCGCGGAGCCGCTCAGCGGCCCTTCCGCCGCCCCGCCCAGGTCCAGCCCGAAAGCCTCCAGCGCCCGCGCCTCCACCCGGCCCTCGACCCGGTGGCGCGCCACCACCTGGCCCGGCGGACCGGGCCGGAAATCCAGCTCCACGGCCAGCCTGGCGGCGCGCACCGGCCCGAGGTCGGCGGTGCCGCTCGCGCGCAGGCCGTTGTTGTCCACCGAGATCTCCAGCGTGCCGCGTTCCAGCGGCTGTCCGGCCACCAGCGCCGCCAGCCGCGCTTCCGTCACGCGCGCCGCCACCCGCATCCGGATCAGCTCCGAGGGCAGGTCGGCCAGCAGCGGGAACGTCATGCCCAGCGTCGCTTCCAGCTGCCCGCCAGGCTGCTTGAGGTCGAGCGGACGGCGGTCGAACAAGTGCAGGCGGGGATGGCGGATCAGCTCCACCACGTCGGCCACGGGTCCGGCAGCACGGCCCTCGATGCTGATGGCCTCGCGCTCGCCCAGGCCGGTGACGCGCACCGTGGACTGCGGCACGGCGATGGCGGTGCCGCGCTGCCGCCCGCGCGCCTCCACCACGATCTCGGTCGCCGAAGCGAAGCGCACCGTGCCCGTCACCCCTTCCAGCGGCGCCACCGGGCGCAGCCAGTGCAGCACCGCGTCCTCGACCTCCAGCGTGCCCGACAGCGCTTCCAGCCGCGCCCCGCCGGGCGCCGGGCCGACCGAGATTTCCGCGCGCCAGCGGCCGTCGCGCGCGGTGCCGGCGGTGATGTTCTCGGTGAGCCAGCCGCGGCCGCCAGGGGCGATGCCGGCGGGCCAATAGTGGCGCAGGTCGGCGGCGTCCAGGCGGTCCAGCGACACGTCCAGCGCGGCGCGCCAGACCCCGTCGCGTCGCGTCGCGCTCCCGGATGCGGTGAGCGTGGGCGCCGCCCCCCCGGCCGCGATCCCCGACGGCACGGCACTCGGCGGGGCGGCGCCCGGCGGCGCGAGCGCCAGGCTCGCGGCTTCCAGCCGCAAAGCGTCCGCCGTGCCGGACAGCGTGGCCGAGGCGGCGCGCAGGCCCACCCGTCCGCCCGGCAGGGCCAGCGTCCCCGCGCCCACCGCCAGCACCGCCGAGCCCTCGTCGCGGCCGTCGGCGCGGCGCAGCCGCAGCTCCAGCGACGCCGTGGCGTCCAGCGCGGCGAGCGGCGCGAGGTCCGGCACGGCGGCGGCCAGCGCGGCGGGGCTCAGCGCCGGCATGGCGAGGCGGAACTCCCCTCCCGGCGCGGCGCCGTTCCGCCCCGGCGCGCCGCGCGCCGACAGCGTCCACGGCGCGGCGGCGCCGCCCACCCGCGCGATCCCCCCACCCGCGGCCGTCAGCGCCCCGTCCGCGTCCCGGCGCAGGGCGAGCGAGGCGTCCTCCAGCCCGCCTTCCAGCCCGCGCGACGGCATCAGCAGGCGCAGCCGCGCGCCGGTGACCCGCACTTCGCGCAACCCGCCGAGCGGGTCCGCCGCCCCGGGCGGGCGCAGGATCGCGGCGAGCGGGTCGGCGTCGCCGGCCGCGGCGGACGGCGGCGGCAGCAGGGTCGGTCTTCCGTCGGGGCCGAGCTCCAGGGTCAGCGACGGGTCGCGCAGTAGCACCGCGTCCGGCACGAACTCGCCGCGCAGCAGCCGGCCGGGGGCGAGCGTGGCCTCGGCCGACGCGACCCGCAGCGGCGCCGTGCCGCGCCAGGGCCCGTCCGCGGCGCCCTCGGCCGTCAGCCCGTCCAGCCGCAGCACCAGCGGCGCGACGCGGCCGTCCCGCTGGCCGGCCCAGGCGAGGCTGACCTCGCCGACGCGCAGGGTCAGGCCGCGCTCGGCCGCCGAGCGTTCCAGCACGCCCGCCGCGAAGGGCAGCGGCAGCGGCCCCCGTTGCAGCCGCCAGCCCAGGGCCGCGATCCCCAACGCGGCGAGCAGCGCCAACCCCAGCGCCGCCCGCGCCGGGCCGCGCAGCGAGGCCAGCGCGCGCAGCAGCGCCAGCCCGCGCGGCGGCGCCGGGGGG
>CAXTEL010000062.1:0-13690 GCA_964243365.1 uncultured Roseomonas sp. | reverse complement strand
GCCAGCGCGGGTCCGGGCGCCGCTGTGCGCCGCCGCCCGCGGCGTGCGGGCCGGGGTGCGGGCCGGGGTGCGGGAAGGGGCGCGGGCGCCGGCGCGAGTGGACGCCGCCGACGTCGCCGCCCCGTCCCCCGCCGCGCCGTTCTTTCCCGGCGAGGACCTGCGCGACTTGGCGCGGCCGGGCGAGCTGCTGCTGGCGCTGGGCTCGCCGTGGTTCCGCGCCGACTACGCCGCCCTCGCGTCGGGCCTGCGCGAGGCGACGGGGCTGCGCTTCGGGGTGCTGGCCTACGACATGATCCCGGCGCTGCGGCCCGAATGGTGTCATCCCGACATGGTGCGGGTGTTCACGGGCTGGATGGGCAGCGTGCTGCCGGCGGCGGACGTGGTGTTCGCCATCTCGCGCGCCACCGCGGCGGATGCCGACCGTTGGGCGGCGGGGCGGGGGACGCCGCTGCGGGCGCCGGCCGTGCCGATCCCGGTGGGGGCGGGGTTCGGGCTGGCGGACGGGCCGGAAGTGCCGCTTCCCGAGGGGCTGACGGCCGGCGGCTACGCGCTGGTGGTGGCCACGATCGAGGCGCGCAAGAACCACGCGCTGCTGTTCCGGGCGTGGCGGCGGCTGCTCGAGGAGATGCCGGAGGGCTCGGTGCCGGCGCTGGTGTTCGCGGGCCGCGAGGGCTGGCTGGTGGCCGACCTGATGCAGCAGCTGCGCAACTGCGGGCACCTGGGCGGGCGGGTGCGGATTGTGCCCGACCCGTCGGACGCGGTGCTGGCGGCGATGTACCGGGGCTGCCGCTTCACGGCGTTCCCGTCGCTGCACGAGGGCTGGGGGCTGCCGGTGACCGAGAGCCTGAGCTTCGGCAAGGTTTGCGTGGCGTCGAACCGCACGTCGGTGCCCGAGGCCGGCGGGCCGTGGTGCCTGTACCTCGACCCCGACAGCGTGACGGACGCGGTCGCCGTGCTGCGGCGGGCGATCGAGCGGCCCGAGGAGGTGGCGGCGCTGGAGCGGCGGATCCGGGAGGAATACCGGCCGGCGACCTGGGCGGACGCGGCGGCGGCGCTGGCGGGGCACGCGGCGGGGCGGGGCACGGCCGAGGGGGGTTCGGCCGGGCGGGGCGGGGCGTGACGCGCGGGGCGGGCCGCCGGGCCTGGTGGCTGGCCGGGGCGTCGGCCCTGCTGCCGCTTCGGCGCGGTGCGGCGCGCGGCGGACGAGCGGATCGCGTCGACGTTCGCGCCGTTCTTCGCGCGGGTCTCGCCGCCCGGCGCCGGCTGGGTCATGGCGGTCTCCCCCGCTTTTCCGCGGCGGTGGCCGCCGGGCGGCGACCGCGGCGACGCCCTGGTCCGGTACGCCCAAGCTCGGCGGCTGCTGCCGCGCTCGGCGGACGGGGCGGAGGTCTCCGGCCCCTGGGCGCGCGCCCAATGGCCGGCGGGCGGCGCGCCGCGGGTGGAGCTGCTCGGCTCCGGGCTGGTGCCGCTCGGCATCCAGGGCGTGCGGCCGCTGCGCTGCTGTGGTCGCCGCCGGACCCGGCCGGGGCAGCGCTGGTGCGCGCCTTCGCCTGCGGCTGGCGGGGCCGCGAGGGCGTCGTCGCCGCCGCCATCCTGCCGCGGCACCCGGCGTTCTCGTTCTGGCTGAACTGTTCCTGAACGATCGGCGGGGCGGCGACCCGGCCGGGGGTCAGCGGCGCGCTGGTGGCCCGGAACGCGCCGGGGAAGGGCGCGGGCATGGGCACGGGGGTCCGACCACGCGCGCGGCGACCGATCCGCCCGCCGGGGCGGCGGGTTCGGCGGACGTGGCGGCCGGGGAGGCGAACGCGACGCGCCGGCGACCGGCGCCCGTCGGCCCGGCGCGGTCCCGGCCCGCACGACGTCGCGAGCCGGGTGACATTTGCTCATTCTTGAGCAACAATGAAGCGTGGGTTCCGGAACGCGGCCTCGTCGGGCAAGCGGCGGGCCGCAGGAGGAAACAGGAATGATGAACATTGTTCGGCGAGAACTGCTACGCGCCCCCGACACCGGCGCGGGCGGGACGGGGCCGGTCGCCGTTCCGGCGGGCGTGATCCCGGCCGTCGTCGCCCTCGACCTCCTGGGCGGCCTGGGCGACGACCGGCTCGTCGGCTCGTCGCTCGGCGACGTGCTGGACGGCGGCATCGGCGCCGACATCCTGGCGGGCGGCGCGGGCGACGACGTCTACGTGCTGGACGACCTCCGCGACGTGGTGGTGGAGGCCGTCGGCGGCGGCTACGACACGGTGATCGTCACGGGCGCGCGCTGGAGCTCGGCCGGCGGGGTCGAGGTGATCCTGGGCACCGGCGTCGACCAGCGGCTGGAAGGCCACGACGGCAACGACCTGATCGACGGCCGCGGCGGCAACGACGTGCTCTACGGCGGGCTCGGCAACGACCGGCTGGAGGGGGGCGACGGCGACGACGTGGTCGAGGGCGGCCCGGGCAACGACGTGCTGCTGGGCGGCATGGGCGATGACGTCTACGTCGTGGACGGCCAGTACCGGCTGGAAGCGGGCGTCGCGCTCGGCGACCAAGTGATCGACGTGGGCGGCTGGGACACGGTAATCGTGACCGGCGACGCCTACTCGCTGCGGGCGCCGCTCGCCGCCGCGGCGCTGGGCGCGGTGGTCGCCACCGGCATCGAGGTGATGGTCGGCACCGACCTGAACCAGCGGCTGACCGGCACGGTCGGCGCCCAGATGCTGTTCGGCGGCGGCGGCGACGACGTGCTGGCCGGGCTGGGCGGCAGCGACACCTACGAGGGCGGCGCCGGGCGCGACGTGTTCGCGATCCAGGGCTACACGCGGGAGTTCCGCGGCGCCGGGCAGGGTGACGCGGTGATCACCGACTTCACGTTCGGCGAGGACCGCGTGAGCCTGGCCGAGTTCCACGAGCGCAGCTTCGCCGAGGTGCGGGCCGCCATGGTGCAGGACGGCGCCGACGTAGTGATGGCCCTGCACAGTTTCCCGGGTTTCCCGCCGCCCTCGTTCGACCTGGCACAAACGCTGCGGATCGAGAACGCCACGGTGGGGCAGTTCACCGCGGGCGATTTCCTGTTCCTGTGAGCTGCATCTGAGCCGAGGCCCGGACGCTCCCCCCCGGTCGGGGGCGCTCCGGGCCGGCCGCCTCAGGGCGTCGCCTCGCGCCGCACCGCGTCCGCCAGGGCCCGCGCCTCGTCGGCCGCGGCGCCGCGCGGGGCGTCCTCCACCGCGCCCAGGCCGCGCCCGAAAGCGCCGGCGAAGGCGGTGCGGTTGCCGAAGCCGGTGCCCAGCAGCGGCAGGTCGCGCGCCCGGATCGCCGCCTCCACCGCGTCGCGCAGCCGGCCGCTCGGCGGCACCCGGTTGAGCATCAGCGCCACCGGCCGCTTCTCGTCCGCCGCCGCCGCCAGCGTGGCGTCGATCGCCCACAGGTCGGGCAGGGACGGCTGCAAGGGGATCAGCACTAGGTCGGCGGCGCGGATCGCGGCGCGGCTGTCGGCGTCGGCGTGCGGGGCGGTGTCGAGGATCACGAAGCCGTCGCGGCGGCGCAGGTCCGAGACGACCTGCGGCACGCGCCAGCCGGCCGGCGCCTGCAACGGCAGGGCGGCGGCCCCGGGCGGGCGCTCGGCGGCCCAGCGGGCGAGGGTGCCCTGCGGGTCGGCGTCGAGCAGGGCGACGCGGGCGCCGCCGGCCAGCAGCGCGGTGGCGAGGTTCGCCGCCACCGTGGACTTGCCGGCGCCGCCCTTGCGGCTGGCCACTGCCACCACGAACGCCATCGGCGGGTCGCTCCCCCTGGTCGGAGAGTCAGCCTAGGGGCCCGCGTCGCGGGCGGCCAGCGATGGCCGGCCGCGTCCCGGGCCGGGACGGAGGTTCCGTCGGCGGCGGCGGTCGCCCTATGCTCCGCCGCGTGCCGAACCCGACGCGCCGAGGCGCCCCGCCCGAACTGCTCACGCCCCTCGCGATGACCCGCGCCGACACCGCGGCCGCGGCGTCGGGCGTCCCGCTCGCGCGGCTGATGGAGAACGCCGGCCGCGCCGTGGCCCGCGCCGTCCGCCGCCGCTGGCGGCCGCGCGCGTTGCTGGTGCTGGCCGGACCCGGCAACAACGGCGGCGACGGCTGGGTGGCGGCGCGGCTGCTGGCCGAGCTGGGCTGGCCGGTGGCGGTGGCGCCGCTGCGGCTGCCCGCGCCCGGCACCGCGGCGGGAGAGGCGGCGGCGCGCTGGCGCGGCCCGGTGGTGGCGCTCGGGGCGGAGGCCGTCGGGCGCGCCGGGCTGGTGGTGGACGCGCTGTTCGGCGCCGGGCTGACCGGGCCGCTGGAAGGCGCGGCGCTGGCGGCCCTGCGCGCCGCGTCCCGCCCGATCCTGGCGGTGGACGTGCCCAGCGGGCTGGACGGCGCCACGGGGCAGCCGCTGGGCGAGGTGTTCGCGGCCGCCGCCACGGTGACCTTCGCGCGGCTCAAGCCGGGGCACCTGCTGTACCCGGGGCGGGAACTGTGCGGCGCGCTGGAGCTGGCCGACATCGGGCTGCCGGAAGCGGCGGTGGCTGCGACGCGGCCCGACACCTTCCGCAACGGGCCGGGGCTGTGGCGGCTGCCCGAGCCCGGCGCCGACACCCACAAGCACGCGCGCGGCCACGTGGTGGTGGCAGCGGGGCCGGGGATGCCGGGGGCGGCGCGACTGGCGCTGCTGGCGGCGCGGCGGGCGGGGGCGGGGATGGGCACGCTGGCGGCCACCACGCAGGGGGCGGCGTTCCTGCTGCGCGGGGCGGCCGAGCCGGGCGACATCGTGGCCGACCCGCCGCCGGAGTCGCTGCTGGGCGGGGGGCGCCCGCACGCCTGGGTGCTCGGGCCGGGCTTGGCGGCCGACGAGCGCGCGGTGGCGCTGCTGCGGCTGGTGGCGGGGTCGGGCGCGCCGGCGGTGGCCGATGCCGGGGTGCTGACCGCCTGTGCCGGGCGGCCGGAGCTGTTGCGCGGGGCGGCGGTGATCACCCCGCACGCCGGGGAGTTCGCCCGGGTGTTCGGGGCGGCGGGACCGGACAAGCTGGCGGCGGCGCGCCGGGCGGCGGCGGCGACCGGGGCGGTGGTGGTGCTCAAGGGCGCCGACACGGTGATCGCCTCGCCCGACGGCCGCGCCGCGATCAACGCCGACGCGCCGCCGAGCCTGGCCACCGCCGGCAGCGGCGACGTGCTGTCGGGGGTGGTGGCGGCGTTGCTGAGCCAGAGCATGGCGCCGTTCGAGGCGGCCTGCGCGGCCGTGTGGGTGCACGGCGCCGCCGCGCCGCCGGGGCCGGGGGTGATCGCCGAGGACGTGGTCGCCGGGCTGCCGCGCGGGCTCGCCGCCGCGCAGGCCTGAGGCGCCGCCGCCGGGGCGCGCGAGGGCGCGCCGTGCCGCCGGACCGGCTGGCCGGGGCCGGTGGGGCGGGTTGCCCGCGCCACGGGGCGGAAACCGAGCCGTCACGAAGGCTTCGCGAGACGGGACCGCGGCGTTCTCGCAGAACTCGCGGCCGGCTCGCCGCCCGTCCGTGCGGGCCGGGCAGCTTCGGAGGCAGGGCATGGGTGCATCGTTGTCGGGTCCGTCGGGCGGGGGCGCGGCCGGCGCGTCGCTGTTTCTCCGTCGCTGGCTGCGCAACCCGTTGCAGATGGGCTCCGTGGTGCCGTCCTCGGCGACGCTGTGCCGGCGCATCGCGGCGCTGACCCGCTGGGATGCCGGCGAGGTGGTGGTGGAACTGGGCGCCGGCACGGGGGTGGTGTCGCGGGCGCTGCTGACCGCCGGGCTGCCGCCGGAGCGGCTGGTGGTGCTGGAGATCGTCCCCGAGATGGCTGAGCACCTGCGCCGCGCGCTGCCGCCGGGGGTGCAGGTGATGACGGGGGACGCCTTCGAGCTGACGCGCGCGCTGCCGCGGCGGCTGCACGGGCGGGTGGGGACGGCGATCTGCGGGATACCGCTGGTGCTGCTGCCCTTGGAACGGCAGCGTCGCTTCGTGGCGGCGGTGAAAGCGGTGGCGCCGGGGCGGGGCTTCCTGCTGTACACCTACTGCGTCACCTCGCCGCTGCCGTACCGCGCGCTGGGGCTGCGGGCGACGCGGGAAGCCTGGACGCCGCGCAACTTCCCGCCGGCGAGCGTGTGGCGGTACGTGCCGGAAGCGGGCGGGGGTCGCTAGTCGCCGGCGGGGCGGTCGAGCCGGAAGCGCAGCACCGCCTCGTCGCGGTTGCGGGCGGGGGCGAAGTCCAGCTCCTCGCCGACCAGGCGCATCCCGAGCCCGCGCAGCACCGCCAGGGAGCCGACGTTGTCGGGCTGGGCCAGCGCCTCGATGGCCGCCACGCCGAGGTGGCGGAAGGCGGCCGGCACCAGGGCGGCGGCGGCCTCGCGCACGTAGCCCCGGTTCTGGTGCGCCTCGCCGCACCAGTAGCCCATGGTGGCCACCGGGACGTCGGCGGAGAAGCGCATGCAGTAGATCCAGCCGAGCACGGTGCCACCGTCGCGCGGGGCGATCACGCAGGGCATGCCGCGCCCGTCGCGCGCCAGGGCGCCCCAGTCGCGGATGCGCGCGGCGGCCATCTCCGGGGTGTAGGGCATCGGCCAGTTGCCGAGCCGGCGGCTGATGCCGGCGGTCATCAGGGCGCTGATCGGGGCGGCGTCGGCGGGCGCGGCGAGGCGCAGGCGGAGCCGGGGAGTGTCGAGGGCCGGGAAGAGGTCGGGCGCGTCCATGGCTGCCGGAGCCTGCGCCGGGGGCGCCGGCGGCGCCATCCCGGGCCGCCATCCCGGGCCGCCCTGCCGGGCGGTCGGCGCCGGGGTTCACTCGGCGGGCACGGCCCGCGGCTCGGCGGCGCCGGCCGGCCCGGTCCTGCTGCCGCCCGACAGCCACGTGTTCACCCGGTCGAGGTAGAGGTAGATCACGGGGGTGGTGAACAGCGTCAGCACCTGCGACAGCGCCAGGCCGCCGACGATGGCGAAGCCCAGGGGGCGGCGCAGCTCGGAGCCGGTGCCGGTGCCCAGCATCAGCGGCACGCCGCCGAGCAGGGCGCACATCGTGGTCATCAGGATCGGGCGGAAGCGCAGGCGGCAGGCCTCGAACACTGCCTCTTCCGGCGACTTGCCGCCTTCGCGCTCCAGGTGCAGCGCGACGTCCACCATGATGATGCCGTTCTTCTTGACGATGCCGATCAGCAGCAAGATGCCGATCACGGCAATGACGCTGAGGTCGTAGCCGAACAGCATCAGCGTGAGCAGCGCGCCCACCCCGGCCGAGGGCAGGGTGGACAGGATGGTCAGCGGGTGGATGAAGCTCTCGTAGAGCACGCCCAGCACGATGTAGACGGCCACCAGGGCGGCGACGATCAGGTAGGGCTGGGTGGACAGGCCGCTCTGGAACGCCTGCGCGGTGCCCTGGAAGCCGCCGATCAGCGTGGGCGGCACGCCGAGCCGGGCCTGCACCGCCTCGACCGCCTGCGTGGCCGTGCCCAGCGAGGCGCCGGGGGCGAGGTTGAAGGAGATCGTCACCGCCGGAAACTGGCTCTGGTGGTTGATGTTCAGCGCCGCCGTGCGCGACGTGTCGGGGCGCAACAGCAGCGACAACGGCACTTGGCCGCCGGTGACGGGGGAGGCGAGGCGTATCTGGTCCAGCAGGGCCGGGTCGCCCTGGAGTTCGGGCAGCGCTTCCAGGACGACGTGGTAGCTGTTGGCCTGGGTGAAGTACTGCGCGACCTGGCGCTGGCCGATGGCGTCGTAGATCGTGGCGTCGATCAGCGTGGGCTGGATGCCGAAGCGCGACGCTTGGTCGCGGTCGATGACGAGGTTGGCCGCCGGGGCGTCGGTCTGCTGGTCGGAGGTGACGTCGGCCAGCAGGGGCAGGCCGCGCATCGCCTCGAGGATGCGCGGCGCCCAGGCTTCGAGGTCGGCGAGGTCGGGGCTGCTCAGCGTGTACTGGTACTGGGTGCGCGACAGCCGGCCGCCGATCCGGATGTCCTGCAGGGACTGCAGGAACAGGTTGACGCCGGGCACCTGCGCCGCCTTCGGGCGGAGGCGGGCGATGATCTCCTCCGACGTGGCGGTGCGCCCTTCCGCCAGGGGCCGCAGGTTGATGAAGAAGGTGCCCTGGTTGAACGAGGTGGCGCCGACGCTGAACCCCATGCTGGACACGTCGGGGTCGGCCCGGATGACCTCGCCCAGCGCGGTCATGCGCCCGGCCATGCGGGCGGAGGAGGAATCCTGCGGCCCGATCGCCTGGCCGTAGATGAAGCCGGTGTCCTGCTGCGGGAAGAAGCCCTTGGGGATGACGATGAACAGCCAGGCCGTCAGGGCCAGGGTGGCGAGGAAGGTCATCAGCGTGACGAAGCGGAAGCGCAGCGCCAGCGTGAGCCCGGCGGTGTAGCGGTCGAGCAGCCAGGCGAAGCCGGCTTCGGCGATCCGGTACGGGCGCCCGTGCGCCTCGTGGGCGGTGTCGCGGAGGTAGCGCGAGCACAGCATCGGCGTCAGCGTCAGCGACACCACCACGGACAGGGCGATGGTGATGCTGACGGTGATCGCGAACTCGCGCAGCAGCCGGCCGACGATGCCGCCCATCAGCAGCAGGGGTATGAACACCGCGATCAGCGACACCGAGATGGCAATCACGGTGAAGCCGATCTCGCCGGCGCCCTTGAAGGCGGCGTCGCGGACCGGCATGCCTTCCTCGACGTAGCGGTAGACGTTCTCCAGCACCACGATGGCGTCGTCCACAACGAAGCCGACCGCGATGGTCAGCGCCATCAGGCTGAGGTTGTCCAGGCTGAAGCCCGCGACGTACATCACGGCCAGCGTGCCCATTAGCGCCAGCGGGACGGTCACGGACGGGATCACGGTGGAGGCGACGTTGCGCAGGAACACGAAGATCACCGCGACCACCAGCGCGATGGTCAGCACCAGGGTGAGCTGCACGTCGTCCACCGAGGCGCGAATGGTCTGGGTGCGGTCGGTGAGGATGGACACCTCGACGGACGGCGGGATTGCGCCCTGCAGCCGGGGCAGGGCGGCCTTCACCCGCTCCACCGTCTCGATCACGTTGGCGCCGGGCAGCTTGGTGATGGCCAGCACGATGGCGCGCGGCGCCGGGCCGCTGGCGGCGCGGGCATCGACGTAGGCCCAGGCCGCGAGCTTGCTGTTCTCCGGGCCTTCCACCGCGCGGCCGACGTCGCGCACGCGGATCGGGGCGCCGCCGCGGTAGGCGACGATGATGTCGTTCCACGGCTCGGCGAGCAGGATCTGGTCGTTGTCGTAGACCGTGAAGCTCTGGGTGGCGCCGTCGAAGGTGCCCTTGGGGGCGTTGGCGGTGGCGAGCGCGATCGCGCCGCGGACGTCCTCGAAGCCCAGGCCGAGGCTGCTCAGGCGCGCCGGGTCGAGCTGCACGCGCACTGCGGGCTTCTGGGTGCCGGTAATCTGCACCAGGCCGACGCCGCTGATCTGGGAAAGCTGCTGGGCCAGGATGTTGTCGGCGTAGTCGTTGACCTGGGTCAGCGGCAGGGTGGCCGAGGTCAGCGCCAGCACCAGGATCGGCGCGTCGGCCGGGTTGACCTTACGGTAGGTCGGCGGGCTGGGAAGGTTGGTGGGGAGCTGGCCGCCGGCGGCGTTGATGGCGGCCTGGACGTCGGTGGCGGCGGCGTCGATGTCGCGCGACAGCTCGAACTGCAGCGTGATCTGGGTGCTGCCCAGCGCGCTGGTGGAGGTCATCTCGTCCAGGCCCGGGATCAGCGAGAACTGCCGTTCCAGGGGCGTGGCGACGTTGCTGGCCATGGTCTCGGGGCTGGCGCCGGGCAGCATCCCCGTGACCTGGATGGTGGGGAAGTCCACCTGCGGCAGCGGCGCCACCGGCAGCAGCGGGTAGGCGACGATGCCCAGCAGCAGCATGGCGATCGCCAGCAGCGCGGTGGCGACGGGACGGCGGATGAAGCCGGCGGAAGGGTTCAACGCGCGGTGCCGGCCGGCGGCGGGCCGCGGTCGGCCGTCCGGGCGCCTTCCTGGCCACCACCGTGCGGAGCGGCGGCGTCGGCCACGGCGGCGCCGGGCTTCACCCTGAACTGGCCTTCGGTGATGACGGTGTCGCCGGGCTGCACGCCGCGGTCGAACAGCGCCGTGCCGTCGCGGATCAGCGCCACGTCCACCGGCCGCACCGCCGCCTTGTTGTCGGGGCCGACGACGAGCACGAAGGTGCCGTTCTGGCCGCGCTGCACGGCCGAGGCGGGGGCGGTGACGCCGTCCCGGCGCACCGACAGCACCAGCCGGGCGGTGACGAACTGGCCGGGCCACAGCGCGTGGTCCTCGTTGGGGAACGACGCCTTGAGGTCCACCGTGCCGGTCTGCCCGTTCACCTGGTTGTTGACCAGGTCGAGTCTGCCGGTGGCCAGCGGCGTGGCGGCGTCCCGCCCGAAGGCCTGCACCTCGAGCGGCGCCGCACTCGCCCGGATCGCCGCCCCCACCCTGGCCAGGTCGTCCTGCGGCAGGGTGAACACCAGCGAGATCGGCTGGAGCTGGGTGATTGTCACCAGCGGGCCGGTGCTGCCGGCCTGCACGATGTTGCCCGCATCCACCAGCCGCACGCCGGTTCGCCCGCTGATCGGCGCGGTAATGCGGGTGTAGGCGAGCTGCACCTGGGCGTAGCTGATGGCGGCCCGGTCGGCCTGCCCCAAAGCGGTCTGCGCTTCCACGGTCGCCGTCTGGGTGTCCAGCTGGGCGCGGGCCACGTCGCCCCGGGCGGCAAGCTGGGCGTAGCGCGCCTGGTTGAGCTGGGCGTCGCGCAAGGTGGCCATGTCCTGCGCCAGCTTGGCCTGCGCCTGGGCCAGCTGCGCCTCGTACGGCCGGGGGTCGATCTCGGCCAGCAGGTCGCCTTCCCCGACATCCTGGCCTTCGGTGTAGGCGACGCGCACCAGCTGGCCGTCGACGCGGGCGCGCACGGCCACCGTGTTGTAGGCCTGCACCGTGCCCAGCCCGGTGAGCCAGATCGGTACCGCCCGCGTCTCGACGCGGGCCAGGGTGACGGGAACGGGAGGCGGCGGGCCGGCGGCCGCCGGGGGCGGCGCGGGGAACGGCCACCAGTGCCGCCAGTACGCTGCGCCGGCGTAGCCCGCCAAAAGCAGGACGACGGCCAGGACAAAGCGTCCGGGATGCCGGGAGCCAGGCGGCGGAACGGGTGCCGGGGTGCTCTGCGGCGCCGGCGCGAGCTTCGGCCGCTCCTGGCCCGGCGTCACGTCCATGCGGGATCGACCATGCCTGGAAACCCGCTCCCGCCCCGGTGAATGGTTCGCCGGACGAAAGCTTAACGCATTGCGGCGCAGCAAGACCCGCCGCGGCGATGGGGAATCGCCCGCGGCCGGGCAAATGCGCGTGAGTGGGAACGGCGCGCGCGCGGGGCGGCTGACCGTTCGAGGCGGGCGCCGGGCGCGCCGGCCCGTCGGGTCAGCCGCCCACCTGGGTGAGCAGGCGGGAGATCAGGCCGTTCCCGGGCCCCGGCCCGCCCCGCAGGGTGATCGTCACCGTGGCGGTCATGCCGGCGGCGACCGTGACCGTGTCCGGCACGGACTCGATGCGGATGCGCACGGGGATGCGCTGGGCCAGCCGGACCCAGGTGAACACCGGGTTGACCGAGGCGAGGCCGAGCGCGCCGGGCTGGGTGTTGGGCGTGTCGATGCCGCGCGCGATGCTCTCGACGCGGCCGCGCACCGGGTCGCGGAAGCCCATCAGCGCCGCCGTCGCCGCGTCGCCGACGCGGATGCCCGAGATCTTGGTTTCCTCGAAGTAGCCGACGACCCAGAAGCTGTCGCCGTCCAGCAGCGCCAGGTTGCGCGCGCCGGCGGTGGCGTAGTCGCCCACCCGCAGCTGGAGGTTGGTGACGTAGCCGTTGACGGGCGAGCGCACCACCGCGCGCTCGAGGTTGATCCTGGCCTGGTTGACCTGGACCACCGCCGCGGCGTGCTCGGCCGCCGCCATGTCGGCGGTGAAGCCGTACTGCTGCTTCTCCTCCTCGGAGGTGGACAGGGTGGTGAGCTGCGCCCGCCGCCGGGCCTGCAGCTGCTTGTTCTGCAGGTCGGCGTAGCGGCTGGCCGCGGTCGCCTGGGCGTTGGCGAGGCTGGTCTGGAAGTCGCTGGGATCGATCTCGTAGAGCGGGTCACCCTGCTGGACCGCCTGGTTGTCGGCGACGTGCAGCCGGACGACGCGCCCCGACACCTCCGGCGCCTGGTTGACGACGTAGGCCAGCACCTGGCCGTCGCGGGTCCACGGGCCGGTCAGGTAGTGGTCCCAGATCGCCAACCCGGCCACCAGCGCCCCGGCCAGCACCGCGAGGGTGACGAGGTAGCGGCCCGCCAGTCGGGCCTTGCCGAACATCGCCGTCCCGGCCTCCCGCCGCCTCAGAACCAGATCACCAGCACGCCCAGGATGCAGACGTAGATGCCGGCCTCCGTCAAGGGCGGGTTCCAGGCCAGGCGGAACAAGCCCAAACGCAGCAGCGCGAAGCGTAGGGGCGCGTAGACCAGCGCGGCGGCGAGCATGTAGGCGAGCAGCGGCGAGACGTAGATCCCGAACAGGTTGGTTTCGCGCCACACCGCCTCACGCTCCCAGCACGCCGTAGCGGCGCAGCGCGCGGCGCTGGGACCGCAGCAGCGCGGCGGCCTCGCGCAGGCCGGAGGCGGCGCGCAGGGCGGCGGCGGGCACGGCGGCGGCGGGCGGGCGTTCCAGCAGCAGCCGGGCGGCCCGCTCCAGCGGGGCCGGGTCGGCGTCGCGCAGCCCGGCGCGCCCGAGGCGGATCGCGTCCGCCAGGTCGGCCGCCGGCTCGGCCGCCGGCTCGGCGTCGCGCAGCCCCGACCAGGCGCGGCCCAGCGCCGCCTCGAGCTGGGCGAAGTCGAGGAAGCGGCCGAGCAGGCGGGGCCGCCCGGCGCCGCGCGTGCCGATCCACAGCAGCATGGCCGACAGGCGGTCGAAGGCGAGCGACGGGTCGGGCGCGGCGCCGGCGCGGCCGCGCCGCAGCGCGCGCCGCAGCGACAGCGCCACCCGGCCGGCGGCCCGGAACAGCCGCCGCGCCGGGCGGACGGGGAGCAGCAGGTGGAAGGAGGCGAACACGAAGGCGGGCGCGAGGATCACGTGCGCGACGGTGTTGGCGAAGCCGGCGAGGTCGAAGCCCTGCGCGTTGGCGGGCGCCAGCAGGATGGTGAAGCCGACGAGGAGGTTGGGCCCGAGCGTCGCGGTCAGCGGGTGGCGGTAGGCCAGGCCGAGGAGGAACGCGGCGCCGCCCACCGCGAGGGCGAACGGCACGAAGCCCGACGCCAGCGGCAGCAGCAGGAAGTGGACGATCCCGGCCACCAGCGCCGCCAGCGGCATGGCGGCGAGGAACCGGGCCGCGGCCCGCGACGGGTCGGGCTGCGTCGCCAGGAGCGACAGGAACGCCGACTGCAGGATCACCACGATGGTGGCGCCGGGGTCGCCGGCGAGCACGCAGAAGGTCGTCCCCAGGCCGACGCCGAGCATCGTGCGGACCGCGTTCAGCGCGGCGGCCACGTGGTCCACGTCCCGGCGCGCGCGGCCCCGCTGCGGCGCGCCCGTCGCGTTTCCGGTCAGCACCGCCCGCGAGCCCGCCCGCGCCCTGCGGTGCGCGTCGGCGAGCGCCGCGGCGCGCTCGACGAGCACGGCGTCGAGCGGCCCGGCGGGCAGCGGGCCGGGCGCCGGCCGGTCGCCCGCGATCGCCGCCGACG
>CAXTEL010000061.1:0-14173 GCA_964243365.1 uncultured Roseomonas sp. | reverse complement strand
GTAGCTCGTCAGGCTCATAACCTGAAGGTCACAGGTTCAAATCCTGTCCCCGCATTTCCTACTCACGAAATCCCGCTCCGTCTTCGACACGGGCTTCGCGCATCCCACATTTGCGACGCGATAGCATCTACTGTCCGCTGGGACTTGTTTCGCACCAGTCCCTGCCAACCCCGCTGAAACCTGGCTTCGCGTAACAGTGTCGTTCGCCTCCCGCTCGGCCGCAAAAACCTGACGACAGCCTCTCTGTGCAGGTGCAGCATGAGGGTTCATGCCGAACTTCCCCACTGCCGGTCTTCTCAACCTCGTCGCGGACGCGCGCAGCGCCACGGCCGAGGATCCTTTTGGCAATCCGGCCCTCGCCGTGGCACTCACCCTCAGTCGCCGCTTGGACGAAGGTAGCCTGTCGCGCACCGAAATCTCCGCCATCCTCGCTCGGCTCGGACACGACGCGCTAACCGATCGCGCCGCTGCACTGGCCAACAACACGGGGGGGTCTGGCAGGCAGGACGAAGCCCTCGCCTCCCTGGCCTCCTGCGTGGCTCGCCCCGACTCCAACGACAGCCCGGTACGCTGGGCCGCCTTTCGGCAAGCCGCAGAGCGCCCGCGCGCCGCGGCGGTGTTCACCGCCCATCCGACCTTCAGCCTCTCGCCCGTCACCAACCGTGCCCTGGCTCTCGCGGCGCAGGGCGGCCCCTTGCCGGACGGCGACCTGCCGCTGCGCCCGACGCCGCCGACGCTAGAACAGGAGTTCGCCCAGGCGACCGAGGCCATCGCGCATGCCCGCGACGCGCTCGACAGCCTGGCCTCGGCTTTCCTCGCCGCCGCTCGCGAGCATTGGCCCGATCGCTGGACCGACCTGCGGCCCCAGCCCGTCATCCTCGCATCCTGGGTCGGCTATGACACCGACGGGCGCACCGACATCGGCTGGCAGGATACCCTGCGCCTGCGCCTCGCGATGAAGCGCCTGCAACTCGCCCGGTTAGCGGCCCAACTCGAACCCTTGCCACAGCACTGCGTGGGCCCGTTGCGCGCCCGCGTCGCGGAAGCGTTGGAGACCGTGCTCGGCCAACTCGCCGTCTGCCCACCACCGGGCACGCCGTCCGCCGACGGGGCGCAGGCCTTCGCGCTTGCCCTGATCGGCGGGCGCGAGGCGGCGCTGACCACGCCCGAACCACTGCTCGCCCTGTTCTCCGCCGCCCTCGCCGCCGCCCCCGACGACGACGCCCGCGTCACGCTGTGCGTGGCGCGCGCCGGTCTGGTGGCGCACGGTCTTTCCCTGGCCGGCACCCACGTCCGGCTGAACTCCACCCAGCTGCACAACGCCGCCCGCCTGCGCTTCCCCGAACTCGGCGGAGGGCCGGAGGACCCGACCCGCCGGCGCGCCCTGTTCGCGGCGGTGAACGATATCCTGGACGACGTCGTCGCCGAGCCAGTGGACATCGGCGGGTTGATGACCGAGCAGGCCAGCGCCCTGCGCCTGATGATGACGGTGGCCGAGATCGCCAAGCATGTGGACGCCTCGCAGCCCATGCGCTTCCTCGTGGCCGAAACCGAGAGCGGCCTGACCCTGCTCGTCGCCCTGCTGCTGGCCAAGCTGTGCGGCGTCGAGGACAGCCTGGAAATCTCCCCACTGTTCGAGACCGCCGAAGCCCTCGAGCGTCGCGGCGAGCGGGTGGTCGAGGAGGCGCTGCGTTCCCCACACTGGCGCGACTACCTGCGCAAGTGTGGGCGGCTATGCCTGCAGTTCGGCTACTCCGACAGCGGCCGCTACGTTGGCCAAATCGCCGCGACCCACCTGATCGAGCGGCTCAAGCTGCGGGTGGCCGATCTCCTGGCCCGGCACGGCCTCGCCGACTTGGAGGTCGTGATGTTCGACACTCACGGCGAGGGCCTGGGCCGCGGCGGCCACCCCGACGGTCTCGCGGCGCGGCTCAACTACCTCGATCCCCCGGCGGTGCGCGCCGCCTTCGCCGCCCAGAACACCCCACTGCGCGAGGAAACCTCTTTCCAGGGCAGCGACGGCTACCTGAACTTCGGCACCCCCGCCCTGGCGCTGGCCACCGTCGCCCGAATCGCCGAGCACGCCTTTCGGCCCGCGGTGCGCGAGGACGTCGCGCGCGATCCCGTCTACGCCGAGGCCGGCTTCGCCGCCGACCTGTTCGCCGGCGCCCGTGCCGCGATGGCCGGGCTGGTGGACGACCCCGGCTACGCCGCCCTGCTCGGCGCCTTCGGCCCGGCGCTGCTGGACCGTACCGGCTCCCGCCCGTCCAACCGCCAGAGCGACACCGGCGGCCCCGCCACCATCCGCCACCCGCGCGAGCTGCGCGCCATCCCCAACAACGCGGTGCTGCAGCAGCTCGGCTTCCTAGCCAACCTGACGCACGGGCTGGGCGAGGGCGCGGGCCGCGAGCCGGAAGCCTTCGCCGACTTGCTGGCCCGCTCGCCGCGCTTCCGCAACGCCATGGCCTTCGCCCGCGCCGGCCTTTCCTTGTCCGACCCCGACGTGCTGCGCGGCTACGTGTTCTCGCTCGACCCCGGCACCTGGCTCGACCGCGCCGCGCGCAGCCGCCGGCCGGGCCGCGCGGCGGTGCTGATGAAGGTGGCGGCCGCCCTGGAAGACCTGAACCTGGGCGACCCGGCGCGCGGCGTGCTGCGCCGCTTGCTGGCCGACGACATCGCGCTGCGAGGCGTCTGGCCCGGCGAAGCCCGGCCGCGCATGAGCGACCGGCTCTTCGCGGTGCACGCCCTGCGCTTGTGCCTGATCCACCGCATCTGGCTGCTGGCCATGGAGGTGCCCGACTTCTCGCCGCGCCACAGCGTTTCGCGCGACAACCTCCTTAACCGCCTGCTCCGCCTCGACGTGGAAGGCGCCGCCGGGCTGCTGGACGAGGTCTTCCCCGCCGCCCCGCCGCCCGGAACCGGGCTGGACTTCGGCGAAGCGCCGTCGCCGCGCCATGCCGGCTACGGCCGCGAGCAGGAGGAGCTAATCGTGCCGCTACGCGAGCTGTTCACCCTGGTACGCGAGGCCAGCGCCGTGGTGTCGCTGGAATGCGGCGCCTTCGGCTAGGCTCGGCGGCGGCTACCACCTCCATCCGCGCTTCCCCGGTCCTGCACCGCGCCCACGCCCGACCAGGGAAGACCGGTGCCGACCGAGGCTCCTAGCCGGCCTCGCCCGGCATTCCGATGCGCCCCAGTCCCGGCAGCTTGAGGGCCGGGCGGCGCAGGTCGAACCCGGCGATGGCACCGAGGATGTTGACTTCCACCCCTTCGGCCCAGCCGAGCGTGACGCCGCCGTAGCCGCCCAGCGTCAGCCGCAACCCGGTGCCCGAGGGCGTGCGGCGCAGCCAGAGCCCGTCGTAGGGATAATCCTTGCCGATCGCGGTCGGCGGCAGGGCGACGTGTATGCCCGGCACCGCGTCCATCACCGCCGCCACAAAGGTGTTGGAGTTCGGGCCCGGCCAGGCGCTGTAGTCGCCCTGGTTTCGCCAGGCGTATCCCGCGATGGCCTCCCGCATCCGGGGGATCATCGCCTCCGCGGCCGCGCCGTCGGCGGCGAACACCACTTCCGGCACGCGGCCGAACCAGCGCCCGTCAGGCTCGAAGCCGTTCATGCGGATCGGCTCGGCGCCCCAGGCGGTGTAGTCGTAGCGGGTGTAGGACGCGTCTCCGGCCGCCTTGAACACGATCCAGCAATGGGTGGCGAAGATGCCGCGCCAGCGCACCGTCTGCGCCGCGAATATGCGCACGGCGGCGGTGCCGCGCTCGGGTCGCGGCAGCAGCCCGGCCGAGGAACGGTCGGCCGTCCGCCAGCCGGCACCGGTGCCGTCCCGGAGGTACAGGACGGCCGACACGGCGAGGGGCAGGAGGAACAGGACCAGGAACAGAAGGAGGGCAGTCTTGAGCAGGGACGGCATACGCCTCCTAGATCGGTACGGTGCCGAGGGGGAACAATCCCGGCCGGCTCCGGACGGCGGGAGGAAGCGCCCGGGCCCGGGAGGCGGCGCGGCTGGCCATCCCGCCCCACCGCGCGCCCCGCGTCGCCGAACCCCGATACGAACCGGCGCGCGGGGTGCCCCCGCAGGCGCCCCGGCCTTCCCGGCGCGGCCCTAACCCTCGCGCCGCCTCGCCTCCATCGCCAGCAACACCCGCTCGGGCGTCGCCGGCAGATCCAGCGCCTCGATCCCCGTGGCGTCGCGCAGAGCGTTCCACACGGCGGTGGCCAGCATCACCGGCGGCTCGCCCACCGCCTTGGATCGGAAGATGGTGTTCGCCCGCGCCGGCGCGTCGGCCAGCAGCCGCACCCGGAACTCCGGCGGCACGTCGCGTGAGCCGGGTATCTTGTAGGTGGAAGGTCCCAGCGTGCGCAGCCGCCCCACCTCGTCCCACCACAGCTCCTCGCAGGTGAGCCAGCCCAGGCCCTGCACGAAGGCGCCCTCGATCTGCCCGAGGTCCACCGCCGGGTTCAGCGAACGGCCGCAGTCCTGCACCAGCCAGGCGCCGGTGCAGCGGTGCTCGCCGGTCAGCGTGTCCACCTCCACCTCGGCGACGGACGCCCCGTAGGAGAAGTAGAAGAACGGCGCGCCGCGCATCAGCAGCGGGTCCCAGTGTATGTCGGGCGTGCGATAGTGCCCGATGGCCGAGAGCGACACGCGGCGCAGAAAGCACAGCTGCGCCAGCTCGCCGAAGCGCAGCGCGTGGTTGCCGGCGCGCACCGAGCCGTCGTCGAACTCCACCTCCCCGACGTCCACGCTCCATTCCGCCGCAGCCACCGCGGCCATGCGGTCGCGCACCGTGCTCGCCGCGGCGTGGGCGGCCCAGCCGTTGAGATCGGAGCCGGTGCTGGCGGCAGTGGGCGCGGTGTTGGGCACCTCCGCCGTGGAGGTCGCGGTGATGCGGACGCGCTGCAGCCCCACCCCGAACACCCGCGCCACCACCTGCGCCACCTTCACGAACAGCCCCTGGCCCATCTCCGTGCCGCCGTGGTTCAGGCGGATCGAGCCGTCGGTGTAGACGTGCACCAGGGCGCCGGCCTGGTTCAGGTGCATCAGCCCGAAGGAGATGCCGAACGCCAGCACGAAGGACCCCAGGCCGCGCCGGAGGTACGGGTGCGCGGCGTTGAAGGCGTCCACCGCCGCCCGGCGCGCCTCCCAGCCGCTTTCCTCCCGCGCCTCGGCCCACACGCGGCGGATCAGGTCGCCTTCCAGCTTCTGCCCGTAGGGCGTCTCGTCGCCGTTCGGCCCGCCGGCGAAGTTGCGCTCGCGCACTGCCTCGGGCGTCAGCCCGGTGGCTCCCGCCACGGCGCGCACCACGTCCTCCATCAGCAGCACGCCCTGCGGCCCGCCGAAGCCGCGGAAGGCCGTGTTGCTCACCGTGTTGGTGCGTAGCACCCGGCCCTCGATCCGCACGGCGGCCACGTCCAGCGCGTTCAGCGCGTGCGTCACCGCTCGAAAGATCACGCCCTGCGACAGGTCCAGCGTGTGCCCGCCGTCGGCGAACATCGCCGCGTCCAGCGCCGTGATCCGCCCGGTCGCGTCGAACCCTGCATCCCAGCGGAACAGGAAGGGGTGCCGCTTGCCGGTCACCGCCATGTCCACCTTGCGCGGCAGGCGCAGCTTCACCGGCCGCCCCGATCGCGCCGCGGCCATGGCTGCGGCGGCGGCCACCCACGACGCGTTGCTCTCCTTGCCGCCGAAGGCCCCGCCCATGCGTCGGCACTGCACGGTGATCCGATTGTAATCGTACCCCAGCACGCGGGCGGCGATGTGCTGCACCTCGGTCGGGTGCTGGGTGGAGCAGTGGATCGCGACGTCGCCGTCCTCGCCCGGCACTGCCAGCGCGACCTGGCCTTCCAGGTAGAAGTGCTCCTGCCCGCCGCAGCGGAAGGTGCCGGACAGCCGGCGCGGCGCTTCCGCCAGCCCGCCCGCCCAGTCGCCCCGCGCGAGCGTCATCGGGTCCATCAGCAGGTCGCCCCGCGCGATCGCCTCCTCCAGCGTCAGCACCGGCTCCAGCCGCTCGGCCTCCGCCCGCACCGCGCGCGCGCCCAGGATGGCGCTATCCCGCGTCGCGCCCACCACCAGCCCCAGGGCCTGCCCCCAGTGCCGCACCTCGGCTTCGGCGAAGAGCGGCTCGACCTCGCGCCCGGAGGGTGACACGTCGTTTCGACCCGGCACGTCGCCCGGCCCGAACGCCGCCACCACGCCGGGCACCGCCAGCGCGGGCGCGAAATCCACCGACAGAAGCCGCCCGCACGCCAGGTCCGACATCGCCAGCGCCGCGTGCAGCGTGCCTGGCGGCTCCGGCAGGTCGTCGCTGAAGCGTGCCTGCCCGGTGCAGTGCGCCAGCGCGCTGTCGTGCGGCACGGCGGCGCCCGGACCATCGCCGGGGCGCGCGACGGACGGGGGCGGACCGTCGGTCACGCCGCCACCCCTGCCGGGTTCGCGCGCCACCACAGCCGACGCACGAGGTTCGCCGCCGCGACCCGGCGGTACTCGTCGCTACCCCGCGAATCCGAGAGCGGCCGCACTTCCTCGAACAGCGCCTCCGCCGCGCGGTCCAGCGCCGCCCGCCCCCACGCCGCGCCGAGCAGCGCGCCTTCCGCGCCGGCCGAGCGCGCCGCCGCCGGCCCCAGCCCACCGTGGGCCACCCGCGCTTCCACCACCCGCCCGTCCGCCACCCGGATCAGGGCCGACAGCCCCACCGCCGCGATATCCTGGTCGTGTCGGCGCGACAGCTTCTCGCAGAACAGCATCGCGTCCGGGCCCGGGCGCGGCAGCCACGCGTCGCGCACCACCTCGTCGCGCCCCAGGGCGTTGCGTCGGTAGCCCAGCAGGAAGGCTTCCGCCGGCACGTCGCGCTCGCCCGCCGGGCCCGCGACCCGCACGGCGGCCCCGAGCGCCAGCAGCGGCGGCAGCGCGTCGCCGATCGGCGAGGCGGTGCCCAGGTTGCCGCCCAGCGTGCCCAGGCCGCGCACCTGCCGCGAGCCCAGCCGGCGCAGCAGCCCGGCCAGCGGCGCGTAGCCCGGCTCCGCCGCCGCGCGGGCGAGCAGGACGCGGTAGGGCAGGGCGGCGCCCACGCGCATCCCGTCCGGGAAAATTGCCAGCGACCGCAGCTCCGGCACCTCCAGCACCGAGATGATCTCGGCCGGCCGCTCGCGGTGCTCCGCCACCCGCAGCCCCAGGTCGGTGCCACCGGCCAGCAGCCAGGCGTCCGGCCGCGCCGTCCGCAGCGCCACCAGTTCGGCCAGCGAGCGCGGTCGGTGGAACACCTGCCCGTCACCCTCCAGCGGCCCGGGCGGCGGGGCAGGCGCCGGGGCGGAGATTTCGCCGTCGTCCGCCAGCCCCGCGAACGCGTCCAGGATCGGCCGGTAGCCGGTGCAGCGGCACAGGTTGCCCGCCAGGGCCTCGTGCGGGTCGCCGCCCTCGCGCGCGTGGGTCCACGCGGTCACCGCGATTCCGGGCGTGCAGAAGCCGCACTGCGTTCCGCCCTCGGCCGCCAGCAGGCGCTGCGCCGGGTGCGGAGTCCCGTCCGGCCCGGCCAGCCCTTCCACCGTCCGCAGCGCGCGCCCGTGCGCTTGTCCCAGCAGCATCAGGCACGCGTTCACCGGCACGCGGGAACCGTCCGGCTCCTCCAGCGCCACGGTGCAGGCGCCGCAATCGCCCTCGGCGCAACCTTCCTTGGTGCCTCGCAACCCGGCGGGGCCGCGCAGCCAGTCGAGCAGCGTGGCCGCGGGCGACGTGCCGGACGGCAGCACCCGGTCCTCGCCGTTCAGGCGGAAGGCGATAGCAGTCGACATGCGCGCGAGCCTAGCAAATCGCGCGCCGAAGCGAACCACGGATCAACGCGCGGCCCTCCGGCCCGGCGCGCCGGGCCCGCGATCAGGCGACGAGTCGCGCCAGCGCCGCGGTCAGCTCCTCGGGCGCGTAGGGCTTGGCCAGCACCGGCACGCCGGCGTGTCCCGCCGGCACGCCCGAGGACCCATAGCCCGACGCCACCACGAACGGCACGCCGCGCGCGCGCAGGGCGTCGGCGACCGGCTCGGAAGTTTCGCCAGCGAGGTTGAGGTCGAGCACCGCGAGGTCGGGCGGCTCCCGCGCTAGCAGCGCGAGCGCCTCGGCCACGGTGGCGACGGGCCCGATCACCAGCGCCTCGGCGTCGAGGAGAGTATCCTCCACGAGCATCGCGACCAGCGTCTCGTCCTCCACGACCAGGACACGGCGCCCCGCCAGCTTGCTCATTCCGCCATGCCTCGATCCCGTGCCCGTGTCCGCCGCGTCGCCCGGGGACAGGGAAGCGCGCGGGCGCAATGTACCTGCGCCCGCCGCCGCGCGAACCCCGCCCGCCCTCACGTTCCCGCGCGCGTGAAACCCTTCGGGCGGCGCTCAGTCGGCATACTGCCCCGCCGCCTGGATGATCGGCTGCCACTTGGCGACGTCGCGCCGCCAGTAGTCCAGGTGGTATGCCGGGGTCGCCATGTCCTGCCGCACCGGCGCGGTGCCCAGCTCGGCGAAGCGAGCTACCACGCGCTCGTCGCGCAGCGCCGCTCGCAGCGCCACGGACAACCGCTCGATCACCGCCGCCGGCGTGCCGCGCGGCGTGTAGATCCCGTGCCACACGGACACCTCCAGCGCCGGCTGCCCGGCCTCGGCCACGGTGGGCAGGTCGGCCAGCGTGGCCAGCCGCTCGCGCGTGGTCACCGCGTAGGCGCGCACGGCGCCCGCCTTGATCTGCTCGGTGGTGTTGGTGGTCTGGTCGCACATCACGTCCACCGTGCCCCCGATCAGGTCGGTCATCGCCGGCGCCGTGCCGCGGTACGGGATGGTGGTGACCTGCTGCCGGATCGCCGTCTGCAGCAGCAGGCCGCACAGGTGGCTGGCGCTGCCGACGCCGGCGTTGGCGAGGTTGAGCGCGTCCTTGCGGGTCCGCATCAGCTCGACCAGTCCCGCGAGGTCGCCCGCCCCGAGGTCCTTGCGGCCCAGGATGGTCATTGGCACCTCGGTCACCAGCCCGACCGTCTCGAACCCGCCCACCGGATCGTAGGCCAGGCGCCGGTACAGGGTCGGCGTGGTGCCCATGCCGATGTGGTGCATCAGGATGGTGTAGCCGTCGGGTCTGGCCGCGGCGACGCGACCGGCCCCCAGCGTGCCGCCGGCACCGCCGACGTTCTCCACCACCACCGTCTGCCCGAGATCGCGCCCCATCGCCTCGGCCGTGAGCCGCGCCACCGTGTCGGTCGGGCCGCCGGCGGCGAAGGGCACCACCATCGAGATCGGCCGGTTGGGATAGGGCGCCTGCGCCGAAGCGGGGGCGGCGAGGGCGGTGGCTGCGATGAGCGCGGCGAGGCTGCGACGGAACACGTTCCTGATCTCCCGGTTCTTGGTTCTTGACAGCGATAGGTGACGGAGCCGCGACCTTAGTCAAGCGTCGCGTTCCATCCATCGAGACTGGTCTGGAAACCGAAGCGGCCCGCGTCGCCCGCTCGCCCGCCGCAGCCCGCTTCGCGCGGTCGCGCTTGGTGCCCGCGCTCGCGTGCCCTATCTGGAACCCGACAGCCGCGCGACCACCCAGGCACGCGCCCCGGCCGGACATCCATGACCGACACCCCGCTCTCGCGCATCCGCAACTTCTCGATCATCGCCCACATCGACCACGGCAAGTCCACGCTCGCCGACCGGCTCATCCAGCTCACCGGCGCCGTCGCCGCGCGCGACATGACCAACCAGGTGCTCGACAGCATGGACCTGGAGCGCGAGCGCGGCATCACCATCAAGGCGCAAACCGTGCGCCTCGACTACCGCGCCGCGGATGGCCACGACTACGTGCTGAACCTGATGGACACGCCCGGCCACGTGGACTTCGCCTACGAGGTGTCGCGCAGCCTCGCCGCCTGCGAGGGCTCCCTGCTGGTGGTGGACGCGTCCCAGGGCGTCGAGGCGCAGACGCTCGCCAACGTCTACCAGGCGCTCGAGGCCAACCACGAGATCGTCCCCATCCTCAACAAGGTGGACCTGCCCGCCGCCGAGCCGGAGAGGGTGCGCCAGCAGATCGAGGACGTGGTCGGCATCCCCGCCGACGACGCGGTGCTGATCTCGGCCAAGACCGGGCTCAACATCGAGGGCGTGCTGGAAGCCATCGTCACCCGCCTGCCGCCCCCCGGCGGCGACCCCGACGCCGCCACCAAGGCGCTGCTGGTGGACAGCTGGTACGACGCCTACCTCGGCGTGATCATCCTGGTGCGCGTGCGCGACGGCCACCTGAAGCGCGGCCAGAAGATCCGCATGATGAGCAACGGCACCACCCACCTGATCGAGCAGGTCGGCGTGTTCCGCCCCAAGATGGTGGCCGTGGACAGCCTCGGCCCCGGCGAGATGGGCTACGTCACGGCGGCGATGAAGACGGTGGCCGACACCAACGTCGGCGACACCCTGACCGACGACCGCAACCCCGCCGCCCAGGCGCTGGCCGGCTTCAAGCCCTCCATCCCCGTGGTGTGGTGCGGCCTGTACCCCGTGGACGCCGACGACTTCGAGAAGCTGCGCGAGAGCCTCAGCCGCCTGCGCCTCAACGACGGGTCTTTCCATTATGAAGCCGAAACTTCCGCGGCGCTGGGCTTCGGCTACCGTTGCGGCTTCCTCGGCCTGCTGCACCTCGAGATCATCCAGGAGCGCCTGTCGCGCGAGTTCGACCTCGACCTGATCGCGACCGCCCCTTCCGTGGTCTACAAAATCAACAAGACCAGCGGCGAGCAGCTCGAGCTGCACAACCCCGCCGACATGCCCGACGGCTCGGTGATCGACACGATCGAGGAGCCCTGGATCAAGGCCACCATCTTCGTGCCCGACGAGTACCTGGGCTCCGTCCTCGCCCTGTGCTCCGAGCGCCGCGGCCAGCAGCTCGACCTCACCTACGTCGGCAACCGCGCGGTGGCGGTCTACAAACTCCCCCTCAACGAGGTGGTGTTCGACTTCTACGACCGGCTGAAGTCGATCTCGCGCGGCTACGCGTCCTTCGACTACGCCATGGACGGCTACACCGAGAGCGACCTGGTCAAGATCTCCATCATGGTCAACGGCGACCCGGTGGACGCACTCTCCTTCATGGCCCACCGCTCCCAGGCCGAGCGCCGCGGCCGCTCCATCTGCGAGCGCCTCAAGGACCTGATCCCCCGCCAGCTCTTCAAGATCGCCGTGCAGGCCGCCATCGGCTCGCGCGTCATCGCCCGCGAAACCATCGGCGCGTTGTCCAAGGACGTCACCGCCAAGTGCTACGGCGGCGACATCTCGCGCAAGCGCAAGCTCCTGGAGAAGCAGAAGGAGGGCAAGAAGCGCATGCGCCAGTTCGGCAAGGTCGAGATCCCGCAGAGCGCCTTCATCGCGGCGCTCAAGATGGACGCCTGAGGCGCGGCGCCGCGCGCGGGGAGGGCACCCTCGTCTTACTACTTCAAGTTGATCGCCTGATCGCACTTTCGCGCGTTCGGCCGCCGCGACATACTCCGTCCCGACAACTCCCCGGCGGGTCCCAGGATGGCATCCGAGTTCGAGCAGCGCCCCTACACCTTCGTCGGCATGGCCGAGGAGCAGGCGTTGTTCGCCGACAACCCCGACCCGCGCTGCCCCGTGGTGCTGCTGCTCGACACCTCCGCCTCCATGGTCGGCGAGCCGATCCGGGCGCTGAACGCCGGCATCCGGCTCTTCCGCGACGAGCTGCTGGCCGACCCACTGGCCGCCAAGCGGGTCGAGGTGGCCATCGTTTCCTTCGGCCCGGTGACCACCGACGTGGACTTCGCCGCCGCCACCGAGTTCGACCCGCCCGACCTTTCGCCCGGCGGCGACACGCCGATGGGCCGGGCGATCGGCGTGGCGCTGGATCTGCTCAACCGCCGCAAGAACAGCTACCGCGCCAACGGCGTGCCCTACTACCGCCCCTGGGTGTTCCTGGTCACCGACGGCGCCCCCACCGACGACTGGCGGGCCGCCGCCGAGCGCGTCCACGCCGAGGAGGCCGCCAAGCGCGTCGCCTTCTTCGCGGTGGGCGTCGGCACCGCCGACCTCGCCACCCTGGCCCGGATCACCCCGCGCGAGCCGATCCCCCTCGAGGGGCTGCGCTTCCAGGAACTGTTCCGCTGGCTTTCCACCTCGCTCTCCGCCGTATCCCGCTCGCAGCCCGGCGCCGAGGTGGCGCTGCCGCCGCCCCGGGGCTGGGCGGCGATCTGAACGACGCGCCAGCCCCCGCGCCGGCGTGGCGGCACGCCTGGGCCAGCGTTCCCGGTACGGCGCACCTGCGGCTCGGCCTGCCCTGTCAGGACCACGCCGGCGTGACCCCCCTGCCGGCGACCGGCCCGGCCCGGATCCTGGTGGCAGTGGCCGCCGATGGCGCCGGCAGCGCGCCCCGGGCCGCGGAAGGGGCGCGCCTGGCCTGCCGCGCCTTCCTCGATCTCGCCGGCGCCGCCCTGGCCGATCCCGCCCCGGGCTGCGCGGCCGACGCGATCCCCCTCGGCGACGACTTCGCGAGCCACGCCCTCGCCGGCATCCGGCGCGCCCTCGACGCCCGGGCGGCCGACGGGGACGGGACGGTCCGCGACCTCGCCTGCACCCTGCTCGCCGCCGTGGTCGGCGAGAACGCGGCCCTGTTCCTCCAGGTCGGCGACGGCGCCATCGCCTTCCGCACCGACCACGACCCGGCCTGGCGCCTCGCCCTGCCGCCGACGCGCGGCGAGCACAGCAACGAGACGGTGTTCGTCACCCACGACGAGGCCGCGCACCACCTCGGCGTGCGCCGCGTCGCCGCCCGCGTGTCGGAGTTCGCCCTGATGACCGACGGCGTGGAGTTCCTCGCCGTCCACCGGGCGCGCGGCGAGCCGCACGCGCCCTTCCTCGACCATGCGCTCGCCGGCCTGCGGATCGCCCCGCCCGGCCCCGCCCCGGCGCACGCCGACTGGCTCGGCGGCTTCCTGGCATCGGACGCGGTGTGCCGGCGCACCGACGACGACAAGACCCTGCTGCTGGCCAGCCGCTTCGCCCCCGCCGACCCGCCGCCGTGACCCTCGCGACCGCCCCCGCCCGCCTGCGCACCGCCGCCGGCCGCCCGGTGCGCCTCGGCGCCCTCCTCGCGCGCGGCGGGGAAGGGCGCATCCTGGAGGTCGAGGGCGAGCCCGACCTCGCCGCCAAGCTCTACGACGCCTCCCCCGACGCTTCCCGCGCCGACAAGCTGCGCGCCATGGCCGCCACCCCGCCCAGGCAACGGCCCGCCGGCGCCGCTTGGCCGACGGACGTGCTGCTGGACCCCGGCGGCGCGGTGGCCGGCTTCACCATGCCCAGGCTGCGCGACCGGCACGACCTGTTCCGCATGAGCGCGGGCGGCGACCGTCGCCGCTTCTTTCCCCACGCCGACTACCGCGCCCTCGTCGCCACAGCCGCCAACCTCAGCCGCGCGGTCGCCTCCGTGCACGCGGCCGGCCACGTGGTGGGCGACGTCAACGAGCGCTTCGCGATGGTGGACCGGCGCTGCACCGTCACGCTGATCGACTGCGACAGCTTCCAGGTGGCCGCGGCTGGCCGCGTCTTTTCCTGCGACGTCGGCACGGCGCTCTACCAGCCGCCCGAGCTGCAGGACGCTTCCAGCTTCCGCGCGCTGCCGCGCACCCGCGACCACGACGCCTTCGGGCTGGCGGTGCTGGTGTTCCAGCTCCTGCTCCTCAACCGCCACCCCTTCGCCGGGCGCTACGACGGCGCCGGCGAGGCGCCCGACCCGCCGGCGGCGATTCGCCAGAGCGCCTTCGCCTGGGCGCCCGACCCCGCGGCGCGCGGCGGGCTCTCGCTGCCGCCCAACGCCATGTCCCTCGCCGCCGCGGGCGACGCGTTGGCGGTTCTCTTCAGCCGCGCCTTCGCGACGCCCGGGCCGACCGGGGAGCGCCCCACCGCCCGCGCCTGGGCCGCCGCGCTCGACGCCCACGCCGCCGCCCTGCAGCCCTGCGCCGCCGAGCCCCGTCACTGGCACCTGGGCGCGGAATGCCAGCTCTGCACCGTGGAGCGCATGCTGGGCGTCCCCGTCTTCGCGTCCGGCCGCGCCGCGCCGAACGCCGCCGGGGACGCCGAGGCCGCCGCGCTGTGGCACGCCGTCGCTGCCCTGCCGCCGCCGCCGCCCCGGCCGCCCGCGCCGCACCCGGCCGACCCCGCCC
>CAXTEL010000060.1:0-14852 GCA_964243365.1 uncultured Roseomonas sp. | reverse complement strand
CTCGCTGGAGTTCCGCTACGCCAAGCCCGCCCGCGGCCTGGTGGTCGAGGCGCTCGATGCCGCCGCCGCAGCCAGCGCGGAGCGGCGCTTCTCGGCCATCCTCGTCGACTGCGTCGCGTCCGGCGCGGCCGTGTCCTTCCTGCGGCCGCTGTCGACCGAGACCGCCCGCGCGCACTGGCGCGAAGTGTCCTCCGACGTCGCCACCTGCCGGCGACTGCTGCTCGGCGCCTGGGCGGACGGGCACTTGGCCGGCACGGTGCAGCTCCTCCTCGCCACGCCCCAGAACCAGCCGCACCGGGCGGAGGTGGCGAAGCTGCTGGTGGACCCCGCCCACCGTCGCCGCGGCGTCGGCCGCGCCCTGATGCGCGGGGCCGAGCAGGCCGCCCAGGGCATGGGTCGGCGCCTCCTCACCCTCGACACCGCCGCCGGCGACGCGGGTGAGTCGCTCTACCGCGCCCTGGGCTGGCGGGAGGCTGGCCGCGTTCCCGGCTACGGGCTGGACGAGCACGACCGACCGCACGACGCGGTGTTCTTCTTCAAGCTGCTCGATCCCGGCGGCGGATGAGCCACGGCCCGGCCGTAGCGCCCGCGCGGCGCGACGGTCGGCGGCTTCACCAACTGGGTCGCTGCGCGCCCTGGCCGGTGAGCAGGGGCGCGAGAAAGCCGTTCAACGCCGTCAGCACCTCGCGCGGCGCTTCCTCCGCGAGGTAGTGCCCGGACGGCACCGGCCCGCCCGTCACCGCCGCCCTGCTGAAGGATCGCCAGGTCGCCAGCGGATCGTACCATCGCCCGATCCTGCCCTCGGCACCCCACAACGCCAGCAGCGGGCAGCGCAGGACCTGCCGCGCGGCGCGGGATGTGCGGTCGTGCTCCAGGTCGATCCCCGCCGCTGCGCGATAGTCCTCGCAGATGCCCGATACCGTGCCGGGCGCGCGCAGGGCGGCGAGGTAGTCGGCCCGTGCCTCGGGATGGAAGAAGCCGTCGTCCTTCGGCTCGCGCGAGGTATGCAGCGCGAACCAGTCCTCCACGTCGCGCTCGATCATGCGCTCCGGCCTAGGGTGCGGCTGCGCCAGGAAGAACCAGTGATAGTACCCGAGCGCGAAGGCCATGTCGGTGCGCTCGAAATGCGTCAGCGTCGGCACGATGTCCATGACGCACAGCCGCTCCACCGCGCCCGGATGGTCCAGCGCCAGCCGATGCGCCACGCGCGCGCCGCGGTCGTGCGACACCACGCCGAAACGCGGGAAGCCCAGCCCCCGCATCAACGCCACCATGTCCGCCGCCATCTCGCGCTTGCTGTAGGCCGCGCTGTCCGGGGCGGGAACGGGCTTGCTGCTGCCGCCGTACCCCCGCAGGTCCGGACACACCACCGCGAAGCCCCGCGCGAGTTCGGGCGCCACGCAGTGCCACATGGCGTGCGTCTGCGGATTGCCGTGCAGGAGCAGAAGCGGCGGCCCTTCGCTGCCGCGCCGCAGGCGCAGCGACTGCCCGTTCGCCTCGCGGGTCTCGAACACGAAACCATCGAAGAACACGGCGATGCCCACCCTTCCGGGATCGTTGCCCGGCCCTAGCCCGGCAGGCGCGCCAGCTCCGTCACCAGGAAGTCGCGGAACACGGCCACCCGCTTGGAATGCCGCATCTCCTCCGGATACACGAAGTAGGCCTCGACCTTGGGCGCCTTGAGTTCGGGCAGCATGGGAACGAGGTCGGCGACGTCGTCCTCCATGTAGTCCGGCAGGGCCGCGATCCCGAGGCCCGAGCGCACCGCGCGCAGCATCGCCGGAAGGCTGTTCACCTCCACCGCCGCGCGCCGCGGGCTGCCGCCACGCCGGCCCGCCTCGGTCAGCCAGTTGATGTCCTCCACCGGCGGCCGGTAGTCGCCGTAGACGATCAGGCGGTGGTCATCCAGCTCCTCCGCGCGCTGCGGCACGCCGGCCTTCTCCAGGTACTCGGCCGAGGCCACCACCTTCCAGCCGAAGGTCGCGATGTGGCGCTGGATCAGGTCGGGCTGCCGCGGCGCGTGCATCCGGATGGCCACGTCCGCCTCGCGCATCGCCAAGTCCAGCTCCGTGTCGTCGAGCAGCAGCGTGATGGTCACGTCCGGATGCCGCCCGATGAAGCGCTGCAGCCGGGGCGCCAGCCACAGCGCGCCGAAGCCGGTGGCGGTGGTCACCTTCAGCCGCCCGGCGGCCCGCTCCCGGCTTTCGGTCAGCAGCGCCTCGGTCATGGCCAGCTTGGCGAACACCTCGCGCACCGTGCGGTTCAGCGTCTCGCCCTGCTCGGTCAGGATCAGCCCCCGGGCGTGGCGGTGGAACAGCGGCGCCGCCAGCGCTTCCTCCAGCGCCTGGATCTGGCGGGACACGGCGGACTGGCTGAGATTCAGCGTCTCGCCGGCATGGGTGAAGGACCCGGCCTCGGCGACCGCGTGGAAGACGCGCAGCTTGTCCCAGTCCAGCGGCATGGCGTTCTCCGGCGCGGTGTCGATGTCAGGAGTAAGCTGCCTCGGCGGGGGCGTCCGCGGGCAGTCCGGCCAACCACTTCTCGGCGTCGAGCGCCGCCATGCAGCCGCTGCCGGCCGCCGTGACCGCCTGCCGGTAGATGTGGTCCTGCACGTCCCCCGCCGCGAACACGCCCGCCACCGAGGTGCGGGTGGAGCCGGGCTCGGTCAGCAGGTAGCCGGCCGCGTCAGTCGCGAGCTGGCCGCGGAACAGCGCGGTGGCGGGCGCGTGGCCGATCGCCACGAAAACGCCGTGCACGGGCAGCTCCGTCCGCGCGCCGGTGCGGGCGTGGCGCACGGCCAGCGCGCGCACCACCGGCATCCGCCCCGAGGCGTCGGCCAGCACCATCTCCGGCACCGTGTCCCACAGCACCCGAACGTTGGGGCGCGCGAACAGCCGCTCCTGCAGGATGCGCTCCGCCCGGAAGGTTTCCCTCCGGTGGATCACCGTGACGCTGGCCGCGAGGCCGGACAGGTACAGCGCCTCCTCCACGGCCGTGTTGCCGCCGCCGATCACCGCCACGTCGCGCCCGCGGAAGAAGAAGCCGTCGCAGGTCGCGCAGGCCGAAACGCCGAAACCCGAAAGCTCGCGCTCGCCCGGGATGCCCAGCCAGCGCGCCTGCGCCCCCGTGGCGATCACCAGCGCGTCCGCCGCGTAGCCGTCGCCGGCATCTCCCTCGCAACGGAAGGGGCGGCGCGACAGGTCCACCGCGGCGATCGTGTCCTGCACGATCCGCGCGCCGACGTGCTCCGCCTGTTCCCGCATCTGCTCCATCAGCCACGGCCCCTGCACGGGCGCGGCGAAGCCGGGAAAGTTCTCGACCTCGGTGGTGATGGTGAGCTGCCCGCCCGGCTGCAGGCCGGCCACCACCATCGGCTCCAGCCCCGCCCGCGCGGCGTAGATGGCGGCGGTGTAGCCGGCCGGGCCGGCGCCGAGGACGAGCAGCCTGGTGCGGTGTGTTTCGGGCAAGACGGGTTCCTGCGAATCTCGGTGCGAGCGCAGCATATCGGCCAGCCCCGCGCCACGCACAATCCGCACCTTCGCCCAAGGCCCTTGAACCGGCCCGGCGTGCAAGGATATTGCTCCGGAACGCATTCACGGGCAACGAAACACATGCCGGACCGCGTGCCGGACCTGGACCACACCGATCTGCGCATCCTGGCCGAGCTGCAGTGCGACGGCCGCGTCACCAACGTCGAGCTCGCCCGGCGCGTCGGCCTGTCCGCGCCCCCCTGCCTGCGTCGCGTGCGTCGGCTGGAGGAGGGCGGAGCAGTGCGCGGCTACCGGGCCGAGGTGGACCCGGTGGCGCTGGGCTGGCCGATCACCCTCTTCGCCCTCGTCGGCCTTGAGACGCAGAAGCAAGCCGTTCTCGACGCCTTCGAGGGCATGGTGACCGCTTGGCCCGAGGTGCGCGAATGCCACATGATCCGCGGCGGCGGTGACTTCCTGCTGCGGCTGGTGGCGCGCGACACCGCCCACGAGAATGCCCTGACGGCACGGCTGACGGGCGCGGACAGCGTAATGCGGGTGCGGACGCTCCAGGCCATACGCACGGCCAAGGACGCGGCGGGCGTGCCGATCGGGGGCTGAGCGCGCCCGCCCCCTCCGGATCAGCCCCGCCGCACCACGTAGTCCGCGGCCTCCAGCGCCGCCACGATGGCGTCGCCCTGCGCCGCGTCGCGCACCTCCACCATCAGCCCCAGCTCCGCCGTCTGCACCGAGGGCGCCGCGAACAGCCGCTGGTGGCTGACCTCGATCACGTTGCCGCCCGCCGCCGCCACGCGGGTGGAAACGTCGGCCAGCACGCCGGGGCGGTCGGGGATGTCCAGGTGCAGCCGCAGAATCCGTCCGTCGCGCAGCATCTCGCGCAGCAGCACGTTGGCCAGGATTCGCGGGTCGATGTTGCCGCCGCACACCGGGGTCGCGACGGTGCGGCCGCGGAAGCGCTCGGGGTACGCCAGGATGGCGGCCAGCCCGGCGGCGCCGGCGCCCTCGGCCACCACCTTGGCACCCTCGGCGAGCAGGGCGATGGCGCGCTCCACCGCCCGCTCCGGCACCACCAGCACCTCCGTGCCCAGGCGCCGCAGCATGGCCAGCGGCAGCTCGCCCACGTCGCGTACCGCGATGCCCTCGGCGATGGTCGGGCCGCCCACCGACACCGCTCCGCCGGCCAGACGCTGCGCCATGGCCGGGTAGCCCTCCACCTCGACGCCCATCACCGCGACGCCCGGCGCCAGCGCGGCCACCGCGGCGGCGCACCCGGCCAGTAGGCCGCCGCCGCCCACGGGCACCACCAGCGAGTCCAGCGCGGGCGCGTCCTCGATCACCTCCAGCGCCAGCGTGCCCTGGCCGGCGATCACCTCCGCGTCGTCGTAGGGGTGCACGAAGACCAGCCCCTCGCGCAGCGCCAGGGCGTGCGCGTGGGCGGCCGCCTCCGCCAGCGTTTCGCCGTGCAGCACCACGCGCGCATCCCACCCCTTGGTACGGACCACCTTGGTGGCCGGCGTGAAGCGCGGCATCACGATGGTGGCGCGGATGCCCAGCAGGTGGGCGTGGCGCGCCACCGCCTGGGCGTGGTTGCCCGCGCTCATGGCGATCACGCCTGCTTCCCGCTCGCGGGCGGTGAGCAGCGCCAAGCGGTTGGCCGCGCCGCGCTCCTTGAAGGCGCCGGTGGGGTGCAGGTTGTCGAGCTTGAGCAGCACGCGCGCACCCGTGGCGCGGGACACCGCGTGCGGCTCCACCAGCGGCGTCCGCAGCACGGTGCCGGCGATCCGCGCCGCGGCGGCGCGCACGTCCGCCAGGGTGACGTGGCGGGCCGCGACGGCGCTCGTCCCCGCCGCGACCTCGATCCCCGGCGCCACGTCCACGGCGGCCGTACCCGCCGACGTCAGTAGCTGAGCGCCGTGATCTCGACCAAGCGGGCGCCGCCGGGGGCGGGGACCTCGACCGTGTCGCCCACCGTCCGGCCGATCAGAGCGCGCGCCAGGGGGGAGGAGATAGAGATCGAGCCGTTCTTCATGTCGGCCTCGTAGGCGCCGATGATGCGGTAGGTCTTCTCGTCCTCCGTTTCCTCGTCGACGATCGTCACCCGCGCGCCGAAGCGCACCTGGTCGCCCGTCATCTTGGACACGTCGATCACCTCGACAGAGGGGATGATGGACTCCAACTCGGCGATGCGCCCCTCGATGAAGGACTGCCGCTCGCGGGCCGCGTGGTACTCCGCGTTCTCGGACAGGTCGCCGTGCGCGCGGGCCTCGGCGATGGCGCGGATCACCGCTGGGCGCTCGTCGGCCCGCAGCGTCCGCAACTCGTCCTCGAGCCGGGACAACCCTTCGGCCGTCATGGGAAACTTCTGCACGACGTCGACCTTCCCTGGAACGCGACGCGACCGCGGGAGCCCCCCAGGCTAGGTGGTCAGGGAGCCGGCGCGGGGCCTGGATGATTCGGGCGGGACGGGCCCGATCCTCCCGCTCCCGACCCGACGCGCCCCTTCGGGCGCTCAGAACGAGGCGGCAAAGTAGGACTGCAACGGGGCCACATCAAGCGTGCCGGCGCGCAGCGCCGCGATGGCGTGCACGGCGGCCCGGGCGCCGGCCACGGTGGTGTAGTGCGGCACGCCGTGGGTCAGGGCGCCGCGGCGGATGTCGAAGCTGTCGGTCACCGAGCGACCGGAGCCCGGCGTGTTGATCACCAGCTGGAACTCTCCCGACTTGATGGCATCCACGCAGTGCGGTCGCCCTTCCAACACCTTGTTCACCACCCTGACCGGCAACCCGGCCTCGCGCAGGTTGGCGGCGGTGCCGCGCGTGGCCACCAGCACGAAGCCCATCTCCGCCAGCCGCCGGGCCAGCGACACGGCCGCCGCCTTGTCGGCCCCGCGCACCGAGAGGAAGGCGGTGCCCTCCCTCGGCAGCTTCACCCCGGCACCCATCTGCGCCTTGAGGAAGGCGCGCTCGAAGGAATGGTCGAGCCCCATGACCTCGCCGGTGGACTTCATCTCCGGCCCCAGCAACACGTCCACGCCGGGGAAGCGCGAGAACGGGAACACCGCCTCCTTCACCGCGACGTGCGGGCTGATGGCGTCGTCGTCCAGCCGGAACTCGGACAACCGGGCGCCGGCCATGACGCGGGCACCGATCTTGGCCACTGCGACGCCCGTCGCCTTGGCCACGAAGGGCACGGTGCGCGACGCCCGCGGGTTGACCTCCAGCACGTAGATGTCCGAGCCCTTGACCGCGTACTGCACGTTCATCAGGCCTTTGATCCGCAGCGCCTTGGCCATCGCCTCGGTTTCGGCCTTCAGCTCGGTGATCACCGCCGGCGACAGCGAGTAGGGCGGCAGCGAGCAGGCGCTGTCCCCCGAGTGGATCCCCGCCTCCTCGATGTGCTCCATCACGCCGGCGACGTAGACCGCGCCCTCGCCGTCGGCGATGCAGTCCACGTCCACCTCGATGGCGTCTGACAGGTACTGGTCGATCAGGATCGGGTTGTCGCCCGAAACGCGCACCGCCTCGGCGCCGAAGCGCATCAGCTGCGCCCGGTCGTGGGCGATCTCCATCGCCCGCCCGCCCAGCACGTAGGACGGCCGCACCACCACCGGGTAGCCGATTCGCTCCGCCTCGTCGGCCGCCTCCTCCAGCGTGCGAACCGTGCCGTTGCGCGGCTGCTTCAAGCCCAGGCCGCGCAGCAATCCCTGAAACCGCTCGCGGTCCTCGGCGATGTCGATCGCTTCGGCGCTGGTGCCCAGGATGGGGATGCCGGCCCGGCTCAGCGCTTGGCTCAGCTTGAGCGGCGTCTGCCCGCCGTACTGCACGATGCAGCCCAGCACCTCGCCGCGCTCCTGCTCTTTGCGCACCAGGGCGATCACGTCCTCGGCGGTCAGCGGCTCGAAGTACAGCCGGTCGGAAGTATCGTAGTCCGTGCTCACCGTCTCGGGATTGCAGTTGACCATGATCGTCTCGTACCCGGCCTCGCGCAGCGCGTAGGCGGCGTGCACGCAGCAGTAGTCGAACTCGATCCCCTGACCGATCCGGTTCGGCCCACCGCCTAGGATCACGATCTTCTGCCGCCCGGTGGGCTGGCTCTCGCAGGTGGGCGCCCCGAAGCCGCCCTCGTAGGTCGAGTACATGTAGGGCGTGTCGGCCGCGAACTCCGCGGCGCAGGTGTCGATGCGCTTGTAGACGGCGTGCACGCCCACGGCGTCGCGCAGAGCGAACACGGCCGCCTCGTCGGTGCCTGCCAGGGTCGCCAGCCGCCGGTCGGAGAAGCCCAGCGCCTTGAGCCGGCGCAGGCCGTTGGCGTCGCGCGGCAGGCCGCCCGCGCGCACCTCCTCCTCGGCGCGCACGATCCGCTCGATCTCGCCGATGAACCACGGGTCGAAGCGGCAGGCCTCGTGGATCTCCTCCACGCCCAGCCCGGCGCGCAGCGCCTGCGCCACCACCAGGGAGCGATCCGGGCTGGGGGTTGAGAGCGCCGCGACGTAGGCCTCGCGTGAGCCGTCGCCGGGCGGCGGGATGTCGTCCAGCCCGTCCAGCCCGGTTTCCAGCGAGCGCAGCCCCTTCTGCAGCGCTTCCGCGAAGGAGCGGCCGATCGCCATCGCCTCGCCCACCGACTTCATCGAGGTCGTCAGCGTCGCCGGCGTGCCGGGGAACTTCTCGAAGGTGAAGCGCGGGATCTTCACCACCACGTAGTCGATGGTCGGCTCGAAGGCCGCCGGCGTGGTGCGCGTGATGTCGTTGGCCAACTCGTCGAGCGTGTAGCCCACCGCCAGCTTGGCAGCGATCTTGGCGATCGGGAAGCCGGTGGCCTTGGACGCCAGGGCCGAGGAGCGCGACACCCGCGGGTTCATCTCGATGATGACGATGCGCCCGTCCGCCGGGTTGATGCCGAACTGCACGTTCGAGCCCCCGGTGTCCACGCCGATCTCGCGCAGGCAGGCGATCGAAGCGTCGCGCAGCCGCTGGTATTCCTTGTCGGTCAGCGTCAGCGCGGGCGCGACCGTCACGGAATCGCCGGTGTGGATGCCCATCGGGTCGAGGTTCTCGATGGAGCACACGATGATGCAGTTGTCCGCGGAATCGCGGACCACCTCCATCTCGAACTCCTTCCAGCCCAGCACGCTTTCCTCCACCAGCACCTCGGTGGTCATCGACGCGTCGAGCCCGGCGGTGACGATCTGCTCGAACTCCTCGCGGTTGTAGGCGATGCCCCCCCCCGTGCCGCCCAGCGTGAAGGAGGGCCTGATGACGCAGGGTAGTTTGACCACCTCCAGCGCGGCGCGCGCCTCCTCCATGGTGTGGGCGATGGCCGAGCGCGGGCTCTCTATGCCGATCTTGGACATCGCGTCGCGGAACTTCAGGCGGTCCTCCGCCTTGTCGATCACCTCCGCCTTGGCGCCGATCAGCTCGCAGCCGTAGCGCTCCAGCACGCCGCTTTCCGCCAGCTTCAGCGCGGTGTTCAGCGCCGTCTGCCCGCCCATGGTCGGCAGGATCGCGTCCGGCCGCTCGCGGCCGATGATCTTCTCCACGATCTCGGGCGTGATCGGCTCGACGTAGGTCGCGTCCGCCAGGCTCGGGTCGGTCATGATGGTGGCGGGATTGGAGTTCACCAGGATCACCCGGTAGCCCTCCGCCCGCAGCGCCTTGCACGCCTGGGCCCCCGAATAATCGAACTCGCAGGCCTGCCCGATCACGATCGGCCCGGCGCCGATGATCATGACGGAGCTGATGTCGGTGCGCTTGGGCATGGGGTTCGGGTCCGTGTTCAGGCGCGCCGCGCGCGGCCGAGGAAGGGGTAGAGCACGACGAAGGCGAGCAGGTGCACCGCGCCCCAGATGGCGGCGGCGAGCACCCGGCCTCCGCCGGGCAGGTCCGCCGGGTCGCCGAACAGGATCAGCGCGGCCGACAGTGCGTAGGACCCGGCCACCCCGCCGATTAAGGCCCGGTCCGGCGCCCAGCCGAGCCGGCGCAGCGCCCAGCGCAGGACGAGGATCGCGACGAGCGCGAGGAGAAGGACGCGCGGCACGGCGGTCGCCGCCTCAGCCCGCCCCGCGCCCTTCCATCAGGCCGGTGAAGCGGCGGAACAGGTGCTGGCTGTCGCTCGGCCCGGGCGAGGCTTCCGGGTGGTACTGCACCGAGAAGAACGGTCGGTCGTCGCAGCTGATGCCCTCGTTGGACCCGTCGAACAGCGACACGTGCGATATCCGCACGCCCGCGGGCAGCGAGGCGTCGTCCACCGCGAAGCCGTGGTTCTGCGAGGTGATCTCGACCCTGCCGGTGGCGAGGTCCTTGACCGGCTGGTTGGCGCCGCGGTGGCCGCGCTCGAGCTTGTACGTCCTCGCCCCCAGCGCCAGCGCCAGCAGCTGGTGGCCGAGGCAGATGCCGAACACCGGCACCCCGCGCTCCAGCACGCCGCGGATCGCCGGCACCGCGTACTCGGCCGTCGCCGCCGGGTCGCCCGGGCCGTTGCTCAGGAACACCCCGTCCGGCGCGTGGCCCAGGATGTCCTCGGCGGTCGCCGTGGCCGGCACCACCGTCACGGCGCAGCCGGCATCCACCAGGCAGCGCAGGATGTTGCGCTTGGCGCCGTAGTCCACGGCGACGACCTTGTGCCGCCCCGGCGCTCCGGCCCCGTGGCCCCGGCCCCACGCCCAGAGCCCCTCGTCCCACTGGTAGGACTGCCGGCAGGACACCTCCCGCGCGAGGTCCATGCCCTCCAGCCCCGGCCAGGCCGCCGCCCGGGCGAGTAGGGCCGGCACGTCGAACCGGCCGTCGGGGGCGTGGCAGATCACCCCGTTCGGCGCGCCGCGATCCCGGATGCGAGCCGTCAGCGCCCGCGTGTCCAGGCCGGAGATGCCGGGGATGCCGTGCGACTTCAGCCAGTCGTCCAGGTGCCGCGTGGCGCGCCAGTTCGACGGCTCCGTCACGTCCTGCTTGACGATCACCCCGCGCGCCGCGGCGGTGGTGGCCTCCAGGTCCTCGGGGTTGGCCCCGACGTTGCCGATGTGCGGGAAGGTGAAGGCGATGATCTGCCCGGCGTAGGACGGGTCGGTGATCACCTCCTGGTAGCCGGTCATCGCCGTGTTGAAGCAGACCTCCCCCACCTGGGTCGCCGCCGCCCCGAAGCCGCGGCCCCAGAACACCGTGCCGTCGGCCAGCGCGACGCAAGCGGTGGCGCCGGCGGGCGCGCGCCCCGGCTCGGACCGGTCGGGCGGGGCATCGGGCATGGTGGTCTCCTGTGACGGGGTCGCGGCGCCGGGCATGTCCGAGAGCGCCAGCCCGGTGATGGCGAGCAGCGCCGGCCAGTGCTTCGCGGGGACGGCGCGGGCCTGCCGCCACTTGCGGACCGCCTCCAGCCCGACGCCGCAGCGCGCCGCCACGGCTTCCGCGCCGCCGGCCAGCGCGATGATGCCTTCCACGGACTGCATGGACGCCTTATCTGGGAAGTTCGTTCCCAAGTAAATCGGCCATCGCCGGGACGCTTGGGAGAAAACTTCCCAGGATCGCCCGCATGGACCTCCGTACCCGCTTCGCCGACGAACTCAAGGCCTCGATGCGGGCCGGCGACGCGCCCCGCACCTCCGTGCTGCGCATGGTGCTGGCTAGGCTCAAGGACACCGACATCGCCGCCCGCCCGTCCGGCGCGGCGCCGGTGCCGAAAGAGCAGGTCGTGGCCATGCTGCGCGCCATGACCAAGAGCCGGCGGGAAAGCGCCGAGATGTTCCGCGCGGGCAACCGCCCCGAGCTGGCCGCGAAGGAGGAAGCGGAGATCGGGGTGATCGAGTCGTTCCTGCCCCGTCAGATGGACGTAGACGCCGTGGTGGCGGCGGTGGATGCCGCAGTGGCCGAGACCGGCGCCGCCACGCCCAAGGAGATGGGCAAGGTGATGGCCGTCCTGCGCTCCAGGTACGCGGCCACGCTGGACATGGCGGTGGCCGGCCCGCTGGTGAAGGCGCGCCTGGGCGGCTGATCCCCGGCGGATGCCGGCGGCGCCCCACCGAACCCCCGCCCGGCGATCCGGCCGTTGGAACGAAGCTGGGCGGCCGCGCCGCCGGGCGCTAGGAGAGGGACGGTCATGTCCCTGCCGGCGAACTTCCTCGACGAGGTCCGCGCCCGCACGCCGCTGCCCTCGCTCGTCGGACGGCGCGTGCGGCTGGCGCGCAACGGCCGGCAATGGAAGGGCTGCTGCCCCTTCCACAACGAGAGAACCCCGTCCTTCTACTGCTACGACGACCACTACCACTGCTTCGGCTGCGGCGCGCACGGCGACGCCATACGCTTCGTCATGGAAACCGAGGGCGCGGCCTTCCGTGAGGCGGTGGAACGCCTCGCTGCCGAGGCCGGGCTCGAGGTGCCCAAGGAGAGCCCCCGCGCGGTCGAGCGCGAGCAGCGCGCCCGCGACCTGCACGACGTGCTGGAATTGGCCTGCGACGCCATGCGCCGCCGCCTCCGCACCCCGGAAGGGCGGCCGGCGCTGGACTACCTCCGCCGCCGCGGCCTGTCCGACGAGACCATCGCCCGCTTCGGCCTGGGCTGGTCCGGCGGCGGGCGCGGCGCCCTGGCCGCCGAGCTGTCGCCCCTGGGCGTGGAGCCCGCGCGGCTGGTCGAGGCGGGGCTGTGCAAGGTCTCCGAGCGCGGCGAGGGCACCAGCGACTTCTTCTTCAACCGCGTCATGTTCCCCATACGCGACCGGCGCGGGCGGATCGTCAGCTTCGGCGGCCGCGTGCTCGGCGACGGGCAGCCCAAGTACCTCAACGGCCCGGAAACCGAGCTCTTCAGCAAGCGCCGCACCCTCTACGGCCTGGACCTCGCGCGGGAAGCCGTGTTCCGCGGCGCCCGGCTGCTGGTGGTGGAGGGCTACATGGACGTCATCGCCCTGCACCAGGCCGGCTTCGGCGGCGCCGTCGCGCCCCTTGGCACCGCGCTGACCGCCGAACAGCTCGCCGAGCTGTGGCGGGTCTCGCCCGAGCCGGTGCTGTCCTTCGACCGCGATGCCGCCGGGACGCGGGCGGCGCTGCGCACGGCGGAGATGGCGCTGCCGCTGCTGGGCGCCGAGCGGTCGCTGCGCCTGCTCGCCCTACCGGGCGACAGCAAGGACCCCGACGAGTTCCTCGCCAGCCAGGGCGCCCCCGCCTTCGCCGCCGCGCTCGACGCCTCGATGCCGCTGTCCGAGGCGCTGTTCGACCTGCTCGCGCCCCGGCCGCTGCCCGTGGCCGCGGAAGGCTGGGCGAGCCTGCGGCGGAAACTGGAGGAATGGGCCGCCACTATCCGGGACCGCGCCCTGGCCGGCGAGTTCCGCCGCAGCCTGCTGGACCGCTTCTTCGCAGCGCGCAACGGGAATCGGCCCGCCTTCGCGCCCGGTCGCGGCGCCGGGCCGGGCCGCGGCGCGTCGGGCCGCTTCCCGCCCCGCGCCCCGCCGGTGCGCGTTGAGCGCCGGGCCATCGTTCCGGAAACCGCGCGCCTGGAACAGGCGCGCTGCCTGCTGGCGATCACCCTGGCGCACCCCTGGATCCTCGACGAGGTGGAGGAGGCCTGCGCCCTGCTCGACCTGCCGGAAGGCCAGTGCCAACGCGTCCGGGCCGGAATGCTCGCTTGGCACAGCGCGCAGTCGGAAGGGTCACATTCGCTTGACTCGGTCAGTCTGGCCGCCCACCTGCGGGAAGGCGAGCTGCGGGAGTTGTTCAGCTGGGTGACGAGCGCCCCGGGCTACCCGGCCGAAGCGCGTCCCGAGGCCCAGCCGGCGGATGCCCTGAGGGCTTGGTGGCATTTCTACGCTTTCCTGCGGGGGGAGGCTTCCCTGATCGAGGACAAGCGGTCGGCCGAGCGGGACTGGGTGGCGACCAACGATCCCGTGGCGGAGCAGCGCCTGCGGCGCCTGAGCGAGGCGCTGCTGGCCGTGCGGTGCGGCGAGGCGGGCGAGGACGACACGTAAGATAGAGGCACTCGTCGTGGCGGCCCCGGCAGGGAGCGCCGCCCCGACGCAATTCGGAGGCGCGGATGGCGACCAAGACGGCGAACGGCGCGGAAACGTCCGAGGCGCGCGACGAGCAGGTGGAGGGAGCGTTGCTCGACACCCTGACGGCAACCGTCAAGAAGCTGGTCGCCCGCGGCAAGGAGCGGGGCTACGTGACCTACGACGAGTTCAACCAGGCTCTGCCCGAGAACCAAGTCTCCTCCGAGATGATCGAGGACACGATGGCGATGCTCAGCGAGTCCGGCATCAACGTCGTCGAGCCCGAGGAAAGCGCCGACGAGGACGGCGCCGAGAAGAAGCCCGCCAAGTCCGAGGATGAGGAGGAGAAGGCCGAGGAGGAGGAAACCCCCGGCGGCAACACCAACGAGGAAACGATGGGGCGCACCGACGATCCGGTGCGCATGTACCTGCGCGAGATGGGCAGCGTGGAGCTGCTCTCGCGCGAGGGCGAGATCGCCATCGCCAAGCGCATCGAGGCCGGGCGCGACATGATGATCGGCGGCCTATGCGAGAGCCCGCTGACCTTCAAGGCCATCCTGAAGTGGCACGAGGCGGTCAAGGAAGGCCGCATGCTGCTGCGCGACGTGATCGATCTAGAGGCCACCGCCGCCGGCGACGCCCCCGAGCCGCCGCCCGCCCAGGTCGAGGAGGTCGAGGAGGGCGAGGAAGGCGAGGGCATCGGCCTGTCGCTGTCCGCGCTGGAAGAGAAGCTGCGCCCCGAAGCGCTGGCCAACTTCGAGGCGATCGAGTCCCTGCTGGGCAAGCTCGACAAGCTCTCGGTCAAGCGCATGGAAACCTACACCGCCGGCGGCGAGCTCGCCGGTCGCTCCGAGAAGTCCTACGAGAAGCAGCGCGTCGAGCTGGTGGCCCTGGTCGAAAAGGTCCGCCTGCACAACAACCGCATCGAGGAGCTGGTGGACCAGCTCAAGGGCCTCAACCGCCGCATGACCGGCCTCGAGGGTCAGGTGCTGCGCTTGGCGGAGGGCTCCAAGGTCAAGCGCGACGAGTTCGTGCAGCACTGGCGCGGCGCCGAGCTGGACCCGCACTGGTTCGAGCGGATCGAGAAGCTGCCGGGCAAGAGCTGGAAGGCCTTCGTCGCCAAGAGCCGCGACGACGTCGAGCTGGTGCGCGCCGAGATCGGCAAGGTCGCCGGCGGCACCGGCCTGCCGGTGGCCGAGTTCAAACGCGTCTACGCCACGGTGTCGCGCGGCGAGCGCGACATGACGCAGGCCAAGAAGGAGATGATCGAGGCCAACCTGCGCCTCGTGATCTCCATCGCCAAGAAGTACACCAACCGCGGCCTGCAGTTCCTGGACCTGATCCAGGAAGGCAACATCGGCCTGATGAAGGCGGTGGACAAGTTCGAGTACCGCCGCGGCTACA
>CAXTEL010000059.1:0-15409 GCA_964243365.1 uncultured Roseomonas sp. | reverse complement strand
CGCCGCACGACCGCCGACCCGATGAAGCCCAGCCCGCCAGTGATGAGAATTCTCATGGTGGGGAACTTGTACCCGTCCCGGGCGGCGACGCGTAGGCGGGATTGCGGCCGCGCCGGGGCGGCCGCGCCGGGGCGGCCGCGGGTGTCGCGCGGCGGCGATCGGGGCGCCGGGCCGGCCCCGATCGGGGGATGCCGGGTGCGTCCGAACGCGCAGCATCCGGCCGCGGCGGTCACGAACGGCCGCCCGCCGCCCTCGGCGGCGGCGCCCGGGCGGTTCCCGCCGGCGAAACGTCGTATGCTCGGCCCCTTGTCCTCGGAGGTGCCGGCGCGGGATGCGCGAATTCATTAACAAGTCCATCCTGGGCAGCCGCTACGTGCTGGTGCTGTTCTATCTCGGCATGAGCGCCGGGCTGGCGCTGTACGCGCTGCGCTTCCTGTTCAAGCTGTGGGACTACGCCGGCAAGCTGCTCTCGGCCACCGACGAGGACTACCTGCTGGACCTGCTCTACCTGCTCGACAGCGTGCTGGTGGCGAGCCTGGTGGTCACGGTGGTGGTGGCCTCGTGGGACAGCATGGTGGGCCGGCTGTACCGGGAGGCCGGTGAGGAGGAGATGCACTGGGTGGTCAAGACCGACCCCGGCAACCTCAAGATCAAGCTCGCCACCGCCATCGTGGCGATCTCGGCCATCCACCTGCTGCAGGTCTTCCTCAAGGTCGAGAGCTATGACGACCGCACCATCACTTGGTCGCTCGCCGTGCACGGCATCTTCCTGATGGGGCTGCTGGTGCTGGCGCTGGCCGACCGGCTGGAAGGCACCCACGCCGGCAAGCCATCCGAGGACCAGGGGCCGGGCGGCCCGCCGGCCGGCGACGCGGGTTGAGCCGCCCCCGTACCCGCCGATCGGGCTCGGCACCGGGCGGGCGCCGCTCCCCGTCCGTCCGGGCAAGCCGATGGCGGAGATCCCCGGGGAGCCCCCCGGGCTTCCCGGCCGGGTCCGGAGACGCCGCCCCCGGCCGCACACCCACCAGCGCAGACCGGAGCCGGCCGCCTCAGTCCCGCAGGTAACGACGCGCCCGCCGAGCCCCTGCCGCCAGCACGGCCAGTCCCGGCCCGACCGCGGGCAGGGCGCGCGGGCCGCGGCGCATCGCCCGCCGCGCCGCGATCCCGTCCGCCGCCATCGTGCCGAGCGCGCCGATCCCGGCGAGCAGCAGCAGCCCCACGCCGGCGGCGAGCGCGTCGCGCTGGCGCGAGGTAAAGAACTCGGTGGTGGTTTCGCGGATCTTGCCGCGGAACTCTCCTGCCGCGGCCTGATGGCCCGGCACGGGGGCGTCGAGGTTGTCGGGGCGGTCGGCGGCCACGGGCTCGCCGCCCATCTGGCCGTCGTAGCCCTGCTTGGCCAGGATGCGGTCCAGCAGTCCCGGCGCCACCAGGTCGCCGCTGACGATCTGCAGCGCCTGCCGCGAAACCCAGATCTCGCGGCGCGGGTTCTCGGCGGCGAAGACGATGGCGTTGGCCGCCAGCTCTGGCTTGTGCGCCGGCGGCGTGGGCTGCGGCACCCGCTCCATCTTCGTGCGTGCCCAGCCGAACTGCGGCGTGTTCACCGCCGGCAGGTAGACGTGGCTCAGCGTCACGGCGCTGCCGTCGTGGATCAGCTCCGAGCGCAGGCTGTCGGTGAAGCCGCGTATGGCGTGCTTGGAAGCGCAGTAGGCGGATTGCAGCGGGATTGCCCGCTTGCTCAGCGCTGAGCCGACCTGGACGATGCTGCCGCGGTTGCGCGGCACCATGCGCTTGAGCGCCGCCAGGGTGCCGTGCACGTGGCCGAGGTAGGTCACCGCCGTCACCCGGGCGTACTCGGCGGCCGTGGTCCGCTGCACCGGCGCGACCACGGTGTTCATGGTGCAGTTCACCCAGGCGTCGATCGGGCCCAGTGCCGACTCGATGGCGGATGCCGCTGCCTCGACCGCCTCGGCGTCGGCCACGTCGGCGCTCACCGCGTGGGCGCGCACGCCGGCCCGGACCAGCTCGGCCACCGCGTCGTCCAGCCTCTCCTGGCCGCGCGCCAGGAGCCCGACGTCCCAGCCCTTGGCGGCGAAGGCGCGGGCGCTGGCGCGGCCGATGCCGGCGCTGCCCCCGGTGATGACGACGACACGGCTCATGCTCGGCTCCTATCCGCTGGACGAGGGACCCCGAGGGGGTTCGCGGTCTAACGGCGCAAACCCGCTTTCCGCGCGCTGCCCGTCCGACACATGCGCGAGAGCCGGCAACACGTCCCGGAGTCGCCCGGACGGGTTCCCGACAGAGTTCGTCGCCTTCTTCACCCCGCCAAGTGCCGACGCCGCACCAGCCGCTCCGCCAGCCCGTCCACCGGCCCGAACACCACCGAGAGCGCCCACAGCCCGCCCGCCGCCAGCACAATGGCCGGCCCGGTCGGCATGTCCAGGTGGAACGACGCCAGCAAGCCCGCCACGCTGCTCCCCAGCGCGATCAGCACCGCCGCGCGCACGATCCCGCCGACGTCGCGCCCCCAGTGCCGCGCCGCCACCGCCGGCAGCATCATCAGTCCCACCGCCATCAGCGTGCCCAGCGCCTGGAAGGCGGCCAGCACGTTGAGCACCACCAGCGACAGGAACAGCAGGTGCCACACCTCGCCGCGCGCCCGGTGCGCGGCGGCGAACTGCGGGTCGAAGCATTCCAATACCAGCGGCCGCCAAGCCGGCGCGAGCGCCAGCAGCGTCAGGCTGGACACGCCCGCCATCAGCAGCAACGCCGGGTCGTCCACGCCGAGCACGGAGCCGAACAGCAGGTGCGTCAGTTCCACCGCCCCGCCGCGCGCCGAAACCATCGCCACCCCCACGGCGAGGGCCAGCAGGTAGAGCGCCGTCAGCGTCGCGTCCTCGCGCCCGCCGGTGGCGCGCGACAGCGCCCCCGCGCCCAGCGTCACCGCCAGCCCGGCCACCAGGCCGCCGCCGAACATCGCCCACACCGACAGCCCGGCCAGCCAGTAGCCCACGGCGATGCCGGGCAGGATGCCGTGCGCCAGCACGTCGGCCGACAGGCTCATCCGCCGCAGCACCAGGAACACCCCCAGCGGCGGCGCGGCGAGGCTCAGCGCGAGGCAGCCCACCAGCGCCCGGCGCAGGAAGCCGAATTCGGCGAAGGGGGCGATCAGCAGGTCGTGCAAGGCGCCCCCTCCCGGATTTTCCACGCGTCGCGCGACAACCGGAAGCGGCGCACCTCGAACGCCGCGCCGGGGCCGAGCGGCAGCTCCACCGGGCCGAGCGGCGCCATCCCCAACCGGCGCGCCACCGCCAGCGAGGCGGCGTTCCCCGAAGCGACGAAGCAGTCCACCGCCTCCAGCCCGAGCGTCCCGAACCCCCAGCCGAGCGCCGCCCGCGCGCCCTCGGTGGCCAAACCGAGCCCACGGTGCGCGGCGCCCAGCATCCACAGCACCTCCGTGGTGCCGCTCTCGAAGAACAGCCAGCGCAGCCCGAGCTGGCCGGCCAGCGCGCCGTCGTCGCGCCGCACCGCGGCCCAGGGCGCGTAGCCCGGCCGCGACTCGCCCCAGGCGCGGCCCCAGATCTCGACCAGCCGGGCGGCGTCGGGAACGGCGGTCGCGGCGGCCGCCTCGCCGCCCGGCATCCAGCGCAGCGCGCCCGGCTCGGCGCGGATCGCGGCCAGGGCCAGCGCGTCGGCGGCCAGGAAGGGGCGCAGCAGCAGGCGCGGGGTTTCCAGGATCATCCGGCGCGAACGCGCGTCAGGCCGCCGCCGGCCGCTCGCAGGGTCCGGCCTCCTCGTCCCAGCCCTCGGCCATGGTGCGGGCGCGCAGCCGGTTCTCGGCGCCGAGCACGGCGGCGGTGGGACCCCAGGCCACCGCCTCGCGCGCCAGCAGCAGCGTTTCGGGGAACTCGCGACCCACGAGGTCGAGGTCGTGCAACACCGCCAGCACCGTTCGCCCTTCGGCGTGCCAGCCGCGCACCAACCGCAGCAGGTCGGCCGCGGTGCGGCTGTCCACCGCGTTGAACGGCTCGTCGAGCAGGATCACCGGCGCGTCCTCCACCAGCAGGCGGGCGAACAACAACCGCTGGAACTGCCCGGCCGACAGCGAGCCCACGGGACGGCGCGCGAAGCCGTCCAGCCCCACCGCCGCCAGCGCCGCCTCCGCCGCGTCCCGGTGCGCCGGCCCCGCCCCGCGCAGCGCCCCCAGCCGGCCCCAGTGGCCCAGCATCACCACGTCGAGGCAACCGATGGGAAAGGCCCGGTCCAGCGCCGTGCCCTGCGGCAGCAGCGCGATCCGCCCCCCCGGCCGGTGCAGGGCGCCGGCGGACGGGGCGTGCAGCCCGGCGATGGCGCGCAGCAGCGTGGTCTTGCCCGCCCCGTTCGGTCCCACCAGAGCCGTCAGGCTGCCGGCCGCGAAGCAGCCGGACACGTGGTGCACCGCCGGCCGCCGCCCGTGGCTGACCGTGAGGTCGAGCAGGCGTATGGCATCGCCGCCCGCGCCGGGGCGCCCGGCCGGACGATGGCCGCCGGCGTCCGGGCGGCACCCGACGCCGGCGCTCACGCCGCCATCGCCCAGAACACGCCGGCCCACAGCAGCGCGCCGAGCGCGACCGCCAGCAGCAGGCGCGGCAGGACGCCGGCGGACAAGGCCAGCGGATCGGCGAGGTGGGGGGACATGATGTTACGACATAACATCTCCCGTGCCCTGGACAAGCTCCGGCGCTGCCGCCACCAGTCCGCGCCATGAAAGGCAGCACCCCGCCCGACCGGCTCACCCCCGACCACGCGATGCGGGAGGGAGCGATGCGCGAAGGGCCGCCGGGCGACGGGACGGCGCGCGCGGGATCATCGCCCGAGCCGGACGACGACGCCGGCCCCGCCGCCTCCGCCCAGGCCGACGCCGAGGCGTGCGACAGCCTGCGCCGCCACCGCGCGCTGGCCACCGGGCTGCTGGTCGGCATGGCCGCGCTCACCGTGGGGGCGCACCTGCTGCCGCCCGGCTTCTGGGTGGACCTGCTGCGCGCCGCCGCCGCCGCCGGGCTGGTGGGGGGGCTGGCCGACTGGTTCGCGGTCACCGCGCTGTTCCGCCGCCCCCTCGGCCTGCCCATCCCGCACACCGCCATCATCCCCGCCCAGAAGGAGCGCCTGGGCGCGGCGCTGGGCCGCTTCGTGGCCGACCACGTGTTCACCGAGACCGAGGTGGCGCGCCTCCTGGCTCGCCTCGACCTCGCCTCGGCGCTGCGCGGCGTGCTGGCCGACCCCGCGGCCACCGGTCCCGCCGGCCGCGCCGTCGCCAAGGCCGTGCCGCGGCTGCTGGAGCGGGTGCAGGACGGCGTGGCCGGCCAGTGGGTGGTGCGCCTGCTGCCGAGCCTGACCGACGGGCCGACGGCGACGCGGCTGCTGGCCCGCGCGCTGCGCACCCTGGTGGAGGGCGGCCGCCACCGCGACGTGTTCGACCTCGCCCTGCGCGAGCTGCGCGACGTGCTCGGCCGCAAGGAGAAGTCGCTGCACGCCGAGGTCGAGAAGCGGGTGCGCGAGAGCGGCGGCTCGGTGGTCGGCTGGGTCGCCGGCGCCTACGTCGCCCGCCGCGTCGTGGTGGCGGTGACTGAAGCGCTGGACGAGGCGCTGTCGGGAGCGGAAGGCGAGAACAGCCTGCGCGCCGCCTTCGACGAATGGGTGACGCGCGAGATCGACCGGCTGGAGCGCGATCCCGATCGCGCCGCGCAGATCGGCGAGGCGCTGCGCGCCGCGGTGCGCCACGGCGCGGTGGCCGGCTGGCTGGACGATGCTTGGCACCGGCTGCGCTGGGCCGCCGAGCTGGACGCGGCACGGCCCGACGGGCGGATCGCGGCCGCCGCGGCGGCGGCGCTGGGCAACGCCGGGCAGGTGCTGGCCGAGGACCCCGGCGCGCGGGCCGGCGTCAACGCGGCGCTGGAGAAGCTGCTCCTCGCCCTGCTGCCCCGCGCCAAAGCGCGCTTGTCCGCCTTCATCGCCGAGGTGGTAGGCTCGTGGGACACCGGCACCATCACCGAGCGAATCGAGCTGCGCGTCGGCCGCGACCTGCAGTACGTGCGCATGAACGGCACGCTGGTGGGCTTTCTCGCCGGCGGCGCGGTGTTCCTGCTGCTGGCGGCGCTGTTCGGCGGGGTGCGGCCGTGAACCGGCCCGAGCCGCCGGCACGGCGATCACCCCCCGGACGGCCCGGCGGCGAGCCGTGGCCGGTCCCGCTTCCCCGGATCGAACCCGCGGTGGACCGGACCCTCGTTCGCGCGGACCCGCGGTCGTTCCGGAATCAGGCCGACGGACATCGTTCCGGCACCCGGCACGGGGCTCGCGGGGCCGCGCGCCTCGCCTCCGCGATCCTCAGTACCGCCGCCGCCCCGCCATCGCCTCCCATTCCGTGAACACCTCCGCCGCCTCCGCCACCCCCAGCCGCTCCAGCGGCAGCGCTCGCTCGGCGATTGGCCGGCACACTTCCTCGTAGATCGTGGCGTCGTCGAAGCCGATCGCGGCGGCTTCGGCGCGACTGTTGCCGTAGTAGATCGCGCCGATCCGCGCCCACCAGATCGCGCCCAGGCACATCGGACACGGCTCGCACGACGCGTAGATCACCGCCCCCGACAGGTCGTGCGTGCCCAGGCGCTCGCAGGCGTCGCGGATCGCCACCACCTCGGCGTGGGCGGTGGGATCGCCGTCCGGCACCACGCGGTTGGCGCCCTCCCCCACCACGGCGCCGTCGAGCACCACCACCGCCCCGAACGGCCCGCCGCCGGCGCGCATGGCCTCGCGCGAGAGCGCGACGGCGCGGTGCATCGCGGCCTCGTGCCGCCCTTCCGCCGGCTCGCTGGACGGGGCGGGCGGCGCCAGCGGGCGGTCGGGCGGTTTGTCGGGCAAGCGGGGGTCCTTCCGGGGCCGGGGTCGGGTGACCATTATCCCTCCATGACGCCCTCGCTTTCCATCCTCGACCAGTCCCCCGTCGCCGCCGGACGCGGGCCGGACGAGGCGATCCGCGAGAGCCTCGCCCTCGCCCGGCTCGCCGATGACCTCGGCTACGCCCGCTACTGGGTGTCGGAGCACCACAACAGCGGCGCGCTGGCCGGCTCGGCGCCGGAGGTGCTGATGGCCGCCATCGCCGCCACCACGGCGCGGATCCGGGTCGGCTCTGCCGGCGTGATGCTGCCGCATTATTCCGCGCTGAAGGTCGCCGAACAGTTCCGCGTGCTGGAAGCCGTGGCGCCCGGCCGCATCGACCTCGGCCTCGGCCGCGCCCCCGGCTCGGACGGGCTCACCGCCCACGCGCTGAACCCCGACGCCGCCGGGGCCGGCGAGCGCTTCCCGCAGCAGCTGCGCGACCTCCTGGGCTGGCTCGGCGACGGGCTGCCGGTGAACCATCCCTTCGCAGCGGTGCGGGCGGCGCCGGAGGTGGCGACGCGGCCCGAGGTCTGGATGCTCGGCTCCTCCGACTACGGCGCCCAGGTCGCGGCCTACTTCGGCCTGCCCTACTGCTTCGCCTACTTCTTCTCCGACGGCCGGGGTGCCGCGGAAGCGCTGTCGCTCTACCGCGCCGCCTTCCGCCTCGGTGTCCTGGCGGCCCCGCACGCCGCCATCTGCGTTTTCGCGATCGCCGCCGATACCGAGGCCGAGGCGCACCACCAGTTCCGCTCCCGCGAGCTGTGGAGCATCCGGCGAAACCGGGGCGAGTACCTGCCGATCGCCTCGCCCGAGGACGCCGCCCGGTATCCGTACTCCGCCACCGAGACCGCCCAGGCCGAGCGGATGCGGGCGCGCGCCACGATCGGCACCGGCGAGCAGGTGTGGAGCCGCCTGCGAGCGTTGTCGGCCGAGCTGGGCGGCGTGCGGGAGATCGCGGTGGTCACCGCCACCCACGACCCGGCGGTGCGGCGGCATTCCTATCGGCTGCTGGCCGACGCGGCCGGGCTGGGCGCGCGGGAACCGGGCGTCGGCGCCGCGCGCGCGGCCTGACCTGACGGGCACAACCCCGGGGATCGGATGAGGACGCGGACGCCGCCTCAGCCGACGAGCGGGGGGAAGTCGCGCGGCCGGGCGCGATGCACCCTCCGCCGCGGCCGGTCGCGCCGTGCCAGCAGCGGCGCCACGGCCAGCAGGGGCGCCGCCGCCAGCGGCAGCAGGCCCAGCCAAGCCGCGGCGAGATGCGGGAGCAGCATGGCGCCCAGCGCCGCGACGGAAGCAGCGGCCAGGTTCAGCAGCACCGCCGACAGCCACCAGCGCCGCAGCAGGAGGCGGCGCGCGGCGTCGTCGCCGGCGGGGCGGTATTCCGTGAACGGCTTGCCATCGGCGAGGACCTCGTAGAGGCGCGCGGGATCGGGCGCGAAGGTCGGCACGGCGACCGGATGCCGCCAGTTGCCGCGCCGGCCGCTCAGCGCCGCACGGTCGCCCGGAACTGTCGCGCCCGCGCCTGCCGCACGCGCCACCACAGCGCGGCGAAGGCCACGAGACCGGCGAAGATCACGACCGGCAGCAGCAGGCCCACCACCACGAAGGCCAGCGCCGCCAGCGTCAGGCCGCCCGCCGCCAGGGCCAGCAGGATCGCCGCGCCGCCGACCCGCAGCAGCGCCCGGTCCAGCCAGGAGGCCGGCGCCGGGCCGCGGAACCCGCCCTCGGGGGTCATGTCCAGCATCGGGGGACGGCTCGGGTGATGGCGCATGGCGGGAGATGTCGCCTCGCCCGCCGGGGGCTTCAAGTCTCGAACAGTGTCGGAACGGGACGGCTTGCGACCGCCGCCGCGAGGGCGGATCATTTTCCCGCAGGCGTCGGGCAACGGCGCTGCGGGGGGAAACGTCACGATGCCGTGGAATCAATACTACGACCCGTTCGGGTCCATACTGGTGTCCGCCCTGGTGGCGGCGATCCCGGTCGCGACGATGCTGATCGCGCTGGCCTTTCTCAAGATACAGGCGCACCTCGCCGCCCTCGCCGCGCTGGCCGTGGCCTTCCTGGTGGCGGTGGTGGTGTTCGGCATGCCGCTGGGCGTCGCCTCGCGCGCCACGCTGCTGGGCGTGGCCTCGGGGCTGTTCCCGATCGGCTGGATCGTGCTGAACATCATCTTCCTGTACCGGCTGACCGTCGCCAACGGCTCGTTCGAGACCCTGAAGAACTCGATCGGCGGTATCACAGCGGACCGCCGGCTTCAGCTGCTGCTGATTGCCTTCGCATTCGGCGCCTTCTTCGAGGGCGCGGCCGGCTTCGGCACCCCCGTCGCGGTCACGGCGGCGCTGCTGATCGGCCTGGGCTTCTCGCCGCTCGCCGCCTCGGGCCTGTCGCTGATCGCCAACACCGCCCCCGTGGCCTACGGCGCGCTGGGCACCCCGGTGATCGCACTGGCGGGGGTGACCGGCCTGGACCTGATGGACCTGTCGGCGATGATCGGCCGCCAGCTTCCCTTCTTCTCGGTGCTGGTGCCGTTCTGGCTGATCTGGGCCTTCGCGGGCTGGCGCGGGATGATCGAGATCTGGCCGGCCATCCTGGTTACCGGCGTGTCCTTCGCCGTGCCGCAGTTCCTGGTGTCCAACTACCACGGACCCTTCCTGGTGGACGTGATCGCGGCGCTGGTCTCGCTGGCCTGCCTGGTCGGCTTCCTGCGCGTCTGGCAGCCGGCGCGCATCTGGACCGACCCCACCCTGCGCGGCCGCGTGGACGACAGCGCCGTGACCCTTCCCGGCAGCGCCGGCGGCGTCCCTTCGGCGAGCACGGCGGCGATGGCCCGCCGCACCGGCGACTTGGCCGAGCCGGTGCCGGTGCCGCGCCGCTCCCACGAGAGCGAGTTCGCTATGGCGGCCCCCTCGGGCGCCGCCGTGGCCAGCCCCGACGCGCCGCTGTGGCGCGCCTGGATGCCCTGGATCATCCTGACGGTGTTCGTGTTCCTGTGGGGGCTGCAGGACTTCAAGGCGGTGCTCAACGGCATCTGGACCACCTCCTACCCGGTCGACGGCCTGCACCGCATGGTGGTCAAGGTGCCGCCCGTGGTGGCCGCCCCCACCCCCGAGGGCGCGGTGTTCGGCTTCGGCCTGCTGTCCTTCACCGGCACCGGCATCCTGCTCTCGGCGATCCTCGGCGGCCTCCTGATGGGCTTCTCGCCGCTCGGGCTGCTGCGGGAATACGGCCGCACGATCCACGCCGTGCGCTACTCGCTGCTCACCATCGCGGCGATGCTGGGCCTGGGCTACCTCACCCGCTACTCCGGGCTGGACGCCACCATGGGGCTGGCCTTCGCTTCGACGGGGGTGTTCTACCCGCTGTTCGGCACACTGCTGGGCTGGCTCGGCGTGGCGCTGACCGGCTCGGACACCGCGTCCAACGTGCTGTTCGGCGGCCTGCAGAAGATCACCGCCGAGCAGCTCGGGCTGCCGCCGCTGCTGATGGCCTCGGCCAACTCGTCGGGCGGCGTGATGGGCAAGATGATCGACGCGCAGTCCATCGTGGTGGCCTCCACCGCCACCAATTGGTTCGGCCACGAGGGCGAGATCCTGCGCTACGTGTTCTTCCATTCCATCGCGCTGGCCGTGCTGGTGGGCCTGCTGGTCACCTTGCAGGCCTACGTCCACCCGTTCACTGCCCTGGTGGTGGGGAGCTGAACGATGCCGTCGCGCGGGGCTGCTCGGTCCCGCGCGACGGCATCGCCGAAGGGGCGGCCGGCAACGCCCTGCCTTCCCCGGCCCCCCGCGGGCTCGTCAACACCGTGGCGCTCCCGCCGCGGCCCGCTCGGGACGGCCTACCCGGAAACGCGGATGGCCCGGGCGATCGCTCGCCCGGGCCATCCGCGTATCTCCCGCCGCCCCGCGCGGGGCGACCCGTCGTGCCCTCAGGCACTGGCCTTCATGATCTCGTCCGCCACGTTTCGCGGCACCGGATCGTAGTGATGGAACTGCATCGAGAACGACGCGCGCCCCTTGGTCATGCCGCGCAGGTTGGAGATGTAGCCGAACATCTCCTTGAGCGGCACGTGGGCGCGGACGATCACCGAGGTCCCGGCCATGTCCTGGTTCTGGATCACGCCCCGCCTGCGGTTGAGGTCGCCCACCACGTCGCCGACGTGGTCCTGCGGCGTGGTCACCTCGACGTCCATGATCGGCTCCAGAATCACCGGGCCGGCCTTCTTCATGCCCTCGCGGAAGCAGGCCTTGGCGGCGATCTCGAAGGCCAGGGCGCTGGAGTCGACGTCGTGGTACTTGCCGTCCACCAGGGAGTACTTGAAGTCTACCGTCGGGAAGCCGGCCAGCACGCCGGTGTCGGCCTGCACCCGGATGCCCTTCTCCACCGCCGGGATGTACTCCTTAGGGATCGCGCCGCCGACCACCGAGTTGGAGAACTCGACGCCGGCGTTGCGCTCCTTGGGCTCGAAGGTGATCTTCACCTCCGCGTACTGGCCCGAGCCGCCCGACTGCTTCTTGTGGGTGTAGATCTCGGTGTGCGGCTTGGAGATGGTTTCGCGGTAGGCCACCTGCGGCGCGCCGATGTTGGCGTCCACGCCGTACTCGCGCTTGAGGCGGTCGATGATGATCTCCAGGTGCAGCTCGCCCATCCCCGACAGGATGGTCTGGCCGGTCTCCTGGTCGGTCTTGAGCCGCAGCGACGGGTCCTCGCCTGCCAGCTTCTGCAGGCCCAGCGTCATCTTCTCCACGCCGTCCTTGGTCCTGGGCTCCACCGAGATGTCGATCACCGGCACCGGGAAGGCCATGCGCTCCAGCACCACCGGGTCGGCGGCATCCGCCAGCGTGTCGCCGGTGCCGGTGTCCTTCATGCCGACGATGGCGACGATGTCGCCGGCGTAGATCTCCTTGACCTCCTCGCGCTTGTCGGCGTGCATCTGGAACATCCGCCCGATGCGCTCCTTGTGGTCCTTCGTGGTGTTCATGAAGGTGTCGCCGGAGCGGATCACGCCGGCGTAGACGCGCACGAAGGTCAGGTTGCCGTACTTGTCGTTGATGATCTTAAAGGCCAGCGCGGCGAAGGGCGCGTCCTCGCGGGCGGGAATGATCCGCGCGGGGCTCTCCGGGTCCTCCTCGACGCCCTCCTCCAGCGCCACCTTGATGCCGGGAACGTCGGTGGGCGCCGGCAAGTAGTCGATCACGCCGTCGAGCAGCGGCTGCACGCCCTTGTTCTTGAAGGCCGAGCCGCAGAACACAGGGCGGAAGGTGCCGTCGATCGTGCCGCGCTTGATGCAGCGCTTCAGCGTCTCCACCGACACGTCGCCGTGCTCGAAGTATTCCTCCATCGCCTCGTTGTCGACCGACAGCGCGGTGTCGAGCAGGATCTGGCGGTACTCGGCCGCCCGTTCCTTGAGGTCGGCGGGGATCTCCTCCTCGTGGTACTGCGCGCCCAGCTCGTCGCCCTGCCAGATCAGCGCCTTCATCTCGACGAGGTCGACCACGCCCTTGAGCGTGTCCTCGATGCCGATGGGCAGCTGCAGCGCCAGCCAGTTGATGCCCAGCTTCTCCGTCAGCGTCGCCGCCGCGCGGTAGAAGTCGGCGCCCGTGCGATCCAGCTTGTTGATGAAGATGATGCGCGGCACGTTGTAGCGGTCGGCCAGGCGCCAGTTGGTCTCGGACTGCGGCTGCACGCCGGCCACGCCCTCGATGATGAACACCGCGCCGTCGAGCACGCGCAGGCTGCGGTTCACCTCGATGTTGAAGTCGATGTGGCCCGGCGTGTCGATGACGTTGATCCGGAACCCCTTCCACTCCGCGGTCACGGCCGCGGAGGTGATGGTGATCCCCCGTTCGCGCTCCTGCTCCATGTAGTCGGTGGTGGTGTTGCCCTCGTGCACCTCGCCGATCCGATGGTTCTTGCCGGTGTAGTAGAGGATGCGCTCCGTGGTCGTGGTTTTGCCGGCGTCGATGTGCGCGGTGATGCCGATGTTGCGGATACGCTCGAGGGGGATACGCGCCACGGTGGGCCTCCAATCGGGTCGCGGGCTGCGCCGCGCGGGTTGTTCGCGGGCTGCGCCGCGCGGTTGGTTCGCGGCGGGGCCGCAGGGTTGGTCCGCGGGCTGCGCCGCGCTCGAAGTCCGCGGCACTCCCACACAAGCGATCCGCGGCTGGGAGCCGCGCGGGGTGGCCCGCGTTTCCCGCCGCACAGATCGACGCACGGGGCACGCCGCAGCCGGTCGGCTGGAGTCACCCGGGCAAAAGCGTCGCGGCGGGTTCGAAGCGGCTTGTCGCCGCCTCGCCCGCCTGAGCAACCCGTAGGACTGCGGTCGCGGACGATCCGGCCCCCGCGTCGCGCGGCGGAGATGTGCCCCCTGCCGGCCGCGAATGCAAGCGCGGCGGGGGCGCGCGGCACTTCGCGGCGGAGCGGCCCCACCGCCCGTGCTACGATGCCGCGCATGGACGCCGCGAGCGCGATCGCCGCCATCCGATTCGGCCTCGGCCCGCGTCCGGACCACCCGGCGCCGGCCGAACCGCGCGCCTGGCTGCTGGCGCAGCTCGATGCCGACGATACCCCCGTCCCGCCCGCCGGCTGGGATGCCCCGCCCACCGCCGCCGACGGCCTCGCCGCCGCCCGCGCCGACCGCGCCGAGCCCCCGCCCGCCGCCGGCGCGCCGCCCGCCCCCGACCGCCGCGCCACCCTGTTCCGCGCCGAGCAGGCCGCCTGGATGGCAGGGCGGATCGCCACCCCGCTCCCGTTCCGCGAGCGACTGGTCGCCTTCTGGCTCAACCACCTCACCGTCAGCCGGCGCGAAGGCGCGGTGGCCCCACTGGCCGGCGCCTACGCGCGCGAGGCGATCCGCCCGCACGTCACCGGCCGCTACGAGGCCATGTTGGCGGCGGCGGTACGCCACCCCGCGATGCTGCTCTACCTCGGCCAAGCGTCCTCGGTCGGCCCCGACAGCCGCGCCGGCCGGCGCACCGGGCGCAGCCTGAACGAGAACCTCGCCCGCGAGCTGCTGGAGCTGCACACACTCTCGCCCGCCGGCGGCTACGCCCAGGCCGACGTCGCCGCGCTCGCGGCGCTGCTCACCGGCCTGGGCGTCGAGGCCGCCCGCGACCCGCTCGGCACGGTGTTCCGCCCCGACTCGCACCAGCCCGGCCCGCACCGCTTGCTCGGCCGAGCCTTTCCCGACGGCGAGGCCGGCATCGACGCGGCGCTGCATTTCCTGGCCGGGCACCCCGCCACCCACCGCCATCTGGCGACCAAGCTGGCCCGGCACTTCGTGGCCGACGACCCGCCGCCCGACGCCGTGGCCGCGCTGGAATCCGCGCTGCGCAACACCGGCGGCGACCTCGGCGCCGCGTCGCGCGCCCTGGTGGACCTGCCCGGCGCCTGGGACCCGCCGCTGGGCAAGCTGCGCGACCCCGCCGACCACGTCACCGCCGCCCTGCGCGCGCTCGGCGCCGGCCCGGCGCACGGCACGATGGCCGTCGGCCTGTGCGCCACCCTGGGCCAGCCCGCCTTCGCCGCACCCGCGCCCGCCGGCTGGCCCGACCGCGCCGCGGCGTGGGCCCACCCCGAGGGCGCGCTGCGCCGGATCGACGCGGCGCACGGCATTGCCGGCCGCTTCTCCCGCGTGCCGGCGCCCGACGTCCTGGCCCTGGCGCTCGGCCCGCTGGCCCGCCCCGAAACCCGCGACGCAGTGGGCGGCGCCGGTTCCAACCGGGACGCGCTCACCCTGCTCCTCGGCGGCCCGGAGTTCGCCCGGCGATGACGCGCCACCCCCCGGCCGCGACCGGACCCGTCCCCCGCCGCCCCGTCCTCGGGCGGCGCGGCCTGCTGCTCGGCTTGTCCGCGGCGGCCACGCTCGGCGGCGCGCGACTCGCGCTCGGCAACGCCCCGGCCGGCGCCGACGGGTCACGCCTCGTCGTGGTGCTGCTGCGCGGCGCCATGGACGGGCTGTTCGCGGTGCAGCCCTACGCCGACCCGCGCCTCGCCGTCCTGCGCGGCCCGCTCGCCCTGCCCGACCCCGGCCGCGAGGGTGGCCTCCTCGATCTCGGCGGACGCTTCGGGTTGCACCCGGCGCTGTCCGGGCTGCACGGGATGTTCGCCGCCGGCGACCTGCTCGCGGTGCACGCCGCCGCCGGCCCCTACCGCACCCGCTCGCACTTCGACGCCCAGAACCTGCTGGAAGGCGGCGCCGCGGAGAAGCTGTCCTCCGGCTGGCTGAACCGCGCCCTGCTCGGCGCGCCCGACGCCCCCGGCGGCGCCCGCCCCGGCTTGGCGGCGGGGCCGGACCTGCCGCTGCTGCTGCGCGGCCCGGCGCCGGTGGGCATGTACGCGCCCCGGCGCGGTTCCCGGCCGGACGCCGACCTCTACGCCCGCCTCGCCGAGCTGCACCGCGCCGACCCGCTGCTCGGCCCGGCCGTGGCGGAAGGGCTGCGCGCCCGCGGCTTCGCGGCCGGCGTGGCGGGCGACGCCGCGGGCGACGGCCTCGCCGTCC
>CAXTEL010000058.1:0-16723 GCA_964243365.1 uncultured Roseomonas sp. | reverse complement strand
CGTCGCCACCGTGCGCGCGGTCCCGGCGCGCCCGGCCGCCGCGCGGGGCGCGACGCCGCCCGCCCGGGCCGCGAACCGCCGCTAGGACGCGTCCACCGGGCCACGAGCCCGGCGCCCCGAACCGGGCGGCGTCGCCCGCGTCCTACCCGCTGCCCTCGACCAGCGCGGCGATCGCCGCCCTGCCCGGCAGGGACGGCACGGCGCCCGGCGCGGTGCAGGCCAGCGCCCCCGCCACGGCCGCGTACCGCAGCGCTTCCGGCAATGCCGCCCCCGCGGCCAGCCGCGCGACTAGCGCCCCAGCGAAGGCATCCCCGGCCCCGGTGGTGTCCACCACCCGAACCGCGGGGCTGGGCACGTCCAGCGTCGGCGTGCCCGCGCGCAGGCACCGCGCCCCTTCCGCCCCCAGCGTCACGACCACCGTCAACCCGGGCCAGCGCGCGACCAGCGTCCCGGCCCCGCCCAGCGCCCCGGCCTCGCCGGCGTTGACCAGCAGCAGGTCGGTCGCGCCCAGCAGGGCGTCGGGAACCGCCCCCGGCGCCGGCGCGGCGTTGAGCACCCGCAGCGCGCCCGACGGCGCCATCCGGAACGCTTCCAGCGTCGCCGCCGCCGGCACCTCCAGCTGGCCCAGCACCACGGCGACGTCGCCCGGCGCGTCCGCCCAGGCCCGCACCGCCGCCGCGTCGAGGCTGGCGTTGGCGCCGGACACGACCACGATCCGGTTCTCCCCGGACGCTTCCACCAGCACCACGGCGGTCCCCGTCGGTACCCCCTCCGGCGCCGCGGCGACGCGCGCGTCGATGCCCTCCGCCGCCCACAGCGCCCGCGCCGCCGCGCCGGCCGCGTCCGCCCCCGCGCGGCCCACGAAGCGCACCGCAGCCCCCAAGCGCGCCGCCGCCACCGCCTGGTTGCTGCCCTTGCCACCGTGCGAGGCCACCAGCGCTTCGCCCAGCACGGTTTCCCCCGCCCGCGGCGCCGCCCGCAGCGTCACCACCAGGTCGCGGTTGTAGGACCCCACCACGAGCACCGGCCCGGGCCGCAGCGGCACGCCCGGCGCCGCCCGCTCGCGGCCCGGCACTTCGCCGCCCGTCGCGCCGCCGGCCGCCGTCACGCCATCGCGCCGCGCGCCGTCACCGGCCACAGCGACTCCACCCGGCCCTGCCTGACGCCCACGTACCAGTCGTAGCGGTCCACCGTGGGGTCGCAGTGCCCGGGCACCAGCCGCAGCTTCTCGCCCAGCGCGGGTAGGGCGGCATCCTCGGCCACCAGCGTGCCGTGCTCGTCCGACGCCCCGCTGTAGCGCAGCCCCGGCCGCCCGTGCACCAGCGGCGGCCCGCTGTCGGTCGGCACCGCCTTGTGCCCGGCGTCCAGCACCGCGCGTCCCGTGCCGCGCGGCGCGCTCATCACCTGGCTCAGCACGAACAGCGACTGCCGGAACGGCGGCGGCTCCTCGTTGCGGCCGTAGTCGGCGTCCATGAAGCAGTAGGAGCCGGCCTGGATCTCCGTCCACAACCCCGCCTCCAGCTCGAAGGGAAAGGTGCCGGTGCCGGCGCCCCCCACCACCGGGCAGTCCAACCCCCGCTGCCGCAGCTGCTCCAGCGTCCGCCGCACCACCTCCGCCGCCACCCCGATCGACCCGCGCCGCTCGGCCGGCGCCCGTTGGTGCTGAGCGTTGCCGTGGTAGGCCTGCAACCCGCCGAAGCGCAGGTGCGGCGATCGCGCGATCCACGCGGCCAGCGCCACCGCCGGCGGACCCGGCGCCACGCCGCAGCGCCCGGCGCCCACGTCCACCTCCACCAGCACCGACATCCGCGTTCCCGCCGCCGCCGCCGCCGCCTCGATCAGCGGCAGCGCGCCCGCGTCGTCGGCGCACACCGCCACGCGGGCCACCCCCGACAGCGCGGCCAAGCGCGCCAGCTTGCGCGGCCCCACCACCTCGTTGCTCACCAGGATGTCGTCCACCCCGCCCCAGGCCAGCGCCTCCGCCTCGGCCACCTTCTGCACGCACTGCCCGACCGCGCCGCGCGCCGCCTGGAGCCGGGCGATCACCGCCGACTTGTGGGTCTTGGCGTGCGCCCTCAGCCGCGCGCCGGTGGGGGCGAGCAGCGCCGCCATGGAGTCGAGGTTGTGCTCGAAGGCGTCGAGGTCGAGCAACAGGGCGGGGGTATCCACCTCGTCCTCGGGCATGCCGGGCTCGGCGGGGGGCAACTGCTGCACGGGCGTCTCCGACGAGGGAAGGTCAGGGGAAGGAATTTCCCCGAGCCCCAACTTTTCTTCGTCAGCTTACGCGCGGCGCCTCCGGCGCGGCGCGCGAACCGATGAGAATAGACGGGAAACCGGGGGCATGCCTTCCCCCGGCCTTTCGCTTCAGTGCCCGGCGTTGGCCCCGGAGAAGTCCGGCGCCGCCAGCCCGGAGGCCTGCAACTGCGCGGCGATGTCTGCCTTCAGCCGCTCCAGCCCCGCCTCGCTCGACGCTTCGGCCCGCGCCACCAGCACCGCCTGCGTGTTGGACGCCCGCAGCAGCCACCAGCCGTCCTCGGTCAGCACGCGCACCCCATCCACGTCCTGCACCCTCGCCCCCGACGCGGCGAGCCGGTCCTTGACCTCGCCCACCACGGCGAACTTGCGCGCCTCGGCGCAGTCGAAGCGCAGCTCCGGCGTGTTGACCACGGCCGGGAAAGCGGCGCGCACGTCACTCAGCTGCCCCGTCATCCGCGCCACGATGCCCAGCAGCCGCACCGCCGAGTACGGCGCGTCGTCGAAGCCGTACCACTTGTCCGCGAAGAACACGTGGCCCGACATCTCGCCGGCCAGCGGTGCCCCGGTCTCGGCCATCTTGCTCTTAATCAGCGAGTGCCCGGTCTTCCACATCAGCGCCACGCCGCCGGCCTTGGCCACCTCGTCGAACAGCACCTGGCTCGCCTTGACGTCGGCGATGATGGTGGCGCCCGGGTGCTGCTTGAGCACGTCGCGGGCGAGCACCACCAGCAACTGGTCGCCGAAGAAGATCGAGCCTTCGTTGTCCACGATGCCGATGCGGTCGGCGTCGCCGTCGAAGGCGATGCCGAGGTCGGCACCCTTCTCCGCCACCGCCGCGATCAGCTGCTCCAGGTTCTTGGGCACCGTCGGGTCGGGATGGTGGTTGGGAAAACGCCCGTCGATGGCGGCGTTGATCACGGTGTGCGTCCCCGGCAGGCGCCTGACCAGCATCTCGGTGATCGCGCCGCCCGAGCCGTTGCCGGGATCCCACACCACGTTGAGCTTCCGCTCGCCGCCGTCGTAGTCCTGCAGCACGCGCGCGACGTAGCGCTCGCTCACGTCCACCCGCTCCGACGAGCCCGGCGCCTCCTCCACCACGTCGCCGCTCGCGGCCATCGCGCCGATGGCCGCGATGTCGGTGCCGAAGAACGGCTTGCGGCCCAGCATCATCTTGAAGCCGTTGTAGTCCGGCGGGTTGTGCGAGCCCGTCACCATCACCGCGCCCTGCGCCTCCAGCGCGTAGGACGCGTAGTACAGCATCGGCGTCGGTCCGCAGCCGATGCGCGCCACCTGAAGCCCGCAGGCCATCAGCCCCGCCACTAGCCGCTCCTCCAGCATGGTCGAGGACAGCCGCCCGTCGTAGCCGACCACCACCTTGGCGCCGCCGCCGCGCTTCACGATCGTGCCGAAGCAGCGGCCGATGGCGAAGGCGTCCTCGCCCGACAGCGTCGTGCCCACCACGCCGCGGATGTCGTACTCGCGCAGCGATGTCGGGTCGAAGCGGTGCTGGAACATCGCGGAACTCCTCAGGGTCGTCCGATGGACTGGTAGCGCAGACCCGCGGCGCGCATCGCCGCCGGGTCCCAGGCGTTTCGCAGGTCGAGCACCGCGTCGCCGCGCATCGCCTCGCGCAGCCGCGCCGGGGGAAGCGCCCGGAATTCGTTCCACTCGGTCAGCAGCACCAGCGCGTCGGCCCCGCGCGCCGCGTCCAGCGCGCCGTCGGCGAACTCCACCGCCGCCGGCAGCAGCTGCCGCGCGTGCGCCTGCCCCTGCGGATCGAAGGCGCGCACCCGGGCGCCGGCGGCCACCAGTCGGGGGATCAGCGACAGGCTCGGCGCCTCGCGCATGTCGTCGGTCTCGGGCTTGAAGGTCAGCCCCAGCACGCCGATGGTCCGCCCGCGCGCGTCACCGCCCAGCGCCGCTACCACGCGCGCCGCCATGCCCTCCTTGCGCGCGTCGTTGTAGCGCACGGTGGCGTCCACCAGCGACATCGGCGCGCCGTGGTCGGCGGCGGTGCGCGACAGCGCCAGCGTGTCCTTGGGGAAGCACGACCCGCCGAAGCCCGCCCCGGCGTGGAGGAACTTGCGCCCGATCCGCCCGTCCAGCCCCATGCCGCGCGCCACGTGGTGCACGTCGGCGCCGACCTTCTCGCACAGGTCGGCGACCTGGTTGATGAAGGAGATCTTCACCGCCAGGAACGCGTTGGCCGCGTATTTCGTCAGCTCGGCGGTCTCGATGTTGGTGGCCAGGATCGGCGTCTCGATCAGGTACAGCGGCCGGTACAGCCGCCGCAGCACCTCCTCGGCACGGGCGTCCTCCACCCCGATCACCACGCGGTCGGGGCGCATGAAGTCGCCGATCGCGCTGCCCTCGCGCAGGAACTCCGGGTTCGACGCCACTGCGATGTCCAAGTCCGGCCGCTCGCGCCGCACGATCTCCGCCACCCGCCGCCCCGTGCCCACCGGCACCGTGGACTTGGTCACCAGCACCAGCGGTCCCTCGGCCGCGCGCGCCACCTGGGCGGCGGCGCTGAACACGAAGCTCAGGTCGGCGTGGCCGTCGCCGCGCCGCGTCGGCGTGCCCACCGCCAGGAACACCGCCTCCGCCCCGCGCACGGCCTCGGCCAGGTCGGTGGTGAAGCGCAGCCTGCCGTCGCGCACGTGCTCGGCCACCAGGCGATCCAGCCCGGGCTCGTAGATGGGGACGCGGCCCTCGCGCAGCGCGCGCACCTTGTCGGCGTCGCTGTCCACGACGCAGACCTCCGTGCCGAACTCGGCGAAGCATGCTCCCGAGACGAGGCCGACGTAGCCCGCCCCGATCATCGCGATTCTCAAGGCGCGTCCGCTCCCCCGCCGGTTCCGCCCTCAAAGGTAGCGGGGCAGGAACTCGCGCACCGACGGCGCCATGTCGGGACGCTTGAGCGCGAAGGCGATCTGCGCTTCCAGGAAGCCGGCCTTGTCGCCGCAGTCGAAGCGCCTGCCGTCGTAGCGCAGGCCGTGGAAGGGCTGCGTGCCGATCAGCTTGGCCATGCCGTCGGTGAGCTGCACCTCGTTGCCGGCGCCGCGCTGCATCTTGGCGAGGTGGCCGATCACCTCGGGCATCAGCACGTAGCGGCCGATGATCGTCAGGTTCGACGGCGCTTCCGCCGGCGACGGCTTCTCCACCAGGCCCTTGACCGAAACCAGCCGGCCGCGGTCCTCGGCCACGTCGAGCACGCCGTAGCGGTTGACCCGCTCCATCGGCACCTCCTCGACGGCAACCACGTTGCCGCCCGTCTCGGCGTAGGCGTCGGCGAGCTGCTTGGTGCAGGACACGTCGCACATCATCAGGTCGTCGGGCAGCAGGATCGCGAAGGGCTCGTCGCCGATGAAGGCGCGGGCGCACCAGATGGCGTGGCCCAGCCCCATCGGCACCTGCTGGCGCACGGTGGTCAGCGAGCCCGGCTGCAAGGCGCCGGCGCGCAGCGCCGCGAGCACGTCGGTCTTGCCGCGGTCGTCGAGCGTGCGTTCCAGCTCGTAGGCGACGTCGAAGTGCTCGACGATGGCGGTCTTGCCGCGGCCGGTGACGAAGCAAAACTGCTCGATCCCCGCCGCGCGCGCTTCCTCCACCGCGTACTGGATCAGCGGCTTGTCCACCACCGGCAGCATTTCCTTGGCCAGGGCCTTGGTGGCGGGCAGGAAGCGCGTGCCGAGGCCCGCCACGGGCATCACGGCCTTGCGAAGAGGCTTGGTCACGATGGCGTCGTCCTCGTCATGGTGTCGGCGGGTCACGATGGGGACCGAGTCGCGGTGGCGGCCCGCCCGATGCCAGCCATGCCACGGCCCGCCCGTCCTGTCAGCCCGCGGCGCCCGCAAGCCCACCATGACAGAAAATCCGCCGGCGGGCACCGCTCATTCGTCGAGCAGCGCGTCGCGCGCCTCGTTCAGCCGCGCCGCGAGCCAGTCCGAGCCGCCGGCGTCCGGGTGCGCCGCGCGCATCAGCCGCGTGTAGGCCGCGCGCACCACCTCCGCACCGGCCCCCTCGGCCAGCCCCAGCACCGCCAGCGCCTCGGCCCGCGGCATCCGGCCCGATCCGGCGGCGCGCCTCCCCGCCCCGGGCCCGCCCGCCGTTCCGCGCCAGCCGGCCGCGTCCCGCCAGCCCGGGTGCGCGCGGTCCAGCCAGGCTTCCAGCAGCGGCACGCTCTCGGGGTCGTCCGTTTCCACCGCGCGCAGCAGCGCCAGGGCCTCGTCGGGCGCCAGGCCGCCGAGGTCGCGCCCCGCGAAGGGGCCGCGCCGCACCGTGCCGGTCCAGACCCCGGCCGCGGCGTCCAGGCGCATCTCCAGCGCCGCCGTCCGCACCGAGTCGCCCGCGCCACCGGCCGGGGCGGCGCCGAAGCGCGCGGCCACGCGGCGGCCCTGCCACCAGCGCCACAGCACCGGGCCGAACAACACCCCCAGCCAAGCGACCTGGCCGGCCCGGCCGGACAGCACGAGCAGCGCCGCGACGGCGACGACGCCCAGCCCCGCCAGCCAGGCCAGCCCCGCGCGCACCTGCCCGACGCTGGCCCCCGCGAAGACGCGCAGCAGCAGCGCCGACAGCAGCACCGCCGCGGCGCCCAGCCCCAGCCACAGCACCGGCTCCTACCCCGACCGGGGCGGGGCGGGGGAGGGCGGCGGCAGTTGCGCCACCAGCGCCGACGCCGCCCGGCCCGGCAGCCGCGCCAGCGCGTCCCGCCCGCCGGCGGCGAAGGTGGCGGCCGCCCGCAGCAGGTCGGCCAGGGCGCGCGGGCTGGCGCTGTCGAACGGCGCCCAGGCGCCTCCCGACAATCGCGCCACCTGGCGCAGCACGCCCGCGGCACCAGGGTCGGCGCCCTCCTGGAACACCAGCACCGGCACGCCGCGGGCGCCGAGCAGCCCCGCCGCGTGGCACAGCGGGTCGGGCGCCTCCTCCACCGCGTCGCCCACGAACACCGCGGCGCCCAGCGGGCCGCGCGTCGCCTCGGCCAGCGCGTGGTCCAGCACCCGGCCGATCTGCGTCCGCCCGCCCAGGCACGTCACGCCCGACATCCGCCGCGCCAGCTCCGCGCCGTCCGCGAGGTAGGGGGTCGCGGCGAACTCCCCGAAGCCGCGGAAGAAGCACAGCGACACGGCCAGCCCGCCGAGGTCGCGCACCGCCAGGAACATCTCGCCCTGCACGGCCAGCGCGCGGTCCCAGGTCGGCTGCCGGCTGGCCGTGGCGTCCACCGCGAACAGCAGCCGGGCGCCGGCGGCGGGGGCGGGCCGCAGCGCCGGCAGGTTTTCCGCCCGGCGCAGGAAGGCGTCCACGGCGGCCGAGCGGGGCAGGAAAGCGGGAGGGTTCGCCATACTGCCCGGAAGATGGTGGTCCCGGGCCGCGCCCGCCAGCGGCGCTCGGTTTCCGCTGGTCGGGCGCGAGGCCAGGGGCGCCGCCCCTGGTCCCCACGTCGAACCAGCGCGGACCGGTAGCCGACCGAGGGACGCGCGGGGATCGGCCCTGGTCCGGCGCCGCCGCGCTAGGCCCCGACCTCCTGTGTCACTGCCAGCGCCGTGAGGTTGGCGATGCCGCGCGCCGTCACCGAGGGCACCAGCACGTGCACCGGCGCCCGCATCCCCAGCAGCATCGGCCCGATCTGCAACCCGTCCGCCGTCGCCTTGACCAGGTTCAGCGCGATGTTGGCGGCGTCCAGGTTGGGCAGCACCAGCAGGTTCGCCACCCCCGACAGCGGGCTGTCGCGCACCGCCCGCTCGCGGATCGCCGGGATCAGCGCCGCGTCGGCGTGCATCTCGCCGTCCACCTCCAGGTCCGGCGCCCGGGCGCGGACCAGCTTCAGCGCTTCGCGCATCTTGCGGGCCGAGCGCGCCTGCGACGACCCGAACGAGGAATGTGACAGCAGCGCCGCCCGCGGCGTGATGCCGAAGGCGCGCACCTGCTCGGCGGCCAGCACCGTCATCTCCGCCACCTGCTCGGCGGTGGGGTCCACCAGCAGGTGGGTGTCCACGAAGAACAGCGTGCCCGCCTGCGTGATCACCCCGGTCAGCGCGTAGGCCCGGCTGACGTCGGCGCGCTTGCCGATGATGTCGTTCACCAGCGTCCACTGCGCCGTCCACTCGCCCAGGCCGCCCACGATGGCCGCGTCCACGCGCCCGGCTTCCAGCAGCATCGCCGCCGCCACCGTGGTGCGGGTGCGCATCCGCCGTGCCGCGGCGTCGGCCGGCACGCCGCGTCGGGCCACCTTGTCGGCGTACCGCTCGATCAGCGGGCCGAACACGGCGGCATCCACCTCCGGGTCGAGCACCGTCACGCTCTCGTCGAGGTCCATGCGCAGCCCCAGCGCCCGCACCCTGGCCGCGATCACCTCCCGCCTGCCGATCAGCACCGGCTCGGCGGCGCCCTCGTCGATCACGTTCTGCACCGCCCGCAGCGTGCGCTCGTCCTCGCCCTCGCCGTAGACCACGCGCCGGGGCGACTTGCGGGCCGCCTCGAAGACGGGGCGCATCAGGTCGCCGGAGCGGTACACGTAGCGCTCCAGGCCGCGCTTGTAGGCGACTAGGTCGGGCACCGGCCGCGCCGCCACGCCGCTCGCCGCCGCGGCGGAGGCCACCGCCGGCGCGACCTCCAGGATCAGCCGCGGGTCGAACGGCTTGGGGATGATGTAGTCCGGCCCGAAGATAGGCGCCTGCCCGCCGTAGGCCGCCACCACCACCTCGTCGGCCTCGGCCCGCGCCAGCCGGGCGATGGCGTCCACCGCCGCGACCTTCATCGCCTCGTTGATCTCGGTAGCCCCCGCGTCCAGCGCGCCGCGGAAGATGAAGGGGAAGCACAGGACGTTGTTGACTTGGTTGGGGTAGTCCGTCCGCCCCGTGGCCACGATGGCGTCGGGCCGCGCCGCGCGCACCGCCTCGGGCAGGATCTCCGGCTCGGGGTTGGCCAGCGCCAGGATCAGCGGCCGGGGCGCCATCATCGGCAGCCACTCGGCCTTCAGCACGCGCGGCGCCGAGAGACCGAGGAACACGTCCGCCCCCGCCAGCACGTCGTGCAGCGTCCGCGCCTCGGTGGCGCGGGCGTAGATCGCCTTGTGCGGGTCCATCAGCTCGGCGCGGCCCTCGTAGACCACGCCCAGAATGTCGCACACCGTGACGTTCTCGCGCCGCGCGCCCAGAGTCACCATCAGGTCCAGGCAGGCCAGCGCGGCCGCGCCGGCGCCCGACACCACGAACCGCGCGTCCTCGATCCGCTTGCCCTGCAGCAGCAGCCCGTTCTGCACCGCGGCCGAAACGATGATGGCGGTGCCGTGCTGGTCGTCGTGGAACACCGGGATCTTCATGCGCGCCCGTAGCGCGCGCTCGATCTCGAAGCACTCGGGCGCCTTGATGTCCTCGAGGTTGATCGCCCCGAAGGACGGCTCCAGCGCCGCCACCACCTCGATGAACCTGGCCGCATCGAGTTCAGCCACCTCGATGTCCACGGAATCGATGCCGGCGAATTTCTTGAAGAGCACCGCCTTGCCCTCCATCACCGGCTTGGACGCCAGCGCGCCGATGTTGCCCAGGCCCAGCACGGCAGTGCCGTTGGTGATCACCGCCACCGAGTTGCCGCGCACGGTCAAGTCCCACGCGGCGTCGGGGTTGGCCGCGATCGCCTCGCAGGCCGCCGCCACCCCGGGCGAATACGCCAGCGACAGGTCGCGCTGCGTGGCCATGCGCTTGGTCGGCTCGACGCTCAGCTTCCCCGGGCGGGGGAGCCGGTGGTAGTCCAGCGCGGCCTTACGGAAATCCTCGTCCATCGAACCCTCGTCGCGCGGAGCGGGTGGAGCGTCAGGCGCCACCTTCGGCGGGCGGGAAGCGTGACGGCACAACGCGGTCGGGAGCAAGGAATGGTGCGGACGAGAAGATTCGAACTTCCACGGGGTTGCCCCCACCAGCACCTCAAGCTGGCGCGTCTACCATTCCGCCACGACCGCACGCGGGGAGCCGGCAGCGCCGCCGTTCCCGGACGCGCGACATAACCGATGAGCGCGGCCCCGACAACACCCGCCGGCGACGCCCTCGCTGCTCCGCCCGCGCCGCTTGAATGGCGCGCCACCCCCGGCCTGCTGCCCTACCCCGAGGCGCTGGCCGCCATGGAAGCGCGCGCTGCCGCCATCCGCACCGGCGCCGCCCCGGAATCCGTGTGGCTGGTGGAGCACCCGCCCACCTACACCGCCGGCACCTCGGCCACCCCCGACGGCCTGCGCGACCCCCGCTTCCCGACGTACCCCGCCGGCCGCGGCGGCCAGTGGACCTACCACGGCCCCGGCCAGCGCACCGCCTACGTCATGCTCGACCTCGGCCGCGACCACGGCCCGGTCCGCGCCCGCGACGTCCGCGCCTACGTGCACGGGCTGGAAGCATGGTTGATCGGCGCGCTGGACCGCCTGGGCGTGCGCGGGGAACGGCGGGCGGGGCGCGTGGGCATCTGGGCGGACGACCCGCGCGCCGGCGGCGAGAGCAAGGTGGCCGCGATCGGGGTCCGCGTGACCCGCTGGGTGTCCTGGCACGGGGTCGCGCTGAACGTGGACCCCGACCTGTCCCACTTCGACGGCATCGTGCCCTGCGGCATCAGCGGGCACGGCGTCACCAGCCTGCGCGCGCTGGGCGTCCCGGCCAACATGACGGACGCCGACGCGGCGCTGCGGGCCGCGTGGGGTGGGGCGTTCGGGTAGCGTGTCGGTACCGGGCCGGCGGCGGGCGCCCGGGACGACCCGGTGCCCGCCCGCGGCGGGCTAGCGCGCGGTGGCGCGCGCGCCGGGCGCCGCCGCCACGGCGTTGCCGGCGGGCGCCTGCCGCAGCACAACGCCCGGCGAAGCGTTGCTGCCGTCGTCGCGCGCCGTCCACGCCGCGCCCGGCTCCGACATCGGCACGCCGGGGGAAGCGTCGGTCGGCGCGTAGCTGCGGACGTCCGGCGCCACCGCGGCCGTTCGGGTCCGCGGCGTCATGGGCACGCCGGGAGAAGCATCGGTGGGCGCGTAGCTCCGGATGTCCGGCGCGGTCTGGGCCGCGGCGGCCAGCGGCGCGGCGAGGAGCGCGCCCGCAACGAGGAGGGGGAAGCGGTTGCAGCGGATGCGATTCATCGTGGAAACTCCGGATGACCGACGGGAGCGCCGCGATCGGGCCTGAGCCCGCCCGCGGCGGCTACGCCGAAGGCCCGGAGGCCGACGGCGCACGCGGCGACCGCATGCCACCACTTACTCCGTGCCCGAGGAAGGACCCGGAACCGATCGGGAGGTTGTCACGGCGCCGCCCGATGTCCGCTTACAACGCGGTAACCGGCCATCACGGCGACGTGACCGCGGCCTGCCCGCCGGCTCGGATCGTTGCCCGGCGCGCCCGCGGCGTCGGCGGCCGGCTCAGCGATTGCCGGAGCGGGTGGGCGCGTCGCGGAAGTCGCTCTCGCGCCAGGAACGGTCGCGACGCGGCGCACCGGCCGCCCCCGCCTCGGCCGGCCGCGGCCCGCGCCCCTCGCCCGGGCGGCCCCGGCCGGCGGCACCGCGCGACGTTTCGCCGCCGGCCGGACGGCCACCGCCGCCGTGCCCGCCGCGTGGACTGCCGCCAGCGCCGCCGCGGCCGCGGTTCACCACCATCTTGGGGAACGGGCCTGTGGGCACCTCGCCCTCGTGCGGCACCGCCTGCCGGGTCAGCTTCTCCACGGCGCGCAGCAGCAGCACCTCCTCCAGGCTGACCAGCGCGATCGCCTCGCCGGACGCGCCGGCGCGGGCGGTGCGGCCGATGCGGTGGACGTAGGTTTCGGCGACCTCCGGAAGGTCGTACTGAATCACGTGGGTGACGCCGTCCACGTCGATGCCGCGCGCGGCGATGTCGGTGGCCACCAGGATCGGCGCCGTGCCGCGCTTGAAGGATTCTAGCGCCCGTTCGCGCTGCCCCTGGCTCTTGTTGCCGTGAATGGCGTTGGCCGACAGGCCGTCGGTCTCGAGCTGCTTCACGATGCGGTCGGCGCCGTGCTTGGTGCGCGAGAACACCAGGACGCGGCCGACGCCGGGCTCGCGCAGGATGCGGGCCAGGATGACGCGCTTCTCCTCGCGGCCGACGTGGATGGCGCGCTGGTTCACCCGGTCCACGGTGGAGGCGACCGGCGTCACCTCGACGCGCACCGGATCGCGCAGCAGGTCCTTGGCCAGCGTCGCGATGGCCTCCGGCATGGTGGCCGAGAAGAACATCGTGTGCCGTGCTTTCGGCAGCATCGCCGAGATGCGCCGGATCGCCGGCCAGAAGCCGCGGTCCAGCATTTGGTCGGCCTCGTCGAGGATGAAGGCTTCCAGCCCGTCGAGGCGGCAGGCGCGGGTGTTGATATGGTCGAGCAGCCGGCCCGGGGTGGCGACGATGATGTCCACCCCGCCGCTCAGCGCCCGCTTCTGCGGGTTCTCCGGCACGCCGCCGAAGATCAGCGCGGTGCGCAGGCCCATGTGACGGCCGTAGGCCCGGACGCTGTCGTGGATCTGCGAGGCCAGCTCGCGCGTCGGCGACAGCACCAGCGCCCGGCAGCCCAGCGGCGGCGCGCGGCGCTTGTCGGCGGCCAGCCGGTGCAGCAGCGGCAGCGTGAAGGCGGCGGTCTTGCCGGTGCCGGTCTGGGCGATGCCCAGCACGTCGCGCCCTTCCAGCGCGGCCGGGATCGCCTGCGCCTGGATCGGGGTAGGGGTGGTGTAGCCCTCTTCGGTGAGCGCGCGCAGCAGCGGCGCGGCGAGGCCGAGGTCGGTGAATTCGGTCATGGGTTCATCGGTCCGGGACGCGCGGGTCCCGCGGGGGATGCGCGTCGAGAGGCCGCGAACGACGCGAGCGGCGGCCCGGTTCAAGGTAGGTCTCGCTCCCCGCGGGGCCGGCACCGTTGTGGGGCGGCCCGCACGCGTCCGGGAGCTGTCGCCGGCGCGGATCGCCGACGCCGCGGAACATGGACCGCTGCGCCGCGACATGCAAGGCGGGACGCGGCGCGGCGGTCGCGCGGCCCCGGCGCGACCGTCGTCCCGCCGGAGCGCGGAACCCCGGGGCGGCCGGCGGGTTGAACGTCGCGACGGGCGGCGCGTCGCCGCTCCCGACCCGCGGAGCAGACCATGCCGGACGAGAACAGGACCGTGGTGATCGCCGGCGCCCACGGGGTGATCGGCCGGGCGGCGGCGCAGCACTTCGCGCGCCAGCCCGGCGCCACGGTGCACGTGCTGTCGCGCCGGCGGGGCTGGGAGGTGCCGGGGACGCACCCGCTGTCGGTGGACCTGTCCGACGCTTCCGACGCGCGGAACGGGCTCGCCGCCCTGCGCGGCGTCACGCACCTCGTCTTCGCCGCCTACGTCGAGCGCGCCACCGCCGCCGAGCGCTCGGCCGACAACGTCGCGCTGCTGCGCAACCTGCTCGACGCCTTGGAGCCGAACAATCCCGGGCTGCGCCACGTCGCCTTCTACCAGGGCGGCAAGGCCTACGGCGCCGACCTCGGCCCGTTCAAGACGCCTGCGCGCGAGGACGACCCGCGCCTGATGCCGCCCAACTTCTACTACGACCAGGAGGACCTGCTGCGCGAGCGGGGCCGCGACGCCCCGTGGCATTTCACCGCGCTGCGTCCCGAGGCGGTGTGCGGCTTCGCGCTGGGCAACCCGATGAACCTCGCCATGGCGCTGGCCGCCTACGCCGCGATCTCGCGCGAGCTGGGCCTGCCGCTGCGCTTCCCCGGCTCGGCCGCGGCGTACCGGGCGCTGTACCAGGTGACCTCGGCCAAGATCCTGGCGATGGCCACCGACTGGGCCGGCACGGAACCGGCGGCGCGCGACGAGGTGTTCAACATCACCAACGGCGACCAGTTCCGCTGGGAGCACATGTGGGGCCGCATCGCCGACGCGTTCGGCATGGAGGTCGCCCATCCCGTGCCGATGCCGCTGGCGACCTACATGGCCGACAAGGCCCCGGTGTGGGACGCGATGGTGCGCCGGCACGGCTTGCAGCCGATCCCCTACGACCGGCTGGTGTCCTGGTCCTTCGCCGACTTCATCCTCAACAGCGGCTTCGACAACGTGTCGAGCACCATCAAGGCGCGCCAGGCGGGCTTCGGCGTGTGCATCGACACCGAGGAGATGTTCCGCTTGTTCTTCCGCCACCTGCGCGAGGAACGAATTATTCCAGCTCACTAGACGTTTTGGTTTCATCACCCAGGAATATGATCTTCTCCGAATCTGTGCCTGAGGAAGTTTCGCACCGCCCATGCACCTTGCTGAATACCATCATCAGTAAGAAAGTTTTTAGGAGGCCAAAGAAGAGTGCTGTCTTTTTGCCAACTCAGCGGACAGAACGCTTCTCCGAAGTAACTGCGCAAATCGAACTTTTCCGCTCGACTTGGGTCAGGCACAGAAATAACAAAAATGGCTAGCTTCCCCATTCCAAGCGTCAACGTTTGAATATTGGGTGAGTTAAAATCTTCCTGCTCACCTTCTTTTTCTTTCATGAAAACTCCTGATGAATGCGATGTATAAGCACACTCCCAAGATCGCGAATTGTGCCTAGCTAGCCATATGTTCATTCTCTCGGACGGTATTTTACTATCAAAGAATGATTTTCTCTCGTCCTCATCGTAAATTATAGCGGGAGGCTCATGATGTTGCAGTACGATGACCTTGAGTGCTATCCAAGACGCAAGCTCCTTTAGATTTCTGGCGTTAAAGAAATACGCTTTGCCTTGAACGAGTGGAATGAGCAGCGGTCTCGCTTGTTGTTCTAGGCTTGACATCCAGGTGTTATTGCAATGTGCGCAGACAACGCTCGCCGTTGTTATTTGAGGGCCACCTCGTAATGGAGCAGATACACACATCGGAGTTGATAATGGCATGTTCGTTAGAGAGCGGGTCGCTTCTCTGCGGTATACATCTGCGCCTTTCGGTAGATGGGAGTGCATCCAAAGCGGAAAAACATGCTCCCTTGTTAGTGCATTTATTTTCCCACAAAAAATACACGAGCCTTGCGGCTTGATATTTCTCCTTCTTTTTGCCTCACCCATAGCTTTTTGCGTGTCTTCCTGATCTATCTCACATTTGCCCTATCTTCTCAGCGCATAACCCACAAAATTCTGTGTGCCTCGACTATCTGCGATACCAACTTGCAATATGCGCGGCCACTCAGGACTTTCTGAGGCTTCCAGTGTTGTTGCTGATTGTTCCCACTAGCACGCCTCACAGCGTCGGCATGCGCCGGAAGCCCGGCTCCGGGTCTGGCTCGGCGAAGCGCTCGTCGAGGGTGTCCACCCGCGCCAGGATCGGGCCGCGCCGGCACAGCGCCAGCACCTGCCGCACCGCCGGCTCCTCGCCCGCCAGCAGCGCTTCCACCGAGCCGTCGGCGCGGTTGCGCACCCAGCCGCTGATGCCGTGCGCGCGGGCCTGCTCCAGCAGCCAGTCGCGGTAACCCACGCCCTGCACCCGGCCGCGCACCCGCAGCAGGCGCGCCCTCACGCCGGGGCTCCCGCGCCGCCCGCTCGCCCGCCGCCGGCCCGCGTCCGGTCGAGCAGCCGCGCCGCCAGCGCCACGTCGCCGGCCACGTGGGCGCGGCGGATCGCGGCCTCGGCATCCTCGCCCCAGGCGGCCTCCTGGTGCAGCTCGTCGAGCACCGACAGCCGGTGCGCCGCCGCCGCGTCCAGGAGCCCGGCCGACAGCGCCAAGCCGAGCACCAGGCTGCCCAGCGCCGGCACCGCGACCCCCAGCGCCGCCAGCTCCAGCGGCGGGTGCGCGGCCACGGCGCGGCGCAGGGCGCGCAGCGCGCCCGGGTCCTGCGGCACCGGCATCAGCCCCGTGGTCACCCGCAGCGGCGCGTCCAGCGCCCGCGCGCTCCAGTCCAGCAGCGGCTGCCATTCCCGCGCCTGGAGCGCAGCCAGGCTCCGTTCCTCGGCGCGGTAGCACAGCAGGTCGGTCTCGCCGTAGCCGGCCAGCGCGTCCACGGAAGGGCCCGGGTCGGGCGCGATGCGGTCGTTGGCGGTGGCCACGAGGCGGGTCAGCGGCACGTCGTCGAGCGTCATCTCGCCACTCCCCGCGCCGCCGCCGGCCGCGGCCCACTCGGCGGCCACGGCCTCGGCCAGCGGCAGGCCGGGGATGCGCAGCGCGCCGCCGCCGGGCAGGCGCATCGGCCGGCCGTCCAGCAGCACGCCGAAGCCGTCCCCCGTAGCCGTCACCGACGCGTCGTTCCAGAAGCGCTTCATGGGGCGCCGGTTCTAGCAGGGCCCGCGGGGCGACCGGAACCCGTCCCGCGTGGACGGCGCCGAGGCGTGACATCCCGCGCGGCCGCCCGCGGCCGGACGCCGGCAGGGCGGGCGCTCCATGCGGCGCTCAACGCCCGAGCAGCCCGCGCAGCAGGTCCTGCACGCGCGGTGCCGGGTCGCGGGGCGCCGAGGCGCCGGGCGGCGGCGCTTCGGGCTCGGGTCCGTCGCGGCCGCCGCGCGCGAGGCGGAGCTGCGC
>CAXTEL010000057.1:11325-16754 GCA_964243365.1 uncultured Roseomonas sp. | reverse complement strand
ACCCGCGGCCGGGCCGCGGTGGCGCGGGCGACGAGGCGGGGAGCCGGGGCGGTCCATCGCGGGGACAGCGCGGCGCGGGCGGTGGCGGCCTCGGCGCGGCCGACCATCATGGGGGGCGTGGCGCGGCTGGCCAGCGGCAGCGGCTCGGCGGACGGCTGCACGCCCAGCCGGCCGAACCCCTCGTCGAGCAGCATGGCAGCGTGGCGGTCGCGCTCCACCCAGGAGGAACCGCCGAACACGGTGGCGACCACGCGCTGGCCCTGGCGCTGGGCCGAGGTGACGATGTTGAAGCCCGAGGCGGTGATGTAGCCGGTCTTGATGCCGTCCACGCCCTCGTACTCGCCGAGCATGCGGTTGTGGTTGCGCAGCGCGATGCGGCCGACGTAGGCCGTGGTGGTGGCGAAGTAGTGGTAGCGCTCGGGGAAGTCGATGTAGAGGCGCCGGCCCAGCGTGGCCATGTCGCGCGCCGTGGTCACCTGCTGGTAGTCGGGCAGGCCGGAAGCGTTGCGGAACACCGTGCTGGACATGCCCAGGGCGCGGGCGCGCAGGGTCATGAGCTGACCGAAGCGTTCCTCGGAGCCGCCCAGCGTTTCGCCGAACAGTGCGGCGACGTCGTTGGCCGACTTGGTGACCAGGGCCAGGATCGCCTGGTCCACTGAGATGGACATGCCCGGCGGGATGCCGAGCTTGGACGGCGGACGGGACGACGCCTCGTCAGTCATGTACAAACGTCCGCCCAGGCCGAGCCGGCCCTCCCGCAGCGCCTCGAACACCATGTAGAGGGTCATCATCTTGGTGAGCGAGGCGGGGTGGCGCGGCTCGTCGGGGCTGGCGGCGGAAAGCTGGGCGCCGGTGCGCGCGTCCACCACGATCGAGCTGTAGCGGTCGGAGCCGATCTGGGCCCGGGCTCCGGGCGCCAGCGCCGGACCCAGGAGCAGGAAGGCAACGATCGCCGCCAGCCCGACGCGGCCCTTGGCCGCGCTGCGATTCAACATCCCGCGAATTCCCCTTCGCACCGATCATCGCGCCGAATCCGCCCCCCAGCGGCCTCGGCGGCGCGGAGCGTACCGGTCCGACCCGTGCCTTGTCCACGGCGCGATGCGGCGGACGCGCCGGCGGGCGCGCGAAATTCATCGCGGCGTTGCCCGCAATGCAAGAAAGTACTGGCACGCGCGGCGGTGGCGCCCCATAAAGCCTATGTTGCGGTGCACAAAAGCGTCGGCGCTGGCCGGGGCGCGCTCGATGGGAGAGTCGGTTATGCAGAACGAGAAGGTCGCGCGGCTGGCGACGGACAAGATGGCCCAGACCACCCGCGGCGCCGCTGAAGGCTTGCAGGCGGCCGCCGGGGCGGCGCAGGAAAGCGTGCGGGGCGCGGCGGAAGCGTCGGCGAGCGTGTTCCAGGCCGGGGCGGAGAAGGCGCAGTCCACCATGCAGGCCGGCTCGGCGCAGGCGGAGAAGATGGCCGGCGGCATGATCAAGGCCGCCGAGGACGCGGCCGAGTTCGGCCGCGGCAACCTCGAGGCGATGACCCGCGCCGCCCAGGCCTACGCGGCGGGCGCGCAGGACCTCGGCCGGCAAACCTTCGCGCTGATGCAGTCGCTCGGCGAGCACGCGATGGAGAACGCCCGCGCGGTGGCGGGCTGCCGCAGCGTCAAGGAGGCGACGGAGCTCCAGTCCAGCTACCTGCGCCAGGCGATGGAGCGGATGATGGGCGAGGGCGCGCGCCTGCAGGAGACCGGCTACCGGCTGGCCGAGCAGACCGCGGCGCCGATCGCCCAACGGGTGACGCTGGCCATGGAGCGGGCCGGCAAGCCGCTCCAATACTGAGCGGACGGCGCGCGGGCCGGCCGCGGGCCCGCCCCGCCGACCCGGCGCCGCCCCGGTCCGGCACGCGGTCGCGCGCCGGACCGGGCGCGTTTCCCGGGCTCCCTTGCGCGGGGCGCACCCAGGCGCCACTTCGCGCAAGCTGCCTCACGGCGGTTTGCGCCGGAACCGATCCCTGCTCCGGCGGGGGAGCCGCCGCGGCGCTTCCCCCGTCGCCGCTCGTCTCGGTATCCTCCCCCAATCCAGGAATCACCCTCGCCGCCGTTACGGCGCGGCGCGGCCGAACGGGCGACCGATGAGCGACCAGGACAAGCGACGCGACGGGGGCAACGGCGGCTCGGGCGACGGGGACGGCCGCGACGGCGAGGGCGGGCCCGGCAGCGGGGTTGTGGTCAAGGCGCGCCCGCGGACGCGCAAGCCGGCTATGTACAAGGTGCTGATGCTCAACGACGACTACACGCCGATGGAATTCGTGGTGCACGTGCTGGAGCGGTTCTTCCAGAAGACCCGCGACGAGGCGCACCGCATCATGATGCACGTCCACCGCCGCGGCGTGGGGGTGTGCGGGGTATTCACCTACGAGGTCGCCGAGACGAAGGTGACGCAGGTGATGGACTTGGCGCGCCAGAACCAGCACCCTCTGCAGTGCACGATCGAGAAGGAGTGACGGCAAGGTAACGCCGCCGTCACTGCACTCGTCGGGCAGGGCAAGACGCACCAGATTACAGATCCGCATCCGGTCAGGCCCGGGCCGCTTCGGCCCCGCCCGGCCAATCAGGGGAGCGTCAACGCGCATGCTGTCCCGCAACCTCGAACAAACCCTCCACCGGGCGCTCGCGATGGCCAACGACCGCCGCCACGAGTACGCGACCCTGGAGCACCTGCTGCTCTCGCTGTGCGACGACGGCGACGCCACCACCGTGCTACGTGCCTGCGGGGTGGAGGTTGACAAGCTCAAGCGGGACCTGGGCGAGTTCCTCGACAAGGACCTCGCCGGCCTGGTGAGCGACCGCGGCGGCGATCCCAAACCCACGGCCGGCTTCCAGCGCGTGGTGCAGCGCGCCGCCATCCACGTGCAGTCCTCGGGCCGCGACGAGGTGTCGGGGGCCAACGTGCTCGTGGCGCTGTTCTCCGAGCGCGAGAGCCACGCCGTGTACTTCCTGCAGATGCAGGACATGACGCGGCTGGACGCGGTGAACTTCATCTCGCACGGCATCGCCAAGTCGCCGGGCCGTTCGCAGAACCGCCCGGTGCAGGGCAACTCGGACAAGGACGACGAGGGTCGCGGCGGCGGCGGCGGTGACGGCGAGCGCCGCGGCTCGGGCGAGGGCGCGGCCAAGCGCGGCGGCGACGCACTGACCAACTACTGCGTCAACCTCAACAAGAAGGCGGCGGCCGGCAAGATCGACCCGCTGATCGGGCGCGACAGCGAGATCGAGCGCACGATCCAGATCCTGTGCCGGCGCACCAAGAACAACCCGCTCTACGTCGGAGACCCCGGCGTCGGCAAGACCGCCATCGCCGAAGGGCTGGCCAAGCGGATCATCGAGGGCGACGTGCCGGAGGTGCTGGCCAAGTCCACCATCTTCGCGCTCGACATGGGGGCGCTGCTGGCGGGGACGCGCTACCGCGGCGACTTCGAGGAGCGGCTCAAGGCGGTGGTCAACGAGCTGGAGCAGCAGCCCGGCTCGATCCTGTTCATCGACGAGATCCACACGGTAATCGGCGCCGGCGCCACCTCGGGCGGGGCGATGGACGCGTCGAACCTGCTCAAGCCGGCGCTGGCGCAGGGCACGCTGCGCTGCGTGGGTTCCACGACCTACAAGGAGTACCGGACCTACTTCGAGAAGGACCGGGCGCTGGTGCGGCGCTTCCAGAAGATTGACGTCAACGAGCCCTCGATCGAGGACGCGGTGAAAATCCTCCAGGGGCTGAAGACCAACTACGAGAAGCACCACAAGGTGAAGTACACGCCCGAGGCGATCCGGGCGGCGGTGGAGCTTTCGGCCAAGTACATCAACGACCGCAAGCTGCCGGACAAGGCGATCGACGTGATCGACGAGGTGGGCGCGAGCCGGATGCTGCTGCCCGAGGGCAAGCGGCGGACCAAGGTGACGCTCAAGGACGTCGAGGACATCGTCGCCAAGATCGCGCGCATTCCCCCGAAGTCGGTGAGCACCGACGACAAGGAGACGCTGAAGAACCTCGACCGCGACCTGAAGTCGATGGTGTTCGGCCAGGACCGCGCGATCGAGGCGCTGTCGGCGGCGATCAAGCTGAGCCGGGCCGGGCTGCGGGAGCCGGAGAAGCCGATCGGCAACTACCTGTTCTCGGGACCGACGGGGGTGGGCAAGACCGAGGTGGCCAAGCAGCTCGCCTCCACGCTGGGGATCGAACTGACCCGCTTCGACATGAGCGAGTACATGGAGCGCCACTCGGTATCGCGGCTGATCGGCGCGCCTCCCGGCTACGTGGGCTTCGACCAGGGGGGCCTGCTCACCGACGCGGTGGACCAGCACCCGCACTGCGTGCTGCTGCTCGACGAGATCGAGAAGGCGCACCAGGACCTGTTTAACATCCTGCTGCAGGTGATGGACCACGGGAAGCTGACCGACCACAACGGCAAGAACGTGGACTTCCGCAACGTCATCCTGATCATGACGACCAACGCGGGTGCCTCGGACATGGCGCGCAACGGCATCGGCTTCGGGCGCGAGGTGCGCACCGGCGAGGACGAGGAAGCGATCAAGCGCCTGTTCACCCCCGAGTTCCGCAACCGGCTTGACGCGGTGGTGCCCTTCGCGGGCCTCACGCAAGAGGTGGTGGGGCACGTGGTGGAGAAGTTCGTGATGCAGCTGGAAGCACAGCTCGCGGATCGCAACGTCACCATCGAGCTGTCCTCGGCGGCCAAGGAGTGGCTGGCGGAGAAGGGCTACGACCCGCTCTACGGCGCGCGGCCGTTGTCCCGGGTGATCCAGGAGCACATCAAGAAGCCGCTGGCCGAGGAGCTGCTGTTCGGCAAGCTGGTGAAAGGCGGCGCGGTCAAGGTCGGCTTCAAGGACGGCGCGCTAACCTTCGACGTGGAGGAAGCACCGCCCGCCGCGACGCCGACGCCGGAGCAGTCCGACGACGGCGAGGCGGAGAAGGAGCCGGAAGTGGCGGGGTGAAGCCACGTCCCTTCGCCGGGTACTGAGAAGGCGCGGTGGGGAAACCCACCGCGCCTTTCTCGTTCTCCGCCGTTCCCAGGGCGGGCGCGGCGGTCGGCCCGATCAGGCGATGCCGAAGCTCGCGGTACCCTGCGAGGGTTCGTTGTCCGCGTCGACGATGGTGTAGTCGAAGATGTCGGTCACGCCCGTGTCGCCAGTTTCGGGCGTGTAGGCGAAGCCGCCATCCGCCGCGAGGACGAGGGTGCCGCCCTGCGTGCCCGTGAGGGTGGCGGCAACCGCCGCGAGGCCGGTGCCCAGGTCGTTCGCCAGCAGGCCGGTCGCGGCGGACTCCGTGAGCGGGGTATCCAGCGCGGTGCTGTAGGCATCCGCCACGGCCGTGGGTCCGACGTCGGTGACGGTGATCGTGAAGGCCTGGGCGGCGGAGGTGCTGGTGCCGTC
>CAXTEL010000057.1:0-11225 GCA_964243365.1 uncultured Roseomonas sp. | reverse complement strand
ACAGCAGCACCGCGCTGGGTGCCACGTCGTCGACGTCGGTGACGGTGATCGTGAAGGCCTGGGCGGCGGAGGTGCTGGTGCCGTCCGAGGCGGTCACGTTGATCGGCAGCGAGGCCAGCGTTTCGAAGTCCAGCGCGGCGCCCGTCGCCACCCGCAGCTCGTTGCCCACCACCTCGAAGTTGGTGGTGTCGTCGACCGTGAAGGTGAGCGGCCCCGCGGTGTCGGGGTCGGTCGCCGACAGCGTGCCGACCAAGGTGCCGGCCGCACTGTTCTCGGCCACCGCGAGCGCCGACAGCAGCACCGCGCTGGGTGCCACGTCGTCGACGTCGGTGACGGTGATCGTGAACGTTTCCGTTCCGGCCAAGCCGCTACTGTCAGTCGCCGTCACGGTGACCGTCAGGCTGGGATCGGTCTCGAAGTCCAGCGCCTGGCCGGTCACCAGTTGCAGGTTGCCGCCCGCTACCTCGAAGCGCACGTCGCTGGTCGCGAAGGTCAGCGCGTTGCCGGCGTCCGGGTCGGTGATGGTCACCGCCCCGATCACCGCGCCAACGTCGTTCTCCGCCACCGTGACCGCCCGCGACGGGGTCGCCGCCACGGGCGCCTCGTTCGCGTCCGTCAGGGCGATGGTGAAGTCGCCCGTCGTGCTCAGGCCGCCGGCGTCGGTCGCCGTCACCGTGATCGGCGGCGCCGCGGTGCCTTCGAAGTTTAGCGAGGCGCCCGTCGCCACGCGCACCTCGTTGCCCACCACCGTGAAGTTCGGGTTGCCGGCCACGGCGTAGGTGAAGATATCGCCCGCGTCCGGGTCGGTCGCCGACAGGGTGCCGACCACCGTGCCGGCCACACTGTTCTCGGCCACCGCGAGCGCCGACAAGTTGACCGCCGTCGGGGTCCGGTTGGGGACCGGGGGCTCCGTCACGGGAGGCTCCGTTACGGGAGGCTCCGTCGGCGGCGGCGGTTGCGTCACCGGCGGCTGGCTGGTCACGGGCGGCGTTTCGTTGACGCCCTCGTCCACGCTGCGGGCGAAGGCGGCCTGCTGCTCGGGTGCTTCGGCGAAAGCGAGCACGAGGCCGCCGCGCGTCAGCGTGCCGGCGTCGAGTTGGTTGGCGTAGAAGGCCACCTCCGCGGCGTCCGGGTTGCGGCCGAGCGCCGCGGCGTAGATCGCCGACACCAGGTCGGCGTTGCTGGACCCAGCGTAGCGGTTGCTGAACTCCGACGAGCCGGCCAGCGTCTCGGACAACCTGTTCACCGTCAGTGCGCCCGAGGCCAGCAGGTCGCGGTAGAAGACCAGCCCCGCCTCCTCCGGCGCGCGGCCGAGCGCGGCGTCGTAGGCGCGCGCGACGGCGATGGCGTTCAGGTCGGGAACCTCGATGCCGCCGGGGTAGGCGGCAACGTAGGCACCCCTGGCTTCGAGCGAGGCGGCGATGGCAGCGCCGACCCCGGCGCGCGAGCCGCCCGACGCGATCTGGGCGAGGTAGAAATCGACCTCGGGCTGACCGGCCGCGCGACCTAAGGCCGAATCGTAGGCCGACCGGACAAAGTCCGCACCGCTGAGCGCGGCCGACCGAGCGGCGAACTCGGGCGAGATGGCGATACGAGCCGCGAGGGCCGCGGGCGTCCCGCCAGCATTGAGGAAGGCGGTCGCGTCCGCGAGGCCCGGCCCGTCGTGCGGGCGGCCCAGCACGGCCAGGTAGAGCCGGGCGACCAGGGCGGCGCTGCCGTCCGGATTGGTTTCCGTGACGGCATAAGGTGCACCGTAGCTGGTCTGCACCGATTGCACGGCCATGTTGCATTTCCCCCCAGGCTGGACTCGCGGGAAGGAGAGGCATAGTTCGAGAGGAAATCAACTTATAGTTGCTTTGAAAGTTCTTATTCTCGCCTAAGGGGAGCGAGCTGCCTCGCCACCTCCCTCCCTCGCAGTGCTGTCCAGGAATGTCCGGACATCCTCGAGCACTGGCGCTCCCTCCAGACCCAGCGCCCGCACCGGCGCGGCCAGGGCGCCAACGATACCGTTGTGGTCCACGCCCGGGTATTCCCGCAGCGTCGCGCGCACACCGGCCAGCGTCGCCCGCGCCGCCATCTCGCGCGAGCGCTGGGGGCTGACCACGTTGTCGTCCAGCCCGTGCAGCAGCAGCATCGGCGGCGCCCCGCGCATCGCGGCCGGGGTGTCGGGCCAAGCGGTGGCGCGGCCGCCGGGCGCGGTTCCGAAGATCTCGACGTAGGCGGGCTCGTCGGGCCGGAAGTCGTAGGGGCCGGCCAAGCCCATCCAGCCGCGCAGGGAGTCGCGGCCTTCCGCGCCCAGCCAGCGCGGGTCGGTGGCCAGCGCCGCGGCGATGAAGGCGCCGGCGGAATGGCCCATCAGTAGCATCGGCCTCCCCGCCCCCGGGCCGGCGCGGAGCCAGCGCACCGCGGCGGCGGCGTCCTCGACGAAGGTCGGCCAGCGGGCCTGGGGGTAGATGCGGTAGTCCGGCACGGCGACGGCGAGGCCCAGCGTGGTGAGCGGCTGGGCGGCGAAGGCGTACATCTCCTTGGCGCCGGACTGCCAGCCGCCGCCGTAGAGGAACACCAGCAGCGGCGCGCCGGGAGGCAGGCCGTCGGGCTCGTACAGGTCCAGCGTGCCGCGCGGCCCCTCGCCCCAGCGCAGGTCGCGTCGCACCGCGTAGCCGGTCCGCGGCGTCAGCGCGTTGGCCAGGGCGATGGGCGAGCAGCCCGGCAGGGCGCACAGCGCGCCGAGCCCGAGCACGGCGCGGCGGTGGGGGGCGCTCATCCGCGCAGCGCCTCGCCGGCGCGCCGCAATGCTTCCCGGCGCTCGTCGCTCACCGCGGGGAATCGCAGGTCCAGCGCTTCCAACGCCTCGACGAGGACTTCCGCCACCAGCAGGCGGGCCAGCCACTTGCGGTCGGCGGGGATGACGAACCAGGGCGCGTGCGGGGCGGCGGTGGCGCGGATCGCGCACTCGTAGGCGTGCTGGTAGTCGTCCCACAGCGCGCGGTCGCTGATGTCGGAAGGCAGCAGCTTCCAGTTCTTGTCGGGCTCGTCGATGCGGGCCAGGAAACGCCGGCGCTGCTCCTCGGCGCCGAGGTGGAGGAAGAACTTCAGCACCACGGTGCCCTGGCGGGCGAGGTAGCGCTCGAAGGCGGCGATGTCCTCGAGCCGCTGGTCCCAGATCCCCGGCCCCACCAGCGAGGGCGGCAGCTTCTGCGCCGCCAGCACGTCGGGCAGCACGCGCGCCACCAGCACCTCCTCGTACCAGGAGCGGTTGTGGATGCCGATGCGGCCGCGCTGCGGCAGGTGCAGCACGTGGCGGCGCAGGAAGTCCTGGTCGCGCTCCGGGCCGCCGGGGGCGGAGAAGGCTTCGACTTGGCAGCCCTGCGGGTTGAGGCCGGAGAAGACGTGCTTGATGGCGCCGTCCTTGCCGCCGGCGTCCATCGCCTGGAAGAGGCACAGCACCGACCAGCGGTCCTCGGCGTAGAGCATGGATTGCAGTTCGGCCAGCCGGTCCACGCCCGCCGCCAGCCATTCCGCGGCGCGGCGCTTGTCGAGGTCGAGCTCGCCCCTCTCGTCGGTGGCGTGCGCGGCGAGCGAGAAGCCCTCGCCGTCCGTGACGCGGCAGCGCGCCGCGAGGTCCCGTAGCTGGTCGCGTACCGTCATGCCCGTCCCCCGTCGCGGCGTGCCGGGGATGCAGCGGGCCAGGGGGGCGTCGGTTGCGCGGATCAGTCCGGCAGGCGCAACCGCACCGAAACAGGGCAGTGGTCGGACAACGCGTCGCGCAGCGCGGGATCGCGCTCGGCGTAGACCAGGACGCGCAGGCTGTTCGGCAACAGCCAGTCGCGCGCGGCACCCCCCAGCAGCAGGTGGTCGATGAAGGGCCGGCCGCCCCAGCACGGGTTGGCGGTGCCCTCAGTGGCGCGCAGGAGCGGCGCGGCGTCGCGCAGGCGGGCCAGGAAGGCGTCGGCGCGGTCCATGCGGCGGTTGAAGTCGCCCAGCACGGCGAAGGCGGCGCCTTCCTGGCGCCGGCGGTTGATCCAGTCGGCCAGCACGGGAACCTGCCGGCCGAGGGAGTCGCAGTCGGGGTCGCCGTCCAGCCGGCCCTCGCGGCAGCCGGCCTTGAGGTGCACGGCGAGCAGGCGCAGCCGTCCCTCCCCTTCCCCCACCGTCACGTCCACGCCGCGGCGCAGCGAGAAGCGGGCGTCGGCGCGCAGGTCCAGCGCCGCGAGGTCGGGCGACTGGCTCGCGAGGAGGCCGCGGCGGACGGCGACGCCGACGCGCTGCACGTCGCGCTCGTCGGGGAAGAAGAACGTCCACTCGGCGGGGTCGAGCACCAGGGCGGCGGCCTCGGGCCCGTCCACCTCCTGCATGGCCAGCACGTCGGCGGCGAGGCGCCGGGCGTAGCCGCGGAGGCGGTCGAGGTCGGCGGGGTTGCGGCCCGCCACGTCGGGCGGCAGGTCGGGGTGGCCGGCGGGCTTGGCGGTCAGCCAGGCGAGGTTCCAGGTGGCGAGCTTGATCTCGGCGGCGGCGGCCGGGAACCCGAGCAGGAGGAGCGGCAGGGCGAGGAGCAGGCGGCGCATGGGGCGTGCTTACAGCAGGGTAAGCTGCGGGTCGCTAATTATGGTATGCAACGAATACGCTAGTGAGGGCGAGACCCGCTCTCGCAAAGTCCATGATCAGACATAGGCATGGGCCTATACCAACGGGCCTCTGACTTCCAACAGAAACAAAAGGGAGGCGGAAGGAAACTACTTCCGTTTGACGATGGCGTGGGCAGAACCGAATTATCCCAAAAATCAAGTCGACTCGGCTGGCTTCAGGCTTACTGGAGCCAAAGCCTTAGGGATGAATTATAGTCAATGTCTAGAAATAATCAACAACTGGCGTTCCGCCCACAGCTACCCTTTGAATTCGTTTCAGATGACCTTAAGAGGCAGAGCGCGCCGGGAAGATAAACACGCAATTATTGCGCAGCGCATTAAAAGATTAGAATCCATACAAAACAAACTCACTAGACAGAAATCGATGCAGCTTTCGCAGATGCAGGATATTGGAGGATGCCGAGCGGTAGTGGAGACGTACGCTCAAGTTTCTGACCTCGCGCAAACTTATACGAATGGCTCTTTGGCCCATGAGATGGTCGGAAAAGGCAAAAACTATATAACGGACCCGAAGGTGGATGGCTATCGAAGCATCCACCTAATATTTAGATATTCCGGCGCGGGAGATTACAAGATATATAGTGGGTTGAAGATCGAAATTCAACTCCGCACCCTCCTTCAGCATGCTTGGGCAACCGCAGTTGAAGCAGTTGGCATATTCACGAAGCAGGCACTTAAATCAAATCAAGGTAGCGGAAACTGGCTGCGATTTTTCGCACTAGCGAGTTCAGGCATTGCTCTGATTGAGAAGACTCCAGCCGTTCCTGGAACGCCTGATGACCAAGCAGAATTAATTGCTGAGCTTAGAGAACTAAATGAAATTCTAAAGGTGCAGGATCAACTCAAGTTTTTCCAGACTTTCCTAAGAAATCAGGACCGCATCGGAATAGCCGATGCAAAATATTACCTGCTCAAGCTGGATTTTTCAGAAAACATGATACACGTTTCTGGTTATCCAAGGAGCAAGTCTCAACAAGCAAACGATGACTACATCAAAGCGGAAGCGGAAGCGGAAGCAGAGAGTCGCCCAAACTACCAAGTCGTGTTAGTCTCAGTAGATAGTATCGCGGCACTAAAAAGAGCATATCCAAATTACTTCTTGGATACAGAACAATTCTCTAATATCCTCTCAAATTTACTCAAGTAGATTATATCATTCGGCCGGCAAAAGACAGGGTGAACCAATTTCGGTTGTTAATCCGCACCGAAGCGCCGTGTAGTCCTAGGCCACGCCGCCAGCGCCACGCTGCCCCCCAGCAGCGCCAGCCCCGCCGCGTGCGCGCCCGTGAACCGCTCGCCCAGGAACAGCACCGCCGTCACCGCCGCCGCCGCCGGCAGGAAGGCCATGAATACCCCCGCGGTCGCGGCCGGCACCCGGCGCACGCCGCCGTACCACAGCAGCAGCGCCAGCACCGAGGAGGTGAGCGCGTGGAACAACAGCAGCCCGGCCAAGCGCGGGTCGAGCAGCGCCGCGGCGGCGGACGCGTCCGGCAGCCAGAAGGGCAGCAGCAGCAGCGCCGAGAAGCCCTGCATCCACAGCGAGGCGGTGAGCACCGGCACCCGCCCGGCGACCCGGCGGGCCAGCAGCGCGTAGGCCGTCTCGCCGCACACGGCCGCGAACACCAGCGCCATCCCCGGCAGGCTGCCGCCCGACCCAGGCCCCGGACCGGCGCGGGCCAGCGTCACCGCGGCGATGCCGCCCGCCGCCAGCGCCGCCGCCGCCCAGACCCGCGCCGGCAGCCGCTCGCGCAGCCACAGCGCGGCGCCAATCGCCACCGCCGCCGGCAGGGTGGCCAGCACCAGGCCGCCTTCCAGCGCGCCGGTCAGCCGCAGGCCCGACAGCAGCGCGGCGTTGTAGAGCAGCGAGCCCAGCAGCGCCTGCCAGAACAGGTTCGCCGCGACCCCGCGCCCGGGCCGCACCGGGCCGTCCCGCCACAGCGCGAGGGGCAGCAGCACCGCGACGGCTACGATGCAGCGCAGCCCGGCGACCATGGCGATGGGCAGCGTGCCGGCCAGCACCTTGGCCACCCCGACGTTGACGCCCACCAGCACCATGGAGCCGGCGAGTTGGGCGTAGGCGGTCAGCACGCGCGGCGGCTCAATCCTCGGCCCCGCCGCGTCGGAACGGCGAGCTCTCGGCCAGCGCGGTCATCTCCTGCTCCATCGCCGGCCGCTCGCGGTCGAGGAAGTCGCCTACCGCGCGGCGCAGGCCGCCGTTGGCGATCCAGTGCGCGGAGTAGGTGGGCGCGGGAAGGTAGCCGCGCTGGATCTTGTGCTCGCCCTGGGCACCGGCCTCGACTCGCCTGAGGCCGTGGCGGATCGCGAAGTCCATGGCCTGGTAGTAGCACAGCTCGAAGTGCAGGAACGGCGCTTCCACCAGCGAGCCCCAGTTGCGGCCGAACAGCGCGTCGCGTCCCACCAAGTTCAGCGCGCCGGCCAGCGGCTCGCCGCCGCGCTCGGCCACCATCAGCACCACCCGGTCCCCGAGCCGTTCCGCCAGCAGCGGCCAGAAGCGCGGCGTCAGGTAGGCGCTGCCCCACTTGCGGTCCACGGTGTTCATGTAGCAGCGGTGGAACACCTTCCAGTGCCGGGGCGTGATGGCGGCGCCCCGCAGCGCGCGGAACTCCAGCCCCGCTCCCTGGGCGTCGCGGCGCTCGCGCTTGAGGGTCTTGCGCTTGCGCGAGGCCAGGGCGCCGAGGAAGTCGTCGAAGCCGCCGTAGCCGGGGTTGTCCCAGTGGAACTGGGTGCCGAGCCGGCGCAGCCAGCCCTCCTCGCCCAGCGCGGAACATTCGCCCTCGGTGCAGAAGGTGACGTGGCAGGAGGACAGGTCCAGCTCGCCGGTGGCCTGCGCCAGCGCCGCCCCGAGCGCGGTGGGCGGCAGACCGCCGCCGGGGCGCACCAGCAGGCGCGGCCCGGGCACCGGCGAGAACGGCACCGCCACCTGGAGCTTGGGGTAGTAGCGACCGCCGGCCCCCTCGAAGGCGCGGGCCCAGGCGTGGTCGAACACGTACTCGCCGTAGGAATGGCTCTTGGCGTAGGCCGGAGCCACGCCCAGCAGCGCCCCGCACGCGTCGCGCAGGGCGGCGTGCCGCGGCAGCCAGCCGGTCCTGGGGCCGGCCGAGCCGCTGTCCTCGAGGGCCGAAAGGAAGGCGTGGCTGACGAAGGGATTCTCGTCGCCGGCGCAAGCGTCCCAGTCGGCGGGCGCGATGTCCGCGATCCGGGAATGCAGCGTCAGGGTGAGTTCGGGCGCGCCGTCGGGCATGGGGCAGGATGTGCGCCGCAGCACGGCCGGCGCAACCGGCGGGTGCTCCGGTAACCGTCGCGCAAGTGCCGGTGCCGCATGGTGGGCGCATGCGCCAGCTCCTGAGCAGCCTCGTCGAGATCCTGTCCAGCCTCGGGCTGTGGTTCGGGCAGCTGCGCCAGTCGCAGCGGGTCTTCGCCGGGCTGGCGAACGAGACCGACGCGGTGGCGGCGCAGCTGGAAGGCGCCATCGCGACCGACGGCGAGGTGGACCTGCCGGCGCTGGTCCGCCGTCTGCGCGACGTGGCGCTGGCGACCGAGGACGCGGCGACGCGCTCCGCGTCGGAGCTGGACCGGATACGCAGCGGCCTGCTGCGCGCCACCACGCTGGCCGCCGAGATGACCGGCGACGTGGTGCGGACGACCCCCGGGGGCGGCGCCGCGGCGGCGCCGGCGGAGACGTCCACGACGGACGCCCGTGCGGCGGGGGCGGGGGCGGACCCGCTGGAGCGGCAGCTGCGCGGGCTGATCCTGGAAGGGCGCCAGGAGCGCGGAGCGGCCAGCTAGGGGCTGTTGCGGACTGCACCCGAACCGCTGACAGTCAACAGCTTTCCGGCACGTCCAACCAAGAGAACCATCATTGGAACCAACTGGTTAGCATCCGGTCCACTACAGCCTCTAGGACTCCGCGCCCGGGCCGGTGCGGCGCTCCCGGCCGAGCCGCGCCCGGTCAGGCCACCGCGAACATCGCCTCCACCTCCACCGTCGCGTCGCCCGGCAGGGACGGCACGCCGATCGTGGAGCGGGCGTGGCGCCCGGCGTCGCCGAACACCGCCACGGCGAGGTCGGAAGCGCCGTTCATGGCCAGCGCCATCGCGGTGAACTCGGGCACGCAGGCCACGAAGCCGCCCAGCCGCACCACGCGCGCGATGCGGTCCAGGTCGCCGTCCAGCGCCGCCCGCGCCTGGGCCAGCACGTTGAGGAAGCACAGCTGCGCCGCGGCCTGCGCGTCCTCGGGGTTCACGTCGCGGCCGAGCTTGCCGACGCAGCTGATCGCGCCGGCGCGCATCGGCAGCTGCCCCGACACCACGAGCAGCCCGCCGCTCAGCACCGCCGGCAGGTAGTTGGCCAGCGGCGCGGCGGCCTCCGGCAGCGTGAGCCCCAACTCGCGCAGCCGCGCCTCGATGCGTCCGTTCAAGCGATCCCCTCCCCTCGTGTCCCGGCCGCCGCGTCCCGTGCCGGCGGGGCGCGGTCCCGCAGGACGCGGACCCGGCGACCCGGCCCGCGTCGCGGCGCGCCGGAAACCGTGCTCGCCCGCGCGCCGACGCGCGTCAACACGCCCGGGCACGAATGGCCGACACCCCGCGGCCCGGAGTGCCGATCCCCCGCCGGGCGGACGAGCCGACGCGGCCGGGGCGGCTCAGCCCGCGGTCCACACTTGGCCGGGCCGGAGAGCGAGGAAGCGGCGCGGCTGGACCCCGCGCGCGCCCAGGGCGGTCGCGAGGTCCAGGGCGGGACGCTCCGCGCCCTCGTCGGTGAGCCGGAAGGTGCCCCAATGGTAGCCGAGCGCATGTTCGGCACCGAGCAGCCCCATCGCCCGCACCGCCTCGTCGGGGTCCATGTGCTGCGGCGCCATGAACCAGCGCGGCTCGTAGGCGCCGATCGGCAGCAGCGCGAGGTCGATGGCGGGGTGTCGCGCCGCGGCTCGGCGGAACGGGCGGCCATCGTCGAAGCCGCTGTCGCCGGCGCAGTAGATCGTCCCGCCGGGGCCGCGCAGGACGAAAGCGGCCCACAGCGCGCGGTTGCGGTCGCCGATCCCGCGCGCGGTCCAATGATGCGCCGGCTCGGCCCACGCCGTCACCGCCGGCCCCAGCGCCACGGACTCGCCCCAGTCCAGCGTGGTGACCTCGATGGCGGCGTCGTGGCCGCGGATGGCCGCGTCGTTGCCGAGGGGGGCCACGATCAGCGGCCGGTGCCGGTGCCACAGGCGGGCCAGCGTTTCGACGTCGAGGTGGTCGTAGTGGCCGTGCGAGACGAGCACCGCGTCGATCGGCGGCAGCCGGTCGAAGGCGATTCCGGGCAGGTTGTGGCGGCGCGGCCCGAGGAAGGAGAGCGGGCTGGCGCGCTCGGACCACACCGGGTCGATCAGGACGTTCCGCCCGCCGGTCTGCACCAGGAAGCTGGCGTGGCCGACGAATGAGATCCGCGTGCCCGGCCCCTCGACGCGCTCGGGCGGCACGTCGGCGGGGTGGGGGCTCGGCACGGCGTCGGGCCAGGGCTCGCGCGCCCCGCTCAGCTGCCAGCGCAGGAAGTCGCCGAAGCCGCGCGGCCCTTCGCCGCCGGGATTGAAGAACCGCTCGCCGTCGAAGTGGTCGCTGACCGGGCCGACGCGTCCGGAGCCGCCGTCGCGTCCGCGGGCGCAGCCCACCAGCGTGCCGAGGACGGGCAGCGCGGCGATCGCGCCCAGGACCCTGCGGGTTGTCACGATCGTCCCTTCCGACGGCGTGGCGGGCGCATCCGGATGTCAGCCGACCAGCCGCAGGGCGCGGCGGCGCGCGGCGGGTCCGTCGGCGCGCGCTCCGCCCGCCCCGCCGCCCGGACCGTCCAGCGGCAGCAGCGGCTGCTGCTGCGAAGGCGTGCCGAGCCCGTCCGAGCCGCAATCCTCCTCGGAGGGATCGGGCAGCGCCGGGCCGGCGAGGTGCTCCAGCGCCAACCGCCGGAACGCCCAGTCGAGGATAGAGGTGGCGCGCCGGATCGCCGGGTCGCCTTCCACCACCCCGGCCGGTCCGAAGCGGGTGTAGGCGTGCTGCTGCACGATCTCGGCCAGCGGCACGCCGTGCGCGAGCCCCAGTGATACCGCGTGGCAGAAGGCTTCCAGCACGCCGCGGAACGGCGCGCCGTCCTTGCTCAGGGTCAGCGACATCTCGGCCAGGGCGCCGCCCGGCGCTTCGGTGGTGCGCAGCGCGACCCGGTGGCCGCCGACCACGGCCTTCCAAACCCGGCCGCGCGTCCCGGCACGGTTCGGCACGGGGCGCGGCGCCGGCCGCGGCGGAGCGGTGGCGGCGACCGGGGCGGGCGCCTCGGCGTGCAGGAAGGGGGCGACCGCGGCCAGCATGGCGGCGCGCGCCCCGGAACCGCGCGGGGCGAGCAGGCGCGCCACGTCGGCCCCGACCCCGACCCCGACCCCGGCGCCCGGTGTGCCGGCCTCCGGCGGGTGGGAACCCGGCTCGCGCCGGCCCGGCGCGGCGGTTCCGCGCGCCGCCGTCCGCAGCGCCGCGGCCGTGGGCGCCTCGGTGCCGTCGTCGCGCGGCCGGGCCGGGCCGGCCGCCGGGGCGAGGC
>CAXTEL010000056.1:0-17022 GCA_964243365.1 uncultured Roseomonas sp. | reverse complement strand
GTAGCCGATGCCGCGGCCGTCGGCGGTGACGGTGCCGTCGAGCTTGTCGAAGAAGTAGTTGATGTTGACCGGGCCGTCGCCACCGTCGGCGCGCACGTAGTGGCGCCCGTTGTTGATGAACGCGTCGGCGAACTCGTTGCCGCTCTCGGGCGCGAGCACGGTCACCGGCCGCGGCTGGATCGCCGGCGCGACGGGGCCGCCGTCATCGGCGACGAGGCTGGCCTCGGCGCTGCCCTCGTGCGCGAAATCGAGCGTCGCGGCGTCCAGCTCGCCGGACTGGTACAGGCAGATGTAGCACATGTCGCGTTGCATCCCCGACGCGCCCACGCCTCTTGCGGGGCACGGCGAGGGCATTCTGCAACCGGTGCAGGCGGGCGGGAACGCGCCCCATCCGAAAAATTTGCTGCGCCGAAGCGAACCGTTGCCTCACTCTGGTGCAGATGCACGCGCCGCCGCGGTTCAACCGGGGAGCGGGCCGCGGGCCAGGATGCGCCACCCGTCCGGACCCGAACCAGGGCCGAGCGAACGGCGCCGGCCCGACGCTTCTTTCGCCCGGGCAGGCCGTCGCGCGGCGGGGCACGCGAGCACCCCGCCGCGTACCCGCTCAGCCCAGCAGGGCGTCCGCCTGCGCCGCCAAGGCCGCGTTCCGGATCGGGCCGTCGAACCCGGGATCGACCACCAAGGCGGGCGTGAGGTCCGGCGACGCGGCCACCACGGCATCGATGGCGTCGAACCCGCCGTCCCGCGCCGCCAGGGAGCCTGAACGCTGATTCAGCAGCGCGATGTAGGCCGCGAAGTCCGGCACGGCGCCGTCGCCCGGGCCGGCCGTGAACACCACCGGCGGCGCGCCGTCGTCGCCGGGCATCGCGCCGGCCGACAGGCCCGTGAAGTCGGCGGCCGAGAGCTGGCCGAGGTCAAGGTCCCGCAGCACCACGGTCAGGAACCTGGTCGAGGACGGGCTGTCGTTCAGGGTCGTCGTCAGGGAAAGCACGACGTCGCCAGCCTGCTGCGTCGCCACTGCCATCACGTCGGCGAAGCTGCGCTCCAGGAAGAACTCCTGGCCGGTGGACGTCAGCGACAGCACGTCCTCGCCGGGGGTGAAGTCGGCCACCACGTCGCGTCCGCCGCCTTCCGAGCCCGCGAAGACGAAGGTGTCGCGGCCCGCGCCGCCCACCAGCACGTCGTCGCCGAGGCCGCCGCGCAGCGTGTCGCGGCCGCCGTTGCCCGCGATCAGCTCGCCCGCCGCGCCGCCCACCAGGTCCTGGTCGCCGTCGGAGCCGAGGATCACCTCGAACGCGGACCCCGAGGCGGCGACCCGGTAGCCCGAGCCGGTGACGATCAGCGTGTCGTAGCCCTCGCCCGCCGCTTCCAGCGCCGCGTCGCGCTGATCCTCTACCACGTGGACGTCGTCGCCCTGCCCGCCCACGGTGGTGTCGCTGCCCGGCCCGCCTTCCAGCATGTCGCCGCCGGCGCCGCCGAGCAGCGCGTCGTCGCCCTGCCCGCCGTACAGCGTGTCGCGGCCGGCCAGCCCGGTGATGCGGTTGGCTCCGTCGTTGCCCTGCACCGTGGCGCCGGCCGCGCCGCGCAGCTCGGCGTTCTCGATGCCCGCCGCCAGCGTCAGCCGCGCGCTGCCGCCGTGGATGGCGGTATCGATCCCCGCGCTCGCCTTGGCCGCCGTCAGCCCGGCGGGGTCGAGCACCACGATGTCGTTGCCGCCCGCGAGGTTCCTCGCCGCGACCGCGCCGTCACCGGCCGCCAGCTGGTCGACGATCGCGCGCCCCGTGCCGGGGAAGTCGGTAAACAGGCCGTCGAAGCCGTCGCCGATGGCCTTGAGGTACTCCTCCACCGGCCGCTGCACCGTGCCGTCGGCGTTGAGAAAGGAGAACGCCTCCTCGTCGCGCAGCGTGTAGATCACCGCCCCGACGCCGGCGTCGTGGGCGCGGCTCGCCAGCGGCAGGCTGGCCCCCGTCAGCGCGGCGCCGACCTGCGCCGCGCCGTTGCCGTCCGCGTCCACCGGTGCGCCCAGCGGCACGCTGCCGTACACGTCCTCCTTGAACGGGCTGATCGCCTCGGCGTAGAGCGCCGCCATCGCCCGGATCGCCTCGGCCGAGTACAGCCCGGTGCCGTCGGTCGCCGCGACCGTGGTGGCCGTCAGCGGGAAGCCGAAGCCGTCGTACAGTGTCGGGTCGGCGCCCCGCGCCGCGTTGGCGGGGTCGAGGTGGAAGGCGAGGTCGGGCGAATAGTCGCTGTACAGCAGCTGCACCAGCGGCAGGTCCACCCCCGCGGCCGGCATGATCTCGCGCTGCAGCTCGATCAGGTTGGCGATCTCGAAGGACTGGATCGTCACCCGCGCGGGGTCGGTGAAGTTCTCCGCCACCAGCGCGTCGACCAGCAGCCGGCTGGTGTCCACGCCGATCCGCGTGCCGTCGGCGTAGTTGCCCGCGTACTCGAAGTAGGTGGGGTGCTTGGTTTCGGGGATGATGGACACCACCCGGCCGGTGTCGGCCTCCACTGCGCGCACCAAGTCGATCACCTCGGCCAACGTCGGGATGCGGTACTGGTCGTTGAACGCCGCGTTCTCGGGCCGCACCTGCGGAATGCGCTCGCGGGCGTAGAGCGTCTTGATCTCGGCGAGCGTGAAGTCCTCGGCCCACCAGTCCGTGACCGTCTCGCCTTCCAGCACCTTGGTCACCCGGCGGTCGGCGAACTCGGGATGCTCGGCGACGTCGGTGGTGCCGCCCAGCAGCGGCTCGTGGCGGGCGATCAGCACGCCGTCCTTCGTCACCACCAAGTCGGGCTCGACCACGTCGGCGCCATTGGCGATGGCGACGCGGTAGGACTCCAGCGTGTGCTCGGGGCGCGAACCGCTGGCCCCGCGGTGGCCGATCACCAGCGGCGCCGCGCCGTCGAGCGTGTTGAATCGCACCGACGGCGCGGGCCTGTCGTCGACGTACATCACCATCAGCTGGCCGCCCTGAACGATCTCCTGGCGGTCGGCGCTGCCGGCGGCACCGAAGTTGTAGTGCGCCTGGTCGTCGATCAGGAACGCCCGGGTGTCGGCATCGCCCAGGATGCGCGTCACGTCGAGCACGCCCGAGGCTTCCTCGTCCTGGGTGAAGGGCGCGGTGGCGGGGCTGGTCTCGCTGCCGAAGCGCGCCGGGTCGTGCCGGGCCAGCTCGGTCAGCCCGTCGGTGGCCGGGTCGTAGGACCACACGCGCCCCGAACGCGGGTTGTTGCCGACGTCCTCGACCAGGGTGACCTTGCCGTCGGCGCTGACGGTGACGTTGTCGAACATCCGTTGTCCCTCGGTGCCGTCGAGCAGCGCCGTGAAGGTGCCGCCCCGCTCGGGCCGGGACACGTCGGCGAAATCCAGCGCCCACAGCCGCGACGGCGCGTTGAAGGCGTTGGTGGTGGCGAAGTACAGGCGGTTGGGGTTCACCGTGTCCCACGCCGCGTCCTCGGGGCGCAGCCATTCGGTGACGCCGGCCGCGTCGCTGGCCGCCTCGAGCTGGTCGCCGTTCCCCGCGCTGACGTCGCCCAGCGCCGCCAGGGTGAAGCTGCCCGACAACGGCGTGCCGCTGCTGGCTTCCACCGCGAAGGATGCCTTGATGCCGTACAGCTCGCCGTTGGTCAGGCCGGCGCGCTCGATGGTGCTGCCGGTCGCCTGCTTGGTGCCGGCGTAAAGGTAGACCTGGCCGGGCGTGGCGTCGTCGGTGCCGATCACCACGGTGCGAACGCCGCTGTTGGGCGAGGCGACGCTGTTCTCCCAGGAAAAGTCGCCCAGGCGCGGCAGCTCGAACACCTGCCCCGCCTCCGCGCCGGTGACCACCCAGCCGAAGGGCCGGCCGGCGGGGCCGTTCTCCTCGCCGTTCATGAAGATGCGCTCGCGCGTGCCCAGGCCGGTGGCGTAGTCGAAGAAGGCCGAGATCTCGGGCAGGTCGGCCGAGCACAGCCGCGACAGCGCCTCGGCGGCGGCGGTGTAGCCGCCTTCCCCGCCGTTGAGCGTCGGGTCCCAAAGGTTGACCTGCTTGCCCAAGTCCTCGGCGAAGGTGACCGCCAGCGTGTCCTTGCTGACGATCAACTTGCTGACGAAGGAGCCGGCGGCGCCGTGCTCGCGCACGATGCCGTTGGTTTCGGGGATCTCGTGGTTGACCAGCACCGTGAGCGTGCCGTCGCCGTTGTCGAAGGCGCCGATGCCGTCGGGGGCGCCGACGAAGCGCCAGGGCTGGCCGCCGGGCAGGACGGTGCCGGGGACGCTCTCGCCGGCGCTGAGCACCGACACGAAGCGCACGTCGCCCTGGCTGGGCACGAGGTAAGGGGTTTCGGCCGTCGACGGGCCGGTGTTGGTGCCGCTCATGGCGATCTCCAGGGATACGAGGCGGTGGTCGGAGGCGGGAAAGCCGTTGGGCAGCAGCGTCGGGGAGAAGGTGCCGGCGAGCGGGAAGAGCGGGTCGCTCGAGGCCGGCCAGAACACCGACCCCTCCAGCGGGGTGAGTCCGGCGACGGAGGGCAGGACGTAGTCGGCGCGCAGGTTGCCCGGCGCGCCGTCGCTGAAGTCGGCGGTGTCCCGCGCCGGGTCGCCGCGGTGGGCGAGGTTGGCGCGGCCCTGCAACGCGGCCTGCTCGGCGCCGCCGGGGCTGGTCGGCACCACGCTCGCGTCGATCACCGGGTCGTCGAGCAGCTGGTTGATCGCGGCGTCGACGCTGTCGCCGTCGCTGGGGTCGGCGTTCATGTCGCCCAGGATCACGAAGCGCGCCCCGGCCTCCAGCCCGCCGCGGATGCCGGCATCGTCGTAGATGTAGTCGCCGCGCCCGGGGGTGACGTAGTCGGCGATCAGCCGGATCTCGTCGGCGTCGCGCAGGCCGTTGCGGTCCTCCGCCCCGTCGAAGGTCGGCGGCGTCGGGTGGGCGGCGATCACGTGCAGGATCTCGCCGTTGACCCGCACGGGAATGTCCCAGTGGCTCTTGGACGAGAGCCGGAACACCGCCAGCTCGGCGGGCGAGTAGAAGTCGCCGGGCGCCGGGGTGGACGCGTCGTCGGGCAGGCGGGCGCCGGGCATGTCGCGCCACAGGAAGGTCTGGAAGGTGCGGATGTCCTCGTGGACGATCTCGTAGCGCGAGAAGACCGCCACGCCGAACTGGCCGGGGTAGGCGCCGAAGCCGAGGGCGTCGTCGCCGTAGCCCGGCGCGCCGACGGCGGAAGCCACCACGCCGTTGTTGTTCAGGTCGAAGCCCGAGGCGATCCCGGTGTTGGACGGCGCGCTGTAGCTGTAGCCGTAGGTGATCGCCTCGCCGCCGCCGTCCGCGAGCCCGAGCGTGTTCTGCCCCACCTCGAGGTAGTTGCGCCGGAACAGGTCCACCGCCTCGTCATCGGGGACGTAGTCGAACTCGTTGACCAGCACGATGTCGGGCGCCGCGCGCTGGACGATCTCGGCCACCGTGGCCGCCTGGAGGTTGCCCGGCGCGGCGAGGTCGCGCACCAGCTCGCCCTCGGCGCTGCGGTTGAGCGAGGCGTTGAAGGTGGCCACGCGCAACGTCGTCGCCGCACCCGGAAGGGCGGTCGTGGAGCTGCCTGACATTCCCCGAGTTCCCCGTTCGGCGGCCGATCAGCGGCGCCGTTCGGAGGGGTATGTCTCACGCCAGCGTGACAGTTCCGCGACGGGACGATGCGTCTCTCGTGAAAAGGTTAACGCCGGGCTACCCCGAACCGGGCGACGACGGCTGCCCCGGCGCGTGGCTCCGGCCGGCGATGGGGCGGCCGGATGCAGCCCGCCCACCGCCCCTCCCCTCGGCGGCAGCCGGTGGGCCCGCGACCACGCGCGCAGCCCGGAGGCGACGCGGCGGCCCTGGGGACCCGTCGGCACTCACCCGAGGGGGTGATGCGGGCGTCGCGTCCGACGAGGGCGGGGAAGCACCGCCCCGCCGGGTCGCGCCCGCGGCGGAGCCGCCCGTCCCGGCGGATGGGCCGGGCGCGCGACGGCGCCGGAAGAACCCTCCTCCTCGGCCGTCACCGGGGCGGAGAAAGGCCGGTCATGGCGGCAGCCGCTCGAAGGCTCCCGCGACGCGGGGTGTCAGCCGGCGTCGCTAACGCGTTGGCCCAGGGCATCCGGACCGGAAACTTCCTTGCCGATTGGGCTGCGGGCGGTCGAGCCGCCGCGCAGCGCCGAGGCGGCCACGGGATCGAGCCCCGCGCCCCCGCTTCCGCGTGCGCCGTCAGCATCGACCGCATCCCGGGCGTTCAGAACTCCGTCACGTGGTCCCGGATGCCCGCCCGCGCCTGGTCGTCGGGATAAGCGCGGAAGAACGTCGCGATCTCGTTGGCCATGTGGACGAGCTTCTCGGTCTTCACGCCGTCACTCCTTGTTCGATCGTTATTCGCTCCGGCGCGTGGAATACCGTCACCGCGTCGTGGCGCGCGATGCCCACCAGGGCGATGTCGTGATGCCGCGCCCGCTCGATCGCCAGCGACGTCGGCGCCGAGATCGACACCAGCGTCGCGGCCCCGAACGCCGCCGCCTTCTCCACCATCTCGTAGGAGCAGCGGCTCGTGATGACGAGGAAGCCCGCGCCCGGATCGACGCCGCGGTCGAGCAGGGCGCCCACCAGCTTGTCGAGCGCGTTGTGCCGGCCGACGTCCTCGCGCACCAGCGCGATCGCGCCGTCCGGGCCGGCCCAGGCGGCCGCGTGCACGGCGCGCGTCTCGGCGTTGAGCAGCTGCCGCTCCGAAAGGCCGTCGAGCGCGCGCCGGATGGCACCCAGGTCGATCGGCGGCGCCCTTCCCTCCCGCCGAACGGCGCGCGGTAGGGCGGAAAGGTCCTCGATGCCGCAAACGCCGCAGCCCGTGCGCCCGGTCATCGCCCGGCGGCGGGCGAGCACGCCGCGCAGGCGGTCGTAGGCGAGGTGGACCTGCAGCAGAAGCCCCTCGCCTTCCCGCTCCACCGCCACGCCCCGTATGTCGCCCCGGGCGCGGATCACCCCCTCGGTCAGGCTGAAGCCGATCGCGAAATCCTCCAGGTCGGAGGGCGTCATCATCATCACGGCGTAGGGCACCGTGCTGTAGACCACGTTGACCGGCATCTCCACCGCCACCGCGCGCTCGCCGGAGCGCGGGTCGCCGCCATCGAACGAGATGCCCGACGCGGCGACCCGGACCGACCGGGCGATGCCGGAGGGCGCGGGCGGGCTACTCGGCGGCATCGAACGGGGCCGCGATCCGCGTCGGCGGCATGTTCCCCTCGAAGGAGCGATTCTGCCGGTCCGACGGCCGCCTGGTGCGCCGCAACTGCGTCGCCGTCGCCTCGTGTTCCGGGCAGTCGGTCGCCCGGTCCGAGCAGTCGGTGGTGATCACGTTGGCACCCGTCCCGGCGTGGTGGAATGTCGTGTACACCACGCCGGGCTGCACGCACTCGCTGATCCTGGGGCGCAGCGACGCGTCGCCCGGGCCGATCCCCGTCGCCCCGGCCGCCGCGCCCCGGGCGGGACGGCGGGCGCCGGGCGCCTCACGGGCGTGGCGCCCGAGGCGCGGCGACGGGGGTGAAGCCGTGGCCGGCCAGGACCGCCTGTCCCGGCGGCGAAAGCAGGAACATGGCGAGCCGCCCGGCCTCGAACCGCGGCGAGAGCACCGCCAGCCCGTAGTCGGCGCCCACCGAGAGGGCGTCGGGCAGTTCGAGCAGGCGCAGGCCGGGCAGCTCGGCCGCGGCCTCGCGGCCGACGTTGCAGTAGCCCAGGAACAGGTCGGCGCGCCCTTCCGCGACGTGCCAAGCGTAGACCGAGCGGCCGGGCGGCGGCGCCGGGCTGGACGGCCCGCCGGTCAGGGTCAGCGCCCTGCCTTCCAGCGCCGCCCGCGCCCCCGGCCGCACCGCCTCGGCGCGCGCGAACACCGCCCGGGCGTAGTCGCCGGACGGGTCGGCGCCCGGCGTGGAGGTGCCCAGGCGCAGCGCGGGGTCCAGCATCAGCGCAGGGGATCGTCGCCGGCGAGGTCCGGGCGCACCATCAGGCACAGCCGGTTGCGCGCGAAGATCACCGGCGGCCCGGCGCGTCCCGCCCGCGCCAGCCGCGCGGCATGGGCGAAGTCGGCGGGCGCGAACACTTCCGCCGCGGCGCCGGCCTCGATGCGCTCGCGCAGCAGGCCGGACGCGCCGAAGGTGGCGGCGACGGGGGTGCCGTGTGCCGCGGTGAAGGCCGTGGTCGCCTCGGTGAGCGCCGCGCGCAGAGCTGCCGGCGGCGAACAGCGCGACCGGCGTCGGGGACGGCTGGGCGAGCGCCGGCGCGGCGAGCATCAGCAGGGTGGCCGCCAGCCGGCGGATCACGACCCGCCCCCGCCCGGCGCCGCGTTGGGGAAGAACAGCTGCTCGCCGCCAATCCGGTACGCGGCGATGGCGCCCTGCCCGGCGGGCGACACCAGCCAGTCCACGAAGGCCTGCCCGTCCGCCGCGCGGACGCCCGGGTGGCGCGCCGGGTTCACCGCCATCACGCCGTACTGGTTGAACAGCCGCCGGTCGCCCTCGGTCAGCACCGCCAGTTCCTGGCGGTTGCGGAAGGCCAGCCAGGTGCCGCGGTCCGCCAGCAGGTAGGCATTCTGGGCGGCCGCAGTGTTCAGCGCCGGCCCCATCCCCTGGCCCAGCTCGCGGTACCACGTCCCCCGCCCCGCGCCCGGGTCGATCCCGGCGTCGCGCCACGAGCGCAGCTCGGCGGCGTGGGTGCCGGAGCGATCGCCGCGGGAGATGAAGGGCGCGCCCGTCTCGGCGATACGCCGCAGCGCCGCGACGACGTTGTCGCCCCGCGCCCCGGCGGGGTCGGCGGCGGGGCCGACCACCACGAAGTCGTTGTACATCACCGCCAGGCGCCGAACGGCGAAGCCCTCGGCCACGAAGCGCTCCTCGGCCTCGGTGTCGTGCACGAACACCACATCGGCGTCGCCGCGCCGGCCGACGTCCAGCGCCTGCCCGGTGCCGAGCGCCACGACCCTGACCTGGATACCCGTGCGGCCGGTGAAGGCCGGCAGGATGTGGCCGAACAATCCGGACTGCTCGGTCGAGGTGGTCGATGCCACCGTGATCGACCGCTCCTGGGCGACGGCACCTCCTCCCACGAGGACGAAGGCGGCGAGTGCCGCGGTCGCGGCTGCGAAGCGACGGCGCGGGACGTCCATGAATGGTTCTTCTCCGGGGCGCGGCCCGGTTTCCGGGGCGTGCGGAGTGTCCGGCCGACGGATCGGGCCGTGCTCACCGCGCGGCCGTCGGCGGGAACGAGAGCGGCTTCGGCCGGGCCCGGCCCGGCGATCGCGGCCGCGCGCCGGCCGAATGCGCCGGGAAGGCCGAACGCGTGGCTGGGGGGTTTGCGGCACGACGGCACCGTTATGCTAACCACGTCCCGGCAAGATCAATAAGAAAGAAGCTGCATATGCTCCGCGTGGACCTGCGCCTCGGCGGCCTGATCACCCTGCCGGACGGCGCCGAGATCGCGCTGCGCCGCACCTTCGAACTCCTGGACGGGATCGAGCGCGAGCGCTCGGTGCGGGGCGCTGCGGAACGGATGGGCGCGTCCTATCGCGCCGCCTGGGGACAGCTGGACGCGCTGCAGGCGTCGATCGCCGGACGCCCCCTCGTCGTGAAGACGAGGGGTCACGGCAGCGTCCTGACCGGAACGGGAGCGGCCCTGCGCGACGCGCTCGGCGCCACCCTGAACGAGGTCGAGACGCCGCTGGCGCGGGCCGGCCGGACGCTCGAGCGCGAGCTGGCGGCCCTCCTCGCCGACACCCGGTCGCGCCGGCTCACCCTGGCCCTGAGCCACGACCCGCTACTGCTCGAGGCGATCGAGGCGCTGGCGGAGAACGCAATCGAGGCGTCCGTCGTCGGCAGCACCGAGGCCGCGGGCAGGCTCCGCGCCGGGTCGGCCGACCTCGCCGGCTTCCACCGCGGCGAGGACGGGTCAAGGCCGCCCGAGGAGCCCTTCCCGGGGGGCCTGCTCACCGGGCGGGAGATCCGGGTCGAGCCGCTGTTCAGGCGGGAGCAGGGATTGCTGCTCGCGCGGGGGAACCCGCTCGGCATCTCCTCGATCCCCGACCTCGCCACCCGCCGGGCGCGGTTCGTCAACCGCCAGAAGGGGTCGGGCACCCGCCTGTGGTTCGATCGCCTCCTCGCGCGGGCGGGGCTGCGGCCGGGTTCCATCCTCGGCTACGAGGTCGAGGAGTTCACCCACCAGGCCGTCGCGGCCGTGATCGCTTCCGGCGCCGCCGACGTGGGGTTCGGGCTGCGCGCCGCCGCGGAGCGGTTCGGCCTGGGGTTCGTGTCGGTGGGGTGGGAAACTTACCACCTCGCCGGGCGCGACTCCCTCCTCGGCTCGGCTCCCATCCGAGGCCTGATCGAGGATGTCCGGGCGAGGACGGACGGCACGCCGGGCTACGCCCGCCCCTAAGCTCCCCCCCCCTCGGCTCGACCCCCCCGCTCCGTCGCTCCCCACCGCCCGGTGCCGCCCGGTCGGTGGGCGCGGGCACGCCGCCGTGCCGGGGCGCAATCGCGACCGCGTGCCGGCGGCCCGGCGTCGGGGCGTGGCCCCTACAGCGCGGACAGCACGGCCTCGGCGCCGCTCACCCCGAAGGCGCCCGGCTCCTCGACGGCGAGGTGCCGCACCACGCCGTCGCGGGCCACAAGGGCGAAGCGCCGGACGCGGGTGCCCAAGCCCTTGCTGCTCAGGTCCACGTCGAGGCCGAGCGCGCGGGCGAACGCGGCGGACCCGTCGGCCAGCATCACCACGCGGTCGTCCACCCCCTGGTCGCGCGCCCAGGCGGCCAGCACGAAGGCGTCGTTGACCGCCATGCAGGCGACGACGTCCACGCCGCGGGCCTTGAGCGCGTCGGCGTTGTCCAGGAAGCCGGGCAGGTGGCGGGCGGAGCAGGTGGGGGTGAAGGCGCCCGGCACGCCGAACAGCACGGCGGTGCCGGTGCCCAGGATGGCGGCCGCGTCCACCTCGCGCGGCCCTTCCTCGGTGGCGCGCATAACCTTGACCGACGGCAGGCGGTCGCCTGGCTGGATCGGCATGGCGGGTGGTCTCCTCGGCTGCACCGGATCGCGCGCATGAGCGCCCGCCGAATCGGGGGTGTCAACGCCGGCTTCGGTTCCGCCGCAGCGCGGCGGCGGACGCGCGGCGGGAGGTCCGCCTCGCCCGCCCGCGCCGCCGATGCCAGCGCCCGCGCCGCGGAGGCGGCCGGCGCGGCCCACGCCGCGGACGCTTCGTCGCACCCGCCGCCACCGCCCGGCGCGACCCCGCTTGCGGGCGCCGGGAGGGACGGCCATCTTCTGCGGACGATGTCCCGGCACGCGCGCGATGACGAGAAGCCCGATCCGCCCACCCCCGCGCGCAAGCGCGCGCCCGGGCGCAGGCGATCGTCCCGTGGCCGGCCACCCGGCGACGGGGGCTACCTGGCCGGGCAGGTGCTGATCGCGATGCCGTCGATGCAGGACCCGCGCTTCGCCCGCAGCGTGATCTGCCTATGCGCCCATTCCCCGGACGGAGCGATGGGGATCGTGCTGAACAAGCCGCTGGAGAACCTGAGCTTCGACGACCTGCTCAAGCAGCTCGACGTGGAGCCGCTGCCGCCGGCGCGCAGGATCGCGCTGCACGCCGGGGGGCCCGTCGAGGGCGGGCGGGGCTTCGTGCTGCACACCGGCGACTGGTCCAGCGAGGGCAGCCTGCAGGTGGTGCCCGACCTAACGCTGACCGCCTCGGTGGACATCCTCAAGGCGCTCGCCACCGGCGGCGGGCCGCGGCGGGGGCTGCTGGCGCTGGGCTACGCCGGCTGGGGGCCGGGGCAGCTGGAGGAGGAGATCCAGCGCAACGCCTGGCTCAGCGTCGGCGCCGACGAGACGCTGTTGTTCGAGCGCGAGGAGAACGACTCCAAGTGGCGGCGCGCGTTGGCCAAGCTGCGCGTGGACCCGCTGCTGCTCGTGAGCGCCGTCGGCCGGGCCTGAGCCGGCGTCAGGCGCTGCCGGGAACGATGCCGGACAAGCGTTGACGCGGGGGGTGGGCCGGCGTTTCCCAGCCGGCTTCTCGACGCGATTCGCTCGGTGACTCGGCGGCGGTGCTGCGGGTGGAGCGACGCTGATTCCATCCAGAGCGCAACCTCGCCGCGGCGGGCGCGTCCCGTCATCCCGTGGGGATCGCCGGGCGCGGTTCCGGCGACCCCGATGATGAAGCGAGCCACGACCGCATGAATGCCGCCCTACCCCGCCATCGCCGCGTGCCGTCGGTGCTGCGCCGCTTCCTCGACAGCAGCGCCGCCGGCGGGGTGGTGCTGATGGTGGCGGCGGCGCTGGCGCTGGTGGTGGCCAACTCGGCCTTGGCGCCGGGGTACTTCGCGGCGCTGCACGCCGAGGTGGGCGGGCTGAGCGCGCTGCATTGGGTCAACGACGGGCTGATGGCGGTCTTCTTCCTGATGGTGGGGCTGGAGATCAAGCGCGAGATGCTGGACGGGCAGCTCGCGACCTGGGGACGGCGCGTGCTGCCGGGGGCGGCGGCGCTGGGCGGGATGGCGGTGCCGGCGCTGGTGTTCGTGGCTTTCAACCGGGGCGATCCGGAGGCGCTGCGGGGCTGGGCGATCCCGTCGGCCACCGACATCGCCTTCGCGCTGGGGGTACTGTCGCTGCTGGGGCCGCGGGTGCCGCCGTCGCTGAAAATCTTCCTGGCGGCGCTGGCGATCCTGGACGACCTGGGCGCGGTGGCGATCATCGCGGCGTTCTACACGGGCGGGCTGTCGCTGCCGCACCTGGCGGCGGCGGTGTTCGTGCTGGCGGTGCTGGCGGGATTGAACCGGGCGGGGGTGACGCGGCTCTGGTTGTACCTCGCGCTGGGGGGGGTGCTGTGGTGGCTGGTGCTGCGCTCGGGGGTGCACGCCACGCTGGCGGGGGTGGGGCTGGCGCTGTGCGTGCCGCTGCGGGGCGTGCCCGGCGGGGTGGATGACCCGCGGCACTCGCCCCTGCACCGGCTGGAGCAGGCGCTGAGCGGGTGGGTGGCGTTCGGGGTGCTGCCGGTGTTCGGCTTCGCCAACGCGGGGGTGAGCTTCGCGGGCATGACGCCGGCGCTGCTGTTCGGGCCGGTGTCGCTGGGCGTGGCGGCGGGACTGTTCGTGGGCAAGCAGGTGGGGGTGTTCGCGGGGGCGTGGGCGGCGGTGCGCGCGGGGTGGGCGGACGTGCCGGCGGAAGCCTCGTGGGCGCAGCTGTACGGGGTTTCGGTGCTGTGCGGGATCGGATTCACCATGAGCCTGTTCATCGGGCTGCTGGCGTTCCCGGCGCACCCGGAAGTGCAGGACGCGGTGAAGGTTGGGGTGCTGGGGGGGTCGGTACTGTCGGCGCTGGTGGGAGCGGCGGTGCTGCTGGTGGCTCGGCGGGAACGGCGGGCGGCGCGGGAGGCGGCCTGAAGGGCGGGCGCCTTACTATCTCACTTCCTTACCGAGGATCGGGCCGGGCGGCTGCCGGGGTGGGCGGCGCGGAGAAGCCGCTGATTCGACGCAGAAAATCCCGCGCCTCGGGGCGGACGGCGTCAAGGGTGGCGGCATTTCCCGGTGCGATGGCATCGCGCGGGGAGATGGCATTCCGGGGGCGCGACGGCATTTCCGGCGCGCGTGCCATTGCCGGCGGCGATGCCATCGGCGGCGCGGGCGCGGTGCCGGGCGGCGTCGCGGGCGGTCTTGCCCTCGGGCGCGGCGCTTGGCAGGGAGGATGGGTGATGCCGTCATCCTCGGCGCGGGACGCCAAGAACCGATTGCTGGACGACCAAGCCCGGTTGCGACTCGGGGCCATGCGGGCGCGGTTGGCCGAGGCTTCGGGGGAGTTCGAGCAGCGGTTCCGGGCGGTGCTGGTCCAGCAGGTGCAGGAGGTCGCGAAGGGTGACCCGCGGTTCGCGGGGTTGGCGGCGGTGCTGCGGGGGGTGGGGCGGAAGGGGTGAGCGGGGGCGGGTTCGCTTCGGTCGGCGCGGGAGCGCGCGGCGAGGGGGTGACAGCATGCAGGGGAGGCACTGAAATGTTAACTGCATTCAGTGTCGGGAACTTCCGGTTCCTTTGCGCCCCTGCCCAAATGCACATTATTTTGCCGACTTGTGTCACGTTGAAGTGCTGGGAATAAAATTATAATGACTAGCCAAGGCATTTGCATCGAGAGTCTGCAGATATCCAATGTGAGCTGCTTCGAAAACCTTGAGCTTGCTTTCAATCCCAGCTTCAATTTGATATGTGGTACCAACGGTGTTGGAAAAACGTCCATACTAAACATAATCGGTGCTGGCTCACGCGGTTCTTCGAGAGATAAGACGCTGAAGAAGAACGCTCGAAGCGCTGGCCCTGGTTCATGGAAAATTTCTATAAGGACACCTGAGGCAACCGATTTACGGAGCGGCTCCGTTGGATCGTTTTTGCCCGACGAAAGTACTTTTAACTTAGCTTCCAATGGTTACGAGAACGATGTTCTTTATCTGACCACGGCTCGCGATTTTTCCTACACTCCTCTAAACTCTATACCCCGTGATCCGAAGAAAGAAAATTCTGACTTACAAACGGAAGCATTGCAAGGCATATCATACACCGATATTAAGCAATGGTTTACAAACCGCTACTTATTTGCACCTCATGGAGAAACTTGGCCGAAACATAGGCACGAAAATTTTGCTTTTGCAAAAGAGTGCTTTTCTATTCTCGACCCCACTGTGTCTTTCTCACATGTTGACACTAGTACATATGATATTTATGCGAGCACTTCTTCCGGAAAAATTCCTTATGAATACCTGTCATCAGGTTTCAGGGCATCATTAAGTATTCTTCTGGGCATTCTAAAGGAGATAGAGTTTCGTAGGCACGAACGAAGCGCGGGTAACTTTAGTGGCGTTATCATGATTGACGAAATAGATTTGCATTTACATCCACTATGGCAGCAGAAAATTTCTGGCGTCCTTAGAAAAGCTTTCCCCTCAGCACAATTCATCGTTACAACTCATAGTCCTCATGTAATACAAACAGCAGCATTGCAGGAAGTTATTGCCCTTATTTCTGATGAGAATGGAAACCCTAGTGTAGCAGACCTTCCCTCATCGCCTTACGGGTTTGCAGGATGGACTATTGAAGAAATTCTTGGGGATGTTATGGGCTTGAGGAATGTGACATCCGATGTGCGACAGAACGCGATTTGGAATTTTGATCACGCTTTAGATGCGGAAGACCGCGAACAAACAATCCATTGGCTAAAAAACTAGATAATATGCTCCATCCATCAAGTTCCCTTCGTAAACTGTTGAGAATTCAAGCCGCACCGCTCATTGGAAAAATTGATGATTAGGTTACATCGAACGATGCAGCCAGTTGAGTTGACAACTCAAGAAGTTAACAGTCTTACAAAGAGATTCGTAGCAGACAGAAACGCGCCAGTATGGAATAAATCTTACATACGAAGAGAGTTGATCGCATTTTCAAATAATAAGTGCTCCTACTGTGAAACTAAAATAGATGAAGAGTCGAAGTACATGGAGGTGGAGCATTTTTACTGTAAGTCAAAGTATCCGGGAAAGGTAGTGGAATGGCACAATTTACTACCGTCCTGTAAGCGTTGTAATTTACAAAAAGGCGATCATGATGTTTCGACAGAAGGTATGATTGTAGATCCAACCTTGGATAATCCAAATGAACATATTGGAATGACATATTTATCGCGCTTTAAGGGCCGCACGTCTCTAGGAAAACAGACCATCGAAACAGTTTATTTGAACGATACAGATCGGCTTGTAAAGCCACGGATGGTAGTTAGCGCGAAGATGGTTGAGGCACTTGAGCGAGTTCTTCAGGATGCCAAGTCTGAAGATTTCTTGGCGAAAAATCGAACGATGGAAATTAAAGTGACAAGGGCTCTAGAGGCCTTATTGCTTGAGGCTCAGGTTGATAAAGAATTTAGCGCAACTCTATCAACCTCAATCACAACGAATAGCGATTACAAAGAACTAAGAAACATACTTACCGAGAAGAGCTTGTGGAGTGCCTCTTTGAGGAGTTTAGATGATGAGATTTGCCGAAACGCCTTTGTTATCGAGTGGTAAGGTTACAAATATTCTATTCTCTACCGTGGTGTTTTTTCTCGCAAAAACGGAGCCGCCAAATTCGGGCAATAAAGTCGCGTTTCCATGACCATCGCGATCAACCTCGGCACCGCCACCCCCGCCGCCTCCCCCGCCACCCTCGACCTCGAAGAACTCCTCTCCACCCGCCTCCTGGTCCAGGGCAACTCCGGTTCCGGCAAGTCGCACCTCCTGCGCCGCCTGCTGGAACAGTCCGCCCCCTGGGTGCAGCAGGCGGTCCTCGACCCGGAGGGCGACTTCGTCACCCTGGCCGAACCGCACGGGCACTTGGTGATTGACGCCGCCGAGCACTCCGAGCGCGGGCTGGCGCAGGCCGCCGCCAAGGTGCGGGCGCACCGGGTGTCGGTGGTGCTGAACCTCGAGGGGCTGGACCCCGAGGGGCAGATGCGGCACGCCGCGGCCTTCCTGGGCGGGCTGTTCGACGCCGAGCGCGACCACTGGACGCCGATGCTGGTGGTGGTGGACGAGGCGCAGATCTTCGCCCCCGCGGTGGCCGGCGAGGTGTCGGACGAGGCGCGCCGGCTGAGCCTGGGCGCGATGACCAACCTGATGTGCCGCGGCCGCAAGCGCGGGCTGGCGGGGGTGATCGCGACGCAGCGGCTGGCCAAGCTGGCCAAGAACGTGGCGGCCGAGGCGTCGAACTTCCTGATGGGCCGCACCTTCCTCGACATCGACATGAGCCGCGCCGCCGACCTGCTGGGGATGGAGCGGCGGGGGGCGGAGATGTTCCGCGACCTCGCCGCCGGGCACTTCGTGGCGCTGGGCCCGGCGCTGTCGCGGCGGCCGCTGGCGGTGCGGATCGGGCCGACGGACACGGCCTCGCGCGCGGCGGCGCCGAGGCTGACCCCCCTGCCCGGCCCCGCCGGCGCCGAGGTACGGGAGGCGATCCTGGCGGCGGCGCCCGAGCCGGCGC
>CAXTEL010000055.1:0-17787 GCA_964243365.1 uncultured Roseomonas sp. | reverse complement strand
TCCGTGGGCGGCGCGCCGGGCGCCGCCTCGGGGGGGGGATCGCCCGGAGCGGCCCCGACGCGCTCCCCGGCGGCGTCGGGCGCGGGCGAGCCGTCGCCGGTCGAGGGGGCCGCGTTGTCGCGACGGCGCTCGCCCCGCTGGCCGCGCGACCCGGCGCCCTGGCCGTCCCGGCCGTTCCCGTGGCGCCGCCCGTCCCCGCGCGGGCGGCGCGGGCCGTCGTCGCGCCGGGCGGCCACCAGGGTCGGGGCGGGCGGGCCGTAGGCGTCCTCGGCCAGCGGCTCGGGGGGCAGTAAGCGAAAGCCCAGGGAGGTCAGGGCGTCGGCCAGGGCGTCGGCCTTCAGCCCGAGCCGGCTGGCCACGTCGGGCGGCAGCACCGCCGGCGCACGGCGGGCGAGGTGGCCCAGCTCGCCGGCGACGCGCTCGGCCACGTCCAGGCGCAACAGCTGCTCGCCGACGCGTACCCATCCCATGGTCTCGGCGAAGCCCGGCGGCCAGTTCGAGGGCGGGGTGATGGACACCAGCCCGCTGACCGGCAGCGGCGGGACGGCGCTCTGCGCGCTCAGCGCCCACAGCTGCGCCCGCAGCCCCATCGGGCGGGGCTTGAGCATCTCGGGGAGGTAGAGGGCGAAGCGGCCGGCGCGAACGCCCACCGCCTTGAGGCGGCCGCGCAGCTCGGCGGGTATCTCGCGCTCGGTGCCGCCGGGCAGCACGCCGAGGTACTCGCGCAGCCGGAACAGGTGGCCGCGCATGGCGGAGTCCTTAGCGGCCTTGGCCTCGGCGGCCTCCAGTGGGGCGAGGGACTTCCTCACCAGCGCTTCGAGCCAGGTGGCGAGGCGGACGCGCACCCGCTCGCGCTGCGCGCCGTCGAGGAACTCCGAGGCCAGCGGGTCCACCACCGGCTTGTCGTGAGTGGGGCCGGCCTTGAGGCGGGCGACCTCGGCGGCCTCGTGGCCGGGGGCGCCGACGGGGGGCGAGCCGGGCAGGGTCCAGGTGACGCGCTGCAGGGGCGTGAGGGCGAAGGCGTCGTCGGGGGAGGCTTCCAGCAACGCCACGCGGCGGGGGAACTCCTCGCGCAGGGCGCGGCGGGCGGCGCGCATCACCACGCGGCGCTCCTCCTCGCCGGCGTCGGCCGCGTTCTCGGGCTCGAAGTTGAAGCCGGTCACCTTGCCGACGGGATGGCCCTCGACCACGACCTCGCCGCGGCGGGTGACGGCGGAGAGCAGGTCCTCCTCGGACTCCTCGAGCTTGCGGGCGAGGTGCGCGGCGCGGCGGTCCACGAAGCGGGCGGTGAGGCGCTCGTGCAGCGCGTCGGACACCTTGTCCTCCGCGGCACGGGCCTCGCCCTGGAAGCGGGCGGCGTCGCGCAGCCAGTCGGCCCGCGCCGCGACGTAGCTCCACACGCGGATCGAGGCGAGGCGGGCCATCAGCGTGTCGAGGTCGCCCTCGGTGGAGCCGCAGCTGGCGATCTGGCCGCCGATCCAGTCCTCCGGCAGGGCGCCGTCCTCGACGATGTGGCGGAACACCCGGCCGCACAGGTGCGCGTGGGTATCGTCGGCCAGCTTGCGGAAGTCGGGGATCTGGCAGGCTTCCCACAGCAGGCGCACGCGGGCGCGGCTGTCGGCGAGGCGCAGCACGTCGGCATCGCGGGCGAGCGCGGCCAGGGTCTCGTGGTCGGTGGCCTCGTTGCCGCGCGCCAGCCCGCTGAAGGGCGGGGGGGCGGCGAGGCTGTCGAGCAGCGCGCCGGGCGAAGCGAAGTCGAGCGCCGAGTTGCGCCAGGCCAGGGTCTGGAGCGGCTCGAACTTATGGTTCTCGATCTTGTCGGTCAGCTCGTCGGACAGCGGCGGGCAGTCGGCGGTGACGCCGAAGGTGCCGTCGCGCATGCCGCGTCCGGCGCGGCCGGCGATCTGGGCGGCTTCCTGGGCAGTCAGCGGGCGGGGTCGGTGGCCGTCGAACTTGCTCAGCGAGGCGAAGGCGACGTGGTCGACGTCCATGTTCAAGCCCATGCCGATGGCGTCCGTGGCCACCAGGAAGTCCACCGCGCGCTCCTGGTACAGGGCGACCTGGGCGTTGCGGGTGCGCGGGGACAGGCGGCCCATGACCACGGCGCATCCCCCCCGGCGGGAGCGGATGGCCTCGGCGATGGCGTAGACCTCCTGCGCGGAGAAGGCGACCACGGCCGAGCGCGGCGGCAGGCGGGTGAGCTTGGCGGGGCCGGCGTAGCCGAGCTGGGACAGGCGCGGGCGGGTCTCGATCTCGGCCGAGGGGACGAGTCGCTGGAGCAGCGGGCGGATCGTCTCGGCGCCCAGGAACATGGTTTCCACCATGCCGCGGGCGTGCAGGAGGCGCTCGGTGAAGACGTGGCCGCGGTCGGGGTCGGCGCAGAGCTGGATCTCGTCCACCGCGACGAACTCGGCGCGGCGGTCGAGCGGCATAGCTTCCACGGTGCAGGCGAACCAGCGCGCCTCGGCGGGGATGATCTTCTCCTCGCCGGTTATCAGCGCGACGTGCTGGGCGCCCTTGGCGGCGACCATGCGGTCGTAGTTCTCGCGCGCCAGCAGGCGCAGCGGGAAGCCGATGATGCCCGACGAATGGGCCAGCATCCGCGTGATGGCGAGGTGGGTCTTGCCGGTGTTGGTGGGGCCTAGGATGGCCTTGACCCGGGGCTCGAACATGGTGGTCTCGGACTGCTGGGGCGCGGGAAAGCTCATGCGCCGCGAGTGTGTGGCGACGGCGCGCGCGCTTGGCAACCGCCGCGCCGCGCCGCAGGGTCCGCGATCCCCTCCGCCGCGGGTCGCATGTCCCTCTCCGTCACCTTTCTCGCCGCAGCCCTCGCCGGGCCGGCGCCGCGCCACGCCGCGGTGCTGGCCGCCGTGTTCACGGCGATCGGCGTGAGCATGCCGTTCCTGCCGCCCTACCTCGCCGCCAAGGGATTGGGGCCGGAGGCGGTGGCGCTGGTGCTGTTCGCGGGCTCGCTGACCCGGCTGCTGGCGGCGCCGCCGGCGGGACGGCTGGCCGACCGGATGGGCGACGCGCGGCCGCTGCTGTTCGGGTTGGCCGCCGCGTCGGCGGCGCTGGCGCTGCTGTGGCTGCCGGCGGGCGGGGTCGCCGGGTTGTCGCTGCTGATGGTGGCCTACGGGCTGTGCACCGGGCCGTTGGCGCCGCTGGCCGAGGCGCTGACGCTGTCGGCCGCGCGGGGCGGGCTGCTCGACTACGGGCGGGTGCGGGCGGCGGGCTCGGCGGCGTTCATCGTCGGCGCCGTGGGCGTGGGCGTGCTGACGCGCGCGGCGGGGTCGTGGGTGGTGCCGACGGCGCTGTGCGGCTGCCTCGCGCTCGCGGCGCTGGCGGCGCGGCACCTGCCTGCGCCGCTGCCGGTGCCGCCGACGCGGGAGGCGGGAGCCTCGCCGGGCGCGCCGGGAGGCTGGCTGGTGCTGCTGCGGACGCCGCGTCTGGGGCGGGTGGTCCTGCTGGGGGCGCTGTTGAACGGCTCGCACGCCGCCTACTACGCGTTCGGGTCGATCCACTGGGCTGCCGCGGGGCACGACGACGCCACGATCGGGCTGCTGTGGGCGGGCGGCGTGGTGGCGGAGGTGGCGTTGTTCTACGCCGGGCGCGAGGCGATGCTGCGGCTCGGCCCGCGCGGGCTGATGCTGCTGGCGGCCGCGTCGGGAGTGCTGCGCTGGACCGCCATGGCGGAAACCACGGCGCTGCCGGCGCTGCCGGCGCTGGTGGCGGCGCAGGCGCTGCACGCGCTAACCTTCGGGGCGCAGCACCTGGCGGCGATGCACGTGCTGAGCCACGCCGTGCCGCCGGGGCGGCTGGGGCTGGCGCAGGCGCTGTACTCCTCCCTGGGGTCGGGCGTCGCGCTGGCGGCGCTGACGCTGCTCTCGGGGCCGTTGTACGCGGGCTACGGCGGCGACGCGTTCCTGGCGATGGCGGCGGTCAGTGCCCTGGCGGTGCCGGTGGCGATGGGGGTGCGGCGGTAGTGGCGGTTCCGGCCGGTTCGGCTCGGGGCCGGAGGGGAACCGCCGGCCTCCGAATACTCGACGGGAAAACCGAGGTTCCTGGACTTCCCGTTCCCGGAAGAGGTGCCCGGGCGGACGGGGGGGAGGTGCTCGACGCGGCTTCACCGTCGAAGGCACTCCCACCTCCGCCCGGCGGCGAGCCGACGGCGGGGGTCCGGGGGTCCCCTTGGGTCCTCGGCGTGGGCCGGGGCAACCCCAACCCGACCGCGTCGGGCGAAGCTGTCCTAGTGGTCGGGCGGCAGGGGCGCGTCGGACTCGGGGATGCCCGGCTCCCGGGGAGGAGGCATCGGCGCCGCTCCCCAGCGCGAACCGGTCCAGGCACGGACCTCCCAGGCGGCGGCGCCGTCGGTCACGGTGATGCGGTTGTAGGCGTTGGGCTCGCCGCGCAGGCGGGTGGAGGTGGCCGAGCCGGCCTGCAGCACGGTCAGCGCCGCCCCGCCTGCGGCGGTCACGCCGAAGTCGCGGGCGTAGCCGCGGTGCAGGTGGCCCGACAGCACCAGCCGCACGCCTTCCCGGGCGAAGGCCTTGAGGGCGCGCTCGGCCTTCTCGGCCACCGACGCGTCGGGCTGGTCCAGCGGCGCCAGCAGCGGGTGGTGCGCCACCACGATCCGCACGGAGGAAGGCATCCCCGGCGCGGCGGCCGGCAGCGCCCGCAGCCGGCGCAGCAGCCGCACCAGCCGGCCACGGTGCACCCGCCCGTCGGCCCAGTTGCGCCGGAAGCCGCCGCGGCTGACCGTGTTCAGGCCCAGTACGGCGACCTCGGGGTCCAGCCATTGGGGTTCCGGCTCGGGGGACACCAGCTCCCGCCAGCGGCGGAACGGGTCCACGAAGCGCTCGATCAGCGAGAACGGCGTGATGTCGTGGTTGCCCGGCACGGCCAAGCGGGGGGCGCGCAGGGCGGCCATGAACTCGGCGGCCTGGGCGAACTCGCGCCGGCGGGCGCGCATGGTGAGGTCGCCCGAGATCGCCACCAGGTCGGCGGGGTCGGCGTTCAGCGCGTCCACCAGGCCGGCGACCGCGGCGTCGTCCACGCGGCCGAAATGCAGGTCGGAGATGTGGTCGATCCGCTTCACGCGGCAGGCTCCGCCGCGAGCGGCGTTCCGGCCGCTGTCGCGGCCGTCGTGCCGAACGCCGTCGCCGCGGCCGCCGCGACGGCGACTTCCCGGTCGGGATCGGGCAGCGCCAGCACCCGCAGGGCGCGCGGGCGGATGCGGTATTCCAGGGGGGAGGCGAGGATCAGGATCTCGCCGTCGTTCATCACCCGCAGGTGCGGGCGGCGCGAGCGGATGGTCAGGGCCGGCATGTGGGTGATCTCGATCCAGGCCGGGTCGCGCCAGCGGCCGAGCGCCATCGCCGCCAGCATGCGCGCCGACCACAGCAGGCCGAAGCCGCGGGCGCGGTAGACGGCCAGCTCGCCGCCGTCGAGGCAGGGTCGGCGGAACATGGTGCCCAGGCCCTCCTCGTAGGGATTGTTCACCACCGACAAGGCCCGCACCCAGACCCGGCGCTGCTCGCGGGAGCCGGGCGCGGACAGGGCGACCCGCAGCGGCGGGTGGCCCATGGCCCGCAGCATGCCCAGCACCACCCGCAGGCGCGACGGCCAGGAAGGGTCGCGGCGGGAGCGCTCGCGGTGGCGGCCCATCTGGTTGGGCATGCCCAGCACCGATTGACACATGAACACCTCGCCGTTGACCTCGCCCACGTCGATCTCGCGCGTCGCGGCCCGCGCCAGGGCGGCCGCGGCCTCCTCGGGCTCCAGCGGCAGGTTCAGGTCCTTGGCCAGCAGGTTGAGCGTGCCCAGCGGCAGGATGCCCAGGGTGCGGCCGGTGCCGGCCAGCCGGGCGCAGGCCGAGCGCAGGGTGCCGTCGCCGCCGCCCACGATCACGACCTCGGCGCCGTGCGCCAGGGCGGCGTCCAGGCGCGTGCCGAGGTCGGCGCCGTCGGGCACGACCTCCAGGTCGAAGCCGGAGCGGCGCAGCGCGGCTTCCACCAGGGCGGGCAGCTCGGGGCGGGCGATCAGCGTGCCGGCCCGCGTGTTCAGGACCAGCGCGGCGCGGGTCATGCTGTTCCTCCTCTCGTTCCCGGTACCGGCACTTCACGCGCGACGGGGCCGGCGCGCCGACTCCGGCGGATGATCGGGCTTGTTCGCCTCGGGGAAGCCCCGACGCCGTGGTCCCGGCGGGTCTCCCATGCCGGGGACGCGGGGTCGGAGCGGGACGCAACGCGGGGCAGAGGTTCGGCGCGCCCGCCGGTCCGGCGGTCGGGAACGGGGCGGAGCCGGCTCACGCCGGCGCTCCCACCGGCACCGACAGGACGCGCAGAACGCGCGGGCGCACACGGAACTCGAGGGGAGTGGGCAGGATGAGCATCTCGCCGTCGTTGGACACGCGCAGGTGCGGGCGGCGCGAGCGGATGGTCAGGGACGGCAGGTGGGTGATCTCCAGCCGCTCCGGGTCCCGCCAGCGGCCCAGCGCCATGGCCGCGAGCATGCGCGCCGCCCACAACAGGCCGAAGCCCCTGGGGCGGTAGACGGCGAGGATGCCGCCGTCGAGCCGGGGCCTGCGGAACATGGTTCCCACCTCCTCGGCGTAGGGGTTGTTCACCACCGACAGCGCGCGCGCCCAGATCCGGCGGGGTCGCGTCCGGCCCGGCTCGACCAGCGCCAAGCGCAGCGGCGGGTGGCCCATGCTTCTGATCGTGCCCACGACCACCTTGAGGCGGGCGAGGAAGGAACGGTCGCCGCGCGACTGCTCGCGGAACCGGCCTACCTTGTTGGTCATGCCCAGCACCGATTGGCAGGCGAAGATCTCGCCGTTCACCTCGCCCAGGTCGATCTCGCGCGGCTCGGCCCGTGCGAGGGCCTCGGCGGCTTCCGCGGGGTCCAGCGGCATGTTCAGGTCCTTGGCCAGCAGGTTCAGCGTGCCCAGCGGCAGCACCGCCAGCGTGCGCCCGGTGCCGGCTAGGCGCGCCGCGGCGGTGCGCACGGTGCCGTCGCCGCCTCCCACGATCACCAGCTCCGCCGAGTCAGCTACGGCGAGGTCGAGCCGCGCGCCCATGTCGGGCGCTTCGTGCTCGCCGATCACCCGCAGCTCCAGCCCCGAGCGGCGCAGCACGTCCTCGATGAGGTCCGGCAGCTCGGGCCGGCGGAGCAGGGTGCCGGCGCGGGTGTTGAGCACCAGCACGGCCCGCCGGGTCACGATCGCCGACATGGAGGGGGTTCCGTGACTGGGCCCGCGGGCGGCTTCGGGCGCCCGGGAAGGGCGGATGGGTGCGCGGCCGGCACAAAGGCGGACCCGGCGAGGTCCGCCCCTTCCGGACCCGGCCGCGCGACCGGACTCAGGCCGCGGTGCCGACCCCGGCCATCGAGCGCAGCACGTACTGCAGGATGCCGCCCTGGCGGTAGTACTCGACCTCATCGGCGGTGTCGGCGCGGCACAGCACCTTGGTGCGGACCTCGGTGCCGTCGGTGCGGTGGATCACCATCTCCAGCTCCTGGCGCGGCTTGATGTCCTCCAGGCCGAGGACGTCGATGCGCTCCTCGCCGGTGACGAGGTGGAGGAACTCGCGGTCCTGGCCGTTGAGGAAGGTCAGCGGCAGGACGCCCATGCCGATCAGGTTGGAGCGGTGGATGCGCTCGAAGCTCTCGGCCACCACCGCCTTGACGCCGAGCAGGAAGGTGCCCTTGGCTGCCCAGTCGCGCGACGAGCCGGTGCCGTATTCCTGACCTGCGAAAATCACCAGCGGCACGTCCTCGGCCTTGTAGCGCATCGCCGCGTCGTAGATCGGCAGCACGTCGCCAGAGGGGTAGTGGCGGGTGAAGCCCCCCTCGGTTCCCGGCACCATCTCGTTGCGGATGCGGATGTTGGCGAAGGTGCCGCGCATCATGACCTGGTGATTGCCGCGCCGGGCGCCGTAGGAGTTGAAGTCGCCCTGGCGGACCTGGTGCTCCAGCAGGTACTCGCCGGCGGGCGAGACCTTCTTGATGGAGCCGGCCGGGGAGATGTGGTCGGTGGTGATGCTGTCGCCCAGCACCGCCAGCACGCGGGCGCCGCGGATGTCCGAGCGCGGGGCGACGTGGGCCGAGATGCCCTCGAAGTAGGGCGGGTTCTGCACGTAGGTGGAACCGGAGTTCCACCGGTAGGTGTCGCTGTCGGCGTCCACACGGATCGCCTGCCACTGCTCCGTGCCCTCGAAGACGTGGTCGTAGCGGGACTGGAACATGGCGCGGTCGAGCGAGGCGCCCACGATGTCCATGATCTCCTTCTGCGTCGGCCACAGGTCCTTGAGGAAGACCTCGCGACCGTCGGTGCCGATGTCGAGCGGCTGGGTGGTGAGGTCCACCGAAATGTTGCCGGCCAGGGCGTAGGCCACCACCAGCGGCGGCGAGGCGAGGTAGTTGGCCCGCACGTTGGGGTGGATGCGGCCCTCGAAGTTGCGGTTGCCCGAGAGCACCGAGACCGCGACGAGGCCGTGCTGCTCGATGGCCTCGGCGATCGGCTCGGCGATGGGGCCGGAGTTGCCGATGCAGGTGGCGCAGCCGTAGCCGATGGTCTGGAAGCCCAGGGCGTCGAGGTCGGCCGACAACCCGGCGCGGTCGAAGTAATCGGTAACCACCTGGCTGCCGGGGGCGAGCGAGGTCTTGACCCAGGGCTTGGGCCTGAGGCCAGCGGCGCGCGCCTTGCGGGCGACGAGGCCGGCGGCGACCATGACGTAGGGGTTGGAGGTGTTGGTGCAGGAGGTGATCGCGGCGATCACGATGTCGCCGTGGCCGAGGTCGAAGTCGCGGCCGGCGACGGGCACGCGCTTGGTGATGTCGGGTACCTCGCCGACGTCGGCCAGCGAGCCGGCCAGTTCCTTGCTGAAGGCGGTGGCGGCGTCCGACAGCAGCACGCGGTCCTGCGGGCGCTTGGGGCCGGCCACCGAGGGCTGCACCAGGGACAGGTCCAGCTCGAGGGTGTCGGTGAACACCGGGTCGGGGGTGTTCTCATCGCGCCACAGGCCCTGCGCTTGGCAGTAGGCGCGCACGAGGTTGATGCGGTGCTCGTCGCGGCCCGACAGGCGCAGGTAGCTCACCGTGGTCTCGTCGACGGGGAAGAAGCCGCAGGTGGCGCCGTACTCGGGGGCCATGTTGCCGATGGTGGCACGGTCGGCCAGCGCCAGCCTAGCGAGGCCGTCGCCGAAGAACTCCACGAACTTGCCGACCACGCCTTTCTTGCGGAGCATCTGGGTGACGGTGAGCACGAGGTCGGTGGAGGTAACGCCGTCGCGCAGCGCGCCGGTGAGGCGGAAGCCGATGACGTCGGGGACCAGCATGGCGATGGGCTGGCCGAGCATCGCCGCCTCGGCCTCGATGCCGCCCACGCCCCAGCCGAGCACGCCCAGGCCGTTGACCATGGTCGTGTGGCTGTCGGTGCCGTAGCAGCTGTCGGGGTAGGCGTACTGCTCGCCGGCCTCGTCGCGGGTCCAGACCACCTGGGCGAGGTGCTCGAGGTTGACCTGGTGGCAGATGCCGGCGCCGGGGGGGACGACGCGGAAGTTGTCGAAGGCTTCCTGGCCCCAGCGCAGGAACTCGTAGCGCTCGCCGTTGCGCTGGTATTCCAGCTCGACGTTGGTGCTCATCGCGCCGGGGCGGCCGGACGCGTCCACCATCACGGAATGGTCGATCACCAGGTCGACGGGAACCAGCGGGTTGACCTTCTGCGGGTCGCCGCCGAGGCGGAGCATGCCGTCGCGCATGGCGGCGAGGTCGACCACCGCGGGCACGCCGGTGAAGTCCTGCATCAGGATGCGGGCGGGGCGGAAGGGCACCTCGCGCTCGCTGTGCGCGTGCTCCAGCCAGCCGGCGAAGGCGCGGGCGTCCTCGGTGGTGTAGGCGCGGCCATCCTCGAAGCGCAGCACGTTCTCCAGCAGCACCTTGAGGCTGTTGGGCAGGCGCGCGAAGTCGCAGCCCAGCGCCTTCCCGGCCTCGGGCATGCTGAAGTAATGGTAGGAACGACCGTCCACCGACAGGGTCCGCCGGGTCCTGAGGCTGTCCTGCCCGATCATCCGCATGTGCCGTGCCCCCGCCAGGAAAGTGTCGCGATGCCGCCGGCCATGAAGCACGACGGCCGGCGGCGGTCCAGGACAGATGGGGACTGGGCGGAGGCGTGTTGAGGGCCGAGGCGCTGACGCTGCGGCGCGGCGGGGCGGCGGTGGTCGAGGAACTGTCGTTCGCGGCCGGGCCGGGCGAGGCGCTGGTGCTGCTGGGGCGCAACGGGGCCGGCAAGTCGTCGCTGCTGCGGGCGTTGGCCGGGCTGCTGCGGCCGGCCGCGGGGCGGGTGTGCTGGGCGGGCGCGGACGTGGCCGAGGACCCGGCGGCGCACGCGCGGCGGTTGCGCTGGGTGGGGCACGGGGACGCCGCCAAGCCGTCGCTGACGGCGCGCGAGAACCTGGCCTTCGCGGCCGGGCTGCTGGGCGGCGACGCGGATGGGGCGCTGGCGGCGCTGGGGCTGGCGACGGTGGCGGACCTGCCGGCGCGGATGCTGTCGTCGGGGCAGCGGCGGCGGCTGGCCCTGGCGCGGCTGCTGCTGGGGCCGGCGGCACTGTGGCTGCTCGACGAGCCGACGGTGGGGCTGGACGCGGAGTCGGTGGCGCGGCTCGGGCCGCACTTCGCGCGGCACCGGGCGGGGGGCGGCATCGTGGTGGCGGCGACGCACCTGCCGCTACCGCTGCGCGACGCGCGCGAGGTGGCGTTGTGACGGCGGGGCGGGGCGGCGGGCTCCGGTTCCCGCTGGTTCGATATGGGACCAGAAGGGCTCCGCCCTTCCGGACGCTCCGCCAGGAGACTGAGCTTCCTGGACCTTCCATCCGTAGAAGAGTTGCCCCAGCGGACAGAAGGGCGAGCTCACGGCGGGAGTCCGGGGACTCTCATAGGTCCCCGACGGGGTCCGGGGGCAGAGCCCCTGGCCCCAGGTCCGATTACCGGAAACCGGAGCCATCCGCGTGAGGCCGGCCTTCACGGTTCCGGCGCGTCCCTGGCGCGCGGTGCTGCGGCGGGAGCTGCGGCTGGCCGTGCGGCATCCCGGCGACGCGCTGGCGGCGGTGCTGTTCTTCCTGGTGGTATGCCTGCTGTTCCCGTTCGGGATCGGGCCGAGCCCCGAGGCGCTGGCGCGGCTGGCGCCGGGGGCGCTGGTGGCGGCGGGGCTGCTGGCGGCGATCCTGCCGCTGGACCGGATGTGGGGGGCGGAGGCGGAGGACGGGTCGCTCGACCTGCTGCTGTTGTCGGGCTTGTCGCCGGCGGCGCTGGCGGCGGCCAAGGCGATCGCGCACTGGCTCACCACGGGGTTGCCGCTGGTGGTGGCAACGCCGGTGGCCGGAGCGATGCTCAATCTCGCGCCCGGGGCCTGGGGGGTGGCCTGCGCGGCGCTGGCGCTCGCGGCGGCGGCGTTGTCGCTGCTGGGCACGCTGGGGGCGGCGCTATGCCTGGGGGCCCGGCGCGGCGGGGCGCTGCTGCCGGTGATCGTGCTGCCGCTGGCGGTGCCGGTGGCGATCTTCGCGGCGGCCGCGATCGAGGCCGCCGCCGCGGGGTTGCCGGCGCGGCCTTACCTGCTGCTGCTGGGGGCGTTCGCGGCGCTGCTGGGGCCGCTGGCGCCGCTGGCGGCGGGCGCGGCGCTGCGGGGGGATTGAGGCCGGCGAGCGCGGGGCTTGAAACCCGTGGCCCGGCGGTGTCAACCGGGGGCAGAGGAGCCATCCCGACATGCCGTCCTTCAAGGGCAAGGCGCCCGGCGCCGGCGCCGGCGAGATGTCCCGCCGCACCGAGGCGCTGCGGCCGCTGATCGCGCTGGACGCCAAGCAGCGCGACCGCGCCCGCCACCTGCGCCGACAAGGCTTGGAAGCCGGGCAGATCGCGGCCGAGCTGGGCGTGCCGGTCGAGGAGGTGGAGAAGGCGCTGGTGCAGATGCGCATGCCGCGCCCGGAGACCACGCGCGGCACGCTCAACGTCACGCTGGCGGCGCACCGGCTGGTGATGCGAGAGCGACGCGGCGACGAGCCAATCTGGGTGACCATGGACCGCATGTTCGACGAGCTGCTGCGGCTGCGCGCGGAGAAGGAGAAGCCGCGCCGGACCGCTGAAGCGCAGGGGGCGCTGCCGCTGTTCGAGGGCGAGTGAGGCCGGGCGCGGGCGCGCCGGGAGTTTCCGCGGGCGTTGGTCGGGTCGGCGCGGGGTTCCGGCGGGACGCGCGTCGGGCGCTCATTCCGCGCCGCGGGGACGCTCCAGCAGCCGCGCCACCGCGTCGCGCACGCTGAGGGCGCCCGCCAGCACGGCGGCCACGGCGGCGCAGACCGGCATCTCGACGCCCGCCGCCCCGGCGCGGGCGAGGAGGGCCGGGGCGGTGGCCGCGCCCTCGGCCACGCCGGCGGTGGCGGCGAGGGCCTCGGCCGGGGTGGCGCCGCGGCCCAGCGCGACGCCGAAGGCGTGGTTGCGGCTGGACGCGCCGGTGCAGGTGAGCAGCAGGTCGCCCAGGCCGGACAGGCCGGCGGCGGTTTCGGGCCGGCCGCCCAGCGCCGCGACCAGGCGGGTGATCTCGGCCAGCGCGCGGGAAACCAGGGCGGCGCGGCCGTTCTCGCCCAGGCCGGCGCCCATCGCCGCGCCGGCCGCGATGGCCACGACGTTCTTGGCGGCACCGCACACCTGCACGCCCACCGGGTCGGCGCTGCCGTAGAGGCGGAAGGCGGTGGTGGAAAGCAGGGCGACGGCGCGCCCGCGCAGCGCCGGGTCGGCGCTGGCCACCACGGCGGCGGCGGGCAGGCCGGCGGCGACCTCGCGCGCGAAGTTGGGGCCGGACAGCACGGCGGCGGCGAGATGCGGGCGCGCCGCGGCCAGCGCTTCCAGCGGCAGGCGCAAGGTGGCGGCCTCGACGCCTTTGGCCACCACCAGGGCGCGGGGCAGGTCGGCCGGCAGCCGGGCCAGGGTTTCGCCGAGGTGCTGGGTGGGCACCGCCAGCACCAGCAGCGACGCGCCCGCCAGCGCCTCGGCGGCGTCGGCGGTGACGCGCACGGCGCCGAGAAGGATGCCGGGCAGGCGGGGGTTCTCGCCGGAAGCGCGGATCAGCGCGGCCCGCGCCGGGTCGCGCGCCCACAGGGTTGCGTGCGCGCCGGCCCGCAGCGCCTGGATCGCCAGGGCAGTGCCCCAGGCGCCGGCGCCGAGCACCGCGACGTGACCCGGAGGCGAGCCGAGGTGCGCCGGGAGAGCGTCACTCATCGCGGGTCGCCGCGCAGCGTGCCGTCACTCGTCGGCCAGCCGCGTCACCGCGAAGCCCTGGCCGGGCTCGCCGTCGCCCAGGCGGGCGAGCAGGGCGGCGAGGATGGCCCCGGCACCGGCGGCGAAGTCGCCCTCGGGGGGCAGCCAGGGGGGGTTGACCGCGACGACGCCGCAGCCGTTCAGGCGCGTCGGGTCGGTGGGCTCGCGCAGCCACAGCTCGAGGGCGATGACGTCGCGCACGCCGGAGGCGCGCAGGGCGTCGTGGAAGGCGCGCACCGGGGCGCGGTGCTTGATCGGGTACCAGGCGAGCTGGACGGCGCCGCGGAAGCGTCGCGAGATGGCAGCGATCGTAGCGGCGAGGCGGTCGAACTCGCCGTCACGCTCGAAGGGCGGGTCGAGCAGCACCAGGCCGCGCCGCTCGGGGAAAGGGGTGAGGGCGGTGGCCGCTTCCCAGCCGTCGCGCTCGTGGGTGAAGACCCGGGCACCGTCGGCGAGGGCGTCGCGGAGCGCGGCGTGGTCCTCGGGGTGCAGCTCGCACAGCACGAGGCGGTCGCGCGGGCGCAGCATCGCCAGGGCCAGCGCCGGGCTGCCGGGGTAGAGCGGCGGCCAGCCGTTCCCCCGCACCACGGCCAGCCAGGGGGCGAGGGGGCCGTCCGCCACGCCGTCCAGCCGGCCGATCCCCCGCCGCCACTCGCCGGTGCGCTCGGCCGCGCCTTGAGCGAGGTCGTAGCGGCCGATGCCGGCGTGCAGGTCGAGCACCCGGAAGGGGTTGGGCTTGCGCGCCAGCGCGTCCAGGGCGCGGTGCAGCAGGGCGTGCTTGACGCAGTCAGCGAAGTTGCCGGCGTGGAAGGCGTGGCGGTAGTTCACGGCGGGGCGGGGGCCGCGGCCGCGGTGAGGTCGTGCAGCGGGTTGCGGAACAGGGATTCCGAGTAGCGGTTGCGGCTGATCGCCGGCGCCCGCCAGCCCGGCGGGGCGGCGCCGAAGCGGGCGCAGATCAGGCCGTCGCCGGAGAAGCTCTCGGCCACGTCGTGCTCGGCCTCGATCGCCGCGCCCAGGGCCCGCAGCACGGCGAGGCAGCGCTGGTGGGTCAGCGGGTCGCCGCTGATGGCGTGGTGGTGGGTGGACGCGAACACCCAGTCCACCCGGCGGTCGCGCAGCAGGGGCGCGGCCTGCTCCAGTGCCGCCAGCTCGGCGCCCTGGACGTCGAGGTGCAGGAGCGTCAGCCGCTCCATGCCGTGGGCGGCCATGAGCGAGGCGACATCGAGGCAGGGCAGGTCCAGGGTGCCCGATTGCTCGGTGGCGAAGGGCCGCACGGTGCCCGGCGCGTCGCCCACGAAGCCCGACACGAATTCGGCGGACAGCCCGTTGAGCGCGAGGTTGGCCCGGCCCACGGCGGCGTGCGCGGGGTCGGGCTCGGCGATCACCGCCCGGCGGCCGGGCGCGGCGGCGAGGAACCAGGCGGCGTAGTAGGCCCAGTAGCCGCCCAGCTCGATCATCGTGCCGCCGGACGGCAGGCGCGAGACGACCTCATGGAAGACGCGCTCCTCCTGCGGCTCGTGGTGGCCGCGGCACTGGGCGATGATCTCGGTGAGCATGGGTCCGTAGTAGCCGTCGGCCAGCACGCGCAGGCCGTTGTGCATCAGCTGCACGCGGCGGCCGTCGGGCGCCGCGGAGATGCCGCCGGCGCCGGGCACCTTGGGCACCGGGTCGGCGTCGCGGCAGCGGGTGGCCATGGCGATCCGCTCCGCATCGGGCATGAGCAGCGGCGTCAGCCGCTCCAGCGAGCGCGGGTCGAGGAGCGGGGCGGGCACGGCGGGCGGTTCCGGCGGCGGCGCGGCGCGCGGCGGCGCGAGGAGGCGGGGCAGCCTCACGCGGCGGCGTCCGGCGCCAGCTCGGACAGCGGCCAGCGCGGGCGGGGGGCGTGCTCCACCCCGTCCGCCAGCCCGGCGCGCAGGCGCTCGATGCCGGCCCAGGCGACCATCACGGCGTTGTCGGTGCACAAGCGCGGGGGCGGCGCCACCATCGGCAGCCCGGCGGCGGCGGCCGCGCCGGCCAGCGCCGCGCGCACGGCGCCATTGGCCGCGACGCCGCCGGATACCACCAGCGCGGTGGGAGCCCCGCTCGCCGGACGGCCGTCGGCCCCGGCGGCGCCCGGGACGTCCGCCCTCATCATCGCCAGGGCGTTGCGGGCCCGATCGGCCAGCACGGCGGCGACGGCGGCCTGGAAGGCGCCGGCGAGGTCGGCGCGGCCGGCGTCGTCGGTCAGCCGCGCCGCTTCCCGCGCCGCCGCGGTCTTGAGGCCGGAGAAGGAGAAGTCGCAGCCCGGGCGGCCGAGCAGCGGCCGGGGCAGGGGAATGCGGCGCGGGTCGCCGCCGGCGGCCAACTGTTCCAGGTGCGGCCCGCCGGGCCAGGGCAGCCCGAGCAGCTTGGCTGCCTTGTCGAAGGCCTCCCCCACGGCGTCGTCGAGCGTGGTGCCGAGGCGCTCGTAGCGGCCCAGCCCGCGCACCGCCACGCACTGGCAGTGGCCGCCGGAAAGGAGGAGGAGCAGGTAGGGGAAGGCCGGTGGCTCGGGCAGCAGGCCGGGTAGGCGCGGGGTGAGGGCGTGGGCTTCCAGGTGGTTGACGGCCACGAAGGGCAGGCGGTTCGCCAACGCCACGCCCTTGCCGAAGGAGGCGCCGACCACCAGCCCGCCGATCAGTCCCGGGCCGGAGGTGGCGGCGACGCCGCCGAGCGCGGCCGGCGCCACGCCCGCCTCGGCCAGCGCGCGGGCGACGAGGCCCGGCAGGTGGGCGAGGTGGGCGCGTGCCGCGACCTCGGGCACCACGCCGCCGAAGCGGCCGTGCTCGGCGATTTGGCTGAGCAGGGTTTCGGCGAGGACGCGCCCGTCGGGGGCGAGCACCGCGGCGGCGGTCTCGTCGCAGCTGCTCTCGATGCCCAGCACGGGACCCGCCGGGAGGCCCGGCGCGGGCCACCGCGTGTCGCCCCTTCCCATCAGTTCACCCCCGAACGTGTCCGCCACCGCGCCCGCACCCGCTTCCACCATCGGCGAGGCGGTTCTATGACGCGCCGATGCCGCCTGCCCAGCCCGCGTCGGTGATCCCAGGAAACGTGGCCGGTCCGGTGGACGCGTCCGGCGCCCCGGCGGTGCCGCGCGCCTCGGAACCGTTCTGCCCCCAGCGCCCGCGGGACGCGTCCGACGTGTCCGTGATGTCCGCACCCCCCGAGGCACCGCGGATGCCCGGCCTGTCCCGCGCGCATCCGCGGATGCGCTCGCAGGGACGCGCGCTGCCGATGCGGGTGGGCACGCGGGGATCGCCGCTGGCGCTGGTGCAGACCCGGTTCTTCCTCGACCTGCTGCTGCGCTTCTGCCCGGTGCTGCGCATGGCCGGCGCCTTCGAGGAACACGTGATCTCGACCTCGGGCGACCGCATCCAGGACCGCAGGCTGGCCGACATCGGCGGCAAGGGGCTGTTCGCCAAAGAGATTCACGAGGCGCTGCTGGACGGGCGGATCGATTTCGCCGTGCACAGCCTCAAGGACCTGGAAACCGAGATGCCGCCGGGCATCGTGCTGAGCTGCACGCTCCGGCGCGAGGACGCACGCGACGTGCTGATCCCCGGACCGGGGATCGGGCCGCTCGACCCGTCCGACCCGCTGGGCTCGATGCCGGCCGGCGTGCTGCTGGGCACCGCCAGCCTGCGCCGGCAGAGTCAGGTGCTCTACGCCCGCCCCGACCTGCGGGTGGCGATGATCCGCGGCAACGTGCACGGCAGGCTGGCCAAGGTCGCCGCCGGCGAGGCGGACGCCACGCTGCTGGCGCTGGCCGGGCTGCGGCGGCTGGGGCTGGAGGCCCCGGGCATGGTGGTGCTCGACCCCGAGGCGATGGTGCCGGCGGCCGGGCAGGGCATCGTCGGCGTCACCGTGCGCGAGGGCGACACCGAGCTGCGCGAGCTGCTGTCGGGCATCGAGGACCCCGAAGCCGGGGCGGTGTCGCGCGCCGAGCGGGCGCTGCTGGCGGCGCTGGACGGTTCCTGCCGCACGCCGATTGGCGGCCACGCGCGGCTGCTGCCGGACGGGCGGCTGATGCTCACCGGGCTGGTAGCGCGGCCGGACGGGTCGTTCCTGCTCAAGCGCCGGGCGCACGGGGCGGTGGCGGACGCCGAGGCCCTGGGCGAGTCGCTGGGGCGCGAGCTGCGCGCCGACAGCCCGGCCGACATCTTCTCCTGAGGCGTGGCGTTCCCCGCCCGGCGGTTCCCCGCTCGGCCACGGGGCTGCTTGGTCACCCGGCCCGAGCCCGGCAATGCCGAGACGGCCGCCCGCGTGGCCGCGCTGGGCTGGGAGCCGGTGCCGGCGCCGACGCTGCTGCTGATGCCGCGCCCGGTGCGGCTGCCGCCGGCGCAAGCGCTGCTGCTGACCAGCCGGGCCGCGGCGCGGGCACTGGCGGGGTGGATGCCCGCGATGCCGGTGCTGGCGGTGGGCGAGGCCACGGCGGCGGAGGCGCGGCGGGCTGGGGCGACGCGGGTG
>CAXTEL010000054.1:0-19145 GCA_964243365.1 uncultured Roseomonas sp. | reverse complement strand
ACCAGGGCCATGCTCACCGCCGCGAGGTAGGGCACCGACTGCACCAGCAGGATCACCGTCCACAGCACGGCTTCCCACGTGGCCCCGCGATGCACCGCCGTAACCCCCGCCGCCGCCGCCCACAGCAGCGCCAGCAGCGCGATCTCCTCCCGCGCCGCGGCCACGGCCCGCAGCAGCGCCGGCGCGTCGGCCATCTTGGGCGTGCGGCTGAAGTGCGCGCGACGCTTGAACAGCCCCTGCCACACCGCCTTGCCGATGGTGTGGGTCAGCGCCAGGCCGCCCAGCGCCGCCGCCAGCCGGTCCGCCGCGCCGCAGGCCACGCGCGCGGAATACAGCGTCCAGATCTGGAACAGCTTGAAGGCGAACAGCCCCAGGGAAGGCAGCATGAACAGCACGATCGGGAACTCGGTCCGCACGGGCGCGAAGATCAGCCCAGCCGACCAGGCCAGCCCGCCGAGCACGAACACCAGCCCCAGCGCGTCGCCGAACCACGGGAACCAGCCCATCACGAAGTGGAAGCGCTGGCCCTGGGTCAGCGAGCGGTCCAGCGGGTTGAGCAGCGCCCGCCAGTGCCGCTTGACGATCTGCATCGCCCCGAACGCCCAGCGGTGGCGCTGCTTGCGGTAGGCCGAGAAATCGTCGGGCATCACGCCGCGGCCCATGCTGTCGGGCACGTACACTGCTTCCCAGCCCTGCCGCATCAGCTGCAGCCCCAGCTCGCTGTCCTCACAGATGCACCATTCCGCCCAGGGCGAGCCCCCAGCGCCGGCCCCTTCCAGCGCAGCGCGGCGGATCAGCGTCATGGTGCCGTGCTGGATGATGGCGTTGCGCTCGTTGCGCGTGACCATTCCCGCACGGAAGAAGCCGGCGTATTCCCAGAACATCACCCGCTTGAACGGGCTCTCGCCGCCGTCGCGGTAGTCCTGCGGCGATTGCGTGAAGCCCACCTCGGCGCGGTCGAAGAACGGCACCATGCGGCGCAGCCAATCGGGGCGCACTATGTAGTCGCTGTCCAGCACGCCCACCACCTCGGCGTCCGCCGCGGTTTCGCGCAGGGCGAAGTTCAGCGCGCCCGCCTTGAAGCCGGGCCAGCGGCCGAGGTGGAAGAAGCGGAACCGCGCGCCCAGCCGGGCGCAGTGCTCGGCCACCGGCTCCCACAGCGCGGGATCGGTGGTGTTGTTGTCCACCACCAGCACCTCGAAGTCGGGGTAGTCCAGCGCCGCCAGCGCATCCAGCGTCCCGCGCACCATGTGCGGCGGCTCGTTGCAGATCGGCAGGTGGATCGACACCTTGGGCAGCGCCGCGCCGGGCAGGGCCGGCAGGGCGGCCCAGCGGCGCCGGCTGGTCCGCCCCCAGGCGGTCTCGGCCAGCTCGAAGCTGTCCGACAGCAGCAGCGCCAGCAGCAGCAGCTGCCCCATCACCAGCACCGCCCATACCGCCGCGGCGGATGCGGACAGGTAGGTTTCCGACATCGCCAGCAGCACCAGCACCGTGGCCGTGACGAACACCTGCGCCAGCGCCGCCATCAGCAGCTTGCCGCCCAGGCGTATGTCCGGGCGCCGGCCGAGGAAGAAGAAGCTCGACGCGAACGCCGCGAAGGACGCGCCCAGCGCCCAGCCCGCCCAGCCGGGGGTTTCCTGCACCGGCCCGATCATCGGCCACTTGGCCCGCCGGTCGAGGTCGAGCATGCCCCAGTGCCCGGCGGCGCGGCCCTCGAAGCTCACCTTCCACGGCTGGTCGAAGGCTTCCATCACGAAGTAGTCCAGGCCCCGCTGCTCGGCGATGTTGAAGAACTTGCGCAGGAACGTCGCTTGGTTGACGCGCGTAGCCCGCGCCGCCCCGATGTCGCGGCCGTCCGACGGCCAGCCGACCTCGCCGATCACAATCCGCTTGCCCGGGAACAGCGCCTGCACGGCGTCGTGCTTCTCCATGATGAAGCGCAGCGCGTCGTCCACCGGCAGCCCTTCCCAGTAGGGCAGCAGGTGGACGGTGATGAAGTCCACCGCCCGCCCCAGCTCGGGGTGCGCCAGCCACACGTGCCACGGCTCGGCGGTGCTCACGGGCTGACGGACCTGGCGCCGGACCTGCTCGATGTAGCCGATCATCTGGGCCACGCTCAGGTCGCCGCGCAGCACCGCCTCGTTGCCCACCAGCACGCGGTCGACGTTGCGCGACGCCCGCGCCACCCCGACCAGCGAGCGGATCTCGGCGGCGTTGCGGTCCAGCCGCCCGTCCAGCCAGGAGCCCATCGTCACCCGCAGGTCCTGCCCGGCGCCCTGGGCCAGCTCGGGGATGCGTTCCAGCCCGCCGTGCGCGGCGTAGGTGCGTATGCGCCGTGTCATCGGCGCCACCCGCCGCAGGTCGCCCTCGATCTGCTCCGGGCTCGGCCAGTTCTCCCCTTCGGCGCTCTGCCCGCGCTGGTAGGGCGCGAAGGCCAGCCCGTTCACCTGTCCCCGGAAGTCCGGCACCGCCGCCGGCCGGTTCCACGCCCACCAGCCGCCCAGGTGCGCGAGCGCCACCAGCAGCAGCGCGGCCAGAGTGGCTCCCTGGCGGGACAGGCGACCGGCGCCGGGCGCGGCGACGCGGGACGCGCGGGCGACCGGAGTGGTGGGGAGGGGGGCGGGGATCGGCGGCTCGGGGCGGGCGTTCATCGCGGGTCCAGCGTCGCCGCGGCGTCCTTCCCGGCACGACGCGCCGCCCGGCGACTCCGGGCGACGCGGTCGGGGCGGGACACCGCGCGTCAGCGTCTTCTTAGGCCGTCCCCTGCGGCGCGGTTCGGCCGCAAATGGGGCAATTTCGCGGCGCGCGCCCGCGCCACCTCCTGCCCTCCGACGCGCCGCGTCGGCCCGTGCCGCGCCCGGAGCGGCCGCCCCCACCGCGCGCAACCTCCGGCTGTCCCGCCCCGCTCCCCTGGGCTACGAAGCGCCGCATGACCGTGCTCCTAGAGATCGGCCTCATCCTGCTCCTCGTCCTGCTCAACGGCGCCTTCGCGATGGGCGAGCTGTCGGTGGTCTCCTCGCGCCGCGCCCGCCTGCAGAACCTGGTGCGGGAAGGCCGCCCCGGCGCCGCCGCCGCCCTGGCGCTGAACGAGGACCCGCACCGGCTTCTGCCCACCGTGCAGGTCGGCATCACCCTGGTCGGCATCCTCGCCGGCGCCTTCGGCGGCGCGCGCTTGTCCGCCTCGCTCGCCCCGGTGCTGGCCCGCGTCCCCGTCCTCGCGCCCTACGCCGCCGACGTCGCCTTCGGCCTGGTGGTGGTGGCGATCACCTACTTGTCGCTGATCGTGGGCGAGCTGGTGCCCAAGCAGTTCGCCCTGCGCGACCCCGAGGGCGTCGCCTGCCGCCTGGCCCGCCCGCTGGCGGCGCTGTCGCGCTTCGCCTCGCCTGTGGTGTGGGTGCTGTCGGGCTCCTCGGCCCTGGTGCTGCGGCTGCTCGGCGCCGCCCCGTTGTCCGAGCCGTCCGTGACCGAGGAGGAAGTCAAGGCGGTGGTGGCCGAGGGCGTCGAGCACGGCGCGCTGGAGGACGAGGAGCGGCACATGATCGAGCGCGTCCTGCGGCTGGCCGACAAGCCGGTGCGCGCGCTGATGACCCCGCGGCCGGAGGTGGAATGGCTCGATCGCAGCGCCACCCAGGCCGACCTCGCCGCCCACCTGCGCGAGTCCACCGCGACGCGCTTCGTGGTGGCCGACGGCGGCGTGGACCACGTGGTCGGCATCGCGGCCGTCAAGGACCTGCTCGACCAGCTCCTGGCCGGCGGCCCGCTGTCGCTGGCCGCGGCCACGCGCGAGGCAATGGTGCTGCCCGACAACCTGTCCGCCCTGGACGCGCTAGAGCGGCTGCGCACCGACCGGCTGGGCTTGGCGCTGGTGATGGACGAGTACGGCTCCTTCGAGGGAGTGGTCACCGCCACCGACCTGCTTGAAGCCATCGTGGGCGAGTTGGGCGCGGCCGAGGCGCCTGCGGACTCGCCCCACCCGGCGGTGCGGCGCCACGACGGCTCGCTGCTGCTCGACGGCGCCATGCCGTCGGACGAGCTCAAGGCGCGGCTGGACCTGCCGGCGCTGCCGCGCGAAGGATCCTACCACACGGTGGCGGGGCTGATGCTGGCGCTGCTGCGCCGCGTGCCCAAGGAGGGCGACCGGATCGCCTGGAGCGGCTGGCGCTTCGAGATCATGGACATGGACGGGCGCCGCGTGGACAAGGTCCTCGCCCTGCGCGAGGAGCCGGTCGAGGCGGGCTGAGGCGCGCCGCTGCGGCGCGGACGGGAACGGCGCCGCGGCGCCGCCCGCGCCGCGCTCCCCGCCTGGGCGCGCACCGCGCGGCCGAGGACCCCGGCCGGCTGCTTCAGCCCTGCAGGCGCCCGTGCGCGGCGGCGAGCGCCGACACGGCGGCCCGCATCGCGGCCAGCCGCCGCGCCGCTTCCGCGAGCGACCGCGCGTCGGCCTCGGTGGCGAGGCCGATCTGCTCCTGCAGGTCGGCGGCGTCCCGGCTGACGCTGTCCCACAGCAACTCGATGCGCGCCATCGCCGTGCCGATATCCGCGTCCTCCGCCGCCGCCCAGCCCGCGACGATCTCGCCCACCGCGCGCGTTACGGCGTCGGCCGTCGCGCCGGCGCTCGCCAGCGCCCCGAGCCGCATCAGCGCGGCGTCGGTGGCGGAAGGCCCGTTATCGCCCACCCGCCACCCCGGCGCGGGTCGATGGCCCGAACGCCCCGCAGCGACCGCGGACGGGCAGCGGCGATCCCACCCGCCTCAGCTCTGCCCGAGCAGTCCGATGTCGATCAGGTGCTCCTGGATCCGGCTCGTCGCCAGGGTGGCCACGATCTTGTCCGGGTTGCCGGCGGTGGACTGCGCGATGGCGGTGAACACGTTCAGCGCTTCCTCGTGGCCGATGGTCTGGGCGCGCAGGAACGCCTGCTCGAAGGCCGGACCGCTGTTGGTGTTCAGCTGTTCCAGCATGCGCGCCTTCTCGCCCGTGAACTGCGGCGCGGCGGGCTGGTGACCGGCCAGCTGCATGGCGCGGATCATCGCCTCCCCCTCGTTCGCCTCGAACTGGGCGAAGCGCTTCACCTCCGAGCGGGTCGCCTTCTCCATGCCCAGGCGCGCGGCGGCGAGCAGGAAGGCGCCACTCTCGTGGACCAGCATCATCAGCTTGGCGGGATCGGTGCCGGCCAGCTGGGCCGGCGCCTCGGTGGCGCTCTGCGCCGCCCCGGCGCGCCCCAGCAGCGCGGAGCCGGCGAAGGCGAGGGCACCCCCGAGGGCGAGGTTGCGGCGGTCGAGCATGGCGGGAACTCCTTGGCGAGCGGCCGCGATCCGCGGCCATCCCACCGGCAACGGACGCCCCGACCCCCGGTTGCCACCCTCGCGCGAACACGACGCGCCGCGCCCAAGCGCTCCGGAACCTCGCGCGGGGAACCCGGCGCGGCGACCCTCTCGGCGGGCGCGAGCCCGGAGATCCCGCGCGGGCGCGGGACCGCTTCAGCGCGGCGTGCGGGCGATCGGCGCCACGAACTGCGGCTCGGTGTCCCAGGGGAACAGGATCCAGGTGTCCTGGCTCACCTCGGTGACGAAGGTGTCCACCAGCGGCTTGCCGGCCGGCTTGGCGTACACGGTGGCGAAGTGCGCCCGCGGCAGGATGGCGCGCACCACCCGCGCCGTGGTGCCGGTGTCCACCAGGTCGTCGAGGATCAGCCAGCCCGCGCCGTCGCCCGCCGCCAGCGGCGCCTTGACCACCTCGGGGATGCCGCGGTGCTCCTCGTCGTAGGTCACCACCGACACGCTCTCGATGATCCGCAGGTCCAGCTCGCGCGCCACGATGGCGGCCGGGATCAGCCCGCCGCGGGTGATCGCCACGATCCCCCGCCACGGCCCGCCGTCCGGGCCGCGCTCCACCAGCCGCCAAGCCAGGGCCTTGCCGTCGCGGTGCAGCTGGTCCCAGGTCACGGTGTAGTAGCGCGGCGCCATGCCCAAATCCCCCGTCAGAACATCCGCCCGCCGTCCGGCACAGGCCGGTCGGGTGCCAGCAGCACCACTGCGCCGGCCGCATCCGGCACGCCCAGCACCAGCACCTCGCTCGCGAAGCCCGCGATCCGGCGCGGGGGCAGGTTGACCACCGCCATCACCTGCCGCCCCACCAGCGAATCCGGGTCGTAGTGCGCGGTGACCTGGGCCGAGGACGCCCGCGTGCCGATGTCCTCGCCGAAATCCACCCACAGCTTGATCGCCGGCCGGCGCGCCTCGGGGAAGAACTCGGCCCGCACCACCGTGCCGGCGCGCACGTCGATGCGGTCCAGGTCGTCGGGCGAAGCGGGCTCTGGCGGCATCGGAAGATCCCCGTAGCCGAGGCCGGACGGGGCGGGAAGGGGCGGGCGCGGGGCGCTTTCGGCGCGCGGTCGCGGGACCGGCCGCGGCGCCCGGCGGCGTATCGCCCCGTCGGCGTGGACGCGTCCGCGCCGCAGTGACGAGGGCGTGGAACCGAACACCGTTGAACCGCGCCCGGCCCGGCTGGTATCCGGTGCCCCCCAGCAGCGCGGACGGCGCCCCGAACCCGATGGCCGACCTTTCCGCCAGTTTCCGGCCGCCGACGATCCGCCCCCTGCCGGACGACGCCGGCCAGTTCCGCCTGCTGCGCACCGTGCTGCGCAACCCGCTGGAAGCGATGCCGGCCAGCGCTTACACGCAACCCACCGCGCGCCGCCGCTTCCTGCGGCGCGACCTCGTCTACGTGTGCGACCCCGAGCTGGTCCGGCAGGTGCTCGCGGAACAGGAAAGCGCGTTCGCCAAGGCCGACGCCATGCGCCGCGCGCTGGTGCCGGCCCTGGGCGAGGGGCTGCTGACGGCGGAAGGCGCGCACTGGCGCTGGCAGCGGCGCACCGCCGCGCCGATCTTCCGCCACGAGCGCCTCGCGGGCTTCGTGCCCGCCATGCTCGACGCCGCCCAACGCGCGCGCGACCGCTGGCTGGCCCTGCCGCCCGGCGCGGAGGTGGACGCGATGCGCGAGATGATGCGCCTCACCCACGACGTCATCGTCGACACCATGCTGTCCGGCGCGCCCGGCCTCGACGGGGCCCAGGTCGAGCGCGGCATCGCCGACTACCTGGACTCCACGCCCTGGGCGGTCGCGACCAGCCTGTTCGGATTGCCCGCCTGGACGCCGCATCCCGGCAAGCTCCGGGCGCGGCGGGCGCGGACCTACCTGCGCGACGCGCTCCTGGGCATCGTCGCCCGGCGCCGGCGGCAGGAGGACGGCGAAGGGCAGGCGCCGTCCGACCGCGGCCCCGGGCGGCCCGACCTCGTCCGGCTGCTGCTGGAAGCGCGGGACCCCGAGACCGGCCGCGCCATGAGCGACCGCGAGCTCGCCGACAACCTGCTGACCTTCGTCGTCGCGGGCCACGAGACCACGGCGCTGACCCTGACCTGGACCCTCTACCTGCTGGCACGCCACCCGGAGGCGGAGGCGCGCGTGGTCGCCGAGATCGAACGGGCGTGCGGCGACGGCCCGCTGCACGCCGAGCACGTCCCCGACCTCGCCTACGCCCGGCAGGTGATCCACGAAGCGATGCGCCTGTATCCCCCGGTGTCGCTGATCACCCGCGTGGCGCGGCGCGAGGTCCGCCTGGGCGCGCTGCTGATCCCGGCGGGCACGCCGACCTACGTGCCGGTCTACGCCCTGCACCGGCACGCCGCGCTGTGGGACGACCCTGACCGCTTCGACCCTGACCGCTTCCTGCCCGACGCTGCGCGGGCGCGTCACCGCCACGCCTACCTGCCCTTCGGGGCGGGGCCGCGCGCCTGCATCGGCGCGTCCTTCGCCGTGCTGGAAGCCGTGGCAATCCTGGCCACCCTGCTGCGGTCGGTCCGCGTTTCGCTGCGGCCCGGGGCGGAGCCGTCGCCGAGGCTGCGCATCACCCTGCGCCCGGAAGGCGGCCTGCCGATCCGGCCGCGGCCGAGGGCTGCGGCCCCGTCCTGATCCGGCCCCCCGCCCTTGCCTCCTCCCGCAGGACGAGGGTCACGCGGGCGGGCCGGAGTTCGTCCACCCGCTCGAAGCGGTCGCGGGGCCGCATCGCGCGCGGGCGTCGTCCAACCCGATCGGTCGCGCAACCTTCGCGCCTCGCCGGCGGGAACGGTTCCCGGCCGTCCTGGCCGCGCCCTCGATTGCCGCCCCGGCCGCGCCGTGCCAGCGTCGGCTAGGCTGCGGCCGGCGCCCGTCCCCAGCCCGCGACGCCCCGTGTCCGCTCGAAAGGCACCCCGACGTGATCCGCGACTTCCACGGCCCCGGCCGTTCCCCCGTGCTGGCCACCAGCGGCATGGCCGCCACCTCCATGCCGGCCGCGACCCTGACCGCGCTCGACATTCTGCGCGCCGGCGGCAATGCCGTGGACGCCGCCATCGCCGCCGCCGCCGTGCTGGCGGTGATCGAGCCGCAGAGCACCGGCATCGGTGGCGACTGCTTCTGCCTGTACGCGCCGGCCAACACGGGCGAGGTCGTGGCGCTGAACGGCTCCGGCCGGGCGCCGGCCGCCGCCACGCCCGAAGCCCTGCGCGCCGCCGGCCTGACCGAAATGGAGCCGCAATCCCCGCATTCCGTGACCGTGCCCGGCGCCGTCTCCGCCTGGGAACTGCTGTCGCGCACGCACGGCCGGCTCGGGCTGGACGCCCTCCTGCAACCCGCCATCCGCTTCGCCGCCGAGGGTCACCCGGTTCACCCGCGCGTGCACAGCGACTGGGAAGCGGCAGTGCCCAAGCTGCGCGGCAACCCCGCGAGCGCCCGCCGCTTCCTGCGCGACGGCGAGGCCCCCGCCGTGGGCGACGTGTTCCGACAGCCCGAGCTGGCCGAAACCCTGCGCGCCGTCGCCCGCGGCGGCGCGGACGCCTTCTACGACGGCCCCGTCGCCGCCGACATGGTGGCGGCGCTGCGCGCGCTGGGCGGCCTGCACACCGGGCAGGACTTCGCCGAAGCCAGAAACGTCGCCGGGTTCGTGACGCCGATCTCCACCCGCTGGCGCGGCCTGGACGTGGTGCAGTGCCCGCCCAACGGCTCGGGCCTGCTGGTGCTGACCATGCTCAACGCCTTGGGCGGCCTCGACACCCCCCCCGGCGGCCCGCTTTCCACCACCCGCCTGCACCGCCACGTCGAGATCGCGCGCCTGGCCTACCGCGACCGCGACGCCTTCCTCGCCGACCCGTCGCAGGTCGAGGTCCCCACCGCGCGCCTCACCTCGCCCGAGTACGGCGACGCCCTGCGCCGGCTGATCCGCGATGACCGCGCCATGCCCGAACTGCCACCCGCCGGCACCGCCGACTGGGAGCGCCACCGCGACACCGTCTACCTCTGCGTGGTGGACCGCGACGGCAACGCCTGCTCCTTCATCAACTCGTTGTTCGAGGGCTTCGGGTCCGCCATCCTGGCGGAGAAGTCCGGCGTGATGCTACAGAACCGCGGTCACGGCTTCCGCCTCCAGGAAGGCCACCCGAACTGCATCGCCCCCCGCAAGCGGCCGATGCACACCATCATCCCCGGCATGGCAATGCGCGACGGCCGCGCGATCATGCCCTTCGGCGTGATGGGCGGGCACTTTCAGCCGATGGGCCAGACCCTGTTCCTGAGCAACCATTTCGAGCACGGGTTGGACGTGCAGGCGGCGCTCGACCTGCCCCGCTTGTTCCCCACCGGCACCCCGACCAGCGTGCAGGTGGAGCGCGGCATCCCGGCGGAGGCGGTCGCCGGGCTGGAGCGCCTGGGCCATTCCTGCGCCGTTGTCGTCAAGCCGCACGGCGGCGGCCAGGCGATCCTGATCGACCACGCCCGCGGCGTGCTGATCGGCGGCTCCGACCCGCGCAAGGACGGCTGCGCCCTGGGCTACTGAGGCCGCCTGCGAGAAACCGATGTTCCTGACCTCCCATCCGCAAGAAAGATGCCCGGGTGGGCGAACCACCGGCGGGGGTCCGGGGCCCCCGAGGGACCGCGGCGGGGTCCAGGGGCAGCGCTCCTGGCCCCGAGCCCGAACCAGCGCGGACCCGAGCCCCGCACGAGGAGGAGCCGCACGCGTGACCGAAGCCTGCGACCTGTCCGCCGTCGCTGCGCGCCGCATGGTCGGCGCTAGGCAGCTTTCCCCCGTGGAACTGCTCCGCTCCTGCCTCGCCCGCATCGGCGCGGTGAACAGCGCGGTGAACGCCGTCGTGGCGCTCGACGAGGAGGGCGCGGGGGAGGCGGCCCGCGCCGCGGAGGCGGCGGTGATGCGTGGCGACGCGCTCGGCCCGCTGCACGGCCTGCCGATCGGCATCAAGGACCTGGAGGACGTCGCCGGGCTGCGCACCACCTACGGCTCGGTCCTGTTCCGCGATCACGTCCCCGCGCGCGACCAGGGGATGGTGCGCCGCCTGCGCGAGAACGGCGGCGTGATCGCGTGCAAGACCAACACTCCCGAGTTCGGCGCCGGCGCCAATACCCGCAACGCCGTGTACGGTGCCACCGGCAACCCGTTCGACCCCAGCCTTTCGGCCGCCGGCTCCTCCGGCGGCTCGGCCGCGGCGCTGGCCACGGGCATGGTGCCCTTGGCCTCGGGCTCCGACACCGGCGGCTCGCTCCGCAACCCCGCGGCCTTCTGCGGCGTCGTCGGCTTCCGTCCCAGCCCCGGCCTAGTGCCGTCCGAGCGCCGCCCGCTCGGCTGGAGCCCCCTGGCCGTGCTCGGCCCGATGGCGCGCGACGTTTCCGACCTGTGCCTGATGCTCTCGGCGATGGCCTCCGACGACGCCCTCGACCCGCTGGCCCACACCGTGCGCGGCTGCACCGGGCGCCTGGGCGCCGGGCGCGCCCGCCCGGGCGACTTCTTCCCGCCCCCGCGCCTCGACCCGTCGAGCCTGCGGGTCGCGGCGAGCGAGGACCTCGGCTACGCGCCCACCGAGGGCATCGTGCGCGAGGCCTTCTCCGCCCGCGTCGCTGCCCTGGCGCCGATGTTCGCCGAGCTGCGCCACGCCCACCCCGACAGCGCCGGCGCCGACGAGAGCTTCGCCGTGCTGCGCGCCGCGGGCTTCCTCGCCGCCCATGCCGACAAGGTTCGCGACCAGCCGGACCAGGTCGGCCCCAACGTCCGCGCCAACGTCGCCGAGGGCCTCCGCTATTCCCTGGCCGACCACGCCGCGGCGGGGGTGGCGCAGACCGCGCTGTACCGCCGCTGGCAGGCCTTCTTCGCCGACGTGGACGTGCTGCTCACCCCCGCCGTTACGATCTCGCCGCGGCCCTGGCGCGAGCTGTACCCGCGCGAGATCGACGGCGTGGCCACGCGCTCCTACTTCCACTGGCTCGGGCTGGCGTATTCCGCGACCCTGGCCGGCCACCCGGCGCTGAGCCTGCCGCTGGGCCGCGACGCGCGCGGGCTGCCCTTCGGGTTGCAGATCATCGGCCCGCGCGGCGGCGACGTCCTGGTGCTGGCCGCGGCGGCGGCGATCGAGGCCGCGGTGGCCGGCGACGCCGCCTTGGCCCGGCCGCTGCCCGACCTCGACGCCCTGCGCGGCGCGCCGCCGATCGGCGAAACGCCGGGCTTCCTGGGCTTCGACTGACCCCGCCCGCTACCAGCTGCGGCCGTGGCCGCCGCCGCCGTAGCCGCCGCCCCGGTGACCCCCGCGCTCGTGACCCCCGCGCCCGTGGCCCCCGCGCTCGTAGCCCCGGTACCCGCGCCGCCCGCGGTCGTGCGAACCGTCGTCGTCGCCCGCGGCGCCCGCCACCAGCGCCGTCGCCAGCCCGGCCCCGGCGCCCAGGGCCAGCGTGCTGCCCCAGTCGGTGGACCCGTCCGGGTTCTGGCAGGCCGCGGCGCCGAGGCAGGCGAGGAGCGCGAGAGCGGGGAACCGGCGGGCGGGCATGACGGGGGAGCCTCCTGGAAGCGCCATCACGCCACCCGCCCGCGGCAGCCTCGCGGCGCCATCGCGGCATCACCGGGGCGGTGCGCGGCCCGCCGCGGCCTCAGTACGCGGTGCGGCTGCGGAACACCTCGCGCCACAGGGTGAGGAACAGGATCTTCAGGTCGAAGCCCAGCGACCAATTCTCGATGTAGTGCAGGTCGCAGGCGACGCGCCCCTCGATCTGCTCCACCGTCTGCGTCTCACCGCGCCAGCCGTTGACCTGCGCCCAGCCGGTGATGCCCGGCCGCACCCGGTGCCGCACCGCGTAGTGCGCCACCACGTCGCCGAACAGCCGGTCCGCCGCCTTGGTGTTGGGCGCGTGCGGCCGCGGCCCCACCAGCGACATGGTGCCGTCGAGCACGTTGAGCAGCTGCGGCAGCTCGTCCAGGCTCAGCTTGCGGATCACCTGGCCCACGCGGGTCACGCGCGGGTCATCGCGCGTGGTCTGCTTGTCTGCCAGCAGGTCCGCCGCGTCCGCGCGCATGGAGCGGAACTTGTAGCAGGTGAACAAGCGGTTGTTGAAACCCAGCCGCGGCTGGCGGAACAGCACCGGCCCGCGGCTGTCGAGCTTGATAAGCACTGCCACCGCGGCCAGCACCGGCGCCACCGCCAGCAGCACCAGCCCGCCGACCGCGAGGTCGAAGACGCGCTTCTGCACCGCGCGCCAGTCCTTCATCGGGTGCTCGCGCACCGAGATCACCGGGTTGGCGCCGATCTCGGCGAACTGCCCGCCGCCGTAGCGCAGCCCGGCCAAGTCGGTGGTCAGGCAGATGTCGGCCACCGCCGAGCCGAGCTGGTCCAGCACGGCCTTGATCCGCTCGGCAGCACTCAGCGGCAGCGCCACCACGATCACGTCCACCCGCTTCTCGCGCGAGGCCGTCAGCAGGTCCTGCACCGTGCCCAGCACCTCGACGCCGGCGTGCACCTCGGGCACCCGCGAAGCGCGGTCGTCGTACAGGCCGACGATGGTGTAGGCGTGCGGCTCGGCGCGCAGCCGTCCGATGAACTCGCGCGAGAACTCGCTTACTCCCACCACCGCCACCCGGCGCGCCAGCCGCCCTTCCGCGTCCCACCGGCGCAGCAGCCGCCGCAGCGCCACCCGCCCGGCGCCGAGCAGCGCGAAACCCAGCAGCCCCCAGGCGGCCGGCCAGGCGCGAAAGGGCAGCACGCCCTCGTAGGTCAGGAACAGGCAGGCGATCAGGCTGCCGGCGCCGGCCACCAGCGGCGCCACGGCGACCTGCGCTTGCACCGGCAGCGAGCGCAGCTGCGGCAGCGCGTAGGCGCCGGAACGGTGCAGGCAGACGCAGGTGGTCAGCGCCCCCGCGATCGTGGCCAGCAGCAGCCGACCCTCCGGCTGCTCGCCGTACAGCCCGGCCAACAGCAGCGTCGCCAGCCAGCCCGCCAGCAGCAGCAGCGCCCCGTCGAGCACCCGCACCACCCCCAGCACCACGGGGACGGACACCGCGCGCGGCTCGGCGACCCCGGGCGGCGGAGCCTCGGTGGGCGAGGAAGCGTGACCGGCCGCCGCGCGGGCGGATCGTGCGATGCTGACGCTCACGGTGACTCCGGGACAACGGGAAGCGACGGCGGGGCGCGGCCGGTGACGGAACGCGCCGTGCCCCTTCCTCGGCCACCTTGCGGCATTCCCGGTTAAGGCCGGCATAATGGCGCTTCCGGGACCCCGATCGGGCGGCCGCGTGGCGGCCGGCGCGGCCCGTCGCGCCCGCCCCGCCGTTCAGTCCCGCCGGGCGGTGAAGGCGTTGAAGGTTTGCAGCGTGTAGGTGTCCTTCACCCCCGGCACCGCCTGGAGGCGCTCCACCACGAACAGCCCGACGTCCTGCCCGGCATCGAGGTAGAACTTGCCCAGCAGGTCGTACTGCCCGCTGGTGGAATGCATCTCCGACAGCTCGGGCAGCCCGTCGGCCATGTCGCGGGCCACCCGGTATGCCTGGCCCATCTCGCACTTGATCATCACGAAGATCGCCCGCATCGGCGCGTCCCTCCCACGAGCATCCTGCCATCCCCGGCCGCGATCCGCTCCCCCGGACCCGCGCGGCCCCCGAACCCACGGCCCTCGCGCCGCGCCGCGATGGCCCCCCTCAGCGCCCCACGGCGTAGCCCTGCATGCCGCGCGGGTTGGCGCCGGCGAAGATCTGCCCGTCCGGCTCGCGCCGCACCGCCGACAGCCGCCCCTCGCTCCATTCCCCGCCCACCTCCACCGCGTGCCCGCGCGCCCGCAGCGCCGCCGCCGCCGTCTCGGGGTAGCGCCCTTCCAGCACCAGCCGCCCCGGCCGGGCGCCGCGCGGCCAGAACGACGAGGTCCAGTGCTCCGAATGGAAGGCCGGCGCGTCGATCGCCTCCTGGATGCCCATGCCGTGGTGCAGCATCCGCAGCAGCATCACCGGCTGCCACTGGTCCTGCGCTTCGCCGCCGGGCGTGCCGAACGCCATCCACGCCCGCCCGTCGCGCAGCGCCATGCCCGGCGACAGCGTGGTGCGCGGCCGCTTGCCCGGCAGCAAGCCGTTGGGCAGCGACTCGTCGAGCCAGAACATCTGCCCCCGCGTCCCGAGGCAGCAGCCCAGCTCCGGGATCGCCGGCGAAGATTGCAGCCACCCGCCCGAGGGCGTCGCGCTGACCATGTTGCCCCAGCGGTCGCACACGTCCACGTGGCAGGTGTCGGCCCCCGACACCCCCAGCCGCGACACGGTGGGCTCGCCGCCGCCCATCGCTTCGCGCATCAGCGCGCCCCGCTCAACGGCCGCGGCGTAGTCCAGCACCGGCGGCTCGCCTCCCAGCGGCGCCCCCGGCCGCAGCTCTGGCGACGCGTCCTCGCCGATCAGCGCCCGGCGCGCGTCGGCGTAGCTTCCCGACAGCAGGGCCTCGAGCGGCACGTCCGCGAAGTCGGGATCGCCGTAGAAAGCCTCGCGGTCGGCGAAGGCCAGCTTCATCGCTTCCACCACCAGGTGCGCGAATTCCGCCCCCACCGGGTCCAGCCCGCGCAGGTCGTAGCCGCCCAGGATGGTCAGCGTTTGCAGCATCGCCGGCCCCTGGCTCCAGCTGCCGCACTTGAGCACCCGCACGCCACCGTGCTCGACCGACACCGGCGCTTCCACCGGCGCCCGCCAGCCCGCCATGTCGGCGGCCGTCAGCACGCCCCCGTGCCGCCGGCCGGACGCGTCGAGCACCTCGGTTTCCCGGCAGAACCGCCCCGCCGCCTCGGCCACGAAGCCGCCGTACCAGGCGTCGCGCGCCGCGTCGATCTGCCGCACCCGGTCGGAACCGGCCGCCTCGGCCTCGCGCACCACGCGCCGGTAGGTGTCGGCCAGCCCCGGGTTGCTCCACAGCCGCCCCGCCCGCGGCCCGCCGTCGCGCAGCCACAGCGCCGCCGAGGTCGGCCATTCCGCCTCGAACAGCGGCCGCACCGATTCCACCGTGGCGCACACCCGCGGCACGTAGTGGATGCCGCGCGCCGCGTAGCCGATGGCGAACTCCAGCACCGCCCCGAGGGTCCAGGTGCCGCCGTCGCGCAGCATGGTCACCCAGGCGTCGAAGGCGCCGGGCACGGTCGCCGGCAGCAGCCCGGTGCCCGGGATCAGGTCCAGCCCTAGCCCGTCGCGCACGTGCGCCACGTTGAGTGCGGCCGGCGCCACGCCCTGGCCGCAGATCACCCGCTGCGTGCCCGTGGCGGCGTCGTGGACGAGGATCGGGCAGTCGCCCAGCGGGCCGTTCAGGTGCGGCTCGGCCACCTGGAGGGTGAAGCCCGCCGCGGCGGCGGCGTCGAAAGCGTTGCCGCCCCGCTCCAGCACCGCCATCCCGACGGCGGAGGCGATCCAGTGGGTGGAAGCGACGCAACCGAAGGTGCCGGCGATCTCGGGGCGAGTGGTGAAGGACATCCGCCCAGCATGGGCCCGACCGGGGCGGCCCGTCAGCCCCCCCGGCGACCCGGCGCGGGGGCACCATCGGCGGGCACCGCCCGGCCCGGCGCTGCCGCGGCCGCCTCGTCCACCGCCGACGCCGGCACCGCGTAGCCGCCGGTAGCCCCCACCCGCGCCCGCGACTGCACGCCGACCACCCCCCAGCGCCCGTCCGCCGCGCGGCCCAGCACCGGCCCGCCGCTGGACCCCCGCGTCCCGGCGCAGCCGTGCGCCAGCATCGGCCCACCGCCGCCGGGCAGGCGCACGAACCCTTCCGAGCGGCAATCGAGGTCGGCCAGCATGGCGTGCGCGCGGTCCTGCTCGTAGCCGCCCAGCGCCAGCGCCGCACCCGCGGCGGCCGGCTCGCGCAGCAGCGGCAGCACCCGGTCGGGCGTGCCGAGCGGGCCGTCGAGGGTGACGATCGCCCAGTCGGAATCGGCCGGGACGTCCGGCAGCGGCGCCGAGCCCGGCCCCATCGCGAAGCCTCGCCCCATCCGGAACGCCGTGGCCCGCGCGTGCCCGGCGTACTCGCCGCGCGCGTAGCCTACCAGGAAGTGCACCGAGCCCGGCCGCATCGGGTTCCCCGTGCGGCGGCTGAACAAGCAGTGCGCGGCTGTCAGCACCGTGCGCGGGCCGATCAGTGCCCCCGTGCACTGCCCGCCCGTTTCCAGCTGCAGCCGGCCCACGGCTCGCCAGGGCGCGCGCCCCACGTCCACCGGAACGCGAAGGGAGTCCGCCGCCAGGCCGGGCAGCACGGAGCCGGGGATTTCCCGCGCCGGCACGCCCGCGGGCCAGGCGACCGGCAGCAGCCCGAGCAGCGCGGCCGCCGCGGCGCCGCGCCGGCGGGCCGCGCCGGAGCCCGGACCGCCCGCGCCGCGACCGTTCAGGCCGCCACCGGACGCGCCGCCTCGGCGACGTGCCGCGGCGCGAAGCGGTTCCGCCCCGCCTTCCCGGCGGCGTGCGGGGCCCCGGCGACCCGGCGGACCACGTCGCCGGGGCCGCCGTCGTCCGGCCGCGGCGCGCCGCCCACGCCGCGCCCCGCGGCGGCGACCGCGGCCGAGCCCGAGCCCGAGCCCGAGGGAACCCGGCAGGGCACCCCGCCCGCCGCCGTCGGCACGCGCGCCGCGACGTCGCGCGGCGGCGCGGCGGTGACCGGGCCGGCGCCGTCGTCGATCACCACCACGAGCTCGTCCCTTCCCGTCCGCGCGACCACGTCCCGCTCGCGCAGGCACGACGACGGCCGCGCCAACACGCCGCGCGGCACCGCGTCGCCGGCCGGATGGCCGCGAGTGTCGTCGACCCGCCCGAAGCCGTCCAGGTCGATGCGCGGCACCCCCGGCCGCCGGCCCACCTCCGGCTCCCGCCTGCGGCCCGGCGCGGTTGCGCGGGCCGGTGAAGTCGTCGGTGCGGGCCGCCCCGCGCAGCCTCGCCCGGCGCAGCGCAGGGGCGCCCGCCCGGTCGCGCAGCGAGCCGGACAACAGCCCGACCTCGCGCGGCCCGCGGGTGGCCGGCGGCCGTTACGCGCCCCGCGTGGCCCGGATCGCTGGCACATCCCCCGCCGTCCCGCCGCGCGCCCGGTCCGCGGCCGCGCGCCGCGACGGCGTCGGGCCTCGCCGCGCCAGCGCCCGGTCGGCGCCGAGGAAGCCCAGCGCCGCGGCCGCGCCCCAGCCGAGCACCGCGAGGAGCAGCCGCCACGGCGCATCGAGCGCGTCGCCCGGCGATCGCGGCACCAGCGCGCTGCGTTGGGGCCCGCCGCTCGCGGCGACGCCGCGGCCCTCGCCCTCCGCGGGCAGCGCGTCGCGCCCGTCGGCCCGGTGCTCGGTGGTCCGGTGCTCGGTGGTCTGGGCCGGCTCGCCGCTCCCGGCCGGACGCGGCTCGCCCCGGCCGAGCACGAGCCACAGCGAGAGCGCGGCCGCGACCGCCGAGCCGGCGAGGACGAGGCGTACGCGGGCCGCGCCGTCGTGGCGGGTGCGGAAAAGGTTCACGCGCGGGCCTCCCTGCCAGGTCCCGTCCCGGCCGCTATCCTACTAGCGCGTGCGCATGAACGGGGGCCTAATAAGAACGGTATCGAAATGTACTGGATCGTCGGATGCTCCGTCGAGCGGCGCCGGTCCCGGCCGGTCGGGCGCGCGGCCGGGAGCGCCGCCCCCGAAACCCCCGCCGGGGTCCGACGCACCGCGTCGGACGGGGGGGAGGTCCCGCACCCCCGCCGATGGTTCGCCCCCGCGGACGGGAGGGTGACCTCGACGTGCCTTCGCCTTCGGGGTCACTCCCCCGGCCACCCCGGTATCCCTCCTCGGACAGGGGATCCGGGAAGCCCGGCGCGCCTCGCGGGTCGGTCAGCAGGGGCGGCATCCCTCCGGGCCCGACCGCCGCGAGCCGGCGCCGGCCGCGCGGCCTCCCGGCAATGGGTAGCACCTCGATGTCGTACGCGGGATGCCGACCCGCCCGGCATCCCGCGCGCGCCCCTAGCCCAGCAGCGGCAGCCGCTCGGCGAGCCGGAACGGCGCGTCCGGCGCCCGCTGGGTGAACAAGCACAGCTCGCTCACCCGCCGGGGCAGGGCGGGCGCGCCGCCCAGGTGCCGCGCCAGCGCCGGCCGCACCGCCGCGCGCTCGGCCCCCGTCAGCCGGCGCGACAGCGTGACGTGGAAGCGCCAGGCGCCGAACACCTCCGGGTAGCCCCAGCGCTCCAGGTAAACGCGCCGCCGCGGGTCCAGCCGCGCCGGGTCGCGCCGTGCCAGCTCCGCCTCCGTCAGGGCCGCGCGGAACCGGTCGAGCCGCTCCACGCAGGCATCCGCCAGCGCGTGCAGGGCGGGGCAGGGGAGGGACTCCCGCAGCGCCAGGAAGCCGCCGAGGTCCGCCAGCTCCAGCGGCGGCAGCGCGAAGGGCGCGGTTCCCGCCGCCAGTTCCAGCGCCGCCCGCCGCAGCGCGTCGTAGCCCCCGGCCAGCCGGAACGGCGCCTTGAGCGTGGCGTGCAGGCCGTACCGCCGCGCGTCGGCGGTGATGCCGGCCAGATCCAGCCCCGCCACCCGCGGCTGGGCCGGCATCGCGCCGCCCTCGGCGTCCCGCCCCAGCCAAGCCGAGCCGAGCGCGTGCAGCGGGTCGTCCAGCCGCGGCGCCCAGTACACCGCCACCCGCGCCGCGCCCTCCGGCGACGCGCCGTCGCACCGGGGCGCACCGGGGGAGGGGCCGTCCGCCGGCCCGCTCACGCCACCCGCTCGCCCGCCCGCCACGCCGCGCGCACCACCGGCAGCGCCCCGGCCGCGTCCGGCAGCGGCCGCACCCGCAGCAGGTCGGCCCGCAGCCCCGCTTCCAGCCGCCCGCGGTCGCCCAG
>CAXTEL010000053.1:0-19488 GCA_964243365.1 uncultured Roseomonas sp. | reverse complement strand
CACCGGGCCGGCGAGCGGCCCGCGCCCGGCCTCGTCCACCCCGGCCACCCGCCCGCCCGCCTCGGTTTCCAGCCACCAGCCGGGCCGGCCGGCGCGGCCCGCCGCCCGGCACCGCGTCACCCGCCCGCCCCCGCCCAGCAGCCGCCCCGCCGTCGCGGCACGGCCGGCTCACCGCCGGCTGAGCAGCACGCCGCACACCACGTCCAGCAGCGTCACCCCCGCCACCGCGGCGACGGCGATCCGCAGGTCGCGCGCTTGCCGGGGACCGCGGGGCAGCGCCGTCGCCAGCACGCCCAGGTCCAGCAGGTCGCCACCCACCCGCGCCCACACCGGGCCGGGCGCGGCAGGGTCGCGCAGGATGGCCGCGCCGTTTATCACCTCGCGCGCCCCGAAGGCGCGCACCAGGCCGACCCTGTCCGACAAGCCGAGCGCCCGGCCCAGCGTCCTGCCCTCCAGCAGTTCGAAGACGCCCAGGCCGATGCTGAAATACCCCAGGAAGCGCGCGAGACCGACGCCGTTCATGGAACCCCTTCTCCCGCCACGCTGCCCGCGACCGGGAACGGAACGCGCCGCGGCACGATTGGATGAACGGCGATCGCGGACGTGAACGCCCGCCGGGCGGCCGATGGCCGCCCCTGGTCTCCGCTAGTTCGGGCGTGCGGCCAGGGGCGCCGTCCCCGGACCCCCGGGGACCCATGGGGGCCCCGGACCCCCGCCGGTGGTTTGCCCCTGCGGACAAGGAGGTACTCAGCGACGTGGCTTTGCCGTCGCCGAGCACCTCCCTGTTCGCCGGGCCTTTTTCCACGGGTGGGAGGTCGGGGGACCTCGGGGTCCTCGCGGGATGTCCGGAAGGGCGGAGCCCCTCTGGTCCCAAGCCGGACCAGCGAAGACCGGGGCCGACCCCGCGCCACTCGCGAGCGCTCCCGCCCCGCCGCCGTCCGCGTCAAATCCCGCGCGTGACCAGCTCGTCGGCCGGCAGCAGCAGGTCCGGCGCGCCTTCGCGCAGGAAGCGCGCCGCGTCCGCGTCCCGCAGCAGCACGGCGCGCAGGAAGGCCACCGCCAGCCCGGCGGCGCGGCCGTGGAAAGTGGGGTCGGCCCAGCGGGCGCCCGCCGCCGGCTCGTCGGCGAAGGCGGCGTGGGTGGCGCCGGACAGCACCGCCAGCGCACCCGGGTTGCCGCCGCCCTCGAACGGCTCGCGCCGCTGCCGCGCCTGCACGCCCTCGATCCAGCCGTCGTCGGCGGTTCCCGTGACGCCCAGCAGCGGTGCCGCGATCCCGCCGTAGGCCAGCCGCGCCGGCATCCCTCGCGCCGGCACCGGCGACAACGCCACGCCCGCCCGTAGCCGCGGATCGGGCAGCGCCATGCCGCGCGACCCGCCCGGCAGCCGCTGCCCGAGCATGACCTGCACCAGCCAGGCGCCGTAGGAATGCCCGGCGATCGCCACCCGCCCCGGGTCGGCGCGCGCGGGCAGCCGGCCCAGCGCGAACACCGCGTCGCCCAGCCGGTCCACGGCGCCGCGCACGTCCAGCGCCGCCGCCCCCATCGCCGCCCCGCCGCCGCCGCGCCACAACTGGTCGTCGGTGCCGGGATGCTGCAGGTGGATCGCCACGAACCCCGCCGCCGCCAGCGCCCGCCCCAGGTAGCTCAGGCCCTCGCGCGAGCCGCCCAGCCCGTGCGAGATCAGCACCGCCGGCGCCGGCCCATCCCCGGCGGGGACGCGCACCAGCACCGGCACGTCGCGCCCCCGCGCTGCGTCGCGCCACACGGCGCGCCCGGGCTCGTTCTCCGCTCGCGCGCCCGTGGGCGAGCCGGTGACCAGGGAAGCGCCCAGCGGAACGGCGAGCGCCGCGCGCCGGGATAGGTCGGGGTGTCGCATGGCCGGACATGTCGTGCCGTGCCGCCCCGGCGTCGAGGCCGCCGCGCGCCCGAACGGTTTCGGGCGGCACGCGGCGGACGCACCGCGGCCCGCTACGCCGCCGCCTGCCGCCGCAGCCGCTCCGCGAGGCTGCCTACCGAGCCGCGCAGCGCCTCCCCCTGCCGGGCGACCTCGCCGCAGGCGACCCGAACCTGGTCCAGCGCCGCGCCCGCCTCGCCCGCCGCAGCGCTCACCTCGCCGATGCCGGCCGACACGCCGCCCGCCGCCGCCGCCGCTTCCTGCGCCGCCCGGGCGATCTCGCGCGTGGCCGCGCCCTGCTCCTCCACTGCCGCGGCGATGGCGGTGGCGATGCCGCTGGTGTGGCCCACCGCCTCGCCGATGCCGCGCACCGCTTCCACCGCGTCCGCGGTCGCCGCCTGCATGCCGCCGATCTGCTGCCCGATCTCCTCCGTGGCCCGGGCGGTCTGCGCCGCCAGCTGCTTGACCTCGGACGCCACCACCGCGAAGCCCTTGCCGTGCTCACCTGCGCGCGCCGCCTCGATGGTGGCGTTGAGCGCCAGCAGGTTGGTCTGCGCCGCCACGTCGGCGATCAGCCGCACCACCTCGCCCACCCGCTGCGCGCCTTCCGCCAGGGCCTGCACCGTGGCGTCGGTGGCCCGCGCCCGCTCCATCGCCCGGCCGGCCGCCACCGCCGTTTCCGACACCCGCCGGGTGATCTCGGCCACGGTGGAAGTCATCTCTTCGGCGGCCGCGGCCACGGTCTGGACGCTGGCGCTGACCTCACTCGCCCCGCCCGCCGCCCCCGCCGCCCGGGCGGCGGTGTGCTCGCCGGCCGCGGCCACCGTCGCGGTGGATTCGTTCAACCGCCCCGCCGCCGCCGCCAGCGTGGCGGCCACCCCGCCCAGCGCCGCTTCCACCTCGCCCGCCAGGGCCAGCGTCGCGTCCCGGCGCTCCCGCTCCGCCTCGCCCCGCCCGCGCTCCTGTTCCGCGCGCAGCCGCGCCGCCTCGGCCATGCCCGCCTCGAACACCGCCACCGCGCGCGCCATGTCGCCGATCTCGTCGGCCCGGCGCGCGGCCGCGCCGAGATCGAGGCCGGTCCCGCCCTCGGCCAAGCGGCGCATGGTGCCGCCGAGGTCGCGGATCGGGCGGCTGAAGCCGGTGCCGATCCACCAGCCCAGCCCCAGCGTCGCCGCCACCGTCGCCGCCAGGAACCCGACCCCGAAGCGCACCAGCCCGTCCACGGCGGCGAACGCTTCCGCCGCGGGCACGCGCACCAGCGCCGACCAGCCCAGGCCGGGGAAGCCCATGGCGCCGCGGCTGCGCGCGTAGCCCGCCGCCTGCTCGACTCCTTTGCGCGCGTGCACCGAAACCGTGGCCCCGTTCTCGCCGCGCACCGCCGCCCGCGCCGCCTCGACGCCGCGCTCGGCTAGGTTGAGCCGGCCGAGCACCCCGAAATCGCGGCGGTACGGTTCGGGGCGCGCCGCGGGGTCCCAGTCCACCAGCACCGCCCCCGCGGGGTCGAGCACCGTCACCTCGGCGCCCGGCATGCCGCCCGCGGCGAGGCGGGCGTGCACGTCGGACACGATCGCCTCCACCAGCCCGAAGTCGGCGAAGTTGGCCCACACCCCCACCAGCCCGCCCGCCTGGTCGCGCACCGGCGCGGCGAACACGATGGAGAAGCCGTCCTCCCCGGGGTAGGCTTCCGCGACCTCCGCCGAACGGTTGGGCTGCTCGACCACGGTGCCGGTCAGGCCCTCGGAGCCGCGCAGGAACTCGCCGCGCAGCGCCCGGCCCAGCCACGGCGCCCCTGCGAAGGAGCGCCCGTACAACGGCGCCGTGGCGATCTCCCGCCCCGCCGCGTCGCGCCCGTTGGCCGCCAGCACGGTGCCGTCCGGGTCCACCAGCAGCGCCAGCTTGTAGACGCCGTAGGCCGCGATGTAGTCGTCCATCGCCCGCACCAGCGGGTTGCCGGGTTCGGGCCTGCGCCAGTTGGCCGGATCGTGGGCGGCGGTGTTCAGCCCGAACGCCTGCACGTCGCCGTAGCGCTCGAACAGGTTACGGTCCACGGTGTCGGCCAGCACGGCGGCGGTGTCGGCGAGGCGGTTCATGGACAAAGCGCGCAGCCCGGCCCGCTGGGTCAGGAAGGCGCCGCCCAGCAGGGCCGCCGGCACCAGCCCGAAAAACAGCAGCAGCAGGACCACGCGGGCCCGCAGGCGGACGGTCGGCAACGGCATGGGCGTGGCGCTTCGCTCGGTCGTGGGAACGGCCGGGGATACACGGCCCGGGTTGCGGAGCGGTGAACGAAGCCCAGCGCGGCGCCGGGATCTCACGGCACGGCCTCCGCGCGCCCCACGGCACAGCCCCTCCCGCGAGCCTCACGGCATGCCGCCACCGCGCGCGCCTCACGGCACGACGTCGTAGGTCCGCCACCCCGTCAGCGTCGCCACCCGGTCGTAGGCCGCGCGCCCAGCCGCGTTGTCCTCCGCCGTGATCCAGCGCAGCACCGTCCAGCCGCGCCCCGCCGCCTCGGCGCGCACCGCGTCGATCAGCAGCGCCGCGATCCGCCGCCCGCGCGCCGCGGGGTCCACGAACAGGTCGTCGAGGAACCCGCCGGTGCTGGCCGACAGCGGCCGCGCGTAGGGCCGGAAATGCGCCAGCCCCAGCAGCCGCCCGTCCGCCCCTTCGGCCACGAACGCTTCCACCTCGTGCGCCGGGTCGCCGATCCAGCCCCACACCCGGTCGCGCATCGCAGCCGTCTGCTCCACCCGGTAGAAGCGCGCGTAGCCGGCGTACAGCGCGTCCCATTCGGCCCGGTGCCGCGCTTCGGGGCGGACCACCCGCGCCGCCGCGCCGCCCACCCCGCCGCTGCCCGCGTTCCCGCTCACGCCCCGCCCCCGTCCAGCCGCAGCTCGCCGGCCGCCGCCAGGGCCAGCAGCAGCGCCGACACGTGCATCGCTTGCGCCATCACCCCCTCGTGCAGCCGCGCCGTCACGGCGCGCCAGGGGTGCAGCTCCACGGTGATGTCCTCGCCCGGCTCGGGCGCCGGCTCCGCCACTCGCCGCGCCCCCAGCGCGAGGACGGCGTGGCAGCGGTTGCGGTGGGTGGCGGTGTTGGGGTGCAGCGTCGCGACCGCGCGCCACGCTTCGGCCGCGTAGCCCGTCTCCTCCAGCAGCTCCCGCGCCCCGGCCGTCATCGCGTCGCCCTCCTCCGGGTCCATCCCCCCCGCCGGCAGCTCCAGCGACGACGCTCCCAGCCCGTGCCGGTACTGCCGCACCAGCACCAGCTCGGCGGCCGGCGTCAGCGCCACCACGTGCACCCAGTCCGGGTAGCCCAGCGTGTAGAACGGGTCGAGCACGTTGCCGCGCGCGTCCTCCACCCGGTCCGCCCGCACGTCGATCCACCGGTCCCGCAGCACCGTGCGGCTGCCCAGCACCGACCACGGCCGCCCCGACGCCGGCCGGCTCATGCCGGCGCCGCCGGCATCATTCCGCCGCCATCCGCGCGTCCTCCGCCCGGGCGTAGTCCTCCAGCGGCGCGCAGGTGCAGGCGAGGTTGCGGTCGCCGTGCGCGTTGTCCACCCGCTTCACCGGCGGCCAGAACTTGCGCCCTTCCACCCACGGCAGCGGGAAAGCCGCCTGCCGGCGGGAATACCCGTGCGCCCACTCGTCCGCCGTCACCTCGGCCGCCGTGTGCGGGGCGTTGCGCAGCGGGTTGTCGGCACGCCCCCATCGCCCTTCCTCGACCGCGCGTATCTCGGCGCGGATCGCGATCATGGCCTCGGCGAAGCGGTCCAGCTCCGCCTTGGGCTCGCTTTCCGTCGGCTCCACCATCAGCGTCCCCGTCACCGGCCACGACATCGTCGGCGCGTGGAAGCCGTAGTCCTGTAACCGCTTGGCGATGTCCTCCACGCCGATCCCGGCGCTCGCCCCGAACCCCCGGCAGTCCAAGATGCACTCGTGCGCCACCATGCCGGTGGCGCCGCGGTACAGCACGGGGTAGTGCCCTTGCAGCCGGTGCGCGAGGTAGTTGGCCGACAGGATCGCCACCTGCGTCGCGCGCCTGAGCCCAGCCGGCCCCATCATCCGGATGTAGGCGTAGGGGATCGGTAAGATCGAGGCCGAACCGAAGGGGGCCGACGACACCGCCCCCACGCCGCCCGGCGCCGCTTCCGCCTCGCCGGTCTCCTCCCGGAACGGGTGCCCGGGCAGGTAGGGCGCCAGGTGCGCCGCCACCCCGATCGGCCCGACCCCCGGCCCGCCGCCGCCGTGCGGTATGCAGAACGTTTTGTGCAGGTTCAGGTGGCACACGTCGGCGCCGATCGCGGCCGGGCTGGTCAGCCCCACCTGCGCGTTCATGTTGGCGCCGTCCATGTAGACCTGACCGCCGCGCGCGTGCACGACGGCGCAGATCTCGCGTATCCCCGCCTCGAACACCCCGTGCGTGGAAGGGTACGTCACCATCAGCGCCGCCAGCCGCGCCGCGTGCTCGTCCGCCCGCGCGCGGAGGTCGTCGAGGTCGACGTTGCCGTCCGCGTCGCAGCGCACCACCACCACCCGCATCCCCGCCATCACGGCGGATGCCGGGTTGGTGCCGTGCGCCGAGGACGGGATCAGGCACACGTCGCGCCCCAGATCCCCCCGCGCGCGGTGCCACGCCCGGATCGCCAGCAGCCCGGCGTACTCGCCCTGCGACCCGGCGTTGGGCTGCAAGGACACCGCCGCGAACCCGGTCACCGCGCACAGCCACCGTTCCAGCCGGCGGATCATCTCGGCGTAGCCGCCGGCCTGGTCGACCGGCGCGAAGGGATGGATGTCGCTGAAGCCGGGCAGCGTCACCGCCGCCATCTCCGCGGTGGCGTTGAGCTTCATGGTGCACGACCCCAGCGGGATCATGCTCCGATTGAGCGCGATGTCGCGGTCCTCCAGCGACTTGATGTAGCGCAGCATCGCGTGCTCGGAGCGGTGCGCCCCGAACACGGAAGCGGTGAGGATGGGACTCTCCCGCATCAGCCGCCCCGGCAGGCGGGGGGTCTCGTCCAGCAGCCCCAGCCCCACCGCCCGCACGCCGGCCGCCTCGCAGATCGCGGCGTCCAGCGCCACCAGGTCGCGCCGCGTCGTGGTCTCGTCCAGCGACGCCGCCACGCAGCCCTCGTCCACGCGGCGCAGGTTGATGCCCCGCCTCAGCGCCGCCGTCATCAGCCGCTCCGCCGCCGCCGCCCCGGCCTCGATCGCCACGGTGTCGAAGAACCGCTCGTGCCGCAGCGCGAACCCCGCCTTGCGCGCGCAGTCCGCCACCAGGGTGGCCTGCAGGTGCACCCGCTCGGCGATCCGCCGCAAGCCCTCGGCCCCGTGCCACACCGCGTAGAAGCCCGACATCACGGCCAGCAGCACCTGCGCGGTGCAGATGTTGGAAGTCGCCTTCTCCCGCCGGATGTGCTGCTCGCGCGTTTGCAGCGCCAGCCGCATCGCCGGCCGCCCGGCGGCGTCCACCGAAACGCCGACCAGCCGCCCGGGGATCAGCCGCTTGAGCCCGTCGCGCACCGCCATGAACGCCGCGTGCGGCCCGCCGTAGCCCATCGGCACCCCGAAGCGCTGCGCCGAGCCCACTACGATGTCGGCTCCCATCTCGCCGGGGGGCCTGAGCAGCACCAGCGCCAGCGGGTCCGCCGCCACGATCGCCAGCGCACCACCCGCGTGCGCCGCGGCGATGTCGGCGGCCAGCCCTTCGCGCACCTCGCCGGTGGTGCCGGGATAGGACAGCACCACCGCGAAGGGGGCCTCGTGCGGCACCGCGTCGGCCACGTCGCTGGGCGCGAACACCCGCACCTCCACCCCCAGCGGCTCGGCCCGCGTGCGCAGCACCGCCAGCGTTTGCGGGTGCAGGTCGGCCGATGCCACCAGCACGCGCGGCACGTCCCGGCCCGCCCTGGTCACCGCCAGCGCCACCGACACCGCTTCCGCCGCCGCCGTGCCCTCGTCGAGCAGCGACGCGTTGCTCACCGGCAGCCCCGTCAGGTCGCACACCATCGTCTGGAAGTTCAGCAGCGCTTCCAGCCGCCCCTGGGCGATCTCCGCCTGGTAGGGGGTGTAGGCGGTGTACCAGCCCGGGTTCTCCAGCACGTTGCGCTGTATCACCGGCGGCACGTGGGTGCCGTGGTAGCCGGTGCCGATCATCGAGCGGTGCGCGCGGTTGCGCCCCGCCAGCGCCGCCAGCTCGGCCATCGCTTCGGCCTCGCCCACCGCCGGCGGCAGCGCCCCCAGCCCGTCGACCACCGCGATGGCGTCGGGCACGGTGCGCGCCGCCATCGCGTCGAGCGAGTCGAGCCCCAGCGCGGCCAGCATGGCGCCGACCTCCGCCTCGTCGGGCCCGATGTGGCGGCGCACGAAGGCTTCCGGGTCCTCCAGCGCCGCCAGCGCCGCCAGCGCGGTGGCGGTGGGCGCGGCGGCGGCGGGGCTCGTCGCGACCGGCCCGGGGCGGGCCGTCACTGTGCCGGCGTCGTCCCCTGGCGGCGCGGCGACCGCGCTCACGCCCGGCCGCCGTGGGACTCGACGTGGGCGGCGTAGGCGACCTCGTCCATCAGCGTCGCCACCGCCTCCGGCGCGCTCGGCTCGATGCGGAAGAACCAGCCCTCCCCCGTGGGGTCGCGGTTCACCAGGGCGGGGTTCTCGGCCAGGGCGGCGTTGCTTTCCACGATCCGCCCGGCCACGGGCGCGTAGATGTCCGACGCCGCCTTGACGCTCTCCACCACCGCCACCGCCTCGCCCGCGGCCACCTCGCGCCCCGGCTCGGGCAGGTCCACGAACACCACGTCGCCCAGGGATTCCTGCGCGTGGTCGGTGATGCCCACGGTGGCGGCGTCGCCGTCGTGCAGCACCCACTCGTGCGATTGCGTGAAGCGGCGCTCGGTCATCGGCCTCAACTCCTTCGTCCCTCGGACGCCCCGGGCGCGCGGCGCGGGCAATGGGTTCGGGTTTTCCGCTGGGCAGGCGTGGGGAACGCAGGGGGCTCGGCCCCCGCACCCCCGCGAGGAACCCGAGGTTCCTCGACCTCCCATCCGCAAAAGATAAAGGCCCTGGCGGACAGGGGGGTGCCTCGACGGCGTAGCCGCGTCGAGGCACCCCCCTGTCCGCCAGGGCGAACTGAAGGCGGGGGTCCGGGGGCCCCCATGGGTCCCCGGCGGGGGCCAGAAGCGGAGCCCCTGGCCCCAGGCCCGACCACCGGAAACCGAAGCCGGCTCCGGACCACCCGACGACCGGCCCCGCCCCGCCAACCTCCGCATCATCCGGCCGCGACCGGCGCGGCGGCGGCCCGCTTGTAGCGGTGCGGCACGAACGGCGCCGGCGCGACGCGGGCGGCTACGGCCCGGCCGCGTACCAGCAGCCCCACGGCGGTGCCGTCGGCCGCGTGCGCGCGGTGGACGTAGCCCATGGCCAGCGCCGCCCCTAGCGTCGGCCCGAAGCCGCCCGAGGTCACCGCGCCCACCGCCTCGCCGCCCAGCTCCACCACCGCCCCGGCGCGGGCCGGCACCCGCCCGTCCACGGCGAAGCCGACGCGCAACCGCGCCGGCCCCTCGGCCAGCTCGCGCCGCACCCGCGCCGCGCCCGGAAAATCCCAGTCCATGCGGCGGCGCTTGCCGATCGTCCACACCAGCGCCGCTTCCACCGGCGAGGTCGTCTCGTCCAGCTCATGCCCGTACAAGCACAGCCCGGCCTCCAGCCGCAGGCTGTCGCGCGCCCCCAGCCCCGCGGGGGTGACGCCGCCCTCGTCGGCCAGCGCGGCGGCCACCGCAGCGGCGGCGGCGGCCGGCAGGCTGATCTCGTAGCCGTCCTCGCCGGTGTAGCCGGAGCGGCTGACGATCGCGGGATGCCCGCACACCGCCGTCTCCGCCACCCCCATGAACGGCAGCGCCGCCACCCCGGCCGCCAAGCACCCCAGCGCCCGCTCCGCCCCGGGCCCCTGCACGGCGATCAGCGCCCGCTCCTCCACCTCCAGCGTCGCGCCGGCCGGCAGCACCGCCCGCAGCATTGCCGCGTCGGCGTGCTTGCGCGACGCGTTGAATACCAGCAGCAGCCGCTCGCCGCCGCTGTCCGGCTCCAGGCGCGCCACCATGAAGTCGTCCTCGACCCCGCCGGCGTCGTTCATCAGCAGCCCGTAGCGCTGCCGACCAGGGCGCAGCCCGCGCACGTCGGCCGGCGTCAGCCGTTCCAGCGCGGCGGACGCGCCGGCGCCGCGCAGCACCGCCTGGCCCATGTGCGACACGTCGAACAGCGCCGCCGCCAGCCGGCAGGCGGTGTGCTCGGCCAGGATGCCGGAAGCGTACTGCACCGGCAGGAGGTAGCCCGCGAACGGCACCATCCGCCCGCCCTGCGCGCGGTGCCAGTCCGCGAGCGGGGTTTCCAGCGGCGGCGCTCCCACGGGGGGTGGCGTCACGACGTTCGCGGCCGCCGCGTTCGCGGCCCGGATGTCGGCTGGGGCGTCGAAGTCGGCCACGCGCACTCCCTTCGTGCCGGGCGGGATCTTCCCGCGCGGCGAACGGTTCGACGTGGCCCCCCTCTGTCGCCTGACCTGAGAGATTCGGCGCCCCGGTTCGGCCCGGGCGCGCCTTTCTCCGTCGGTGCCGGCAGCGCGCGCGGGGCGCGACACCGGACTTTCCAGAGACCCCTTCCCCGCGCGGTCCTGGGTGCCTGAGCGTTTCCGGGGGCCGGTTGCGCCTTCGGCGGGGGCGCGCGGCTGGCCGCGACGCCCCTCTCTCCCGCGCGGGATCAGCGGGAAGACGCGACTATGGCACCCCCGTCGCGCCCGTGGCAACGCCGCGCCGGCCCGGGGCACGGGGACTCCCTGCCGGCCCTCGCCCTGCCGGCCGCTCCCGCGACGCGCCCGCGCGGGGCGCATCCCGCCGACGCGCCCGGCCGGCCACCCCCACCTCCGCGCCGGACCCGGCAGGCGTCGCGGCGCCGCCAGCGCGGGGCGCGCGCCCCGCATCCGGGCCAACTGGGCGACGGGCGCGCCGCCGTGCCAGCGACGCGCGTGACCCTCGACAGTTCCCGGCCCGTCCGCGGCAAGGTTCTCATCCTCTGCGGCGTGGCGGTCGCCCTCGCCGCCTGCAACGTGCTGCTCCTCGGGTTCCCGGGCGGCCTGCTGCTGGCCCTCGCGACGCCGCTGGCGCGCTTCCTCGCCGACCGGCTGCTCGACGGCGACGCGGTCTGGCCCGCGGCCATCATGCTCGGCTTGGTGAGCCCGTTCGCGCTGCTGCCCATGTACCTCGTTGCCGCCCGCGCGAGGACGTCCGAGCGCGCGCGGGTCGCGATCGCCTGCGGCCTGGCCGGCATCCTCGCGATCGCGCTGGCGACGGTGGTTCTTGTCGCCGGCGCCGACTAGGGCGGATCGTCGCGGAACGGCGGCGCCCGGCAGCGCCGATCCGCCCGGCGGGCGCACCGGGTATGCGGGCTTTCCCGGCCCCGCGCTCGACCACGCGAAGTCGAACCTGGCGACGAGGACACACGGCCCCCGGTCGCGGCCCGGGGCGGTCCGCGCGACGCGGCAGGCAGCCGGCCCGGATTGCGCGGCAAGGATCGGAGCGCCCCCGCCGAACCCGCCGACCTACGGTCCCGCCCTCACCCCGAGGACCGCGCCCGTGCCATCTCCCGCCGCCACCCCCTTCTCCGCCGCCTTCCGCCGCCTCGCCTGCTCCAACCTCGCGGCCCAGCTGTCCGAGCAGCTCGCCCTGGCCGCCGCCCCGCTCGTCGCCGTGCTGCTGCTCGGCGCCGGCGCGGCCGGAACCGGCGCCCTGCAGACCGCGCAAACCCTGCCCTTCCTGCTGCTGGCCCTGCCCGCCGGCGTGCTGGCCGAGCGCGCCTCGCGCCGCCGGCTAATGGCGGGCGCCGAGGCCCTGCGCGCCGCCACCCTGCTCGCCACCCTGCTGCTCCTGCTCGCCGGCCACCTCACGCTGCCGCTGCTCGCCGTCTTGGGCTTCCTCGGCGCCGCCGGCACGGTGGCCTACGGCGTCGCCGCGCCGGCGATCCTCCCCGCCCTGGTCCCGCGCGACCGCCTCGCGAGCGCCAACCGCCTGCTGGAACTGGCTCGCGTGCCGCTTTCGCCGCGGGTCCCGCGCTGGGCGGCGCGGCGGTCGGCTGGACCGGCGCCCCCACCGCCTACGCCGCGGCGACGGCGCTGTCCCTCCTGGCGGCCGCCCTGCTGGCCGGCCTCCCCGAGCCGGTCGCCCCCGCCCGGGTCCGCCGGCACGTCCTGCACGAGCTCCGCGAAGGCGCCGCCTTCGTCGCCGGCCACCCGCTCCTGCGCCCGCTGCTGCTCACCGCCGTGCTCTTCAACACTGCCTGGTTCGTACTGCAGGCCGTCTACGTAGCCTACGCCGTGGAACGCCTCGGACTAACGGCCGCGGGCATTGGCGCCACGCTGGGCATCCACGGCGCCGGCATGGTGGCGGGCGCGCTGCTGGCGCCCCGGCTGGCCCGGCACCTGCGCTTCGGCGCGATCGTCGCGGCCGGTCCGCTCGGTGCGCTGCTCGCCTCCACCCTCATGCTCGCCACCCTGGCCCACCCGTCCCCCATCCTCGCCGACGCCGCCTTCCTCCTGTTCGGGGCGGGCCCGATCCTGTGGGCCATCGCCACCACCACGCTGCGCCAAGCCGTCACCCCCGATGCCCTGCTCGGCCGCGCCTCGGCTGTGGTGCTGACCGCCACCTTCGGCGCCCGCCCCCTCGGCGCGGCCGTCGGCACCCTGCTGGCCGCCCGTCTGGGCGTGGAAGCCTGCCTGTGGGCGTCCTTCACCGGCTTCGCGGCGCAGGCCCTGGTGCTGCTCGCCTCGCCCGTGCCGCGGCTGGCGCGGCAGCCGGAGCCGGCCTGAGGCGGCGGCGGCACCGGGATCGGGGAACCGCCGGAAAGACCCACGGCCGCGCTCGGCCTCTATGGTCGGGAAACCAACTCGCGTTACAGTTGCGCGTCCCCTGGTCGCAGGAAGGGTCCCGATCCCGCCGTGCCGAACGAAGCCCCCGAAACGAGACCGGCCGACGCGCCGGCGGCGCGCCACGCCCTGCGCGTCCGCCGCTTGGCCGCCCGCGCCTGGCTGGAGATGGAGCAGCACGGCGTGCTGCCGACGCCGCGCAACTTCGAGCTCTGGTTCACCAGCCTCGATGGCTCCAACCCGGAGCTGACCCGCCGCCTCGCGGCCATGATCGCCGCCGGCGGGGCGCTCACGGCGGCGGCCCTCGAAGCCCTGCACGCCGACCACGCCGCCCCCGAACTGGACCTGGAAGCCCTCGTGGAAGGCTCCGACGCCATCCAGTCCGCGGCCCAGGAGGTCCTGGACCAGGTTTCCGGCAACGGCGACGCGCTGCGCGACTACGGCGCCGCCCTGTCGCACTGGTCCGAGCATCTCGGCGACCACCGCACCGTGGAAAGCCTGGCCAACGCGGTGGCGACGCTGACCGCCGAGACGGCGCGGGCCGGCGAGCGCAACCGCGCCCTGGAACAGCAGCTCGCCGCTTCCACCGCGCGCATCACCCGGCTCAAGGACAGCCTGGCCGAGGTCAAGCTCACCGCGACAACCGATTCCCTCACCGGCCTGCCCAACCGCAAGGCCTTCGACACCCGCCTGCGCAAGGCGGCGACCCGCGCCAGGGCCGACGGCACCGCCTTGTCGCTGCTGATGATCGACGTGGACCACTTCAAGCGCTTCAACGACACCCACGGCCACCAGGTCGGCGACCTCGTCCTGCGCTTGGTCGGCCGCCTGCTCGGCGCCAACGTCAAGGGCCGCGACACCGCCGCGCGCTACGGCGGCGAGGAGTTCGCCGTGATCCTGGCCGGCGCCGACCTGCGCGCCGGCGTCACCGTCGCCGGCCAGATGCGCGCCGAGCTGGACGGCAAGCGGCTGGTCAACCGCGGCTCAGGCGAAGGCCTGGGCGGCGTCACCGTGTCGGTCGGCATCGCCCAGCTGCGCCCCGGCGAGCACGCGTCCGACCTCGTCTCCCGCGCCGACGCCGCGCTGTACCGGGCCAAGCACCTCGGCCGCAACCGGGTCTGCGCCGACGACGAGGCGCCGCCGGGCTGACGCGTCGCCGGAGCGGCCGTCCCGCGACCGCGTCCCGGCTGCCCGCGCCCACCCGGATGCGGACTCCCCGGGACGCGCGTGCCAGGATCGCGGCATGAACCGCGCCGGCATACCGCTTGCCCTGCTGTCCGCCGTCCTGTTCGGAGCCAGCACGCCCTTCGCCAAGCTGCTGCTGGGCTCCGTGGACCCCTGGATGATGGCCGGCCTGCTCTACCTCGGCGCCGGGATCGGCCTCGCGGCCGTCCAGCTGTCGCGCGCCGCCCTGCGCCTGCCGGCGGCCGAGGCGCCGCTGCGCCGCGCCGACCTCCCCTGGCTCGGCCTCGTGGTCCTGGCCGGCGGCGTGGCCGGGCCGCTGCTGCTGATGCTCGGCCTCGCCCGCACCGACGCGGCGAGCGCCTCGCTGCTGCTCAACCTCGAGGGGCTGGCGACGATGGGCATCGCCTGGCTGTTCTTCCGAGAAAACGTGGACCGCCGCCTGCTGCTCGGCGCCTTCGCCATCCTGGCCGGCGCGGCGCTGCTGTCCTGGCAGGGGGGCGCGTCCCCGGATCGCGGCGCCGCGCTGATCGCTGCGGCCTGCCTGTGCTGGGGCATCGACAACAATCTCACGCGCCGGCTGTCGTCGGCCGACCCGGTGCGAGTCGCCATGTTCAAGGGGCTGGTCGCGGGGAGCGTGAACCTCCTCCTGGCCCTGGCCGGCGGCGCCGCGCTCCCGCCCGCCGGCACCCTGCTGGCCGCCGGCATCGTCGGCTTCCTCGGCTACGGCGTCAGCCTCGCGCTGTTCGTGCTGGGCCTGCGCCACCTCGGCACCGCGCGCACCGGGGCCTACTTCTCGCTCGCGCCCTTCGTGGGCGCGACCCTGGCCGTCCCGCTGCTGGGCGAGCAGCCCTCGGCGACCCTGCTGCTCGCCGGTGGCCTGATGGCGCTGGGGCTGTGGCTGCACCTGTCGGAGCGGCACGAGCACGAGCACGCCCACGAGGCGATGGAGCACGAGCACCGCCACCGCCACGACGCGCACCACCAGCACGCGCACGGCCCGGACGCGCCCCCGGGCGAGCCGCACAGCCACCGGCACCGCCACGCGCCGATGACCCACCGGCACCCGCACTACCCCGACCTGCACCACCGCCACGGCCACGCGCACTGACGCCGTCCGGCGGGACGCGGCCCGCATCCCCGGCAACGCACCGCGCGATCTCCCGCCGGGGGCGCCCCGCCGGCGGTTATCCCAGCGGTCCCTTGAACACGAAGAACGCGCCGAGCGCGATCAGGTCGAAGCCGAGGGCGTGGTTCCAGGTCAGCACCTCGCCGAGACAGCCGACGGAGAAGACGCCGAACACGGCCAGCGTGATCACCTGCTGCATCGTCTTCAGCTCGGCGGCGGAATAGGCGCCGTAGCCGCTTCGGTTGGCCGGCACCGCCAGGCAGTACTCGAACAACGCGATGCCCCAGCTCGCCAGCACCACCAGCCACAACGGCGACGACCTGAACCGCAGGTGCCCGTACCAGGCGAAGGTCATGAAGACGTTGGACAGCGGGAGCAGGAGGATGGGCAGCATCTTCCCCGACGACCAGGCCAAGGCGGCATCCCCCGATGGCGCGGCCGGTCACCGGCCCGGCCCGCTCGACACGGCGCCACCCCCGGCCGCGGACGCCACCGCGCGCGGCCGGGCGCCGGCCGTGGAACGCCCAGCGTCGCGCCGGGTTCGGCGGCGGGCGGGTGACCGGCGGCCGACCGACGCCTTCCCCGCACGCTCCCCCACCCCCGCGGGCGGCTCCGGTTCCCGCCGCTCCGGCCGTGGACCGAGCCGGCGGCCGGCGACGCCCCGCTACCGCCCGCGGGAGGCCGGACCCGCCCGCGCCGGCGCGGTGCCGCCGGGCGCGCGGTGCGAAACGGCACGGCGGTGCGCGCCGCCGTCTTCGGCGTCGATGCCACCTCCTGGCGCCGATGCCATTCGCGCCGCCAGTGCCATCAGCGGCGTCGGGTGCCATTTCCGGCGTTGATGCCACCCGCGACAGGAAACGGCACCGCGCCCGCGGCACGAGCGGCGCTTGACGCCGCGCGCGCCCAGGTTTATAGGAATATAATCAATAGTCTCGCTGCGCCCACCGACGCCCGGCCCACCCCCGGAACCCGCTCCCGCGAAACCCGGTAAGGAAGTAAGGAAGTAAGGCGGCTGGCCCTTCACCGCGGCCCGCGCTGGCGATTCAGGGCCAGCTCCTCGGGCGTCAGCGCGAAGCCCAGCAGCACGGTGCGCCGGGCCGCCTCCTGCGGGTCCCGCCCCGGCAGGCGGATGGTGATCTCCTCGCCCTGTGTCCGCACCCGGCCGACGTTGGCCGGGAACACCGCCTGGGCGCTGTATCCTTCCCGCGCCAGCACCTCGCGCTCGTCGGGTGTTACCACGGCGACGAGGTAAGGCAGCGTCGCTTCCCGCCCGCGCGCCGCCGGCCCGCGCTCGGCCGACATCGCCAGGCGCAGGGTCACGTCCAGCCCGGCGTTGCGGGGCGCGTAGTCGCAGGTGGCGGTGAAGCCGGTCAGCCGGGCGTCCAGCACCAGCGCCGACAGGTCGCGCGTGGCGCCGTCGTAGCGCGTCAGGTCCGCCGCCTCGCCGAGCAGCGCCACGCGCGGGCACGGCGCCGTGACCTCGGCCATGGGGTCGCGCGGCGCGCCGCCGCAGGCCGCCGGCAGCAGCAGCCCCGCCAGCGCCGCCGCGCGCCCCGCGGTCACCGCCGCGCGCGTCGCGCCCCGCGCGCTGCCGCCGGCCATCCCCCGCGCACCCCCCCGCCGCGCCCCCGACCATCCCCGATGCGCCATGCGCGAGAACACTCCCCCTGTCCCGGACGGCGGACCGCCGCTAGGTTGCGGCGCCCGCCGGGTCGCGGCGCCGCGCGGATCGCGGCGTTCCTTAGGTTGCGGCGAACCGGCCGGCGCACCATTCCCGGTGGGCCGCACCACGAACTGGCACGAGATGACGCCCGACGCCAACCCGCCCGCCGACACCGTACCCGCCGAGGCGCCGGCCCCCACTGTCGAGGCCCTGGCCAGCCTGCCCGCCGTGGGGGCCGCCGCCCCGCCGCCCCTGGCCGTAGCGGCCAAGCCCCGGCTGCGCGTGCTGCTGGCAGGTCCGCGCGGCTTCTGCGCCGGCGTGGACCGCGCCATCAAGATCGTCGAGGAAGCGCTGATCCGCCACGGCGCCCCGGTCTACGTCCGCCACGAGATCGTCCACAACCGCTTCGTCGTCGAGCAGCTCGAAGCCAAGGGCGCGGTGTTCGTCGAGGAGCTGGACGAGATCCCCGACCCCACCCGTCCCGTGATCTTCTCCGCCCACGGCGTGCCGAAGTCGGTGCCCCAGGATGCGCGCACCCGGCAGATGTACTTTCTCGACGCCACCTGCCCGCTGGTTTCCAAGGTGCACCGCGAAGCCGAGAAGCACTTCTCGGAAGGCCGCCACGTCCTGCTGATCGGCCACGCCGGCCATCCGGAGGTGATCGGCACCATGGGCCAGCTTCCCGCCGGCGCGGTGACGCTGGTGGAAAGCGTGGCGCAGGCCGAGCGGGTGGTACCGCCTCCCGGGCTGCTGTCCTTCACCACCCAGACCACGCTGTCGGTGGACGACACCGCCGAGATTGTGGCCGCCCTGCAACGCCGCTTCCCCGCCATCTCCGGCCCGGCGCGCGAGGACATCTGCTACGCCACCACCAACCGCCAAGCCGCGGTCAAGGCGATCGCCGGGCGCTCGGACCTGATCGTGGTGGTGGGCGCCGCAAACTCGTCGAACTCGGTGCGCCTGCGCGAGGTCGCCGAGCGGGCAGGCTGCCCGCGCGCGGTGCTGGTGCCGCGCGGGCGCGACCTCGACCCGGCCTTCGCCGACGGCCTGGGCACGGTGGGCATCACCGCCGGCGCCTCGGCCCCTGAGGTGCTGGTGGAGGAGGTGCTCGAGCGCTTGCGCGCCCGCTTCGAGGTCGAGGTGGAGGAGGTGATCGTCGCGCGCGAGGGCGTCACCTTCAAGCTGCCCACCGCGCTCCAGAGCTGATGGCGGTCTACACCGCCGTTCCCGAGGCGGCGGTGGCCGCCTTCGTGGCGGAATACGACCTCGGCGCGCTGGTGTCCTTCCGCGGCATCGCCGAGGGCGTGGAGAACACCAACTTCTTGCTCCGCACCGCGCGCGGCGACCACGTGCTCACCCTCTACGAGAAGCGCGTGGACCCGGTCGAGCTGCCCTGGTTCCTGGAGCTGATGCAGCACCTTTCGGCGCGCGGCGTAGACTGCCCGCTGCCGGTGGCCGGGCGCGACGGCCGGGCGCTGCGCGCGCTCGCCGGTCGGCCGGCGGCGATCTGCACCTTCCTCCCCGGCGACTGGCCGCGCCACCCCGACGCCGGGCACTGCGCCGCCATCGGCCGCGCGCTGGCCGTTCTGCACGCCGCAGGCAATGACTACGCTGCCGAGCGCGCCAACGGCCTCGGGCCGGACTCCTGGGGACCGCTGCTGGCGCTGTGCCGGGCGGGCGGCGACGCGCTCTCGCCCGGCCTGTGCGCCGAGCTGGACGGCCACCTCGACGCCGTGTTGGACGCTTGGCCAGCGGTGGGCGCCCTGCCGCGCGGCCACATCCACGCCGACCTGTTCCCCGACAACGCCTTCTTCCGGGGCGGGCGGCTGACCGGGATCATCGACTTCTACTTCGCCTGCACCGACCTGCTGGCCTACGACCTCGCCGTGTGCCTCAACAGCTGGTGCTTCGCCGGCCCGGAGCCGCGCCTCGACCCCGACCTCGCGACGGCGATCCTGGACGGCTACGAGGCCGCCCGGCCGTTGACGCCGGCCGAGCGGGACGCGCTGCCGGTCCTGTGCGCGGGGGCGGCGCTGCGCTTCCTGCTCACCCGCCTGTTCGACTGGACCAACACGCCCGCGGACGCGCTGGTGACCCGCAAGGACCCGCTGGAATACCTCGCCCGGCTGCGGCACTTCGCCGCGCGGATCGGGGCGGAGCACGCCCATGCCCGGTGAAGCGCGCGCCGCCGGCACCGGGCCCGGCGACGGTTCCGCCGACGGCGCCCCGGTGGAGATCTGGACCGACGGCGGCTGCAAGCCCAACCCCGGTCCCGGCGGCTGGGGCGCCGTCCTGCGCGCCGGCGGGCGCGAGCGCGAGCTCTCCGGCGGCGATCCTGCCACCACCAACAACCGCATGGAGCTGACCGCCGCGGCCGCCGCGCTGGAAGCGCTGACGCGACCCTGCCGGGTAATCCTGCACACCGACAGCGAGTACGTCCGCAACGGCATCTCGCGCTGGGTCAACGGCTGGGTGCGTAACGGCTGGAAAACCGCCGCCCGCGCGCCGGTGGCCAACTACGAGCTCTGGCAGCGCCTGCTGGCCGCGGCCAAGCCGCACCAGGTGGAATGGCGCTGGGTGCGCGGCCACAGCGGCGAGCCGATGAACGAGCGGGCCGACAGGCTCGCCACCGCGGCGCGCGGCGCGGCGTCCTGAGGCGGTGTTGACCTGCCCCCCTGAAGCGGACCGCCGGTCATGTGAGCCGGGCGGAACCGTGGG
>CAXTEL010000052.1:0-20609 GCA_964243365.1 uncultured Roseomonas sp. | reverse complement strand
CCCTGCGTGCGCTGCAACCAGACGGTGAAGTTCCGCGACCTCACGCTGCTGGCCCGCGACCTGGGCTGCGAGGCGCTGGCCACCGGGCACTACGCCCGCCGCGTCGACGGCGCGGGCGGGCCGGAGCTGCGGCGCGCGGCGGACCCGGCGCGCGACCAGTCGTACTTCCTATTCGCCACCACGCCGGCGCAGCTGGCGCTCGCGCGCTTCCCGCTGGGCGAGATGCCCGACAAGGCGGCGGTGCGCGGCCACGCCGCCCGGCTGGGGCTGGCGGTGGCGGCCAAGCCCGACAGCCAGGACATCTGCTTCGTCCCCGACGGGCGCTACCACGAGACGGTGGCGAAGCTGCGCCCCGAGGCGGCGGCGCCGGGGGAGATCGTGCACCTCGATGGCCGGGTGTTGGGCCGGCACGCCGGCGTGGGGCGCTACACGGTGGGGCAGGGGCGGGGGCTGGGCGAGGCGTCGCGCGACCCGCTGGCGGCCGGCGGCGCGGGAGCGATGTTCGTGGCGGCGCTGGACGCCGGGCGGCGGCGCGTGGTGGTGGGGCCGCGGGCCAGCGTGCCGCGGGCGGCGGTCGAGGCGGGGGAGGTGAACTGGCTGCGCGCGCCGCCGGACGGTTCCTTCGCGGCGACCGCCAAGTTCCGCGCCCGCGAGGCGCCGCAGCCGGTGGAAGCCGAGTGGGACGCGGCGGCGGGGCTGCTGCGGGTGCGCCCGGCCGCGCCCGTGGTGGCGGCGCCGGGGCAGGCGGTGGTGCTGTACGAGGGCGACCGCGTGCTGGGGGGAGGCTTCGTGCGCTCGGTGGCGAGCGTTGACAGGGAGGGCGCCGCGGCCTAATCGCCCGCGCTCGGCACGGCGACGTAGCTCAGCGGTAGAGCAGGAGAATCATAATCTCTTGGTCGGCGGTTCAAATCCGTCCGTCGCTACCGGACCACCCACGCGCCCCGGTGCCGGTCCCGGGTGCCGCCTCCTTCCGACCGCTCAGAAGCCGCCGTGGGCGCCGGGTGAGAGTGCGTCCGACCGCGGCGGTCCGGACAGCAGGGCGTGCGTGCGTGCCACCAGGGCGCGCGTGCGGGCGACGGTGCGGGCATTGCGCGCGATCACCGCCCGGACGTGGTCGAGGAGGTCGGCGCCGTCCAGGCTCTCGATCTCGGTTTCATTGCCGCTGAAGCGCAAGGCGCGATCCCTAACGAAGCGTGACTACGGTGCTTCCTAGGGCAGCAGCCATCCGGCCGCATCCAACGATGGCGCGAGTTCGGTTAACGGCTCCGCAACCGTTGACGCGGCTCGCGCGGGTGGGGTGGGACCGTGGCCGTCGCCGGTCCGCAACCCGCGCGGGAATCGGCGCGGCGATTGCGGGCTTACGGGCCGGCCCCGGGGCGGTTTAGGACTCCGGCACCATGCGAAACATCATCGATGCGGCGCCGTTCCCCGCCCGCCGGCCGGCCCCGGCCGCGCTGATCCTCGCGGCATGGGGGGCGGCGTGCTGGCCGGCCGCGGCGCGGACCGCCGGGCCGCCGCGGCCGGAGGACGGGCGCGCGGTGGCGAGCGCGACGCGGGACTGCGCCGGGCTGCCGATCGAGGGCGAGCGGCTGGGCTGCCTCGACCGGGCGGGCCGGAACAGTCCGGGCTACGGCGCGGCGCTGCGCCGGCTGGGCGTCGGTTGCCCGGCGAACCGGGACGCGGCGGCGCGGCTGCTGTGCTGGGACCGGATCGTTTCGGCGCTGCCGCCGCCGCCGGGCGGGGGGGAAGGCGGGGCCGCGGCGCCCGCCGGCGCGGGCCGCTGGGAAGCGACCGCCGGGCGGGAGCCCGTGGACGGCGCGCCGACCGCGGGGGTGATGCTGTTCGCCGCCGCCGTGTCGGGCTCGCCGGCGACGGCCAGCCTGTTCGTGCAGTGCCGCAGCGGCGCCACGACGGTGACGTTCAGCCCGGCGCACCTGATCCCCGACGGCGACTACCCGGTGTCGGTGCAGGTGGGCGACGGGCCGGTGGAGTCCGAAACGTGGTCGGTGACGCCCAACCGGATGCTGCTGGCCGCCCCCGCGCCGCGCCGCTTCCTGGAGGAGGCGGAGTCGGCTGACCGGGCGCTGCTGCGGGTGCCGTTACCGGGCGAGGGCGCCATCACCGCGACCTTCGACGTGCGCGGCCTGCGCGAGGCGGTGGCGCCGGTGCGCCGGGCCTGCTCCTGGTAGGAGCGGCGTGCGCCGGCGGCGGGGCGGGTCCGGCCCCCCCCCTCCGCCGGCGCGCGGGTCAGGCCGCGAGCTTGGCGGGCTGCTCGGCGCGGCGGTGGCGGTTCTCGATAAAGCGGATCAGCGGGCTCATGGCGTGCGGGTCGGCGAAGTGGAACAGCGCCGTGGAGCGCACCCGGTCGGGCCGGCAGGGACGGTTGGCGTGCAGCGAACGGTAGCCCCAGAAGAAGTACATGCTGCCCGGCTCCATCGGCACCACGCGGGCGCGCAGGCGCCGCTGCACGGCGGGGCTGGCCAGCAGGCGCCCCGCCGCGCCGTTCTGCACGATCGCCTTCTCGACGACGTTGGTCAGCACGCTGGAGCGGATGCCGCGCAGGTTGGGGAATAGCACGAGGTCGCCGCGCTGCTCCTCCTCGGGCGGCGGCATCACGATGGGCACCAGCGCGGTGACGACGTAGGCGTCGTAGTGGAAGCGGTGGGAATGCTTCTGGCCGCCTTCGCCCGCCAGCACGCGCAGCACCTGGAGCACCTCGCCGGCCGGGGCGGGGCGGCCCGTGCCGCGCTCGTACAACCCGGCGAGGAGATCGCGCAGGGCCGTCGACCCGCCCAGGGCGTCCAACGCCGACGCCGGCGCTTCCGCCGCGCCGGGTTCCGCGCCGTGGCCCGCTCCCTGGCCCCCTCCCTGGCCGAAGTCGCAGAAGTACTCGCCGTTGCGGCGGGCGAGCTGATCGGCGACGAAGCCGCGCATGCGCGGGAGGAAGTCGAGCGGCAGCACGTCCCGCAACACGCCGTAACCGTCCCGGTTCATGTCGGCGCTCAGCCGGTCCAGATCCGGGCGACCCAGGCCCGGGAAGGCGGTGTCGTCCATGACGCGCTCCGTTGCTGTGGCGTCGGCGGCTTCGCTACCCATCCTGGGCGCGTGGCAGCCGGGGGACGACACGCCCCGCACCGCCGGCAAAACGCGGCGTTGCGTGGATCGTGTATCACGAAACGGGGAGTGCCACTAGATTCTCTCGCATCACGAGAGGACATCGCCGTTTCTGGACGGAAATGCGGGGGCCGGGCGTGGTGGGACTGCGTCGAGGCTGTTGTGGAACACCCGCACGGCATCGAACCCGATCCGAGTCCCCGGGGCGGCTGTGCCGGGAACGCGGAGCGAGATCGACGACCCGCACCGAGGCCGTGACAGCCCTTAGGTGGCCGCCACCCAATCGGCGGGCACGAAGCGGTAGCCGTCCGACTCCCTGGCGATGAAACCGCTGGCAGGGAAGGGGTAATGGTAGCCCACCAGCCGCATACGGTCCGTCGAGACCATGTCCAGCACGCGACGCCGCGTCGCCTCGGCGGCCTGGGCATCCATGTCGAACACGGCGTGCCAGCTGGGGTTCCGGGCGAAGAGTTCCGGACGGTTGGTCACGTCGCCCAGCACCAGCACGGCGTCCGCGCCGTCCGAAACGATGAAGGAGGTGTGCCCCGGCGTGTGCCCGTGCGTGGCCACCGAGCGGATGCCGGGCAGCACCTCGGCGCCCGGCTCGAACATCCGGACGCGACCCTCGTAGGAGGCGAAGCGGCGGCGGACGTTGCTGAACGCCGCCCTGCTGGCTTCCGGCGCGCGGGACGCGACGCCCTCGTCCATCCAGTAGGCCCACTCGGGCCGCGGCACGTGCAGCTCCGCGTTGGGAAAAACCCGGACGTTCTCCGCCGTGGTCAGGCCGGACACGTGGTCGCCGTGGAAGTGAGTGAACACCACCTGCGTCACCGCTGCGGCATCCACGCCGGCGGCGCGCAGGTTGTCGTGCATCCGCCCGGCCGTGGCGCCGAGCTGGCCGCCGGTGCCGGTGTCGAAGGCGATCACCCCGCGCGGCGTTTCCAGGAACGGCACGGTATAGGGGATGTTCAGGTGGTCGGTGGGCAGGAAGGCGTCCCGCAGCGCCGCCGCCACCTGCTCCGGGGCGGCGTTGCGGACGAAGCCCTGCGTCGGGTCGGCCCGGCGCGCGAAGCCGTCGTTGACCGTCAGGAGCGAGCGCGCGCCCAGCCGCGCGCGGAAGAAGCCCGGCGCCTGCCCCGTCGCCGGCGGCGCGACGGCCTGCGCCAGCGCGGCGCCCGTCCCGGCCGATAGGGCGGGCATCGCCAGGGCGGCGGTCAGCAGGTTTCGGCGATCCATCACGAGCATTCCCCACGGTTCGATCCGTGGGGGGAGGATGGGCCGATGCGCGGCCGCATCAAGCCCCGCGGTCGAGCACCACCACGGCTTCCAGGTGCGGCGACCACAGGAACTGGTCCACCGGCGTCGCCGCCAGCACGCGCCAGCCGCTTCGCGCGAAAGGGGCGGCGTCGCGCGCCAGCGCGGCGGGGTTGCAGGATACGAGGATCGCCCGCCGCACCGCGGAGCGGGCCAGCAGGGCGGACTGTTCCGCCGCCCCGGCGTAGGGCGGGTCCAGCACCACCGCCGCGTAGGCAGCCAGCTCCGCCGGCGGCAGGGGCTGGCGCGACAGGTCGCGCCGCTTCACCGCCAGGCGTCCCCCGGACTTGTTAGCCGCCGCCGCGAGGGCGGACACGCTCGCGGCGTCCGCCTCGAAGGCGTCCACCCGGGCGCGGGACGCCAGCGGCAGCGACAAGGTGCCCAGGCCCGCGTAGAGGTCGGCGACACGCGCCCGGGCCGGCAGCTTGGTCGGCAGGCCGGCCAGCACCGCCACCACGATGGCCGCCTCGCCTTCCGGTGTCGCCTGCAGGAAGGCGCCCGGGGGTGCTGCCACTGCCGCGCCGCCGAAGGTCAGCGCCGCCGGCCCAGCCTGCGCCGCCATCTCGGGCACTCCGTTCCCCAGCGCCCAGGCAACGCGCGGCACGCCCAGCGTCGCCCCGAACCGGGCGAGCAGCTGCCGGTCCCCAGGGGTGAGCGCGGCGTCCGTGCGCAGCAGCAGGTCGGGGCCGGTGTTGAGCAGGTTCAGCAGCGCCGAGCCTTCGCGCCGGAAGCCGCGAAGCTGCGCCAGCAGGCGTCGCAGCGGCTCGACCAGCGCGAAGAGCCGCGGGTCGAGCACGTGGCACTCACCCATGTCCACCACGCGGCCGGCGCCCCGGGCGTGGAAGCCGACCTCGATGCCGTCCGCGCCCCGGCGGAGCGCCAGGTCGGCCCGGCGCCGGCTGCGGGCCGGGCAGGGAATGAGCTGGGCGACGTCGGCCCCGGGGAAGCCGGCGCGGCCCAGTGCCTCGACCAGGCGATTCCGCTTCCAGGCGCGGTAGGCCTCGGGCGCCCAGTGCTGCAGCGCGCAGCCGCCGCAGTCGCCGAAATGCCGGCAGGGCGGCGCCACCCGCTCCGGGCTGGGCGCGAGGACGGCCTCCGCCTCGGCCAGCACGGCGTCGCCACGCCGGCCGGTGACCCGCACCCGCACCCGCTCGCCGGGCAGCACGAAGGGCACGAAGCCGGTGGCGCCGCCCGGCAGGAGAACGGTGGCGTCGCCACCCGAGGCCACGCGCCCGGCTAGCAGCTCCGGCTCGTCCGCGGGCAGCCGGGCGGAGGTGGGATCGCCGGTGCGGCGGGGTGGCGCGATACCCCCGCGGTCGGACCGCTCGCGGCGGGCCTGCCGTCCCGGACGGCCGGCCGGGGAGTCCGGCGCGCTCAGCCGAACGCGTTCAGCCCCGTCTGGGCGCGTCCGAGGATGAGGGCGTGCACGTCGTGGGTGCCCTCGTAGGTGTTCACCGCCTCGAGGTTCATGAGGTGGCGGATGACGTGGTACTCGTCCGAGATGCCGTTGCCGCCGTGGATGTCGCGCGAGACCCGGGCGATGTCGAGCGCCTTGCCGCAGGAGTTGCGCTTGACGAGGCTGATCATCTCGGGCGCCGCCTTGCCCTCGTCGAGCAGCCGCCCGACCCGCAGCACCGATTGCAGGGCCAGCGTGATCTCGGTCTGCATGTCGGCGAGCTTCTTCTGGATCAGCTGGGTCTGGGCGAGCGGGCGGCCGAACATCCTGCGGTTCAGGGCGTAGTCGCGCGCAGCGTGCCAGCAGAACTCAGCAGCCCCGAGCGCGCCCCAGGCGATACCGTAGCGGGCGCGGTTGAGGCAGGCGAAGGGGCCGGCCAGCGATCTCACGCCCGGCAGGCGGTTCTCGTCGGGGACGAACACCTCGTCCATCATGATCATGCCGGTGGTCGAGGCGCGCAAGGAGAACTTGCCCTCGATCCTGGGCGCCGTCAGGCCGGGCATCCCCTTCTCCAAGAGGAAGCCGCGCAGAAGTCCCTCGTCGTCCCTGGCCCACACCACGAATACGTCGGCGATCGGCGCGTTGGTGATCCAGGCCTTGGAGCCGGACACCAGGTGGCCGCCTTCCGTCGCGCGCGCCCGGGTGCGCATAGAGGATGGGTCGGAGCCGGCATCGGGCTCGGTCAGCCCGAAGCAGCCGACCCATTCGCCGGTGCGCAGCCTGGGCAGGAACCTGCTCTTCTGCGCTTCCGACCCGAAGGCGTGGATCGGAAACATCACGAGCGAGGACTGCACCGAGAAGGCGGAGCGGTAGGCGCTGTCCACCCGCTCCACCTCGCGCGCGATCAGGCCGTAGGAAACGTAGCCGACGCTGGCGCAGCCGTGGCCCTCGAGCGTGGCGCCCAGGAAGCCGTGCTCGCCGAACTCGTTCATGATCTCGCGGTGGAAGATCTCGCGCCGGTTGGCTTCCAGCACCCGCGGCATCAGCCGGTCCTGGCAGAAGGCGCGGGCGGCGTCGCGCACCATCCGCTCCTCCTCACCGAGCTGCTCCTCGAGCAGCAGGGCGTCGTCCCAGGAGAAGGCCGGGGTGCTCCGCGGACGCGCCGCGTTCGGTGCTTCCGGCTCGGCGGCGACTGCGGCGACGACGTTCATCTCGGTGTCCCCTCCCGCCGGACTAGGCTCGGTTCCGGCTCGCCCCGTGCGCTCGGGGCATTGATCGCCGGCCGACCCGGGTCCCGATCGGCCTCGGGAACGCGACGGCACGGCGGGCGGGGTCGATACGGCGATCGGGCGCTGCCGCCCAGCCGGGGCGCGAAGGCCACGACCCGCGCGTCCGGACCGGCGCGGGGCTCAGGCCGCCTCGGCTTCGGGCGTGCCCACGGGGTCCTCGCGACGCGGCCGGGGGATGGGGATCAGCATGAAGGCCGGGGTGCTGTCGCCGAAGCCGCGCACGGCCGGACCCATGTCGTCGCGGCTCCTATCGTCGCGGCGGAGCATGGATCGCTCCTCGACTCGGGACCCGCCGCGCTCGCCCTCCGGGCGCGCCGGAGCGTCGCGGTCGCCGCGCGCAACGACACCGCGCGGGGGCGGCTCGGCGGCGACCGGAACGCGACGGGGCTCTGCCACGCGGCTGGCCTCCTCCCGGGGAGCTTCCTCCCGTCGGGGCCGCGCGTCCCGACCCTCGCCGCGGCGCGCGCGGTCCTCGGGACGCGGGCCGACGCGGACGCGGCTACCGCGCTCCTCGCGGCGGCCGCGTCCGGCACCCGGATTGCCGACAGCGGCCGCCATGTCCGCTTCGCCGCTGCTTTCCACGCCCTCCACTGCCACCATGCGGGGGATGGGCAGGCCCGTGAGCTTCTCCACCGCGCCGACCAGCTTGGCCTCGTCGGGGGTGGCGAGGGTGTAGGCGTGGCCCTCGCGACCGGCCCGGCCGGTGCGGCCGATGCGGTGGACGTAGTCCTCGGCGTGAAACGGCACGTCGAAGTTGAACACGTGGGAAAGGCCGCCGATGTCGAGGCCGCGCGCGGCGACGTCGGAGCAGACGAGCAGCTGTATCTCGCCCGCCTTGAAGCGGTTCAGCGTCGCGAAGCGGCTGGACTGGTCCATGTCGCCGTGCAGCGCGCCGACGGAGAAGCCGTGCTCGCGCAGGGACTTGTAGAGCACGTCCACGTCGCGCTTGCGGTTGCAGAAGATCAGGGCGTTCTGCACGGCCTCGCGCTTGAGCAGTCGGCGCAGCGCTTCGCGCTTATCGTGCGGCTGGCACAGGATCAGGCCCGTGGTGATCGTGGCCGCGACCGAGGCCGGGCGCGACACCGTGATCTCCTTGGGGTTGCGCAGGAAGGCGTCGGCCAGCTTGCGGATCTCGGGCGCCATGGTCGCCGAGAAGAACAGCGTCTGGCGCAGCGGCGGCAGCATGGACACGATGCGCTCGACGTCGGGGATGAATCCCATGTCGAGCATGCGGTCGGCCTCGTCGATCACCAGCAGCTTGCAGTCCGCGAGCAGGATGCGGCCGCGCTCGAACAGGTCGAGCAGACGGCCCGGGGTCGCGACCAGCACGTCCACGCCCTTGTCCAGCACGGCCCGCTGGTCCCCCATGCTCTCGCCGCCGATAAGCAGGGCGTGCACGAGGTTCAGGTGGCGGCCGTACTTCACGAAGTTCTCGGCGACCTGCAGCGCCAGCTCGCGCGTCGGCTCCAGGATCAGCGAGCGCGGCATGCGTGCCTTGGCCCGCGAGCCCGCCAGGATCTCCAGCATCGGCAGCGTGAAGCCGGCGGTCTTGCCGGTACCGGTCTGGGCGCAGCCGAGCACGTCGCGGCCCATCAGCACGACGGGGATGGCCTGCTCCTGGATCGGCGTCGGCGTGACGTAGCCCGCCTCCAGCAGGGCGCGCAGGATAGGCTCGCCCAGGCCGAGCGTGTCGAAGCCCGGCACCGGCGGCGGAGGGGCGGCCGGCTCCTCGTCGTCGTCCTCCGCGGACGAGGCGTCGCGCGACGCGGAGGGGGCGTCCGCCGCGTCGTCCGCCCGCGCCGCGGGCTCGCCGGACAGTGGGGCCGGCTCGGCATCGGGCGTGGGGTCGTCGGGCAGGCTGCCGGCGGTCTCGCGCGCGAAGGTGTGCACCGCTTCGGGGTCCACCCGCGGCAGCGGGCCGAGATCGGATTTCGGCCGGCCGGCCGGACGCTCGCCGTGCGCCTCTCCCACCGACTCTCCGGGACCTCCCGCCACGGAAGCGTCCTCGTAGAACTCCTCTGGCCGCTCCTCGGTGGTCTCCTCCGCCGGGTGGGGCGACGGCGTCGGCTCGTGCTGCCCGCCCATCGGGTCCCCGGTCACGTCGAGCGTGACTTCGTCCGGCAGGCCTGACGTGTCGATCCCCGGCTTCCCGGAAGTGTGCTCCGCCGCGTTCGCGTCGTCGGTGTTGCTCAAGTGCTAAGGATTCCTGCGGCGCCCGGCGGCACGCGCCGCGGGACGGGTTGCGCCGCGGCAGTTCCGCGGCCGTGCTGCCTTCCCGGGTCGCGGTCCGGGACCGCGCCGAATGAGCCGGGGACAAGTGGCATATGCGCGCGACACGCAACGATGGCAAGGTTTCCCGAACCTGACGGTCGCGTGTCAGCCGTCCCTCGCCGCGTCGCGAGCGGCTGCCCGCCACGTCCGGGGTCGCCTCGGACCCGAACCGGTCCGGGCGCGGCGCCGAAGGGTTCGCGGGGCCGGCGACGCGCTCACGACGCGCGCCCGCGCGGCCAGCCCCACGCGTTCAGCACCGGGAACGGAGGACGGACCCTGCCGGAGCCGCGCCCGACGCGCGCCGGGCCGAGGGTCGCGAGACCCAGCGAGAGCCGTGCCGGCAGCATCGGCGAGCGTGGCCGGGGCCGCGGGCGGACCCCGGGCCGGGTCGCCGCCGCCGAGCCGCGGCGCGCGCTGCCCGCGAGCGCGGCGCCGCGCGCCAGCAGCAGCACCGGCAGCAGGCCGACCAGCACGATGCACAACGCCGCCACGGCACCCTCCTCGTAGGTGCCGCGCGCCGCCTCGCCGTACAGCGCCGTGGCGAGGGTTTCCACGTTCAACGGCCGCAGCAGCAGCGTCGCCGGCAGCTCCTTCATGGCATCGAGGAAGACGAGAAGGGCCGCGGCGGCCAGGGCGGGCGTCAGCATCGGCAGGTGGACGCGGTGGAAGAGGCGTGCGGACCGGCAGCCCAGGCTGCTCGCCGCGAGATCCACGGCGGCGGGCAGCCGCGCGTAGGCCGCTTCCAGCCCGCCAGTGGGGATCGCGAGGAAGCGCACGAGGTAGGCCGCCAGTAGCGCGGCGCCCGAGCCCGACAGCGCCGGCAGCGTGCCGACACCGGCGAGCAGGTCGCCGGCGTCGTCCAGCCAACCGAAGGCGGTGATCAGCCCGACCGCCGCCACGCCGCCGGGCAGGGCGTAGCCCAGCATCGCCACCCGCAGCGCCAGCCCGCCGCCGGTCAGGCGGGCGCAGGCGGCGAGCAGCAGGCCCGCGGCGAGCGTCAGGGCGGTGCCGAGCGCGGCGTAGAGCGCGCTGCCGCCGATCCAGTGCCCCAGCTCCGGCGGCAGGCCGAACGCGGACACGCGCACGAAGGCGGCCCGCGCGAGGTACGCCGCGGGCACCACGAAGCCGAGCAGCACGGGCAGGGCGCAGAACGCGCACGCCGCGAGGCCGGGCAGGGCATCCAGCCGCGCCGGCTCCGGGGTGGGTGCGCCGTCGCCGTCGTCGAAAGCGCGGGCCCGCCGCCCCCAGCGTTCCAGCAGCAGCACCAGCGACACCAGGCCGAGCAGCACCAGGGCGATCTGCGCCGCGCCTTCGAGCGAGGAACGGGTCAGCCAGGTGACGTAGATCGAGACGGTGAGCGTGCGCACGCCGAGGAACTCGCTGGCGCCCACGTCGTTGAGCGCCTCCATCAGCGCCAGCGCCGTGCCGACCGCGAGTGCCGGCCGGGCCAGCGGCAGGCCGACGCGTCGGAACAGCGTCCAGCCGGAAGCGCCCAGCGAGCGCGCGGCACGCAGGGTCGCGGCGCCCTGCAGCAGGAAGGCGGCGCGGGCGGACAGGTGCACGTAGGGGTAGAGCACGAAGCCGAGCACCAGCACGCAGCCGGCGCGCGAGCGCGGCTCGGGCAGCCACGGGCCCCGCTGGTCGGCGATGCCCAGCGCGGCGCGCAGGACGGTCGCGAGCGGCCCCGTGGGATGCAGCACGTCCAGCCAGGCGTAGGCCGCGACGTACGTCGGCAAGGCGAAGGGCAGTAGCAGCGCCCAGCCCAGGACGCGGCGCCCGGGGAAGTCGTGCTGCGTGACCAGCCAGGCCGTGCCGGTGCCCAGCACGAGCGTCAGCGCGCCGACGCCGGCCAGCAGCAGCAGGGATTCCAGCGCGGCCTGCGGCAGCACGTAGCGCAGCAGGTGCGGCCACAGGTCGCCGGTGCCGGCGGCGGCCAGCACGGCCAGCGCGAGCACGGGCAGCAGCACCAGCGCGGCGACCCCGGCCGCGGCGAGCCGTGGCAGCACCATCGGGTTCCGCCTCACCCTGCCGGCCGGGCCTTCCTCACTGGTCGAAGCCGACGCGGTCCAGGATCCGACTGACCGCGGCGCGCTGGGCCGCGATCTCCGGCAGCGGCGTGGTGTCCACCCGCAACGCGCCGAACCCCGCCACGATCGGGTCCGCGGCCACGCCGGGGCGCACCGGGAACTCGAAGTTGGCTTCCGCGAAGGCCTGCTGCGCCCGCGGCGACACGAGGTATTCCAGCAGCTTGACGGCCTCGGCACGGTTCGGCGCATGCCTGGCCACGGCGGCCCCGGAGATGTTCACGTGGGTGCCCGACCCGTCCGCGAAGCCCGGCAGCACCAGTCTGATCGCCTGCCCCCAGCGGAGCTGCTCCTCGCCGCCGCGGCCCGAAAGCATCAGCCCGCCGTAGTAGGTGTTGCCCAGGCCCACGTCGCACAGCCCGGCGAGGATGTCGCGGGCCACCTCGCGGTCGCCGCCGGAAGGCTTGCGCGCGAGATTGGCCTTGAGCGCGGTCAGCCACTCGGCCAGCCAGCCCTCGCCGTGCTTCACCAGCAGCGCGGAGAACAGCGCGGTGTTGTAGGGGTGCTGGCCGCTGCGCACGCACACGCGCCCACGCCAGCGGGGGTCGGCCAGGGACTCGTAGGTGAGGATCTCGTCGGCGACCCGCTCGCGCGAAACGTAGATGGCGCGGCCGCGCAGCGACAAGGCGGTCCAGCGCCCGTCGGGGTCCCGCAGGGCTTCCGGCACCGCCTCGGTCACCGCCGCCGACCGGACCGGCTGCACCACGTCGCGCTGCAGCAGGTCCATGACGTTGCCGACGTCCACCACGATCAGCAGGTCGGCGGGCGAGCGTGCCCCCTCCGCCGCCACGCGCTCGGCGAGTCCGGCCTGCAGGAACACCGTGTTCACCTTGGTGCCGGTTTCGCCGGCGTAGCGGTCCAGCAGCGGGCGGATCAGGCCCGGCTCGCGGGTGGTGTAGAGGTTCACCTCGGCGGCCCGGACCCCGCCGGCGGTGGCGAGGCCGCCGAGGAGGGTTAGGGCGCCGAGCGCGGCGCGAAGGGTTCGGTGCACGGGATGGACCTCGGGTTACTGGACGCGCTCGCTTATCGCGAATGCTTCTCAATACGCAATCCCCGATGCCGCGGCAACGTGCCTCCGACCGGGTAAGGGGAGCGGGGGTGAGCGGGGGGCAGGGGAGGAGCCCCCTTCCGCATCAGGCGTCCACGTCCTCCAGGTCCAGCTTCGCCGCGTTGTCCTGGATGAACCGGAAACGGAGCTCGGGCCGGCGGCCCATCAGCGCCTCTATCAGCTCCGCCGTGCGGGCGCGCTCGTCGGGCGGCAGCACCACGCGCAGCAGGGTGCGCCGGCGCGGGTCCATGGTGGTTTCTTTCAGAGCGGCGGGCGGCATCTCGCCCAGCCCCTTGAAGCGGCTGACCTCCACCTTCTGGCTGGGCTTGAAGGCGCGCCGGCGCAGCCGCTCCAGGTCGGCGTCGTCGCGCGCGTAGACCGAAACGCTGCCGGACTGGAGCCGGTACAGCGGTGGCTGCGCCAGGAAGACGCGACCCCCGCGAACCAGCTCCGGCAGCTCCTTGTAGAAGAACGTCATCAGCAGCGCCGCGATGTGGGCGCCGTCCACGTCCGCGTCAGTCATGATTACCACCCGGCCGTAGCGCAGGCGGGCGAGGTCGAACTTCTCGCCGGCGCCGCAGCCCAGCGCCTCGATCAGGTCGCGCAGCTCCTGGTTGCCGCGCAGCTTGTCGGCCGAGGCGGAGGCGACGTTGAGGATCTTGCCCCGCAGCGGCAGCACCGCCTGGGTTTCGCGGTCGCGCGCCTGCTTGGCCGAGCCGCCGGCGCTGTCGCCTTCCACCAGGAACAGCTCGGTGCCCTCGGCGCTCTCGCGCGCGCAGTCGGCCAGCTTGCCGGGCAGGCGCAGCCGGCGGGTGGCGGACTTGCGCGGCGTGTCCTTCAGTTCGCGCCGCCGGATGCGGTCCTCGGCCCGCTCGATCGCCCAGGCCAGGAGGTTGTCGGCGCGCTTGGTGTCGCCGGTCAGCCAGTGGTCGAAATGGTCGCGCAGCGCCGCCTCGACCAGCCGGGCCGCCTCGGGCGAGGTCAGCTTGTCCTTGGTCTGGCCCTGGAACTGCGGCTCGCGCAGGAACACGCTGAGCATCCCCGCCATGCCGCCGAGCAGGTCCTCGGCCGTCAGGCTGGCGGCGCGCTTCTCGCGCTTCAGCTCGCCGTAGGCGCGCAGGCCCTTCACCAGCGCCGCGCGCAGCCCCGCCTCGTGGGTACCGCCCTGCGGCGTGGGGATCGTGTTGGCGTAGGCGTGCAGGAATCCGTCGCCCTGCTCCAGCCAGGTGGCCGCCCACTCGGCGCGTCCCTGCCGTTCCGGGAAGGCGGCCTCGCCGGCCCAGGGCGCGGCGGTCACGTGGCTCCGCCCCTCGGTCGCGGCGGTCAGGAAGTCCCCGAGGCCGCCGGGGAAGTGCAGCGTCGCGCCGGCCGGCGCGTCCTCGGCGGCGAGCGAGGGATCGCAGCTCCAGCGGATGCTCACCCCGCGGAACAGGTAGGCCTTGGAACGGCACAGGCGGAACACGCGCGCCGCCGAGAACAGCTGCGTGCCGAAGATTTCCGGGTCCGGCCGGAAGCGGACCTGGGTGCCGCGACGGTTGTTCACCGGGCCGGCGTTGCGCAGCTTCGTGACCGGGCGGCCCTGCTCGTAGCACTGGGTGAACAGCGTGCGGTCGCGCGCCACCTCCACCTCGAGCCGGGCGCTCAGCGCGTTGACCACCGAGGAGCCGACGCCGTGCAGGCCGCCAGAGGTGTCGTAGGCCTTGCCGGAGAACTTGCCCCCCGAGTGCAGCGTGGTGAGGATCACCTCCAGCGCGCTCAGCTTCGGGAACTTGGGGTGCGGGTCTACCGGGATGCCGCGGCCGTTGTCGCGCACGACGAGCCAGTTGCCCGCCTCCAGCGTGACGTCGATCCGATCGGCGTGGCCGGCGACCGCCTCGTCCATGGCGTTGTCGATCATCTCGGCGGCGAGATGATGCAGCGCGTTCTCGTCGGTGCCGCCGACGTACATCCCGGGACGACGGCGAACGGGTTCCAGACCCTCCAGCACCTCGATATCGGCCGCGGAGTAGGTCTGCTGTGCCGGCCCTCGAGGGGTACGGCTGCCGAACAGGTTGTTCATGTTGTGTTCCGGATCCCCGCCCGGAACGTAGTCCGGGTCGGGGCGGATCGCAACCGGCGCGCTACTTCGTGGCGCGTCGCCCGTCCGGGGTGTCGGTGCCGTGGCCGGTCAGGTGAGCTTCCAGCATCCATAGCTTCTTGTCCGTGGCGCGGGACAGCTCGGTCAGCAAGTCCGAGGTGTCGGTGTCGCCGGCCTCGTCGGTGTCCTCGATGCCCTGGCGCAGCGCCTTGCCCACCTGGGCGTAGCGGTCGGCCAGTTCGGCGAGGTGGTCCATGCTGTTCAGCAGGTCGCCGGGATAGGGCGGCAGTCGCGTGGAACCGGCCAGCGTCTGCGTGGTGCCGTTCGGCACGCCGCCCAGCAGCACCGCGCGCTCGGCCAGCATATCGCTGTTCTCGTTGAGGTCGTTGTAGAACCCTTCGAGCATCTCGTGCAGGCCGATGAAGTTCGTGCCCTTCAGGTTCCAGTGCGCCTGGCGGGTGGCGTTGTACAGGTCGATGGAGTCGACCAGCAGCGCCTGCAGCGTGTTGACCGACGTTTCCTTGGCGTTGTCGCCGAGGTCGTTGCGGGTGGACCAGCGGCCGGCGCGACGCTCGGCAGTCTTGGCCTTCTCAGCCATGTTGCTCGCTCCTCTCGGGGTCTCGCCGGGATCACGGCGCGGCGGGACGACGGTCGCTCCCCGGCCTCCGCTGCCCAGCGCACCCCGGGCGCGAAGGTTTCAGCCGCTGCGGGCGAGTCGGCTCACAGATCGAGGTTGAGGTAGCGCACGGCCTGGGGCGGATCGGCGCCCTCGTGCAGGGCCGTGGCCCGCACGAGGGCGTGGCTGTCCTGCTCCGTCATCCGTGACTCCTCACGCAGGTGCTCGGTCCAGGATCCCACGGCCCAGAGCTCCACGAACCGCTCCGGGTGGGCCACGTCCTCGTAGAGACGCCAGGTGAGGGCGCCGGCGCGCAGCCGGACCCCGCGCACCTCCCGCATCGCGTCGAGGAACGCGGCGCGGTCGGCCGGGCCCACGGCGTAGCGCACCGCCTCCAGCACGCGGCCGGAGCCCTGGGCCAGCAGCGAGGCCAGCTCGGGCGAGGGCGCCTCAGGGGCGGGATTGAGGATGTCGGCGGGCGGCGGCGCCGGCGCCAGCAGTTCCAGCGGCAGGCGACGGACCAGGAAGGCGCCCGCCGCGCCCATCGCCCCGAAGCCCGCCAGCGCCGCCGGGATCCCCACGACGCTGCCCGCGAGCCCCGCCAGGGTGGAGCCCGCGGCCATCGCGCCGAAGGTCGCCACCTGGAACAATCCCATGGCGCGGGCCCGCACCCAGGACGGCGCCGCGAGCTGGGCCGAGGCGCTGAGCGTGCTCGCCGCCGAGATCCAGCACGCCCCGTAGAACAGCATGGCCGCGCCCGCCGGCAGCCAGTGGGTGGACAGCCCCAGCACCGCCAGCGACGCGCCGAGCCCGACCGTGGCCGACACCACGAGCCGCGAGCGGGACATGCGCGCCCGCAGCCGCGGCAGCACGACGCCGGCCGCCACCGCGCCGGCACCCATCGCGCCCAGCATCAGCCCGAAGGCTTCCGGTCCCAGGCCGAGCCGCTGCCGCACCACCAGCGGCAGCAGGCCCCAGATCGCCGCGCCGGCGAAGAAGGTGACCAGCGCGCGCCCGATGGTGCCGCGGAGCGCGGGGCTGGCGGACACGAAGCGCACGCCGGTGCGCATCGCCGGCAGGAAGTGCTCGTTGGGCAGGCGCAGCGGCGTGGCCTCGCGCCGCCAAGCGAGGAGGGCGGCCACCAGCGCGAAGAAGCAGACGGCGTTGAGCGCGAAGGCGGCTTCCGGCCCCGCCAAGCCCACCAGCAGCCCGCCGAAGGCGGGACCCAGGGCGCGCGCGAGATTGAAGCCGATGCCGTTGAGCACGATCGCTTGGGTGAGGTCGGCGCGGGGAACGAGTTCGGGCGTCACGGCGGCCCAGGCCGGGAAGTTCACCGCCGAGCCCATGCCCAGCGCGAAGGTCAGCGCGAGCAGGCCCCAGGGCCCGACCTGTCCCGAGGTGGTCAGGACGCACAGGACCAGGGCCATGCCCGACATCCACAGCTGCGCCGCGATCAGGAAGCGGCGCCGATCCACGATGTCGGCCAGCGCGCCGGCCGGCAGGGCGAGAAGGAAGACCGGCAGCAGGTTGGCCGCCTGCACCAGCGAGACCATCAGCGGTCGCCCGTCCAGCGTGGTCATCAGCCAACCGGCGCCGGTGTTCTGGATCCAGCCACCGACGTTGCTGACCAGGGTGGCGAACCACAGCATCCGGAAGGTCGGGTGGCGCAGGGGGGCGAAGGCGGAGGGGATAGCCATGGAGGAGGGAGGAGCCTCGCGCGTTGCCCGGAACGATGCGGGCAGGACGGGCACCACCCACGGATCGCTCTCATGACATCTGCGCCGTGCCCTGGCCACACCGCCGGCACAGACGGCCCGCCGGGACGCGTGCGCCGCGGACGCCGGCGAGGATCGGGCCGGTCCTCGCGGACGAGGAGGCGCACCACGCCGCGCGGCCGCCGGCACCCGGGCGCATCGACGCCGGACCAGACCCGGCGGAGCCACGAGGACGCGGGCCGGCGTTTCAGCTCAGGCGACTCGCCGCACTGGAGTGCCGAATGCTGGGGTCGTCAAGGATTTCTTGGCTTATCTCAATTAACTTCCCATCTCACGACAGTTCCAGCCGGCGAGCCGACCGGCCATCCCGCCGCAGTTCAGAGAGTTCCAGCACCTCATGATGTATCGGGCTTACCAGGCGCATCAGGATTTCATGGCGCCGTTCCAGGTCGCGGCCCGGAACACGAGCGCGCTGCTGCGGCAGTTCGGGGGTTTCGCGCCGATCGGCCCGCTGAACCACCTCACCGCCGCGCTGGATATCCTGGGAGGCTACCGCACCACGCACGAGCGTCTGCCCTTCGGCATCCTTTCCATCCGGGTCGGCGACCGCGACGTTGCCGTTCGCGAGGAGGTGGTGCATCGCGGCCCCTTCGCCACGCTGCTGCGCTTCGCCAAAGACACCGACCGGGCGCAGCCCAAGCTGCTGGTGGTGGCGCCGATGTCGGGGCATTTCGCGACGCTGCTGCGCGGCACGGTGGCGGCCGCGCTGCCCGACCACGACGTGTACGTCACCGACTGGCACAATGGTCGCGACGTTCCGCTGGACGCCGGGCGCTTCGGCTTCGACGAGTTCGTCGCCCACGTGTCCGACTTCCTGCGCCGGATGGGTCCGGGCGGTCACGTGATGGCGGTTTGCCAGCCGGCGGTCCCGGTGCTGGCCGCCGTGGCGCTGATGAGCGAGGACGGCGATCCCGCGACGCCGCGCTCGATGACGCTGATGGGCGGGCCGATCGACAGCCGCGCGGCACCCACGAAGGTGAACGAGCTGGCGAACTCGAAGCCCATCGAATGGTTCGAGCGGAACCTCGTCGCCGAGGTGCCGTGGCGCTACGCCGGGGCCGGGCGGCGGGTCTACCCGGGCGCGGTGCAGCTCACCGCCTTCATGTCCATGAACCCGGATCGCCACCGCAAGGCCTACGCCGACCAGTTCCAGAACTTGGTCAGGGGCGATGCCGAGAGCGCGGAGGCGCATCGTCGCTTCTACGACGAGTACCTCGCGGTGATGGACCTGCCGGCCGAGTTCTACCTGGAGACGGTGAGCAAGGTGTTCCAGGAGCACCTTCTGCCGCGCGGCGAGCTGCATGTCGCCGGTCGCCTCGTGCGGCCCGAGGTCATCCGGGACACCGCGCTGCTGGCCGTGGAGGGCGAGAGGGACGACATCTGCGCCGTGGGCCAGACGGCCGCGGCGCTGACGCTGTGCTCCGGCCTGAAGCCCGCGATGAAGCGACACCACGTCCAGGGGGAGGTCGGCCACTACGGCGTGTTCAACGGCCGCCGCTGGACGGGCGAGATTTACCCCGTGGTTCGCGAGGTCATCCGGGCGAACGCCGCCTGAGGCGTCCGGGCCGGTGCTCGGGCGCGCCCCGGCTCAGCTGCCGAGGGCGAACTTGACCGCGCACAGCCCGGCGATGAGCCACACTGCGCCCGAGACTTCCGACGCGCGCCCCGCGAGGAATTTCACCACCCCGAAGGTGATGAAGCCCAAGCCGATGCCGGTGGCGATGGAGAAGGTGAACGGCATCGAAATCGCCGTGACCACCGCGGGCAGGTAGTCGGTGCTCTCGTCCCAATTCACGTCCCGCAGCGACTTGGCCATCAGGCAGGCCACGAACACCAGCGCCGGAGCGGTGGCGTAGCCCGGGATGGAGGTGGCCAGCGGCGCCAGGAAGAGCGTGAGCAGGAATAGCGCCGCGACGGTCAGCGCGGTCATCCCGGTTCGCCCGCCCGCCTGGATGCCCGCGACGCTCTCGATGTAGCTGGTGGTGGTGGAGGTGCCCAGGACCGCGCCGACGACCGCGCCGCCGCTGTCGGCGATCAGCGCGCGGCCCAGGCGGGGAACGGTGCCGTCCGGCCGCATCAGCCCGGCGCGGTGAATCGTCCCGATGAGCGTGCCCGCGTTGTCCAGCAAGTCCACGAGGAAGAAGGTGAAGACGATCCCGGCCAGCCCGAGCCCCAGTGCCCCGGGGATGTCGAGCCGGAGGAAGGTGGGCGCGAGCGAGGGGGGCAGGGACACGAGGCCGCCGAAGCTGGTCAGCCCGAAGGGCAGGCCGGCGAGGGCTGTGAGCACGATGCCCAGGACGATGCCGCCAGGCACGCCGCGCGCCACCAGGCCGGCGATGAGCAGGAAGCCGGCGCAGGACAGCAGCACCTTGGGAGCGGCGACGCTGCCCAGCCCGACCAGCGTGGCGGGGTTGTCCACCACCAGCCCCATGCCCTGCAATCCGATCAGGCCCAGGAAGAAACCGATGCCGGCGGCGATGCCCAGCTTGAGCGACAGCGGGATGCCGTTGATCAGCCATTCCCGGAAGCCCAGCAGCGACACCGCCAGGAAGATCAGGCCGGACAGGAACACCGCGCCCAGGGCGACGGGCCAGGGGACGCCCATGCCGCCCACCACGGCGAACGCGAAGTAGGCGTTCAGCCCCATGCCCGGGGCCAGCGCGATGGGGTAGTTCGCCAGCAGGCCCATGAGCGCCGAGCCGATCGCCGCGGCGAGGCAGGTGGCGACGAAGGCGGCGCCCGGGTCGATGCCGGCGGCCGCCATGATGCTGGGGTTGACCACCACGATGTAGACCATGGTCAGCCAAGTCGTGAGCCCCGCCGTGAGCTCGATGCGCGGCGTGGTGCCGTGCTCGCGCAGGCCGAAGAATGCGTTCAACGGGCGGCTCCTGAGGACCGGCGGCGACCTGAAGAGATTCGCGGGAAGCGCCATGCGAGACGCGTGCCATCCCGCGCCGAAGGACCGCGCCCACCAGTCCCGCGCGGCGCGGCCGGCGGTGGGGATGGGCGGACGCAGCGCGCGTACGACAGGGGGAGGGGGGCGAGCGCCGCGACGCGCGCGCCCCGACCCGTCACCGCGGTCAGACGGAGTAGTACATCTCGAACTCGACCGGGTGCGGCGTGTGCTCGAAGCGGTGGACGTCGGTCCACTTCAGCTCGATGTAGCTCTCGATCTGCTCGCGCCCGAACACGTCGCCGGCCATGAGGAACTCGTGGTCGGCCTCCAACGCGCCCAGCGCCTCGCGCAGCGAGCCGCACACCGTGGGAATGCCGCGCAGCTCCTCCGGCGGCAGGTCGTAGAGGTCCTTGTCCATCGCCTCGCCGGGATGGATTCGGTTGCGGATGCCGTCGAGCCCGGCCATCAGCATCGCGGAGTAGGCGAGGTAGGGGTTGGCGGTGGGGTCGGGGAAGCGGACCTCGACGCGCTTGGCCTTGGGGTTGGTGGCGTAGGGAATGCGGCAGGAGGCGGAGCGGTTGCGGGCGGAGTAGGCCAGCAGCACCGGCGCCTCGAAGCCCGGGATCAGCCGCTTGTAGGAGTTGGTGGACGGGTTGGTGAAGGCGTTCAGCGCTTTGGCGTGCTTGATGATGCCGCCGATGTAGTACAGGCACATCTCGCTGAGGTCGG
>CAXTEL010000051.1:0-21480 GCA_964243365.1 uncultured Roseomonas sp. | reverse complement strand
CGAGAACACCTACGACAGCTTCGTCTACCAGATGCAGGCGCAGGAAGGGCAGCAGCCCGCCCCCGCGCGGCGCTGAGCCGCGCATCGTGGGACCGCTGCTCGCCTTCAGCCGGTACGTGGACGGCATCAACGCGCGGTTCGGCCGCGTCGCCGACTGGATGACGCTGCTGGCCTGCGCCATCAGCGCCGGCAATGCCTTCGTGCGCTACGGCGTGTCGTACTCGTCCAACGCCTGGCTGGAGGTGCAGTGGTACCTGTTCGCCGGAATGGTGATGCTCGGCGCCTCCTACACGCTGCTGCGCAACGAGCACGTGCGGGTGGACATCGTGTACGGCAACGTGTCGGAGCGGGCGCGGCTGTGGATCGACGTGTTCGGGCTGGTGGTGTTCCTGCTGCCGGCGATGGCGCTGCTGACGTGGATGACGTACCCCTTCTTCGCAGACAGCTGGGGGCGCGGCGAGGGCAGCCAGAACGCCGGCGGGCTCTCGCGCTGGCCGGTCAAGATACTGCTGCCGCTGGGCTTCGGGCTGCTGACGCTCCAGGGGTTGTCGGAGCTGGTCAAGCGGGCGGCGCTGCTGCGCGGCGAGCGTCCCGCCGGCGAGGCCGTCGTCACCTACGAGCGTCCGTTGCAGTGAGGACGGCCCCCGATGCGCGCCCCCCCACGAGCGCCCGGCCGCGGTTTCGCCGCGACGGGCGCGCCGCGACGGGCACGCCCGCGATGAGCCGATCCGCGCGGGACCCATCCGCGACGGGCGCGCCGCGATGAGCGAGGGCGTGATGCCGCCGCTGATGTTCGGCGGGCTGGTGGTGTTCCTGCTGCTGGGCTTCCCGGTGGCCTTCTCGCTGGCCGCGGTGGGGCTGTTCTTCGGCTTCGTGTCCATCGAGCTGGGCTTCTTCACCACCGCCTACCTGGGCAACCTGCCGCTGCGGGTGTTCGGCATCCTGAGCAACGACCTGCTGCTGTCGATCCCGTTCTTCACGCTGATGGGCGCGGTGCTGGAGCGCTGCGGGCTGGCCGAGGACCTGCTGGAGGGCACGGGCCAGCTGTTCGGCAAGATCCCCGGCGGTCTGGCCTACGCGGTGATCATCGTCGGCGCCGTGCTGGGGGCGATCACCGGCACGGTGGCGGCGAGCGTGATCGCGATGGGCATGATCTCGCTGCCGATCATGCTGCGCTACGGCTACGACACGCGGCTGGCCACCGGCGTGATCGCGGCGTCGGGGACCATCACGCAGGTGATCCCGCCGTCGCTGGTGCTGATCGTGCTGGGCGACCAGCTCGGCCGCTCGGTCGGCGACATGTACGCCGGCGCCATCGGCCCCTCGATCATGCAGGTCGGGCTGTTCATCCTGTTCATCGCGGGGGTGTCGATCTTCGCCCCCCACAAGGTGCCCCCCCTGCCGCCGGAGGCGCGCGGCACGCCGGGGTGGCCGCTGATCTGGCGCGTGGCCAAGGGGATGGTGCCCTCGGTGGTGCTGATCTTCCTGGTGCTGGGGACGATCTTCATGGGGCTGGCCACGCCGACCGAGGCGGGGGCGATGGGGGCGGTGGGCGCGGTGGGGTTGGCGGCGGTGAACGGGCGCTACACCTGGAAGCTGCTGCGCGAGGCGATGGGCAACACCATGCGGATCACCTCCATGGTGATCTTCATCCTGATCGGCGCCACGGTGTTCAGCCTGGTGTTCCAGGGCGTCGACGGCGGGCTGTGGCTGGAGCACCTGCTGTCTGGCCTTCCCGGGGGGCAGATCGGCTTCCTGGTGTTCGTGAACCTGTTCGTGTTCTTCCTCGCCTTCTTCCTCGACTTCTTCGAGATCGCTTTCATCGTGGTGCCGCTGCTGGCCCCCGTGGCGGCCAAGCTGGGCATCGACCTGGTGTGGTTCGGCGTGCTGCTGTGCATCAACCTGCAGACCAGCTTCATGCACCCGCCCTTCGGCTTCGCGCTGTTCTACCTGCGCGGCATCGCGCCGAAGTCGGTGAAGTCCTCGGACATCTACCGGGGCGCGATCCCGTGGCTGCTGCTCCAGCTCGTGCTGGTGGCGATCGTGATCATCTGGCCGGAAAGCGTGACGTACTGGATCGAGCGCGGCTCGGACGTGGACCCGTCCACGGTGCGGATCGAGGTGCCGATGCCCGACATGGGCGAGGAGCCGCCGATCGAGTTCCGGTAGGGGGCTGGGCTCGATACCGTGGCCTACTATTTTACCTACTGCTCCCGTTTTCTGTAGAAAGAGCCGAAGAAGAGGAAGCAAACGAAGCACAGAGTGAGAACAGGCATTAGCCAGAGATAGTACTTGACGAGAAGTTCGTGGGCGGAAATCAAACCAATTTTACTGATGTCAATGCGGAACTCTCCGATAGAAAATGGGCCTTTTATCAACCATAGCAGATATGTTGATCTAGATACTAATATAAACCAAACAACTACGGAAAAATCGCTCGTAGCTATTGATAGACCGGTCGGCGACCACCTACAAGAACTCTGCAAGAGGCCGCCGGGGAAGCTGTCCGACGTAATTTCGACAGGGGATGTCGGAAGTCTCCCATTATCGCCGTAGACTGGGCAACCTAGAGCTAGTTTGGACGCTTCGTTGACTCTGTTCTCCCAGGAAAACTGTATGTATTGGCTTCCGCGGTTCGAGAAAGTCCAAATAAAACTTGAAGCAAATCCGAAGCACGCTATGAGCAAGCTGACGGCCGGCTTACCCTCCGCGATGTTGCTTCCGTAAGCAGCCAAAGCCGCAGCGGCGAATATCCAGAAGAACTGAAACCGTTGCCAGAGAGATTGCTTCTCCAGTTCAAGAGCCTTCATGGCTAGGTCGAGCTTCTTGAACTCTATCTCCCGGGCGATCTCCGGGCCATCTCTCGACATCTGTCAGCTCACTGACGCCGCACCCCGGTGGCCAGGGTGAACTCGTCGGCGCGGGGCACGTAGGTGATGGGGCGGCGGGCGGCCCAGGCGTTCTTGTAAAGGAACAGGGGGATGATCGCGACGTCGTCGGTGGCCTCGCGCGTCGCCTCGCGCACCAGCCGCTCGCGGTCGGCGTCGTCGATGGTCGTCAGCGCGGCGTCGATTCGGCCGTCCAGCGCGGGGTTGCTGTAGCGGGTGTCGTTGGAGGCGCCGCGGCGGCGAGGGGCGTCGAAGCCGTGGATGACGTTGAGCAGGAGGTTGCCGCCCTCGCCCGAGGTCGAGCCCCAGCTTTCCTGCACCATGGAGAACTCCTGCCGCGCGGCGCGGGCCAGGTAGATAGCGAAGGGCTGCGCCTCGACGGTGGTGGCCACCCCGACGCGCGTCCACATCTGTGCCACCGCCTGCGCCACCTGCGCGTCGGCGGGGTAGCGGTCGCTCGACGCGTTGAGCACCATGCGGAAGCCCTGGGGGTGGCCGGCCTCGGCGAGCAGGGCGCGGGCCCGGGCGAGGTCCTGCGCGGGCGGGGCGATATCAGGGTCGAAGCCGAAGGCGCCGCGCGGCATCCACTGGCCCGTCGGCTCGGCCATGCCTTGGAGCACGCGCTCGGCCAGCGCCTCGCGGTTGACCGCCAGCGAGAGCGCCTGGCGCACCCGTAAGTCGAGCAGCGGGTTGCGCGGCAGCGGCTTGCCGTCGGCTCCCGTGATGAAGGGGGTCTCGCCAGTGCGGGAGAAGTCGGGCGACATGTAGAGCAGGCGCGTGCCCTGGCGCTCGAAGATCTGCACCGCGGGGTCGGCGCGCAGGCGCGGCAGGTCGGTGGGCGAAGGAGCTGCGATGATGTCGGCATCCCCCGACAGCAGCGCCGCGGTGCGGGCGGCGGGGTTGGTCAGCATGCGGAAGCTGACGCGCTCCCAGTCCTGGCGCGGGCCCCACCAGTCGTCGTTGCGCGTGACCTCGACCTGGGCGCCGGGGGCGTAGGACGCGAAGCGGTAGGGGCCGGTGCCGACGGCGGCCTGGCCGGAGTTGTAGTCGGCGGTGCTGGCGTTCTCGCCGACGTGGCGGGAGACGATCACGACGGCGCCGAGGTCGATGGGCAGGTTGGGGGCGGGCTCGCCGGTGTGGATGCGGATCAGCAGGGGGTCCACGACCTCGACCCGCGCCACGGCGCGCAGGTAGCCGCCGAAGCCGGCCGGGCTGTTGGGCACGGACGGGGCACGGGCGAAGGAGAAGACGACGTCGTCGGCGGTGAAGGGCCGGCCGTCGTGCCAGCGCACCCCCGGCCGCAGCCGGAACTCCCACGCGCCGTCGGACAACGGTTTCCAGCTCACGGCCAGGCTGGGCTCGGGCTTGCCGTCGGCGCCGCGCACGGTGAGCGGCTCGAAGACGTGGCGGGCGAAGGCGGTGTTGGGCGAAGCGTTAGCGAAGTGCGGGTCGATCGAGGTCACGGGCGCGGCGAGGCCGACGCGAAGGGTCTGGGCGCCCGCGCCGGCCGGGGCGAGGAGGGCGGCGGCGAGCAGGGCCAGCGGGACGAGGGTGGCGCGGCGCATGGGTTTCTCCCGGGGGATGGCGATGCGGCGCAGCGAGAAGCGTGCCGCGCGGCCCGCGCGTTCGTGCCGCCGGCGTCAGCCCGCGCGGCCGGCCATGTCCAGGGGCGGGGACACGTCGTCGGGGATGGGGTTGCGGAAGGGGGTGTCGGCGAGGCGGGCGCGGTGGTCGGCCTTGGCGCGGGCGAGGAGGTCGGGGTCGCGCAGGACGTCGAGCGCGGTGCCGGCCATGACCTTGGCGGCGTGCGCCATGCCCTTATGCGCGGCCGGCGCCTTGCCCTGGGCGGTGAGCTGCCAGGAGTGGCCGGGGGTGCCCAGCGCGCAGGTGGCGCCGCGCGCCTGCACCGTGGGCACCACCCAGGAGACGGTGCCGACGTCGGTGGAGCCGAAGCCGCGCGGCTCGGGGGCGTCGGCGGGGACGACGCGCTCGCACAGCGACTCGCCGGCGACCGGGGCGAGGCCGGCGCGGCGGTAGGCGGCGGCGATCTCGTCGGGGGTGAGCGTCGCCTGGATGGCGGCGGCGAAGGCGCGGTCGGCGTCGTCGAAGCGCGGCGGGCCGAGGCGGTCGAGGTTGGCCTGCATGGCCCCTTCCAGGGGCGCGTTGCCGACCAGGTTGGCGTCGGCGCTGAGCACCTGGCGGGAAACGCCCGTGCCGGTCATCAGCGCGGCGCCCCGGGCGACCTGCTCGACGCGGGCGACCAGGGCGTGCATCTCGGGCAGGGTGCGGCCGCGCACGAGGTAGCGGACCCGGGCGGCGGCCTGCACGACGTTAGCGGCGATGCCGCCGGCGTCCTGCACGGCGTAGTGGAGGCGGGCGCCGGGGGGCATGTGCTCGCGCAGGTAGTTGGCGCCGACCGCCATGAGCTCCACCGCGTCGAGCGCCGAGCGGCCGGAGTCCGGGGCGACGGCGGCGTGGGCGGCGCGGCCGGTGAAGGTGAAGTCGATCTCCATGCAGGCCAGCGAGACGGCGCGGTTGACGCCGGCGAAGGAGGCTGGGTGCCAGGAGATCGCCACGTCGACGTCGGCGAAGACGCCGTCGCGGACCATGAAGCCCTTGGCGGAGCCGCCTTCCTCGGCCGGGCAGCCGTAGTAGCGGACGCGGCCGGGCAGGTCGTTGGCCGCCAGCCAGTCCTTGACGGCGGCGGCGGCCAGCAGCGAGGCGGCACCAAGGAGATTGTGGCCGCAGCCGTGGCCGCGGTCGCCGTGCCCGGGCACCGGGCGGTGCTCGGCCACGCCGGCCTCCTGCGAAAGACCGGGGAGGGCGTCGTACTCGCCCAGGATGGCGATCACCGGACCGCCCTGGCCGCTCTCGCCCATCACGGCGGTGGGGATGCCGGCGAGGCCGGCGCGGACGCGGAAGCCGTGTCGCTCCAGCATGGCGGCGTGCTCGGCGGCGGCGCGGGCTTCGGCGTAGTTCAGCTCGGGGGCGTCCCAGACGCGGTCGCTCAGCGCGGCGAAGTCGTCCTGGTGGCGCTCGACGAGGCGCCAGATCTCCTCGGTGTTGCTCAAGTCGTTCCCTTCGCGTGCGGGCGGGTTTCGCACGCGCCAGCCCGTAGGCGGGAGCCTACGCCGCGGCGGGGCGGGGTGGCCACGGGGTAGGTGGAAGGCGGCTCGGCCCCGACGCCCGCGACCGGCGGGGTGAGCCGGCTTTCCGGGAGCGGTCGGGGGTTCGGGAACGGCTGGGACGGAACCCTCCGGGCGGTCTGCGCTCAGGTCGCGGGCCGAAGCTCGGCCATCATCCAGGATCGCGCGAGTTCGGCGGGCGCGCTCCTCGGCCGGTCAGACGACTCGACGAGGTGGTAAGTGAAGCCGTCGATGACGGGGCCGAACGGTTGCACCAGCCGGCCGGCCTCGATCTCGTCGCGGGCCAGCACGAGGCTGAGCATCGCGACACCCTGGCCCGCCACCGCCGCCTGGATGGCGTGGCTCTCGTCGGAGAAGCGCAGGTGGGAGGCCGGCTCGGCGGTCCGCAGCCCCGCCGTGCGGAACCACGCGTCCCAGGTCGGGTTGGCCGGGTCGGCCGCCTGCCAGTCGAAGTGGATCAGTGCCACGCGCCGAAGGTCGTCGGGGGTGCGCACGGCGAGGGCCGGGTTGACCAGCGGCGCGAAGCGGTCGGCGATCATGGCCTCCGCGCGCAGGCCCGGGTACGGGCCGCGGCCGTAGCGCACGGCCAGGTCGACCCCCGCCGCGGCGATGTCGACGACCGCGTCGGAAGCGTGCAGCTGGAGTTCGACGTGGGGGTGCGCGGCCTGGAAGCGCCGGACGCGCGGCAGCAGCCACCTCGCGATGAACGCCGTGGTCGCCGTGAGCCGGACGGCCGGCGGGCGCGGCGACCCGGAAAGACGCTCGACGGCGGCGGCGAAGGCGTCGAAGCCGTCGCGCAGCACGGGGTACAGCGCCCGCGCCGCCGCCGTCAGCTCCACCCGCCGGGCGCGACGCTCGAACAGCGGCGTCGCGACGTGCTCCTCCAGCAGACGCACCTGATGGCTGATCGCGGTCGGCGTCACGCCCAGCTCGCCCGCCGCCCGCTTGAAGCTGCGGTGGCGCGCGGCCGCCTCGAAGGCGCGCAGGGCGGACAAGGAGGGCAGCTTGCGCGAGGCACGGCCTCCAGGGATGAAGCCGGCTCACCCGTTAGATGCCGATTCCTCGTTTGTCGAGTTCGGGCGCCGGTGGCATCGAGGCGGCGTGGGGGCAACCCCCGACGGGCGAGCGGATCGCGCCCGTTCCGCCCGGCGCCGTGCCTTCCCCCACCCGCGATGCGAGAACGGACCCCGGATGCTGGAACGCGTCGTCACCGACCCCGACCCCTACGGGCCCTACCTGCTGTCGCAGGGCATGCGCTTGGGCAACCTCGTGTTCATCTCCGGCCAGGCGGGGTACGGCGACGACGGCCGCATCGTGGAAGGCGGCTTCCGCGCGCAGGGCGAGCGGGCGTTCCGCAACCTCGACCGCGCGCTCAGGGCCGGCGGCTCCGACCTGGGAAGCGTGGTCAAGGTCACAATCTTCGTCACCGACATGGGCGAGTTCGGCGAGGTCGTGGCGCTGCGGCGCGCGTTCTTCACCCCGCCCTACCCCGCCGACAGCATCGTCGAGGTGAGGGCGCTCTACACGCCCGAGGCCATGATCGAGATCGAGGCGGTGGCCGCCGCGGTTCCGGCGGCGCGGGGGGAGCGACGGTGAGCGGCGGCGTCGCGCTCGACGCCGGCCGCGGCGACGCGGGGGCGGCCATGGCGCGAATCGGCGGCTGGGCGATCGTCGTCTCGCTGGCGGTCATCTTCCTGTGGTTCGGCGCCCTGAAGTTCATCCCCTTCGAGCAGCAGAGCTTGGTCGGCATCATCTCGAACAACCCGCTGATCTCGTGGCTGTACGCGCTGTTCGGCGTCGCCGGCGGCGCGATGTTCCTGGGCGTCTTCGAGATCCTGACTGGGCTGCTGATCGCGGGACGGCTGGTCGACCCCAGGCTGTCGCTGGTCGGCGGCGCGATGGGGACGTGGTCGTTCTTCCTGACGATGACCTGCATGTTCACCACGCCCGGCGTCATCCAGCCGGGCTGGGAAGGGACGCTGGCGCTGTCGCCCAGCGTGGGCGCCTTCCTGGTGAAGGACATGGTGCTGTTCTCGGGCTGCCTGTGGGTGCTCGGCACGTCGCTGGCCGAAACCCGCGCCCGCCGGCGGGCGGCGTGAGCGCGGTGCGGGACGGTGCCGCGCGGGGGGACGCGTTCGTCGTGACGCCCGTGTCGCCGCTCACTCAACTCGAGCGCACCGCCGCGATGCTGCTGCGGCTCTCGCTGGTGTTGGTGTTCCTGGTGTTCGGGGCGCAGAAGTTCACCCTCGTCGAGGCGGAGGGCATCGCGCCGCTGGTGAGCAACAGCCCGCTTTCCTCGTGGCTCAACGCGTTCGGCACGCTGGGCGCCAGCCGGGTCGTGGGGTCGTGCGAGCTGACCTTCGGGGCGCTGCTCGCGTTCGGGCTGTGGCGGCCGGGCTCGCTGCCGGCGATCGTCGGCGCGGCGGGGTCGAGCGTCACCTACCTGGCCACGCTCAGCTTCCTGCTGACCACGCCCGGCGTGTTCGCGCCGGGCCAGGCGCCGATCCTGTCCGGCGACGTCGGCCTGTTCCTGCTCAAGGACATCGTGCTGCTCGCGGCGTCGCTGGTGCTGCTGGCGCAGGGGCTGGCGCGGCGGGCGGCGGACGGCCGCGGCCCCGCGGCGGCCCGCTGAGCGGCCATGCGGGGCGAGCGCTTCCGGAGGCTGGGCTGATGGGCTGGTTCTACCTCGTGCTGGCGAGCCTGTTCGAGGTCGGCTTCACGACGATGCTCAGGCTCAGCGACAACTTCCGCAACCTCGCGGCGTCGGGCGGCTTCGTGGTCTGCGTGGTGCTGAGCCTGTTCTTCCTGGAACTGGCGAACCGCTCGATCCCGCTAGGAACGGCCTACGCCATCTGGACCGGCGTCGGCGCCATGGGAACCGTGCTGATCGGGATGATCTGGTTCGGCGAGCCCGCGACGGTCGTCCGGGTTCTCCTGATCACCGGCATCATCGGCTGCGCGATCGGCCTGAAGGTTACCTCCGGCGAGTGAAGCGGCGCATCGCGAGGGATCGCCTCACGTCCCCGCCGGCACGCGCCAGCGGAAATCCGCCGCCATCTCCTCCAGCGTCACGAAGCGCACGCCGGGGTGGCGCAGCATGTGGGCGATCAGCCGTTCCAGCATCAGCAGCACCTGCGGCCGGCCCGACACGTCGGGGTGGATGGTCATTGGCACCACGGCGTAGTCGTGCTCGCGGTAGACGTAGTCGAAGTGGTCGCGCCAGATCTCCTCGATCGCGCGCGGCGACGCGTAGCCGTGGCTGTTGGGGAAGTTCTTGATGAACATCATCGGCGGCAGGTCATCGAGGTGCCAGCTCGCCGGGATCTCGACCAAGCCGGTCGGCCGGCCCCTGGTGAACGGCTTCATCCAGCTCTCGGCGGGTTGCGAGTAGTCGATCGGCGTCCACGAATCACCGGTGCGGACGTAGTAGGGCGTGGCGTCGCGGTGCATCAGGGAATGGTCGTAGGAGATGCCGCGCTCCACCAGGATGGCGATCGAGTCGGCGCTGACCTCCCACCACGGCGCCACGTAGCCCACCGGCGGGCGACCCCATTGCTTCGCGATCAGGCCGATGCAGCGGTCGAAGATCGCCTCCTCCTGGGCGCGCGACAGCGCCAGGGGATTCTCGTGGCTGTAGCCGTGCAGGCCGATCTCGTGGCCGGCGCGGGCCACCATGTCGGTCTCGCGGGGAAAGGATTCGATGGTGTGGCCGGGGATGAACCAGGACTGCCGGAGGCCGAAGCGCTCGAACAGTTGCAGCAGGCGCGGCATGCCGACCTCGGCCGCGAACACGCCGCGGCTGATGTCGCCGGGGCTGTCCTCGCCCCGGTAGGAGCCCAGCCAGCCCGCCACCGCGTCGCAGTGGACGCTGAAGGCGCAGAGGATGTCCTTGGGCACGTCGCGCGCTCCTTATCCGGTGGGCCCGCGCATCAGAGCATGGCCAGCGGTCGCTTGCGCGCCGGCGGGGCGAAGGCGGCGTCCAGCTCGCGCAGGTCCTTGGCCGCCAGGGCGAGGTCCAGCGCGGCGGCGTTGTCGCGCACGTGCGCCGGGTCGGCCGCCTTGGGGATGCTGATCACCCCCGGCCGGCGCAGGGTCCAGGCCAGGGCAGCGCGGGCCGGCGAGCAGCCGTGCTGGGAAGCCACCCGCGCGAGCGCGGGGTGGCGCAGCAGCGCCCCGCCCTGGCCGACGGGGGAGTAGGCCATCACCGGCATGCCGCGCCCGGCGGCGAAGGGGAGCAGGTCGAACTCGGGGCCGCGCGCTTCCAGGGAGTAGAGCACCTGGTCGGTGGCGCAGTCCGCCAGCGCCGCGCCCAGCTCGGCGAGGTCGTCGACGTCGAGGTTGCTCACGCCCCAGCGGCGGATGTGGCCGCGCTCGCGCATCCGCTCGAAGCCCTCCACCGTATCGCGCAGGGGCACGGAACCGCGCCAGTGCAGCAGGTAGAGGTCGAGGACCTCCACCCGCAGCCGGCGCAGGCTGGCTTCCAGGGCGCGAACCATGCGCTGGGGGGACGCGTTCTGCGGGTACACCTTGCTGACCAGGAAGACCTCGTTGCGGCGGCCGGCGATGGCCTCGGCCACCACCTCCTCCGCGCCGCCGTCGGCGTACATCTCGGCGGTGTCGACCAGCGTCATGCCCAGGTCCAGCCCGAGGCGCAACGCGTCCGCCTCGGCGCGGCGGTCGGCGCCCCGCTCGCCCAGCTTCCAGGTGCCCTGGCCCAGCGCGGCGACTTCCGTGCCGTCGGGCAATCGTACCGTGCGCGGCGCGTCCTGCATGGCGGTTCCCCCCGTCTCGCCCTAGATGTGCCGCCGATGCGCCCCGAAGCCAACGCCCGTCGCGCCCTCGTGCTCCTCGCCGCCGCGATCCTAGCCGCGGCGGCGGCGCCCGCCGCGGGGCCGGCCATCCCCGAGGTGCCCGGCCCCGCGACGCCGGTGCAGGGGACGCCGGTGCAGGGAACGGCGCGTCCCGGTTTCCCCGGCGCGTCCGGCGCCGAAGAGATCGGGACGTGGCTGCTGGGCTGCGAGGCCGACCGCATGACCGACCGCACCGGCTGCCGACTGCTGCACCGCCAGCCCGTGGAGCCGGCCTCGGCCGGCCGCGCCGCGCTGGCGCTGGAGGTGCTGGACCGCGGCGGGCTGGCGGTGCCGGCGGTGACGGCGCGCCTCACCCTGGAAGGGGCGGCGAGCGGCCTGCTGGCGCTGACCGGCACCGCCCAGCTGCGCTTCCCGCCCGAGCGGCTATTCGACATGCCCTGCGGGCTGGAAGGGCGCTCGGTGGTGTGCGCCCCGCGCGCCGAGGACGCGCGCCGGGCGGCGGCCGAGCTGCCCGGGGCCGGGCGCGTGCTGGTGCGCGTGTCGGGGCCGCTCGACGGCGGCGGCGGCGGCGCCGAGCCCGCGGAGCTGGCGCTGTCGCGCACCGCCGAGGCGCTGGCCCGGCTGCGCGTCCGCGCGCCCGAGGGCGGCGCGTCGGCGCCGGCGGGGGGGCTGGACCTGCGCGACCTGCTCGAGCGCCTCGCGTGGTTCATCTCGCCGTGAGGACGCGCGGCATGCACGGGGCGGGCGCGGCGTGACGCCGCCCGGGGGGGGACCCGCGCCCGACCGGCGGCGTTGGACGTCGCCCGACGCGACGGGCCGGGCGCCGGCCGAGGCGGGGGCGGGGGCGGATGCCGCCGGGCCGGGCGCGCACGGGCGGGACCTGCCGCGCGGGGCATCCGACCTGCTGCCGGCAATCGCGCGCGGCGACCGCGAAGCGCTGCGCGCGCTGTACGAGGCGCAAGGGTCGCGGTTGTTCGGCGTGGCGCTGGCCGTGCTGCGCGACCGCGCCGCGGCGGCGGACGCGCTGCACGACGCATTCCTGCGGGTGCAATCGCGGGCCTGGCAGTTCGATCCCTCGCGCGGGGCGGCGGAAGCGTGGCTGGGCGCGGTGGTGCGCCACGCCGCGCTGGACATCGCCCGAGGCCGGGGCCGCGAGCAGCTCACCGACGACCCCAACCTGGGCGACGTCGCGGTGGACGCGGAGGCCTTCGAGCGGGTCGCCGCCGGGGCCGAGGCGCGCCGGCTGCGCGAATGCCTCCTCGCCCTGGACGAGCGCAACCGCCGCGGCATCGTGCTGGCCTTCGTGCACGGGCTGTCGCACGCCCAGGTGGCGGCGCGGCTGGACCTGCCGCTGGGCACGGTCAAGGCCTGGATACGGCGCGGGCTGCTGCGGCTGCGGGAGTGCCTGGCGTGACCACCACCACCGGCGAGACCGACGCGGACCCCCGCCCGCGCGACGTGCTGGCCGCCGAGTACGTGCTGGGCACGCTGGAAGCGCGCGAGGCGCAGGCGGTGGCGGGTGCGCTCGACGCCGACCCCGACCTCGCGGGGCTAGTGGCGACGTGGGAGCGGCGCCTCGCCCCGTTGTCCGGGCTCGCCCCGTCCGCCCCGCCGCCGCCCGGGTTGTGGGAGCGGATCGAGACCTCGCTCGACGCCCTGGCACCGCCGCTGCCGGTGGCCATGCCCGGCCCGCGGCGCGACGGCCCCGCCGCGGCCCCGTCCGCCGCCCCGCCGATGCCGCCCCGCCGCGACCGCGCGCCGCGGCGGCGGGCGCCGGTCTGGGCGCTGGGTGCCACGGCGCTGGCCGCCGGCGTGGCGGGACTGCTGCTGGCCCGCCCGCTCGCCGAGGCGGGCTTCGAGGTCGGCCTGCCCGGGGGTTTCCTGCCCGGGAGCGCGGGCGCCGGGCCGCGGCTGAGCACGGCGCTGCTGCCCGCCGAGGGCCAGCCGGCCTGGGTGGTGGAAGCGGACCGCGGCGGCATCCGCCTGGCCAGCCTCAACACCCGGCCCCCCGAGGGCGACCGCGTGCTGCAGCTGTGGGCGCTGCCGGAAGGGGCGGGCGCGCCGACCTCGCTGGGGCTGGTGCCGGCGTCGGGGCTGATCGCCGTGTCCCCCGCCGGGCTGATCCCCGAAGTAGGGATGCTGATCGAGATCACCCTGGAGCCGCCGGGCGGCTCGCCCACCGGGCGGCCCACCGGCCCAGTGCAGTTCATCGGCCGGCTGCGGCCGGTGGCCGGTGCCTGAAGGGGGCGGGCCCGGGCGCGGCTGGTCGGCGCTCGCCGCGTCGGGGCCCGCCGGACCTGGGCCTGCCGACCTGGGCCGGCCTGATCGGGGTCCGCCCGATCGGAACCCGGTGGGCCGGGGCTGGCGAAGCAGGGTCCGCCCGACCGGCGCCGGCGCGGGGAAGGTGCGCGGCGGCGGGAAGAAAGGGCGGGAACCGCGATGCCGGCGCGTGGCCCGGCGCTGGCACGCGGCTTGCGACTGGCTGCGATGCGCCGCGATGCGCCTCAACCCGCCGGGAACACCGCCATGCAACGACGTGCCCTGCTGTCATCCCTCGGGCCGTTGCTGGGAGCGGCGGTCCTCCCCGCCGCGGCGCAGCCCGCCGCTTGGCCGACGCGGCCGGTGCGCATCGTGGTGGTGTTCCCGCCCGGCGGTTCGAGCGACATCGCCGCCCGCGTGCTGGCCGAGGCGCTCGCCCCCCGGCTCGGGCAGCGCGTGCTGGTGGACAACCGGCCCGGCGCCGGGGGGACCATCGCCGCCGCCCACGTGGCGGGGCAGCCGGCCGACGGGTATACGCTGCTGCTGTCCAACACCGCGCCGATCGTCACCTCGCCGCCGTTGTACCCGCGCGCCGGCTACGACCCGGTGGGCTCCTTCACCCACGTCAGCTTCCTCGGCGCCACGCCGCTGGTGATCGTGGCCAATCCGCGGCTGGTGCCGGCGACCGACCTGGCCGGGTTGGTGGCGTGGGCGAAGGCTCAGCCCGCCCCGCCGGCCTATGGCTCCTCTGGCACCGGCTCGGTCGGGCACGTGCTGGGCGAGATGTTCGCGCGGCAGACCGGCGCGGCGCTGGTGCACGTGCCTTATCGCGGCTCGGGGCCGATGTTGGCGGACCTGCTGGGCGGCAGCGTGCCGCTGGCCTTCGACACGCTGCCGCAGAACGTCGAGCACGTCCGCGACGGCAGGCTGCGCGGCTTCGCGGTGTCGGGGGCCGCGCGCAGCGACATGGCGCCCGACCTGCCCACCACCGCCGAGGCGGGTTTCTCCGGGCTGGTGGCGGAGAACTGGCTGGGCGTGTCCGGGCCGGCCGGGCTGCCGCCGACGGTGGTGTCGCGCCTGCACGCCGAGGTGTCGGCGGCGATGGAGCTGCCCGCCGTGCGGGCGCGCATGGCCGAGCACGGCATCACCCCGGCGGCGAAGACGCCGGCGGAGTTCCAGGGCTTCGTGGCGGCCGAGGTCGAGACGGTGGGCGGCGCGGTGCGCGCGATGGGCATCCAGGCGGATTGAGGCGGCGGGGCGATCGGCGTCCCCCGGCCGGCCTCGTCGCGGCCGCGAGCGCCTCGACGGCGGCCCGCGGCCCGCGGATTGATGCGGCGACCCGCTCCCGCTAGGCACGCCCCCGGACGCTGAACCCGAACCCGGAGCACGACGTGCGAAACGGACCGACCAGGCGGCACTTCTCAATGCTGGCGGGCTCGCTGCTCGCCGCGTTCGCGCGGACGAGCGCCGCCTGCGCGAACGCGCCTGGGGACGGGCTGGCCGCCGAGCTGGCCGGAATCGAGCGGGGGATCGCCTGCCGGCTGGGCGTCGCCGTGCTCGACACCGGAAGCGGCCGGCACTGGGAGCACCGGGCGGACGAGCGGTTCCCGATGTGCAGCACCTTCAAGGTGCTGGCCTGCGCGGCCGTGCTGGCGCGGGTCGATGCCGGCCGCGAGGACCTGGGCCGGCGCGTCCGCTTCGGGGCCAGCGATGTGGTGACGTATTCCCCCGTCACCGCTGGCCAAGCGGGCGGCGAGGGCATAACGCTGGCCGAGATCTGCGAGGCGGCGATGACGCGGAGCGACAACACCGCCGGCAACCTCCTTCTGGCGAGCCTGGGCGGGCCCGCCGCCGTCACCGGCTACGCGCGGTCCCTGGGCGACGACGTGACCCGGCTCGACCGGGTGGAAACCGCGCTCAACGAGGCGACGCCCGGCGATCCCCGCGACACCACGACGCCGGGGGCGATGGCCGGCAACCTGCGCGCGCTGGTGCTGGGCGGGGAACTGTCGCCGCGGTCGCGCGACCGGCTCGCGGCGTGGCTGGTAGCCAACCGCACCGGCGACGCCAAGCTGCGCGCCGGCCTGCCGGGGGGTTGGCGGGTCGGCGACAAGACCGGCGGCGGCGACTGGGGGACAATGAACGACGTCGCGGTGGTCTGGCCGCCCGGGCGCGCGGCCGTGGTGGTGAGCGTGTACCTGACGGAAACGCCGACGTCGTTCGACGAGCGCAACGCGGCGGTCGCCGCCATCGGCCGCGCGGTGGGAACCGCGCTGGGCGCCTGAGCCGGCCCGTCCGGGCCGCGGGGCCGGCTCCGCGCGGCGGCCCGGGGGCAGCGGCGGCGCGGCCGAGCGACGACGGGAGCGGGTGCCGGCCGGTCGGGGCGGCGACGACGCCCGGCGACGAGGTCCGCGCGACGTGTCCGGGCGGGGGAGCACGCCGGCGGCCCCGCGCCGATCCTCAGCCCGCGACCCGGGCGAGGAACGACTGCCAGCGCCGGAGCACCGCCGCCTCGCCGTGCTCGCGCTCGAAGCTCGCCCTGCCGGCCGCGGCGATGGCCGCGGCGCGAACGCCGTCGCCGAGGAGCGAGAGCACGCCGTCGGCCAGCGCCCGGGGGTCCTCGGGAGGCACGAGGATGCCGCTGGTCCTGTCGCGCACCAGCTCGGCCGGCCCGCCCACGGCCGCCGCGACCACCGGCCGGCGGGCGGAGAAGGCTTCGAGCACGACGTTGCCCAGCGCTTCCTCGCGCGACGGGCAGACGAGCACCTCGGCGGCGGCGAGGAGGGCTGCCGTGTCGGTCCTCCAGCCCAGGAGGTGCAGCCGGTCGGCGACGCCCTCGCGCCGGGCCAGGGCTTCCAGAGTGGGGCGCTCGGGACCCTCGCCGGCGATCACCGCGTGGCAGCCGGGGGGCAGGTGCGCGAGCGCCCGGATCAGCACGTCGTAGGCCTTGTGGGGGTGCAGGCGGCCGAGCGCCAGCAGGACCCTGGCCCCGGGCGGCAGCCCCAGCGCGGCCGGCGGCGCGCCGGCGAGGTCAGGGGCGAAGTTGGGCAGGAGGTGGGTGCGCGCGGCGGGGAAGCCCTGCGCGGTGATCCAGTCCACCATGCCGCGGGTGTTGCCCACGAGGTGGTCGCAGTGGCGGAAGTAGGACAGGTCGTAGTAGCCGCCGAAGCGCCCCACCAGGGCGTAGTCCCCCCGCGGGGCGTGCCAGGCCGCGCGCTGCATCCAGGCTACCACGACGCGCGGGCGGAACCGGCGCAGCGCCGCGGCGAGGCGGGGGCGGGTGACGAGGTCCAGGCGCCCGCGGAAGGCCAGCTCGACCGGGGCGAGCCCGGCGGCCGACAACCGCCCGGCCCTGTCGCGGTCGCGCCGGATCACCGGCAGCACGGTGTCGCCGGCGCGGTGCAGGGCCGCGACCAGCCGCTCGAAGAAGAGCTCCGCCCCGCCGACGGGAGCCCCCGCCATGACCTGCGCGACCTTCATGCCTTCTCATAGCGGAAAGCGGCTTCCCGCGAAGCGACCGCGCCGCCGCGCCCTGGACGGGGCGGCGGCGGGAGGGCGTCCCCGGCGCGAGGCGGCCGGGCACTCGCGCGCGTGCTGACGGTCGCGGCCGTCAACGGCCTGTCCCGGGAGCGCTTCGTGGCGGCCCTGGGCCCGGTGTTTGAGCACGCGCCGTGGGTGGCCGAGGGCGCCTGGGCGTCGCGCCCGCACGGAAACGTCGCGGCGCTGCACGCGGCCATGGTCGCCGTGCTGCGCGCCGCCGGCCCGGACGCGCGGCTCGCCTTTCTGCGCGGGCATCCGGAGCTCGCCGGGGGCTCGAGCCGCGCCGGGGCCATGACGGCGGAATCCGAGAGCGAGCAGGGCGGCGCCGGCCTGGACGGGCTCGACGCCGTCCGCTCGGCCCGCCTGGACGCGCTGAACGCCGCCTACCGCGCGCGGTTCAGTTTTCCTTTCATCCTGGCGGTGCGCGGCCGCGACGCCGCGGCGATCCTGCGCGCCTTCGAGGAACGCCTGCCGCGCGGCGTGGCGGAGGAGATGCGGACGGCGCTGGGCGAAGTCGAGGCGATCTCGCGCATGCGGCTGGAGCGGCTGGTGCGCGACTGAGGCGGACGGCGTCGGGGGTGCGGCCGGTCGCGGACGGCCTCGGTTTCCGCCGGTCGGGCACGGGCCGGAAGGAGCGTTCCCGCGGACAGCCCCGCGGGAAACCGAGGCTCCCCGACCTTCCACCCGTGCGGGACGTGCCCGGGCGGACGAGGGGGGGGGACGGGACGGCACCGTGGATCCCCCGCCACGTGAATGGCTGCCTTTCGCGGCCGAGCCACGGCACCGCGCACGAACCGGTCGCCACGAACGACGTTCGCGGAGGTCCGCGGAGCCGGCGCGGCGGTCGGGATCCTCGCGCCGGGTCGCCGGGGAAGCCGTGTTCTACGCCGGACTCTCAATTCCCCGCCCGGATCAGCGGACCGTGCCGATCCACCAGCGTCGCGCTCGCCTCGTTCAAGCCGATTAGTTCCACGCGAACGCCGCGGCGACGCATCCTGGTCACCACGCTTTCCAGCGCGCCGACAGCGGTCACGTCCCACAGGTGGGCGGCGGTGAGGTCGATGCGCACGCGGCGGGCCGTGTCCCGCGGATCGAACCGGTCGGCGAAGGCGTCCGCGCTCGCGAAGAAGACCTGTCCCGAAACGCGGTAGGAGCGCGTATCCGTGTCGGCGGCGTACTCGGACCGCACCTCCATCAGGCGCGTCACCTTGAAGGCGAAGAAGACCCCGCTCAGCAGGACGCCCACGGTGACGCCCGCGGCCAGGTTGTCCGTGGCGACCGTGACCACGACCGTGGCCAGCATGACGAGGCTGGACACCTTGGGGTGCCGCGCCACGTCGCGGAACGAGGACCAGGAGAAGGTCTCGATCGACACCATGATCATGATGGCGACCAGCGCGGCTACCGGCACCTGAGCCATCCAAGGCCGCAGCAGCACGATCAGCACCAGCAGGAATAGCCCGGCGACCAGGGTGGAAAGCCGGCCGCGCCCGCCGAAGCGCACGTTGCCCACGGTTTGCCCGATCATGCCGCAGCCGGCGATGCCGCCGAAGAACCCCGCCGCCATGTTGGCGAGCCCGAGGCCCGTGCATTCCCGGGCCTTGGGGCTGGTCGTCTCGGTCATGTCGTCCACGACGCTGGCCGTCATCATCGACTCGAGCAGGCCCACGACGGCTATCGCGAGCGCGTAGGGAGCCACGATGCCGAGGGTGGTGATGCCGAGCGGGACGTCGGGGACCAGGAACGACGGGAGCGAGTCCGGCAGGCGCCCGAGGTCGGCCACGGTGTGGACGGGCATCGGCACCGCGATGCTGAGCGCGGTGAGAACCAGAATGCAGATGAGCGGCGAGGGGATGATCGTGGTCACGCGGGGCAGCAGGTAGATGATGGCGAGCCCCGCCGCGATCATGGCGTAGGTGTGCCAGCTCACGTCCAGCATCTGCGGCACCTGCGCCGAGAAGATCAGGATGGCGAGGGCGTTGACGAACCCCGTGCGCACGGACCGGGACACGAAGCGCATCAGCACGTCCAGGCGGAGGAGGCCGAAGACCACCTGCATGGCTCCCGCCAGCACCGTTGCCGCGAGCAGGTACTGCAGCCCGTAGGCCTGCACGAGCGCGGCGGCAACGAGGGCGACCGAGCCCGCCGCTCCCGAGATCATCGCCGGGCGGCCGCCGGCGAAGGCGATCACGATGCCGATCACGAAGGAAGCGAAGAGGCCCACCTCGGGATCAACGCCGGCGACGAAGGAGAAGGCGATCACCTCGGGGATCAGGGCGAAGGTGCCGACCATGCCCGCGAGCACGTCGCGGCGAAGGTCGGCCGCGCCGCTGAACCACTCGGAGCCGTAGCGGGAGAAAGACCGGATGTTCATCGTTGAGTTTCCGCAATAGGCGCACGCGACGCGCCGCGGGAAGGCGGCGATCAGCGTCGTCGTGCCGTATGCGTTGTCCGGCGGATCGGCGGCCGGAAGAGCCACCCGGGGTTGCACCGGGTCCGGGGCGAGTCCTGCGAGGCTATCGCGCCGCCTGCTGCACCGCAACAACCCCGCCGACCATCCACTGCCGGTGGAACTCGGCGGCATCCACCCATCTGATGCCGTCGAGGTGGGCCGGAAGCGCCCGTGAGCAGCGAGAAGTGACGGGCCGCGTCGAGGACGGCCCCTGCCCGCCGGGGTGAACCGTGCGGCGGGGGTCGGGGTCCTCCGTCTGACCCGGTGCGTCGGAGCCCGGTGGGGTTGGGAGCGGAGCCCCTGGCCCCAGGCTCGGCGGCGAGGAAGGATGCCCGATGCGAGATCACCCGGCGCCGGGCCGGAACGCCGCCGGCGCGTGGTGGCCGTGACCGGCTTCTCCCCCGGCTCGCGGCGCCCGGCCCCGTCCGTCAGGCCGCCGCCGCGCTCCCTGCGCAACCTGCCGCCGTTCCTCGCCCTGGTGTGGCGCACCGGCCCGGTCCTGGTCGCGGCGACGCTGGCGCTGCGGCTGGTGCGCGCGGCGCTGCCGGTCGCGGTGCTGTTCGTGGCCAAGCTGATCGTGGACGAGGTGATGGGGCTGGTCAGCCTGCCCGAGCCGCCCGCCGACCTGCGGGGCTGGGTGCTCGACGGCGGCCCGGCGGTCCGGCTGGCGTGGCTGCTGGGGGCCGAGTTCGCGCTGGCGGTGCTGGCCGACGGGCTGGGCCGCGCCGCCTCGCTGCTCGACGGGCTGCTGTCGGAGCGCTTCACCCACGAGAGCAGCGTCCGGCTGATGCGCCACGCCGCGGCGCTAGACCTCGCCGACTTCGAGAACAGCGAGCTGCAGGACAAGCTCGACCGCGCCCGCCGCTTCACCTCCGGCCGCACCACGCTGATGGGCCAGGTGCTCGGCCAGGTGCAGGACGCGGTGACGGTAGCGGGGCTGGCCGCGGGGCTGGTGGTCTACGCGCCGTGGCTGATCGCGCTGCTGGCGGTGGCGCTGGTGCCGGCCTTTCTGGGCGAGGCGCACTTCAACGCGCGCTCCTACGCCCTGTCCCACGCGCGCACCGCCGAGCGGCGCGAGATGGACTACGTCCGCCAGACCGGGGCCAGCGCGGAAACCGCCAAGGAGGTGCAGATCCTCGGCCTGCACCCGTTCCTGATCGCGCGCTACGCCGCGCTGTCGAGGGACTTCCAGCGCGCCAGCCGGCAACTCGCGCTGCGCCGCGCCGGCTGGGGGGCGCTGTTTACGGCGCTGGGCACGGCCGGCTACTACGCCGCCTACGCCTACCTCGCTTGGCGAACGCTCGCCGGCGCGCTGACGGTGGGCGACCTCACCTTCCTCGCCGGGTCGTTCCTGCGGCTGCGGACGCTGCTGGAAGGGCTGCTGTCGGGCTTCTCGTCGGTCGCGGGGCAGGCGCTCTACCTCGACGACCTGTTCTCCTTCCTGGCGCTGCGGCCGCGCATCCGCTCGCCCGCCGATCCCCGCCCGTTCCCCAGCCCGATCCGGCAGGGTTTCGTGTTCGAGGACGTGGGCTTCCGCTATCCGGGGGCCGAACGCTGGGCGGTGCGGCACCTCGACTTCACGCTGCGGGCCGGCGAGGTGCTGGCGCTGGCCGGCGAGAACGGGGCCGGCAAGACCACGCTGGTGAAGCTGCTGGCCCGGCTGTACGATCCCGACGAGGGGCGTATCCTGCTCGACGGCGTGGACCTGCGCGCGTACGACCTCGACGCGCTGCGCGGCAACGTTGGCGTCATCTTCCAGGACTTCCTGCGCTACAGCCTTTCCGCCGGCGACAACATCGCGGTGGGCCGCATCGCGGCGCGCGCGGACCGGCCCAGGGTGGAGCGCGCCGCCGGCCGCGCGCTGGCCGACGCGGTGATCGGCCGGCTGCCCGAGGGCTACGAGCAGATGGTGGGGCTGCGCTTCCGCGGCGGCGTCGAGCTGTCGGGGGGCGAATGGCAGAAGGTGGCGCTGGCGCGGGCCTACATGCGCGACGCCCCCGTGTTGATCCTCGACGAGCCCACCGCCGCGCTCGACGCGCGCTCGGAGTTCGAGGTGTTCCGCCGCTTCCGCGACCTGATCGGGGACCGCACCGCGGTGCTGATCTCGCACCGCTTCTCCTCCGTGCGCATGGCCGACCGCATCCTGGTGATGGCCGACGGCGGGGTGGAAGCGATCGGCACCCACGCCGAGCTGCTGGAACAGCGCGGCCGCTACGCCGAGCTGTTCGAGCTGCAGGCCGCCGGATACCGCTGAGGCGCGGCCGGCGCCGCTCCGTAACCCTGGGGTAATGCACGCCGTGGCAGGATCGCCGGGACATTCCCGGGAATCCCGCGCCATGACCTGCACCGTTCTCGTGACCGGCGGGGCCGGCTACATCGGCAGC
>CAXTEL010000050.1:0-21598 GCA_964243365.1 uncultured Roseomonas sp. | reverse complement strand
CCGCTGCCCCGGCCCCGGCGTCGCCGGCGGCCCCGCCCACCGCCGCGCCGCGCCCGCACGCGCCGCCCCCGTCCCCCGCGATGCAGGTCGCGCCGGTGGCGATCGCCCTGTCCTTCAGCCCCGACGCGCAGCCGCGCATCGCCGTGGTGCTGGAGCCGGCCGAGCTGGGACGGGTGGAGATCACCATCGACCGCGCCGGCGAGCGCGCCACGGTGCAGGTGCTGGCGGAACGGCCGGAAACCCTGGCGCTGCTGCAGCGCGACCACGCCGAGCTGGACCGGGCGCTGGCCTCGGCCGGCATCTCGCCCGAGGGCGGGCGCAGCCTGAGCTTCTCGCTGTCCGACGGCGGCGCCGGACAGGGGGATCGGAACACCGGCCGCGGGCGCGGTGGCAGAACCGGCGGCTTCGCGCCGCGCGGGGGTACGGACACGGGGCCGGTGCGCGCGGCGCGCGGCCTGCTCGACATCGCGATCTAGAAGGAACACGCACATGGCCACGATCAACGCGACCACCCCTGCCGCCTCCGCGACCGCCTCCGCGAAGGCGGCGCAGGACGCCAAGCCCAGGTTGTCGGCGAACTTCGACACCTTCCTGACGCTGCTGACGACGCAGCTGAAGAACCAGTCGCCCACCGACCCGCTCGACACCAACCAGATGACGCAGCAGCTCGTGCAGTTCGCCGGCGTCGAGCAGCAGATCTCGATGAACGGCAACCTCGAGAAGATGATCGCGCTCCAGCAAACCTCGCAGCTCACCGCCGCAGCCCCGCTGCTGGGGCAGACGGTGCAGGTGGCGGGGGACAAGCTGGCGCTGCAGGACGGCGCGGCCACGCTGCGCCTGCCCGCCGCCGGCGAAGCGTCGCGGGCGCACGTGGTGGTGCGCGGCGCCACCGGCAGCGTCCTGCACGAGTCCGACGTGGCGCTGGGCGCGAGCGCCAAGGACTGGACGTGGAACGGCCGCAACGCGAAGGGCGACAAGGTGGCCGACGGCGCCTACGGCGTGACCGTCACCGGCCTCGATGCCGCCGGGCAGGCCGCGGCGCTGTCCTGGACCGCGGTGGGCCGCGCCACCGCGCTGGAACAGCAGGACGGCACGCTCAAGCTCATGCTGGGCGCCGCCGCCTACGGCTTCGACGCGGTGCGCTCGGTGGTGTCACGCTGAGGGTCGGCGCGACGGAAACCCCGCGTTAACCTCGACCCGGCAAACTTTGCCGCACCGGCAGGACGCCGGAGCGGAGGTTCGCCGATGCCGCGCTCGCGGATGCCGGTCCAGGTGGGTTCGTCGTGCTCGGGCAGCTGACCGCCCAGCTGCGCGCACTCGGGCCGCTCCGGCTGGGCGCCCTGGCGGCGGTGGCGCTGCTGCTGCTCGGCACTATGGGCTTCCTGGCCCTGCGCGCCGGCAGCCAGCCGATGGCGCTGCTCTACGCCGACCTCGAGAGCCGCGACGCCGGCTCGGTGGTGCAGGCGCTTGACCGCCAGCGCGTGCCCTACCAGCTCGCTGCCGGCGGCGCCACCATCCTGGTGCCCGAGGACATGGTGCCCAAGCTGCGCTTGTCCCTGGCGCGCGAGGGTCTGCCCTCCGGCGGCTCCGTGGGCTGGGAGCTGTTCGACCGCGGCGAAAGCCTGACCACCACCCCCTTCCAGCAGGACGTGAACAAGCTGCGCGCCCTGGAAGGCGAGGTGGCGCGCACCATCCGCGGCCTCGCCGGGGTGCGCAACGCCCGCGTCCACCTGGTGCTGGCGCAGCGGGAAGCCTTCTCGCGCCGCTCCACCGACGCCCAGGCCAGCGTGGTGCTGACCATGCAGGGCGCCCAGCGGCTGGACCGCGAAGGCGTGCAGGCGGTGCTGCACCTCGTCGCCACCGCGGTGCCGGGGCTCAAGCCGCAGGCGATCTCGGTCGTGGACAGCCGCGGCGAGCTGCTGGCGCGCGGCGGGCAGCCGCTGACCGGCCCGGCGGCGGCGGCCACGCAGGAGGAAGCGCGCCGCGCCCAGGAGATGCGCATCGCGCGCGGGGTGGAGGAACTGCTGGAGCGCACCCTCGGTCCCGGCCGCGTGCGCGCCGAGGCCACGGTGGAGATCGACCACGACCGCGTGCAGACCACCGAGGAGCGCTTCGACCCCGACAACCAAGTGGCCCGCTCCACCCAGAGCACGCAGGAGCAGTCCCGCTCCAACGAGGGCGGCGGCGTGTCGGTGGCCAACCAGCTCCCGGGCGCCGAGGCGGCCGCGGGCGGCGACCGGACCTCGGAGAACCGCACGGAGGAGACCACCAACTTCGAGATCGGCAAGACCGTGCGCTCCTCGGTGCGCGAAGGGCCGGTGCTCAAGCGCGTTTCCGTCGCGGTGCTGGTGGACGGGGTGTGGGAGCCGCAGGAGGGGGCCGCGCCGCGTTTCCGCGAGCGCACCGCCGAGGAGCTGGGCCGGCTGGCGTCGCTGGTGCGCTCGGCGGTGGGCGCCGACGAGCGTCGCGGCGACCGCGTCGAGGTGGTGTCCATGCGCTTCGCCGCCCCCGAGGCGGAGATGGCCGCGACCCCGAACGCCGCCCTGCTGGGCCTGAGCCCGACGCTGGTCGCGCGGCTGGCCGAGAGCGCGGTATTCGCCCTCGTGGCGCTGCTGGCGGTGCTGCTGGTGGCCCGGCCGCTGACGCGGCGGCTGACCGCCACGCTGGCGCCCGCAGCGCCGGCCCTGGCGGGTGCCGCGGCCGGTGCCGCCGGCACCGGCATCGCCGGCCCGGGCGCCGCCGCCCTGCCCGGGGGGAGCGCCGGGGCGCTGTCCGCGCCGACGGAGGGAGAAACCGAGCAGATGGTCAGCATCGGCAAGATCGAGGGCCAGCTCCGCGCCTCGGCGGTGGCGCAGATCGTGGCGCTGGTGGACCGCCACCCCGACGAGGCGCTGAGCGTCGTTCGCGCCTGGATGCTGCCCGAGGGCGAGGCCGCCTGAGATGGCCCTGACCGGTCCCCAGAAGGCGGCGGCCCTGATGCTGGCGGTGGGCGAGGACGTCGCCTCGCGCATGTTCTCGCGCATGCACGACGACGAGATACGCGACATCTCGTTCGCCATGGCCTCGCTGGGCAACGTCAAGGCTGAGGCGGTGGAGGAGGTGTGCCGCGACTTCGTGGTGAACATGGGCGCCGCCGGCGGCCTGGTGGGCTCCTACGAGACCACCGAGCGCATGCTGCTCAAGACGCTGGCCAAGGACCGCGTCAACCAGATCATGGAGGAGATACGCGGCCCCGCCGGCCGCACCATGTGGGACAAGCTGGGCAACGTGTCCGAGGCGGTGCTCGCGAACTACCTGAAGAACGAGTACCCGCAGACCGTCGCGGTGGTGCTGAGCAAGGTCAAGCCCGACCACGCTGCGCGCGTCCTCGCCCTGCTGCCCGAGGGCTTCGCGATGGAGGTCGTCATGCGGATGCTACGCATGGAGACCGTGCAGAAGGAAGCGCTGGAGGGCGTCGAGAAGACGCTGAAGGCCGAGTTCATGAGCAACCTCGCGCGCGCCAGCCGCCGCGACAGCCACGAGCTGATGGCCGAGATCTTCAACAACCTCGACCGCTCCGCCGAGGGGCGGATCATGTCGGCGCTGGAGGAGCGCAACCGCGACAGCGCCGAGCGCATCCGCGGTCTGATGTTCACCTTCGAGGACCTCCAGCGACTCGACTCCGCTGCGGTGCAGGTGCTGCTGCGCTCGGTGGAGAAGGACAAGCTGGCCTTGTCGCTCAAGGGCGCCAGCGAGGCGGTGCAGGCGCTGTTCTTCGGCAACCTGTCGGAACGCGCCGCCAAGATGCTCAAGGACGACATCGCGGGCCTGGGCCCGGTGCGGCTGCGCGACGTGGACGAGGCGCAGGCGGCCATCGTCAGCATGGCCAAGGACCTCGCCGCCCAGGGCCAGATCCAGATGGGCGACAGCCAGGAGGCGATGGTGGGATGAGCGGCAACCTGCACTGGACGGGCTTCAGCCCCGCGCCGCGCCACGCCGCGCCGGACCGGCCGCCGTTGCCGCGGGATCGCGCGCTGCGCCTGCCCGACCTCGACGCGCCGGTCGCGCCCGCGGGGCCGGACCCGGCGTTGGCGCGGGCCGCGGAGCTCGACGCCATGCTCGACGCGGCGCGCGAGGCGGGCATCGCCGAGGGCCGCGCGGCGGGCGAGCGGGCCGGCTTCGCGGCGGCGAGCGCCTCGCGCGCCGCGGTCCTGGACGACGCCCTCGCCGCCGCCTTGTCGCACCTCGAGCAGGCCACCCGCGACGCCGCGGCGACGGCGGCGGCAAACGCGCAGGCCCTGGCGGCGCTGCTGCTCGGCGCCCTGGACGCGGCCCTGCCCGGCGCCGCGGCGCGCTTCGCGCCCGACATGCTCGATCACCTGGTGGCGCGGCTCGGCCCCGTGCTGGACGCGCCGGCGGGCGCCACCGTGACCGTACCGCCGGCGCTGCTCGACGAGGCGCGCGCCCGCCTCGCCGCCTCCGGCCTGCCGGTGGAGGCCGACCCGGCACTGGCGGCGGGCGACGCGCGGATCAGCTGGCGCGGCGGCAGCCTCGCCCTCGACCTCGACGGGCGGCGGCGCGCGGTGCGCGGCGTGCTGCGCTCGCTCGGCCTAACATCGGACCAGGAGAACCCAGCATGAGCAGCGGTTTCGAACCCATCGGACCGGCGAGCCCGGACAAGCCGGCCGCGCTCGGCGGCCCCGCGCCGGGCACCTCCGCCGGGCTGGAAGCGGTGTACGACATCCCCGTGCAGGTCAGCGCCGTGCTGGGTCGGGCCACCATGCAGGTGAGCCAGCTGCTCAAGCTCGGCCGCGGCGCGGTGGTAGAACTGGACCGCAAGCTGGGCGAGGCGGTGGACATCTACGTCAACAACCGCCTCGTCGCGCGCGGCGAGGTGGTGATGGTGGACGACAACCGCCTCGGGGTGACGATGACCGAGATCGTCAAGACGGACCGGACCTGACCGCCGTGACGCGCGTGCTGATCGTGGGCAGTCTGGAAGGCGAGCTGGGCCAGGCGGGGCGCATCGCCGCCGCCCGCGGCGCCCGGCTGGCGCAGGCCGACGGCGTGTCCTCGGCCATGACGCGCGCGCGAGCGGACGGCTGCGACCTGATCCTGTGCGACGTGCGGCACGACGTCGGCTGGCTCGTGCAGTCGCTCGACGCCGAGCGGATCGTCTGCCCGGTGGTCGCCTGCGGCCGGCAGGCCGACGCGTCCGCCGCGGTGCGCGCGATCCGCGCCGGGGCCAAGGAGTTCCTCCCCCTTCCCCCCGAGCCCGACCTGATCGCGGCGATGATCCAGGCCGCGGCCGGCGAGGGCGACGCCCCCGTGTACCGCGACCCCGCCATGGCCGCGCTGCTGGTGCGCGCCGAGGCGGTGGCGCGCGCCGAGGCTTCCATCCTGATCACCGGCGAGAGCGGCACCGGCAAGGAGGTGCTGGCGCGGCACGTCCACCGCCATTCCCGCCGCGCCGGCGGCCCCTTCGTGGCGCTGAACTGCGCAGCCCTCCCCGAGAGCCTGCTGGAATCCGAGCTGTTCGGCCACGAGAAGGGCGCCTTCTCCGGCGCCGTGGCCTCGCGGCGGGGCAAGTTCGAGCAGGCCGACGGCGGCACGCTGCTGCTCGACGAGATCGGCGAGATGGACGTGCGCCTGCAGGCCAAGATCCTGCGCGTGCTGCAGGAGCGCGAGGTGGACCGCCTCGGTGGCGGCGCGCCCGTGAAGGTGGACGTGCGAATCCTCGCCGCCACCAACCGCGACCTCGGCGCCGAGGTGCGCGCTGGGCGCTTCCGCGAGGACTTGCTGTTCCGCCTGCGCGTGGTCAGCCTGCGCATCCCCGCGCTGCGCGAGCGGCCGGGCGACATCCTGCCGATCGCGGAGCACTACGCCCGACGCTACGCCGACGCCAACGGCTACGACCGCCGCGACTTTTCCGGCGAAGCGCGGCGGATGCTGCTCGACCATTCCTGGCCCGGCAACGTGCGCGAGCTGGAGAACGCCGTGCATCGCGCCGTGCTGCTCGCGGGGGGCGACGAGATCGGCGCCGAGGCCATCGAGCTAGACGCGCCGTCGCTGGACGGCGGCATCCCCGCGCCGACGCCCGAGCCGGCGGCGGGCTTCGTCGCCGCCGCCGCGTCCGTGTTCCCCGCGGCCGCGGCGCCCTCGCCCCGCCCCGCGCCCGGCGTTTCCGCCCTGGTGGGTCGGCGCATGGAGGACGTGGAGCGCGACCTGATCCTGGAAACCCTGGGCCACTGCCTGGGCAACCGCACCCGCGCGGCCGAGATCCTCGGGATCTCGATCCGCACGCTGCGCAACAAGCTGCACGAATACCGCGCCGCCGGCCGCGACGTGCCGCTCGCCCCCGGTCAGCAGCCGCTGGCCGCCTTTCCGTCCATGATCGCCTCCTATGGCTGACGCGACGGGCGCGCTCGCCGCCCGCCTGCCCAAGGGCCTGGGCTCGCTGCGGATCGGCAGCGACGTCGGGCTGGCGCTCGGCGTGGTGGCACTCATCGCGGTGATGGTGGTGCCGCTGCCGCCGCTGCTGCTCGACGCCGGGCTCGCCATCTCCATCACACTGAGCGTGCTGGTGTTAATGACGGCGCTGTTCCTGCACCGCCCGCTGGACTTCACCTCCTTCCCGACGCTGCTGCTGCTCACCACGCTGCTGCGGCTGGCGCTCAACGTCGCCACCACGCGCGGCATCCTGACCCACGGGCACGAGGGACCGGCCGCCGCCGGCGCCGTGGTGTCGGCCTTCGGCTCGTTCCTGATGGGCGGCGACGTGCTGGTGGGCATGATCGTGTTCGCGATCCTGCTGGTCGTGAACTTTATGGTGGTCACCAAGGGCTCGGGCCGCATCGCCGAGGTCGCGGCGCGCTTCTCGCTCGACGCCATGCCGGGCAAGCAGATGGCGATCGACGCCGACCTGTCGGCCGGCCTCATCCAGGAGGACGAGGCCAAGCGCCGGCGCAAGGACCTCGAGGCCGAGAGCGGCTTCTACGGCGCCATGGACGGCGCCGCGAAGTTCGTGCGCGGCGACGCCATCGCGGCGCTGATCACCACCGCCATCAACCTCATCGGCGGCATCGCCATCGGCGTCCTCCGCCACGGCCTGCCCTTCGGCGAGTCGGTGACCACCTTCTGCACCCTCACCGTGGGCGACGGCCTGGTGTCGCAGATCCCGGCGCTGCTGGTGTCGGTGGCCGCCGGCATTGTGGTCACCAAGGGCAACACCGAGGGCACCGCCGACCGCGCGCTGATGGACCAGCTCGGCGGCGGGCCGAAGCCGCTGGCCCTGGTGGCCGGCGCCGCCGCCGCGCTGGCGCTGCTGCCGGGCATGCCGATGCTGCCGTTCCTGGCACTCGCCGGCGGCGCCGGGACGCTGGCCTGGTTCCGCCGCGCGGCCGCCGTGGAGCAGGAGGCCGCCGCCGCGGCGCCACCGCCCGCGCCGGCCGAGCCGCCGGTGTCCGAAACGCTGCGCATCGACCAGATCCGCCTCGAGCTGGGCTACGGGCTGCTGCCGCTGGCCGCCGGCGAGGCGCCGCGGCTGACCGAGCAGATCCGCAACCTGCGCCGCACGGTGGCGCAGGAGATGGGCTTCGTGCTGCCCTCGGTGCGCCTGCAGGACAACCTGGAGCTGCCCCCCGACCACTACGTCATCCGGGTCAAGGAGATCGAGGCCGGCCGCGGCCAGCTCCGCCCGCCGCTGCACCTCGCCATCGACCCGTCCGGCGCCAATCCTGCGCTTCCCGGCGAGACCTGCCAGGAGCCCACCTTCGGTCTGCCGGCGATGTGGATCGAGGAGCGCCTGCGCGACCAGGCGATGGCGATGGGCTGCACCGTGGTGGATGCCGCCGGCGTGCTGGCCACCCACTTGACCGAGCTGGTGCGCGAGCACGTGGCCGAGCTGCTCAGCCACGCCGAAACCCAGAAGCTGGTGGACGACCTGCCGCGCGAGCACGGCAAGCTGGTGGCCGACCTGATCCCCGGCCAAGCCACCGTGGGCACGGTGCAGCGCGTGCTGCAACTGCTGCTGGCCGAGCGCGTCTCGATCCGCGATCTGCCCACCATCCTGGAAGGGATGCAGGAAGCGCTGGCCTCGGGCGTGCGCTCGGTGCCGGGGATGGCGGCGGTGGTGCGCACGCGGCTGGCGCGGCAGATCAGCGACGCGGCGCGCGGGCCGGGCGGCTACGTGCCGATGATCGCGCTGTCGGCGGAATGGGAGCAGGCCTTCGCGGAGTCGCTGATCGGCCCGGGCGAGGAGCGCCAGCTCGCCATGGCGCCTTCTCGGCTCCAGGAGTTCATCCACCGCATGCGCGCCGCCTTCGACGCCGCCGCCGCCACTGGCGAGGCGCCCGTGCTGGTGTGCTCGGGCAACGTGCGCGCCCACGTCCGCGCCATCGTGGAACGCTTCCGCCCCTCCACCACCGTGCTGTCGCAGAGCGAGATCCACCCACGCGCCCGGATCCGCACCGTGGGCGCGGTGTGACGCCCCGCCCCGTTCACCCCGCCGTAAGCCGGGCGGCGTAGCCTCCCACCATGCGCCTCCGCGTCTTCATTGCACCCCGCATGGCCGACGCCATGGCGCAACTGCGCGCCGAGCTGGGCGCCGACGCCGTGATCCTGTCCACCCGCCGCACCGCCACGGGGGTGGAGGTCACGGCGGCGCTGGAGCAGGACGAGCCGCTGCTCATCCCCCCCGACGCGGTGCCGGGCGGGGCCGCCCCGTCCCTTCCCGACCCCGCGCTGGCCCGCCACAACCTGCCCGCGGCGCTGCTCGGCCGGCTGCGCGGGCCGCTGCCGACGGCGCTGGCGACGGTGCTGTCCTTCGCGCCCCTGCCCGACGCCGGCGGCCGCCCGATCGCCCTGGTCGGTCCCCCGGGCGCCGGCAAGACGCTCACCTGCGCCAAGCTCGCCACCCGGCTGGTAATGGCCGGCCAGCCATCGGTCGTGGTCACCACCGACAGCGCCCGCGCCGGCGCCGTGGAGCAGCTCGCCGCCTTCACCCGGCTGCTGGGACTGACCCTGGCGGTGGCCGCCAACCCGGGCCAGCTCGCGCGCGCCATGGCCCGGCGCGAGTCGCGGCAGCCCGCCATCATCGACACCGCGGGCTGCGATCCCTTCGACGGTGCCCAGGCCGCCGCCCTGCTCGCCCTGCTGCGCGCGGCGGACGCGATCCCGGTACTAGTGCTGCCGGCGGGCCTGGATGCCCAGGACGCGGCGGAGCTGGCCCGCGCCTTCGCCGCCCTCGGCGCGCGGGCCATGATCCCCACCCGGCTGGACAGCGCCCGCAGGCTCGGCTCGGTGCTCGCCGCCGCCGAGGCCGGCCCGCTCTCGCTGGCCGAGGCCGGCACCGGCCCCAGCGCGGCCGACGGCCTCACCCCCCTCACCCCGGACTGGCTGGCGGCCCGGCTGCGCCCCTCCACCGATAGGCAGGAAGCCGCCGCATGAGCGCAGCCCTCTCGCAGAGCCCGGCCGCCGTCGGCCGGGTCCTGGGTGTCGCCTCCGGCAAGGGCGGCGTCGGCAAGACCTGGTTCGCCGTGACGCTGGCCCACGCACTAGCCCGCGCGGGGCGGCGCGTGCTGGTGGCCGACGGCGACCTCGGTCTGGCCAACCTCGACGTGCAGCTCGGCCTGACGCCCGCGCACGAGCTGGACGCGGTGCTGTCCGGCCGCGTCGCGCTGGCCGACGCCGCAACACGCCACCCCGCCGGCTTCGACGTGCTGCCCGGCCGTTCCGGCTCCGGCGCGCTGGCCGCCGATGCCCTGGCCTGGAGCGGGCGGCTGACCGCGCTGCTACGGCGGGCCGTGGCGGAATGGGACGACGTGCTGCTCGACATCGGCGCCGGCCTCGACCCCGCGGCGCGCGGCTTGGCGGCGGGCTGCGACCTGCTGCTGGTGCTGGCCACGGACGAGCCGACCTCGCTCACGGACGCCTACGCGGTGCTGAAGCTGCACGCGCGCGACGCACCCGACCGCCCGGCGCGGATCGTGGTGAACATGGCCGCCGACGCCGCCGCCGGCGCCCGCACCCACGCCACGCTGGCCCGCGCCTGCGCCAACTTCCTGCGCCGCGACGTGCCGCTGGCCGGCGTGGTGCGGCGCGACGCCAAGGTGCGCGAGGCGATCCGCCAGCAGACGCCGCTGCTCACCCGCCACCCCAACGCCCCGGCCGCGACCGACGTGGAAGCCCTGGCGCGCGCGCTGCTGGGCTGATCCGCCGCCTCAGCCGCGCCCCAGCACCAGCAACAGCCCCGCCACCGCCGCGCCGCGCTCGCGCCGCAGCACCGCGTCCTGTCGCGCCAGGACCCGCAGCCCGGCCGCCGCGACCAGGCCCAGGGCGTGCCCGGGATGGTGGCGGAAGCGCATCCCCTCGCCCAGCGCGTAGGGCGCGACCTCGCCCGACTCCAGGCTGAGCGCCGCCACGCCGCCCGGCGCCAGGGACGCGGCGATGCCGGCCAGCGCCCCGCCCAGGTTACCGAGGTAGTTCAGCACGTCCGCCGCCGCGACCAGCCCGAAGGCGCCGGGACGGGCGGGCAGGAAATCCAGCAGGTCCGCCTCGTGCAGCGCGTCGTAGGCCCCGCCCCGCGCCGCCTCGGCCAGCATCCGGGGCGACAGGTCCACCCCCTCCAGCCGCCGCGCGAACGGCCGCAGCGCCCGCCCCGACAGGCCGGTGCCGCAGCCCAGGTCCAGCGCGTCGCGCGACCCGTCCGCGGTCACGCCGGCGCGCGCCAGCAGCGCCGCCAGCAGCGCCGGGGTTCGGTACTCCAGCGCGTCCACCAGGTGCCGCTCGAAGCGGGGGGCGTAGCGGTCGAACAGGTCGCGCACGTAGCCGGCCGGCGCCCGCTCTGGCGCCGCCTCCCCGCCGAGCGCCGCCAGTAGGAAGCGCGCCTGCGCCGTCACGTCGGGGTTCGCCCCGTCCAGGGCCGCGCGCGCCGCGCCGGCCGCCTCCCCCGGCGTCCCGGCCGCCTGCAACCCGTGCGCCAGCGCCAGCAGGTTCTCCGGCCCCGGCGCGGCCTCGGCGGCCAGCCGCAGGTGCGGCAGCGCTTCCGCCGCGCGCCCCAGCGCTCCCAGCGCTTGCCCGAGGTTGCGCCGCGACACCGCGTCTCCCGGCCGCGCCGCCACCGCCCGTCGCAGCAGCGGCACCGCCTCCTCCGGCCGTCCCGCCTCGGCCAGCGACGCCCCGTGCGAGGCGAGGAACACCGGTGCCCTGGGCCGCAGCGCCAGCGCCCGCCCGGTCAGCGTCGCGGCCCGCTCTGCCTCACCCCGCGCCCGCGCCAGCACGCCTGACAGGTTCAGCGCGTCGGGCTCGTCGGGCGCCAAGCGCAGAACGCGGGCGTAAAGCGCGGCCGCCGCGTCCAGCTCGCCGGCCGCGTGCCGCGCGGCGCCCTCGCGCAGCAGCGCGCGGGCGGCTCCTCCAGCGTCGCTCCTCGGCGCCCTCACGAAACGCGCCGGGACCACGCCCGGGGATGGGCCTCGCGGGAGGCGACGGGGCGCGCGGGCACGATGCGGCGCGATCGCGACCCGCGGGCAGACGCGGCCCGCGGCGCGGCGCCGTGAGTCATCCTGCTCGACCACATCCGAGGCAATGTGCTGGGCCCGCCGGCGCCGCGCAACGTCGCCGCCGCGATGCTGCCGGGGCCCGCACCACCAGTCGGAGCCGAGGCAGGGCGCGCCGATCACCCCGGTGCCGAACGCGAGCCCACGCCACGCGCCGGGATGCCGCACGTCTCCGGGCCGAGTCGCGCACGGCCGGCGTGGCTCACAACCGCGCGAACCCGGGTGACAGCGGCAATAGTCCTGAACGGATAAGCGGTGAAGGCACTCGCAACGCTACCATCACGAGAGTTTCACCGTCTCATTCCTTAAAATGTCGTTGATCAATTCTCATTTTTGGGCTAGTTTTCAGTTGTACCGACGGTCCTGGAAGATCGTGCGGCGAGGATTTCCAGGAACATGCCAACTCCTGAGACTGGGCCCTCGGCTTGGTACGCATGGTGTCATGTCCGCGGAAGTGTGTTCACGATGCCTAAGGAACCGATCGATGAGTGACAGCTTCTCCACGAAGGCCGTGCGCATCGCCGACCTTCGCGATTCCATCGGCATCGGCACCCACATGGGCGACGTGTCCTACGGGGACGCAATGGCCGTGGACCGGATGCTCGACTATACGGGCATCTACAACGTTCGCCAGAACGCGCCGACCAACCAGCAGACCCAGGCCGACATCATCAAGCTCGGCCAGCTCGGCGCCAAGTTCGACATGATCATCAACGGCTACGGGCCGGTCTACCTGCAACCCGTGCTCGACACGGTGAACACCTTCCGTCCCTACTTGAACGCGGTGGAGGGGCCCAACGAGGTCGATATCTTCCCGATCTCGTATGGGAGCCTCTACTACATCGACGCCGCGATGAAGTTCCAGGAGGATATGTACGCGGCCCTGCGCGCCGACCCGCGCAACGACGGCATCGACATTCTCAACTTCTCCATCGGCAACATCCCGCTCCGGGAGTTCCCGCAGCTGCGCGACATGTCGCCGTACTCGGACTACAGCAGCATCCACACCTACTCGAACCGCGGCATCCGCCCCGCCTTCGTGAACCCGCCCTCGGTGGAGGGCTGGAAGCAGCTCGCCCCCGACAACCCTGTCATGATCACCGAGAGCGGCTACTACACCATCCCCGGCCACGCCTCCTGGGGCGGCGTGACGGAAGGCGTGCAGGCGGAATACCTCCTTGACACCGTGCTCGACGGGCTGCGCTTCAACGTCGAGCGGACCTACCTGTACAACCTCGTCGACACCGCCGTTGACCTGACCGGCACCCAGCGCGACGGCCGCTTCGGCGTCTTCAACCACGACGGCACGGCCAAAGTCGCCGCCGAGGCGCTGCACAACTTCACCACCATCCTGTCCGACGCCGGCGCCGGCGCCGGCACCTTCGCGACCACCGACGTCGCCTACACCGTCACCGGCCTGCCCTTCACCGGCGCCAGCCAGCTGCTCCAGAAGAGCGACGGCACGCACCTCATCGCCGTGTGGAACGAGGAGCAGCTCTGGAACTACGACGCGGGTCGCGAGATCGACGTGCGCGACTTCGACACCACCGTGAAGCTCGACCGCGTGTACGACACGGTGCAAGTGTACGACCCGATGCTGGGCAGCACCCCGATCGCCACCTACCGCAACATCAGCAGCGTGGACATGGTGGTCTCCAGCCATCCACTGATCGTTGAGCTCGGCAAACCGGCAACGGGTGGCGGCACCACCACCCAGCTGGTGCTGCGGCTGTCCGAGGACGCCTACCAGGGCGACGCCCAGTTCGTCGTCAAGGTGGACGGCGTGCAGGTCGGCGGCGTGCAGACCGTCACCGCCCGGGAGTCCGCCCGGCAGACGCAGGATTTCACCTTCACCGGCCCCTGGAGCCCGGGCGCCCACAAGGTGACCGTGGACTTCCTCAACGACGCCTACGACCCCGCCACCGGCGGCGACCGCAACATCTATGTCCATTCCGTCACCTTCGACGGCGTGCGGCACAACGGCGGCACCATCTACGCCGGCGCCGCCGACTTCACCGTCGCCGGCGGCGGCGGCACCAGCGCGCCGCCCCCGGCCCCCGTGCCGACCAGCGGTCCCGACCGCCTCACGCTGCGCTTGTCCGAGGACGCCTACCAGGGCGACGCGCAGTTCGTCGTCAAGGTGGACGGCGTGCAGGTCGGCGGCGTGCAGACCGTCACCGCCCGGGAGTCCGCCCGGCAGACGCAGGACCTTACCCTGGCCGGCACCTGGGGCCCCGGCGCCCACAAGGTCACCGTGGACTTCCTCAACGATGCCTTCGATCCCGGGCTCGGCGACCGCAACATCTACGTCCACTCCATCGACCTCAACGGCGTGCGCAACGGCGGCGGCATCATCTACGCCGGCGCCGTCGACTTCTCCGTCCAGGGCGGCGCCACCATGGCGCAGCCGACGCCGGTGACGCCCACGACGACGGCCAGCGCCGGGACCACTGCCGGCACCGGAACCGGCAGCACCGCCGCCGCGGCTGCCGCCGGCCCCGACAACCTCGTCCTGCGCTTGTCGGAAACCCCCTTCGTCGGCGACGTGCAATACCTCGTCACCGTGGACGGCGTGCAGGTCGGCAACGTCCGCCACGTCACCGCCCTGCACGCTGCCGGCGAGAGCCAGAACGTCGTGATCAACGGCGACTTCGGCGCCGGCAGCCACGAGGTCCGCGTCAACTTCCTCAACGACTACGCCAACGACGCCAAGACCAGCAGCCGCGTCCTCCACGTCGAGGACATCTCCTTCAACGGCGTGAGCTACGGCGGCGCCACCTCCTACGAGAAGGGGGTCAAGACCTTCACCGTGGGCAGCGGGCCGCTGCACGACAACTCGGCCCCGCGCCAGATGGTGCTGCAGCTGTCCGAGGACGCCTACCAGGGCGACGCGCAGTTCACCGTCGCGGTGGACGGTGTGCAGATGGGCGGCGTGCGCACCGTGACCGCCTCGCGCGCCGCGGGGCACGACCAGGACGTGGTGCTGAACGGCAACTGGACGCCGGGCGAACACAAGGTCACCGTGAACTTCCTCAACGACGCCTTCGGCAGCGGCGCCGGCCAGGACCGCAACTTGTACGTCGAGACCATCTTCTTCGACGGCAAGGCCTACACCGACACCACGCGCCCGTTGAACGCTTCCGGCTCGGCGGACTTCTACGTCGGCGGCGACCGGCTCACTCTGGGCGGTCCCTCCGAGCTCGTGCTGCACATGTCCGAGTACGCGTGGAACGGCGACGCGCAGTTCGTCGTCAAGGTGGACGGCGTGCAGGCGTCCGGCGCCCGCACCGTGACCGCCTCGCGCGCGGCCGACCACAGCCAGGAGTTCAAGTTCACCGGCAATTGGGACGCGGGCGACCACCGCATCACTATCGAGTTCCTCAACGACGCCTACGGCGGCAACGCGGCCGCCGACCGCAACCTGCACGTGGACGCGATCGAACTCGGCGGCACCCGCCACGACGTCGACCAGACGATCTTCGGCGGCAGCGCGGACTACTTCCTCCTCGGCGCCTGAGCATTGGGCGCCGCGCCCGGCCGGGGTGCGGCGCCTCCCAAATGCGCGGGCATGTCCCTTTCAGGCTCGCGCATCACGAGAATTGGACGCCATCACCACGTTTATTTCGGGGCCGTGCAGTCCTCGATTCATCAACACAGGAAAGTGTTGCGACCGAAATTCTTGACTGGACTCTGCCGCACGCTTCTGTGAAGTGCGTTGCAGCAACCTGGGCAGCCGCCGGCTGCCCGTCGAGAAGGATCGCACCCATGACGATCATCAGGTCACGGAAAAATAGTCCGCGCACGCACGTCGCGCGCGCTTCGGACGTGCGGGAAGCCGTGCAGATGCGCAGCGCCCGGATCTCACCGGGAGTTTCCGCCCCATGAGGGCCGCGGACTTCATCAACACGCTCGGGGTCGGCACTCAGCTCGGCAATCCCGGCAACCGGGACGCCGGCCGCATCGACGGGATGCTGGACTACCTCGGCACTAGCAACGTTCGGCAGAGCGCCCCCGGCGACGCCGCCTCCTCCAATCTGCTCATGGAACTCGGCAGGCTGGGCGCGAAGTTCGACCTGATCATCAATGGCAACGGGCCGGTCAACCTCCCCAACGTACTGAACACCATCGCGACGTACCGGCCCTACCTCAACGCCGTCGAGGGTCCCAACGAGGTCGACATTTTCCCGCTCACCTACACCACCCGCGGGGTCGGCGGCATCGAGGGTGCGCAACTCCTCCAGGAAGACATGTACCGGGCGCTCCGCGCCGACCGCGCCTACGACGGCATCGACATCTACACCTTCAGCCTCGCCAACATCCTGCCGGCCACGAATCCGGCGATCCGCGACATGTCGGATTTCGCTGACGCCGCCAGCGTGCACTCCTACGCGCCCCGCGGCCTGCGGCCGGCCTGGGTGATCCCCTACGGCATCGACGGCTTCGACGACATCGCCCGCCGGGACCCGGCGGTGCTGACCGAGACCGGCTACTACACCCTGCCCTCGAATAGGGCTTGGGGCGGCGTCACCGAGAACGTGCAGGCGCAGTACACGCTCGACACGGTGTTCGGCAACGCGATGCGCGGCGTCGAGCGCACCTACCTCTTCAACCTGATCGACCAACCCGACCCGGCGAACACCGAGCGCGAAGCGCACTTCGGCCTGTTCCGCACCGACTACAGCGCGAAACCCGCCGCAGCGGCCCTGCACAACGTGACGACAATCCTGGCCGACAACGGCGCCAACGCGTCTTCCTTCACCACGCGCGACGTCGGCTATTCCGTCAGCGGCCTGCCGTTCACCCAGGCCTCCATGCAGCTCCAGAAGAGCGACGGCACCCACGTCATCGCGGTGTGGAACGAGGAGGCACTGTGGAATTCCGACGCGGCCACCGAGATCGCCTCGCCGCGCTACAACACGACCGTGTCCCTCGACCGCGCCTACGACGTGGTCCGGGTGTACGACCCGCTGCTCAGCGCCGACCCGATCGCGACCTACTTCAACACCTCGGCGGTGACGACCCAGGTGGCCAGCCATCCCGTGCTGATACAGCTGGGCAACGGCACCCCGGCGCCCGCACCCGCAGCGCCGGCGCCCGCCCCGGCGGCATCGGCACCGGTCGTGGCCCCCGCTCCGGCGCCGGTCACCGCGCCGCCGGCGGCCACGACGCCCGCCGGCAGCACGGACACCCTCGTGCTCACCGTGTCGGAGGACGCGTGGAACGGCGACGCGCGGTTCACTGTGCAGGTGGACGGCACGCAGGTCGGCGGCCCCTACGTCGCCACCGCGCTCCGCTCGCAAGGCAAGACCCAGGACTTCACCCTGACCGGTGACTGGACGGACGGCGCGCACAGGGTGACGGTGACCTTCATCAACGACACCTTCGGCGGAACACCCTCGACGGACCGCAACCTGTACGTTGAGAAGGTCACCTTCAACGGCGCCGCCGCCACGCCTTCGAGCCCGGTCAGCCTGCTCGGTCCCGAGCCCGCCGACTTCACCGTGGGCGTCGGCAGGGCGCTGGTGCTGCGCATGGCCGAGGACGCCTACCGGGGGGACGCGCAGTTCACCGTCAAGGTGGACGGCGTGCAGGTGGGCGGCGTCAACACCGTCACCGCCTCGCACGCGGCCGGCCGGACGCAGGACTTCGCCTTCGCCGGCAGCTGGGCCACGGGTCAGCACCGCGTCACCGTGGACTTCCTCAACGACGCCCACGGCGGCACGGCCGCGACCGACCGCAACCTGTACGTCGACAGCATCGAGCTCGGCGGCACGCAGCGCGACGGCGGCGTGATCTACACCGGCTCTGCGAACTACGACATCTTCGGATGACGCGCTGACCGCGACGCCGCGGCGCGTGGGGCGGGCGAAGGTCCGCTCTCCGCGCCGCGGCACCCGCAGCCGACTGGGCGTGGCCCGAACGCGGGCGGCTCGTGCCGGCGACGCCGATCGGCGCCGTCCGCCTCAGAACAGGCCCTCGATCCTCCCCTCCGCGTCCAGCCCGATCCGCTCCGCCGCCGGCGCGCGCGGCAGGCCGGGCATGGTCATCACCTCGCCGCACACTGCCACCACGAAGCCCGCCCCGGCGGACAGCCGCACCTCCCGCACCGGCAGCACGTGCCCCACGGGCGCCCCCGGAACGGCGGGATCGGCGGAGAAGGAGTACGGCGTCTTGGCGACGCACACTGGCAGGTGGCCGAACCCGGCCTCGGCGAAGCGCCGCAGCCGCGCCTCTACCGCCGGGGGCAGGGACACGTCGGCCGCGCGGTAGATGCGCGTGGCCACGGTGCGTATCTTGTCGGCCAGAGGCAGGTCGTCGGCGTAGAGTGGCGCGAACCGCGCCTCGCGGGCCTCGATCATCCGCAGCACGGTCCGGGCGAGGTCGACCGCGCCCGCTCCCCCGTCTGCCCAGTGCGTGCAGGCGATCACCTCCGCCCCCAGCGGCGCCATCGCTTCGCGCACCGCGCCCAGCTCGGCCTTGGTGTCGGCGGTGAAGCGGTTCAGCGCCACCGCCACCGGCAGGCCGAACAACCGCATGTTCTCGACGTGGCGGGCGAGGTTCGCCACCCCGCGCCGCACGGCGTCCACGTCCTCGCGGTCCAGCGCGCCCCGCGCCACCCCGCCGTGCATCTTCAGCGCCCGCACGGTGGCCACCACCACCGAGGCCGCCGGCGCCAGCCCGGCGATCCGGCACTTGATATCGAGAAACTTCTCGGCGCCGAGGTCGGCGCCGAAGCCCGCCTCGGTCACCACCACGTCGGCCAGCCGCAGCCCCAGCCGGGTCGCGGCCACCGAGTTGCAGCCGTGCGCGATGTTGGCGAACGGCCCGCCGTGCACCAGCGCGGGCGATCCCTCCAGCGTCTGCACCAGGTTGGGCAGCATCGCCTCGCGCAGCAGCGCCGCCATCGCTCCGTCCGCCTGGAGGTCCGCGGCGGTCACCAGCGAGCCGTCGCGGCGCGCCCCCACCACCATGCGCCCGAGTCGCGCCCGCAGGTCGGCGTGGTCGTCGGCCAGGCACAGCACCGCCATCACCTCGCTGGCCACGGTGATGTCGAACCCGTCCTCGCGCGGAACGCCGTTGGCGATGCCCCCCAGCCCGGTCACCACGTCGCGCAGCGCCCGGTCGTTCACGTCCAGGCAGCGGCGCCACGTCGCGCGGCGCGGGTCAAGTCCCAGCGTGTTGCCCCAGTGCAAGTGATTGTCCAGCATGGCGGCGAGCAGGTTGTTGGCCGACGTGATCGCGTGGAAGTCACCGGTGAAGTGGAGGTTGATGTCCTCCATTGGCACCACCTGCGCCCGCCCGCCGCCGGTGGCGCCGCCCTTGACCCCGAAGCAGGGACCCAGCGAGGGCTCGCGCAGGCAGATCATCGCGCGTGTGCCGAGGGCATTCAGCGCGTCGCCCAGGCCGATGGTGGCGGTGGTCTTGCCCTCGCCGGCGGGAGTGGGGCTGATGCCGGTGACCAGCACCAGCGCCCCCCGTCGCCCGTCGTCGGGGATCCGGGCGGGGTCCAGCTTGGCCTTGTACCGGCCGTAGGGCTCCACCGCCGCGTCCGGTACGCCGGCGCGCGCCGCGATCTCGGCGATGGGACGCAGCGCGGCAGCGCGGGCAATGGCGAGGTCGTTGGGCAAGTGGCGTAGGCTCCCCGTGGCGCCGCACCGCGATTAGGCCGGCGCCATCCACCCGGCAAGCGCGCGGGCGTGGCAGCGGCGCGCCGGGCGGCTGCGGCGGACGGCGGGTCGTGGCACCCGGTCGAGGAAGCGAGAACGGGGTGTACAGGCGGGTGCCCGCCGCCAACTTGCCGTGGACCATGAAGAGTCCCTGCACCGGCTACTGCCGTTTCGACCCCGACACCGGCTGGTGCCTCGGCTGCGGCCGTTCCCGCGCCGACTGCCGCAGCTGGAAGCTGCGGCCCGAAATGCGCCCGGGCATCCTGGGCCTCCTGAAGCGTCGCCTGCTGGCGCTGCGCGACACCGGGCGGGAAGCGGGGCGCCACCTTCGGCGCGGCTGAACGACCGGCCGCGCGAGCCGGCGCCGACAGCCTCAGGCAGCCGCCCGCGCGCCCGCCTCGCCCAGCGCCTCACCCAGCGCCGCCACCGCGCACCGCATGTCGCCGGGCGTCACCGCACCGATGCAGCCGATCCGAATGGTGGGCTCGGCGGTGGTCCAGAAGTTGGAGATCATCACCCCGCGCCGCTTCAGCGCGTCCACCATCGCCTGAAGGTTCAGCCCCGCCGGCTGGTGGAAGGTGCCGATGATCGGCCCCTGCTCAGCGGCGTCGAGGTAGGGTCGCAGCCCCAGCGCCGCCGCGCCCTCCATCAGCACGCCGAGGTTGGCGCGGTAGCGGCCCAGCCGCGCCGGCTGCCCGCCGGCGGCGTCGTACAGCGCCACCGCCACCCCGAAGGCCCGCAGCGCCTGCACCGGCGGCGTGAAGCGGAACGACCCCCACCCCGCCCGCTCGGCGTGCACCAGCACGTCGCCCAGGTCCAGGCTCCAGCTTCCGGCGGTGCCCGCTCGCGCCCGGGCGCGGTCGGCCGGGCACACCGCGAAACCGAAGCCCGGCAGCCCTTCCAGGCACTTGTTGGAAGTGAACACCACGGCGTCGCACTCGGGATGCTCCACCAGCCGGAACGGCAGCGCCCCGAAGCCTGACACGCTGTCCAGGATCATCCGCCGCCCCGCCGCCCGCACCGCCGGGCCGAGCGCGTCGGGGTCATTGACGATGCCGCTGCCGGTTTCGCTGTGCACCGCGACCAGGTGCGACGCTTCCGGATGCGCCGCGAGGGCCGCCGCCACCTCGGCCGCCGTCGCGGCGCGGGTGTCGGGCACGGGGAACGGGATCGGCACCCGGCCGGCCTCGCGCCCCAGCCGCACCGCGCGCTCGGCGTAGGCGCCGTTGAGCGGCACCACGTAGCTGCCGCCCGGGGGCACGAAGGTGCGGATCGCCGCTTCCAGCACGAAGTGCCCGGCGCCCTGGAGCGGTAGGGTGACGTGCTCGCCGGGCACGCCGCCGGCGATACGCACCACCGCCTCGCGGATCGCGGCGTACTCGGCGCGGAAGTCCATGTCCCACGGCGCAATGTCGGCCGACGCCGCGGCGCGCACGCGCGGGTCGGTCATCACGGGGCCGGGGGTGAGCAGCAGCATCGGCGATCTCGCCTCCGAAGGGTTCCACCGCGACGCTGCGCCCGCGCGCCGGGCCTGGGAACCCCTCGCGTCAGGCCGCGAGCACCCCGCCCAGCTCGCGCAGCAGCTTGCGGGCAATGGCCGCCGCGAAGTCGGCATAGTCGGCGCACGACACGGCGAAGCACCCCGCGCCGCCGATCACCTCGGCCCGGTAATGGTCGAGCAGGTCCGGCTCCTCGTTCAGCACCGCCAGCCCGTTGATCGTCACCCCCGCCGCCGCCCCGAGGTCGCGCACCGGCCCCGACGCCCGGCCCGCGTTGCCCGCGCCGTCGCCCGAGATGTCCAGCACCAGCCGCGCGGCCGGCGCGGGATAGCCGCCCAGCAGCGCCAGCCCCGCCGCCATGCCCTCCCCCAGCGCCGTGGCGCCGGCCGGCGGCAGGCGGGGCGCGGCGTCCACCGCGTCGGCCAGGGCCGCGGCGGCGGCGGCGCCGTCCACCGCCATCCACGGCACCGCCACCGCCCGCGCCCCCGGCCCGGACCATTGCAGCAGGCTCACCGACACCGCGCCGCGCGGCCCGGCGTAGGCTGCGGCCACCACCGCCGCCTCGCGCCAGGCGTTCGCCAGCCCGCCCATCATCAACCCGAACTCGTCGAAATCCACGGAGGCGGACACGTCCACCGCGAGGCATAGCGCGAGGTCCACCGGCCGCATCGCGTTCACCGCCCCGACGCCGCGGCGCCGCGTCAGCCCTCCGGTGGGGCAGCCCTGCCCGCGCCCAGCAGGGCTGCGTCACCCTCGCCCGGCGGGGCTGCGTCACCCGCGCCCCGCGTCGCCCCGGGCACCCACAGCGTGTCGAACTGCCCGCCGGCGTTGAGCGAGCGCGACAGCACGAACAGGTGGTCCGACAGCCGGTTGAGGTAGCGCACCGCGTTGGGGTTGA
>CAXTEL010000049.1:0-21803 GCA_964243365.1 uncultured Roseomonas sp. | reverse complement strand
CGAAAGCCAGTTCGGGCTGTGAGACTGCCCTCCCGCGCCCCGGCGCGGGACACCGGCGGGGGCGCCCCCGTCGCCGGGAAGGATGCTCGGCGGGTAGCCCTGCGGCCGGGGTCCGGGGGCGGCGTCTCCGACCCCGCGCCCGAACAGCGGGAACCAGGGCAGCCCGCCTCACCCGGTGCGCGCGAGGGGGGCGCCGGGCAGGACGTAGGCGCCGCGCTCGCCCAGCACGGGCGCCAGCCGGTCGCTCAGCCCCAGCACCGTCTCCGCGCTGCCGAGGTAGAGCACCCCGTCGGGCGCCAGCCGCGCCGCCAGCGCGTCCAGCACGCGCCCCTTGGTGGCCACGTCGAAGTAGATCAGCACGTTGCGGCAGAAGATCACGTCGAACGTGCCGCGCCCGCGCTGGTCCTCCATCAGGTTGGCCACCTCGAAGCGCGTGCTCGCCCGCAGCGCGGCGGAAGCCCGCCAGCGGCCGTCCTCCTGCTTGAAGTGCTTGACCAGCATCTGCACGGGCAGGCCGCGCTGCACCTCGAACTGGGTGAACAGCCCCGACTTGGCCCGCTCCACCACCTCGCGGCTCAGGTCGGTGCCCAGGATTTCCACCGGGCGCCGGCCCAGCGCGAGCGCCAGCTCGTCGGCCAGCATCGCCACCGAGTACGCTTCCTGCCCGGTCGAGCACGCCGCCGACCACACCCGCAGCCGCTGCCCCGCCGGCCGCGCCGCGGCGATCCGCGGCAGCGCGCGGCGCAGGTGCTCGAACGGCCGCCCGTCGCGGAAGAACGACGATTCGTTGGTGGTCAGTGCGTCGATCACGTCGCGCGCCAGCGCTTCCGAGCCCGGCGCGCGCAGCTTGGCAGCCAGCGCGTCGAGGCTGGCCAGCCCGTGCGTCCGCAGCAGCGGCGCCAGCCGGGTGTCGAGCATGTAGCCGCGGTCCTCGCTCAGCACGATGCCCGAGCGGGCGCGCAGCATGGCCGCGATGGCGGCGAAGGCCGACGCGCTCATGCCCGCCCCCACCGGCGCGCCAGGATGCGCGCGGCCAGCTCGGCCGGCGGCAGCAGCGCTTCCGCCAGCCCCGCCCTGGCCACCGCGCCGGGCATCCCCCACACCACCGAGGACGCCTCGTCCTGCGCCAGCACCGCGCCGCCGGCCGCCACCAGGTCGCGGCAGCCTTCCAGCCCGTCGTGGCCCATCCCCGTCAGGATCACCGCCAGCACCTGCCCGTCCAGCGCCCGGCTCAGCGAGCGCAGGGTCGGGTCCACCGCGGGCCGGCAGAAGTTCTCCGCGGGCCCGTCGTCGAGCCGCGCGACCAGGCCCCCGCCGGCACCGCGCTCGATCAGCAGGTGCCGGTCGCCGGGCGCGAGGTACAGGCGGCCCGCCAACAACGCTTCGCCGTCGCGCGCTTCCGCCGCCGGCAAGGTGTCCAATCGCGACAGGTGGTCCGCCAGCATCGCCGTGAATCCCTTGGGCATGTGCTGCACCGCCACCACCGGCACCGGCAGGGCGGGCGACAACGCCCGCACCAGCGCCGCCAGGGCTTGCGGCCCGCCGGTGGAGGAGCCGATCATCAGCGCCCGGGCCGGGCGCGAGGCCGCCGCCGCCGGGGCGGGGCGGGAGGCCGCAGTAAAGCCGCCGCCGCCGCCGCCGCGACGCACGCGGCCCCAGCCCTTCACCTTCTCCACCAGCTCGGCCCGGAACGCCGGGTCGGCGATGCCGCCCGCCGCCGCCCCGGGCTTGGGCACGTAGTCCGAAGCCCCCGCGCGCAACGCCGCCATCGCCGCCGCGGCACCCCGCTGGGTCAGCGCGCTGGCCACGATCACGATCGGTTTGGGCACTTGGCGCAGGATCAGCGGCAGCGCCGTCATCCCGTCCATCACCGGCATCTCCAGGTCGAGCAGCACCACCTCGGGCCGCGCGCCCGCCGGCATCGCTTCCAGCGCCGCCAAGGCCTGCGCCCCGTCGCCGGCGCGCGCCACGATCCGCACCTCCGGGTCCGCTTCCAGCACCCGGGCCAGCGCGGCGCGCGCGGTGATGCTGTCGTCGCACAGCATCACCCGCACCGGCCCGCCGGGCAGCGCCGCCGCCGCTCCCCCAGCGGGGCCGGCCAGCGCCACGGCGCTCACGCCTCCTCGTCGGGCAGCAGCCCCAGGGTCGCCAGCTTGCCGGTCAGGATCGCCTCGTCGAACGGCTTCATGATGTATTCCTGGGCGCCGGCCTGCAGCGCCTCGACGATGCGCTCGAAGCCGGCCTCGGTGGTGCACAGCATCACCGGCGGGTCGGCCGGGCCGAACTCGCGCCGCGCGTGGCGGAGGAACTCCAACCCGTCCATGACGGGCATGTTCCAGTCCAGCAGCACCAAGTCGGGCAGCCCGGCGCGACAGGCGACCAGCGCCTCGGCGCCGTTCTCCGCCTCCTCCACCGTGAAGCCACTGCGCTCCAGCATCCGCCGCGCGGCCTTGCGCACCGTCCGGCTGTCGTCCACCACCAGGCATGTCGGCACGGTCCGTCCCCCTTCAGCCGATGGCCAGCACGCGCTCGACGTCGAGCACGATCAGCAGCCGCCCTTCCTCGCCGGGCACGTCGCGGTGCACCCCGCGCGAGGTTTCCCGCCACGCGGCGTCCAGCGTCGGCGGGTTCGGCGCGAAGCCCGCCGTGCCCAGCGGCACCACGTCGCCCACGCTGTCGGCCAGCAGCGAGTACAGGTCGGCCCCGTGCTCCACCACCACCGACATCGGCGCGGGCGCCTCCGCCCCGCGCCCCGGCAGGCCGAGCCGGCGGCGCAGGTCCACCGCGGTGACGATCCGCCCGCGCAGGTTCAGGCTGCCCGCGATCTCGGGCGGCGCCAGCGGGATGCGGGTGATCGCCTGCGGCCCCAGCACGTCGCGCACGACCCGCACGGGAATGCCGCACAGCTGCCCCGACACGCTCAGCGTGAGGAACACCTCCGCCGCGTCGCCGCCCGGGCGCGCGCCCGGCGCGCCCGGGGAATGGCCGGACGGCCGGTTCGGCTCAGTGGTCGCGTTGCTGCTCATGGCTCGCTCCTCAGGCCCGGATCGGTGACGCGAGGCCCCGTGCCCCGAGACATTGGCGCAGCGCCGTCAGCAGCGCGTCGCCGTCGAACTTGCCGACGTAGTCGGAGAAGCCGGCCTCGCGCCCGCGGCGCACCGACTCCGGCTCGATGCGCGAGGACAGCGCCACCATCGGCAGGCTCGCCCAGGCACCGCCGCCCGCCCGCACCGCGCGGGCCAGCTCCAGCCCGTTCACGTCGGGCATCTCGATGTCGGACACGATCGCCTCGAAGGCTGCGCCCTCCTCGCGCAGCCGCAGCGCCTCGGCGCCGTTGTTGACCGCCGTCACCGCGAAGCCCGCCGCCGACAGCGCCGGCACCGCGAGGTGGCGGAAGAACGCGCTGTCCTCCACCAGCAGCACCCGGGTGCGCTCGGCCCCCGCAGCGTCCTTGTTGTCGAGGAACCAGTCGCCCATCGCCTGGCGCAGCCACCAGGCGCAGTCCAGCACCTCGGTTGCCCGGCCCGCCACCACCGCCGTGCCCAGCCAGCCCGGGCGGCCGTTGCCGCTCTCGATGCGCAGCCGGTCCTCCACCACGTCGAGGATGGAGTCCACCATCAGCCCCATCGCCCGGTCGCGGTCGTTGAACACCAGCACCGACTGCCGCGTACCCGACTCGCCGCGCGTCCAGGTTTCCGACAACGGCACCAGCGGCATCAGCTGGCCGCGGTACTGCACCACCGCCCGGCCGCCGGCCATCTCGATGCGCTCGGCGGGGATGTCCTCCAGCCGCGCCACCACGCCCAGCGACACCGCCTTGGGCGCACCGCCGCCGGCCGCGAACAACAGCAGCGCGGTGGGCGCGTCCGAGCGCATGCCTCCCTGCGCCGCGGTTCGCGTCTGCTCCGCCGCCCGCCCCGCCACCACGCCGGTGGAGCGCGCGATGCCGTTGGGGTCGAGGATCATGATCACCGAGCCGTCGCCCAGGATCGTGTTGCCGCCGAACATCGTGACGTGGCGCAGGATCGGCGCCACCGGCTTGACCACGATCTCCTCGGTGTCGAACACGCGGTCGACGATGATGCCGAACACGTTCGGCCCGACCTGGGTGATGACGACGAAGCCTTCCTCGCTCGGCGCGTCGTCGAGCCGGAGCAGCTGCGGCAGCGACACCAGCGGCAGCAGCTGCTCGCGCAATTGCAGCACCGGCGCGTCCTTGATGCGCTCGATCCGCGCGCCCCCCACGCCGCCCACCCGCACCAGCTCCACCACGCCGATCTGCGGGATGGCAAAGCGCTCGCCGCCGGCTTCCACGATCAGCGCCGAAACGATGGCCAGGGTGAGCGGTATCTTGATGGTGAAGGTGGTGCCGTGCCCTTCGCGCGAAACCAGCTCGATGGTGCCGCCGATCTTCTCGACGTTGGTCTTGACCACGTCCATGCCCACGCCGCGCCCCGACACGGCGGTGATCGCAGCCGCCGTGGAGAAGCCGGCGTGGAAGATGAAGCGCTGCAGCTCGCGCTCGCCCATCGCCGCCAGCTCGCTCTCGCTCGCCAGCCCCTGGCTGAGCACCTTGGCGCGGATGCGATCCAGGGCCAGCCCGCGCCCGTCGTCGCCGACCTCGATGATGATGTGGCCGCCCTCGTGGAAGGCGTTGAGCAGGATGCGCCCCGTTTCCGGCTTGCCCGCCGCCCGCCTGCCGGCCGCGTCCTCCAGCCCGTGGTCGCCGCTGTTGCGCACCATGTGCGTCAGCGGGTCCTTGATCAGCTCCAGCACCTGCCGGTCCAGCTCGGTCTCCGCGCCGCGCATCTCCAGCTCGATCTTCTTGCCCAGCTCCAGCGACAGGTCGCGCACCAGGCGCGGCAGCTTGTTCCACGCGTTGCCGATCGGCTGCATCCGCGTCTTCATCACCCCTTCCTGCAGGTCGGAGGTGATGTGGGACAACCGCTGCACCGGCAGCGACAGGTCGTTGTCGCCCTGCGCGCGCGAAAGCTGGAGCAGCTGGTTGCGCGTCAGCACCAGCTCGGAGACCAGCGTCATCAGGTCCTCGAGCACGTCCACCGCGACCCGGATGGTCTGCGGCGCGGCGATGCCCCCCGACGCCGCCTCGGGCGCCGCCTCGGCCGCCGGCTCGGGCGCGGCGGGCGCCTTCGCGACGGCCACCGGCTCGGCGGCGGGCGCGGCGACTGTCGCCGCGACCACCGTTGCGGCGGTGACCGGCGCGGGCGCCGCGGCCGGCGCGGCGGCCCGCCCTTCGGCGGTGGCGTCCAGTTCGGCGATCAGCGCGGCGTCGTCGCCCGCGGGCTCGGCCCCCGTCGCCTCGATGGTGCCGATGATCGACTTGATGCGGTCCAGCGCCGACAGGATCAGCGTCACGCCCGCCGGCGTCACCGACAGCTCGCCGTCGCGGTACTTGCCCAGGATGTTCTCGGCCGAATGCGCCACGCGCTCCAGCCGGCCCAGACCGAGGAAGCCACAGGTACCCTTGATGGTGTGCACCATGCGGAAGATGTCGGACAGGGTCGGCCGGTCGTTGGGCGTGCGCTCCAGCTTCACCAGCGCCGTGTCCAGGGCGGCGAGGCCTTCGTTGGCCTCAGTGAGGAAGTCCGAAAGGAGATCGTCCATGTCCGGGTCCGGGTCCGCCCTGCGTTCGTACGGTGCGCATCCTGGCGGGCGGGGGCGAAGATTCGGTGAAGATCAGCGCAGCCACAGCGTCGGCGGCGCCGCGTCCGGCACGCCGCCGGCCCCGGCGCCGCCCCCGTCCAGCTCCGCCCGCAGCCCCGCTTCCCCCGCCAGCGTCAGCAGCAGCGGCGCCAGAACCTCGCGCGGCCCGCGCACCGCCTCGCCCGCCAGCGCCGCGCCCAGCCCCGGTGGCCAGCCCGCCCCGCGCCCTTCGGGCCGGACCGACAGCCCGCCCGGCGCCCCGCCCACGTGCACCGTGCCGCCGCGCGGCAGCGCCTCGGCGCCCAGCATCGCGGCGGCGAGCAGCGCGCGGGCCACCGGCGGCTGCAGTTCGGCCGCGGCCAGGCCGGACAGGTCGGCCGCGGCGCGACCCCCCGGCAGCGCGCCGTCGAGCAGCAGGGCGAGCGCCACGCGCTCCAGCGGCCCGGTGCCGGCACCGCCCACCGCGCGCCACAGCATCAGCCGCCGCGTTGCCGATTCCGCCGACTCCCGCGCCACCGCGACCGCCTCGCCTTCCTGCCCGACCAGCTCCAGCGCGCCGGCGATGCTGCCCAGCGGCCCGCCGAGGTCGTGGCAAACGCGGGCGCACAGGTCCTGCGCCAGGGTGGAATGGGCGGGGTCGGCGCGGGCCAGGTCGGATTCGGGGTGCATCGTGATGCTCTCGGACGGGTTCGGGGAACATTCCTGCGCCGACGCCCCTTGCCGCACCGTTTATTTCACGCCGGCTTGACCGCGGCGCGGCTGGCATCGCCGCGCCGCACGGCCCAGCCTGCGCCGGGATGAGCGACCTGATCGAGCCCGGAATGCGCGTCCGCCACCCCGCGTGCCCGGACTGGGGCACCGGCCAGGTGCAGTCGGTGGTGGGCGGACGCGTCACCGTGAACTTCGAGAACGCCGGCAAGGTCCTGGTCAACACCGCCGTCGTGGTCCTGGAAATCCTGCACGAGCCCCGCGCCTGAACCGCTCGCGACTCCGATCTCCGCTGGTCGGGCGGGGCGTCCGGAGGAGCGCCACCCTTCCGGCCACCCCGCGAGGACCCCGAGGTTCCTCGACCTCCCATCCGTGAGAGAGGTACCCCTGTCCACCGGAGCGAACCACTGGCGGGGGTCCGGGGACCCCTGTAGGTCCCCGGCGTGGTTCCCGGGGCGGCGCCCCTGGCACCACGCCCGAACCAGCGGAAACCAGGACCGCGGACGGGCCTTGCGGCGGCCGGTCGTTCCGGCCACATCCGGTGGGTGAGCGATCTGACAAACATCCCCGCCGCGCCGCCGGCCGCCGCCCCGTCCGCCGCGGCCGCTCCCCTGGCGGACCCGTTCGGCCGCCGCGTTTCCTACCTCCGCGTTTCGGTGACCGACCGCTGCGACCTGCGCTGCGTCTACTGCATGGCCGAGGACATGACCTTCCTCCCCAAGCACGAGGTGCTGACGCTGGAGGAGCTGGACCGGCTGTGCGGCGCCTTCGTCGGCCTGGGCGTCGAGCGCATCCGGCTGACCGGGGGCGAGCCGCTGGTCCGGCGCAACGTCATGGGCCTGTTCCGCTCGCTCGGCGCGCGGATCGGCGCCGGCGGCCCGGGCGGCGGCCTGCGCGAGCTGACGCTCACCACCAACGGCACCCGGCTCGCCCAGTTCGCCGACGAGCTGTTCGACAGCGGCGTGCGCCGCATCAACGTTTCCCTCGACACGCTCGACGCCGGCGCCTTCGCCGCCGTCACCCGCCGCGGCAAGCTCGACCAAGTGCTGGACGGCATCTTCGCCGCCAAGCGCGCGGGTCTCGCCGTGAAGATCAACGCCGTCGCCCTGCGTGGCGTCAACGAGCACGAGTTCGACCGCATGATCGGCTGGTGCGGCGAGCACGGCTTCGACCTGACGCTGATCGAGACCATGCCGCTGGGCGAGGTCAGCTCCGACCGTTCCGACCAGTACCTGCCGCTCTCCCTGGTGCGCGAGCGCCTCGCCGAGGCGTGGACCCTCGACCCTTCCGCCCACCGCACCGGCGGCCCGGCGCGCTACTGCACCGTGCGCGAAACCGGCGGCCGCCTGGGCTTCATCACGCCGATGACCCACAACTTCTGCGAATCCTGCAACCGCGTCCGCGTCACCTGCACCGGCACCCTGTACATGTGCCTGGGCCAGGACGACGCCGCCGACCTGCGCGCCCCCCTGCGCGACCCCGGCCTCGGCGCCGACGGCCTGTGCGCCACCATCCGCGAGGCCATCACCCGCAAGCCGCGCGGCCACGACTTCGTCATCGAGCGCCGCGCCGCCCGCCCGGCGGTGATCCGCCACATGTCCGTCACCGGCGGCTGAGCGGACCGTGATCGCCGAGCTGGCCGGCCGGCTGGCCGTGCCCGGCCTGCCGGAATGGACGGGCCTGCTGGCGCTGCTGCTGGTGGTGCTCGCGGCGGTGTCCTTCCTGCTGATGCCGTTCAGCGTGTTCGGCCTCAAGGGCCGCCTGGACACGCTGGAAGCCCAGCTCGACGAGATCCAGGCCGAGCTGCGCCACCTCGCCATGCGCCTGCCCGAGCCGCCCGCCCGCCGCCACCTCGCCGCCCAGGACGGCTGGGAGGAACCCCCTGCCCTGGCACGCGGCCACGCCGCCCCCGAGCCCCGGCCGCTGCGGGCCACGCCGCCGATCCCGCCGCCGCCCGTCGAGCCCGACCGCCGCGGTGCCCGGCAGGAGCCGCGCCTGCGCTGAAGCCGCGCCGGGTCCGAGCCGCGCCGGCGCCGCGCGACCCGCCCGCCCGTTCCTTCCCGGGGACGTTCGCCCGAGCGGGCCCGCACGCGCGAAGCCAGGGCCGCGTAAATCCCGCGTTAGGGCGAACCGGCCACCCTGGGCGCGAAAGGACCCGCGTCGCGCCCGCCCGCCGGGGCGCGAAAGGTCCCGGCCAGTCGCGGCACCCCCGAACGCAGGACGCCATATGCCCGCTCTCCCCGCAGCGCTGCGCTTCCTCGACACCGCCGCCAAGCTGCGCGCCATCGGCCGGTCGCAGGCCATCATCGAGTTCACCCCCGACGGCCGCATCCTCGACGCCAACGAGAATTTCCTGAAAACGGTGAGCTACTCGCTCGACGAGATACGCGGCCAGCACCACCGCATGTTCGTGCAGCCCGCCGAGCACGGCACCGACGCGTACCGCGACTTCTGGCGCGGCCTGGCGGCGGGTAAATTCACCCGGGCCGAGTACCTGCGCGTCGCCAAGGGCGGCCGCAAGGTCTGGCTGCAGGCCACCTACAACCCGATCCGCGGCCTCACCGGCAGGGTCGCCAAGGTGGTGAAGTTCGCCACCGACATCACCGCCGAGAAGCTGCGCAGCGCCGACCAGGCCGCACAGATCGGCGCCATCGGCCGCTCGCAGGCGGTGATCGAATTCGCCACCGACGGCACCATCCTCGAGGCCAACGGGAACTTCCTCGACGCCATGGGCTACGAGGCGACGGAGGTGGTCGGTCGCCACCATTCCATGTTCGTCCCCCCCGCCGAGGCTGCCGGCCCCGAGTACCGCCGCTTCTGGCAGGCCCTGGCGCGCGGCGAGTTCCAGTCGGCCGAGTACCTGCGACTGGGCAAGGGTGGCCGCGAGGTCTGGATCCAGGCCACCTACAACCCGATCCTCGGCCTCGACGGCAAGCCATTCAAGGTCGTGAAGTTCGCCTCCGACATCACCGCGGCCAAGATGCGCTCCCTCGACAGCGCGGGCCAGGTCGCCGCCATCGGCCGCTCGCAGGCGGTAATCGAGTTCAACCTCGACGGCACCATCCTGAGCGCCAACGAGAACTTCCTCGCCGCGGTGGGCTACCGGTCGGAGGAGATCGTGGGCCGCCACCACGGCATGTTCGTCGACCCCGCCGAGCGGGCGGGCGCCGAGTACGCGCGCTTCTGGCAGGGGCTGAACCGGGGCGAGTTCAAGTCGGCCGAGTTCCTGCGCCTGGGCAAGAACGGCCGGCGGGTCTGGATCCGGGCGACCTACAACCCGATCCTCGACGCCGTGGGCAGGCCGTTCAAGGTCGTGAAGTTCGCCACCGACATCACCGCCGAGGTCGCCCAGCGCGAGAAGTTCTCGCTGCTTTCCCTGGTCGCCGACGGCACCGACAACAGCGTCGTCATCACCGACGCGGCCGGGCTGATCGAGTACGTCAACCCGGGCTTCACCCGGCTGACGGGCTTTGGCCTGGAGGAAGCGCTGGGCCGCAAGCCCGGCGACATGCTCCAGGGCCGGCACACCGACCCGGCCACGACCGCCCGCGTACGCGCCAAGCTCCACGCCCGCGAGCCCTTCTACGAGGAGATCCTGAACTACACGAAGGCCGGCGAGCCCTACTGGATCTCGCTGTCCATCAACCCCGTCCTCGACGAGAACGGCAAGCTCGTCCGCTTCATCTCCGTGCAGGCCAACGTCACGGAAACCAAGTCGCGCTCGCTGGACTTCGACCTGCGGATGCAGGCCATCGAGCAGTCCAACGCCGTGCTGGAATGGGACGAGATGCGGCAGTTGCTGCGCCTGAACGATGCCGCGCTGGCCGTCCTGGGCGCGCCCGACCTCGCCGCGGCCCGCGCGCTCCCCGGCCTCGCCTACGATCATCTGTTCGACGCCGGCGACCGGCAGGCCCTGGAACATGGCCAGTCGCTCACCCGCGAGCTGGCGGTGCGCCGCGCCGACGGGGCGGAGGTGTTCCTGTCGGCCACCGTCCAGCCGCTGCGCGACGCCGACGGCGAGCTGCGCCGCACCGTGATCTACGCCCTCGACGTTTCCGCCCGCCGCGCAGCCGCCCGCGAAACCGAGCAGGTGATGACGTCGGTGCTCCGCCAGATCAGCCGCATCGCCGAGAACATCTCCGGCATCTCCGGCCAAACCAATCTGCTGGCGCTCAACGCTACCATCGAGGCGGCACGGGCCGGCGACGCCGGCAAGGGCTTCGCGGTGGTGGCGGCCGAGGTCAAGAGCCTGGCGCAGCGCTCCTCGGGCTCCACCTCCGAGATCGCGAACCTGGTCAGTGAAACGCAGCAGAAGATCGAGCGCCTGATCGCCGCCGCCTGATCCACCGGGCAGGAGCGCGCGCGGTGTCCCGAAGCCTCGCGGACGCTCCCGGACGCGCCGCGGGAACCGGGCGAACCGTTGGCCGGCACCCCGCCGGCCCAGGAAATGACGCGGCCCGCCCCGCAGAATCGGGACGCCCGCACCGGTCGCCATAAATCCCTTTGCTCGTCGGCCCCGGGACATCACGTAGCAGCGAGTCCACGAGGCGGCGGGGAACTGGCATGACGCATCTCAGCGACAAGAACATCCTCGTTCTCGGGGGGAGCCGGGGCATCGGCGCCGCGGTGGTGAGGCGCCTCGCGTCGGCGGGCGGCAGGGTCGCCTTCACCTACGCCGGCTCGCGCGACGCCGCCCTGAAGCTGGCCGCCGACACCGGCACGGAAGCCATCCGCTCCGACGCCGCCGAGCGCGACGCGGTGATCGCCGCGGTGCGCGGCCGCGGCGCGCTCGACATCCTGGTGGTGGTCGCGGGCGTCTATCTCGGCGGCGACCCGCTGGAATTGGACGCCGACGCGGTGGACCGGATGATCGACATCAACGTCCGCGCGCCCTACCACGCCGCGGTCGAGGCGGCGCGTCGCATGCCCGACGGCGGCCGCATCGTGGTGATCGGTTCCAACATCGGCGACGGCGTGCCGTTCGCCGGCGCCGCGGCCTACGCGCTCACCAAGTCGGCGGTGCAGGGCATGGCGCGCGGCCTGGCGCGCGACCTCGGGCCGCGCGGCATCACCGTCAACGTCGTCCAGCCCGGCCCCACCGACACCGACATGAACCCCGCCGACGGTCCGATGCGCGAGATGATGCACGGCTTCATGGTGATCAAGCGCCACGTGACCCCGGCGGAAGTCGCCGGCATGGTCGCCTACCTCGTCGGGCCAGAGGCCGCCGCCGTCACCGGCGCCATGCACACCATCGACGGCGGCTTCGGGGCCTAGGCCGCAGCCCCCGGCCGCCGGCGCGCGGGGGGGGGGGCCGCGCACCCCGGTCACCCCCACGGTGCCGCACCCACCGGGCAACCGGCCCATCGCCCGCCAGCAACGGCCGCGCTAGCCTAGCCGCGCCATGCCGCCGAACGCGCGTCCCCCCGCCGACGACCTGTTCGGCCCGCCCCCCGGCGCCCCGGCCACGCCCGCCGACCCCGCTCGCCGGCCGCTCGCCGACCGCCTGCGCCCCCGCACGCTCGCCGACGTCGCCGGCCAGGACCACCTGCTCGGACCGCACGGCGCCCTGCGGCGGATGCTCGACCGCGGCGCGCTCGCCTCGCTGATCCTGTGGGGCCCGCCGGGGGTGGGCAAGACCACGATCGCCCGCCTGCTCGCCGCCGAAGCCGGCCTGCGCTTCGCCCCCCTGTCGGCGGTGTTCTCCAGCGTCGCCGACCTCAGGCGCGCCTTCGACGAGGCCGCCGCGCGGGCCGCCGGCGGCACCCGCACCCTGCTGTTCGTGGACGAGATACACCGCTTCAACCGCGCCCAGCAGGACGGCTTCCTGCCGGCGGTGGAGGACGGCACCGTGGTGCTGGTCGGCGCGACCACCGAGAACCCGTCCTTCGCGCTCAACGGCGCGCTGCTGTCGCGCGCCCAGGTGCTGGTGCTGCGCCGCCTCGACGACGCCGCCCTGGCCGACCTCGCCGCCCGCGCCGAGCGCGAAGCCGGCCGCCCGCTGCCGCTCGACGCCGCCGCCCGCGCCGCGCTGCCGGCCATGGCCGGCGGCGACGGCCGCGCCCTCCTCAACATGGCCGAACAGCTCCTGGCCCTGTCCGGGGACACCCCGCCGCTCGACCCCGCCGGGCTGGCGGCGACCCTGGCCCGCCGCGCCGCCCCCGATGACCGCGACCGCGAGCAGCATTCCGACCAGTGCTCACCCACCTTCGTTCCGGGCGCGACCAATCAGCTCAATGGTCTGCTGAGCGCGTTCCACAAATCGTTGCGCGGGTCCGACCCGGACGCGGCCCTGTACTATGCAGCCCGCATGATGATTGCGGGTGACCAATCCGCGACCGTGTTCCGGCGGCTCGCGTGTGCCGCCTCCGAAGACGTTGGGATGGCTGACCCTCAGGCCCTCGTACAGGTCGTGACCGCGTGGCAGGCGTTCGAGCGGGTCGGCTGGCCCGAGGCGCGGTTGTTCCTCGCTCAAGCCATCGTCTACGTCGCCACCGCGCCGAAGAGCAACGCGGCGTACGACGGTTTCAACTCGGCCCTAGAGCTCGCCGAGCGGACCGCGCAGGTGCCCCCTCCGCTCAACGTCCAGAACGCCCACACGAAGATGATGAGGAACATGGGGTACGGGGACGGGTACCGGTACGACCACGATGAGCCGGACGCTTACGGGGCGAATGAGTTCCTGCCCGACTCGCTTCGTGGGACCGTGCTGTACCAGCCCCAAGGACGAGGGCACGAGCGCGAGATCGCCGAGCGTCTCGCCCACTGGCTCGCCCGGAAATCCGCGCGGCGGTGATCGTCGGACCCACCCCCCATCCGCGAGGGACCGGCACCACGCTCCGCCCGCATTCGACGATCTCGCTGCTGGTCGGGATGTTGATCCCTTCGATGAACGGGTGCACGCCTCCGTCGACGGGCTCGCCGGTTGCCGTCGAACCCACGGCCAGGGTCATCTCGACACGACCAGGTACCGGCCTATCGATGCCGCAGGTGCGGCGGATCGCTGGCCGCGACCCCGATCAGTCGGGCAGTCCGCTCGCGGAGGAGGTACCGGACGAACGTGGTCTCGCCGGAGCTGACATTTCGAAACCCCCTCACGCAGCCCCCACGGGCTGTCGAGCCACATCGCAGTCCGGTTTCAGAACGCAGCAGGTCTCCGGGTCGTGAACGGTTGGGGACGCGCGGTGAACAATCCGGCAACCTCGTTTCCGCCCCGCACTGGTTCGCCCGCGTGATCGGCGGCGTCGAGGACCCCCGCCACGTCGCCCGCCGCCTGATCCGCTTCGCGTCCGGTGACGTCGGCGCCGCCGACCCCGCCGCCCTGCCCTTCGCGATCGCCGTCGCCGCGGCCCACGAGCGCCTCGGCTCCCCCGAGGGCGAGCTGGCCCTGGCCCGGCTCGTGCTCCACCTCGGCGCCTGCCCGAAGTCCAACAGCGCCCACGTCGCCCGGAAGCAAGCCCGCGCCATGGCGGCCGGGACCGGCAGCCTCGCGCCGCCGGCCCACGTCCTCAACGCGCCCACGGCGCTGATGCGGCGCCCCGGCCGCGACCGGGACCACCGCTGCGACCACGGCGCGGCGGACGGCTTCTCCGGCCAGTACCACCTCCCCGACGGCGTGCCGCGCCGGCGGCCGTGGCGCCCCGCCGGCCGCGGCGCCGAGCGCGCCGTGGCCGAGCACCTCGCCCGGCCTGACGCGCCGTGCGCGGCCCGCCGCCCCGCCCCGCCCCCGGACGGCGGGGCGTGAGCCCCCTCGCCCCGCGCCTGCTCCTGCTCGTCGCCTTCGGCGGCGCCGCCGGTTCCGTGGCGCGCTACCTCGTCGCGGTGTGGCTGCTGCGCTTCGCCGGCCCCGGCTTCCCCTGGGGCACGCTGGCCGTGAACCTGCTCGGCTCCGCCCTGATCGGCGTCGCCGGCGGCGCCGCGGCCGCCGGCGCGCCGCTGCCCGACGACGCCCGGCTGCTGCTGGTCACCGGCGCCCTCGGCGGCTTCACCACCTTCAGCGCCTTCACCCTGGATGCCGGCGCGCTGTGGGAGCGCGGCCCGGCGCTGGCCGCCGCCTACGTCGCGGCGTCCGTGGCGGGCGGCCTGGGCTGCTTCGCCGCCGCCTTCCTGCTGGCCCGGCGCGTGCTGTAGCTGGCTCAGCGCATGCGTAGTGGGGCCCGGGGCGCGCGGCCGGCAGCGCGGCCCGCGGCGCGGCGCTGCCCGTTCCCGCGCGGCCGGACCCGCGCCCCGCCCCCGTCGCGCGCCCCGCTCGCCCGGCCGCGTGACCGCCGCGCGCCAGCGCCGCAGGATGCGGCCATGCCCCCTCCGCCGCGAACCATCCTGCTGGACCTCGACGGCACGCTGGTCGACTCGCGCCCCGGCATCCTGCTCAGCTGCCGGGCGGCGCTGCGCGCGCTGGGGCACGAGCCCGACGCCGACCTCGACGTGACCGCCCTCATCGGCCCGCCGATGGACGACGTCATGCGGCACCTGCTGGCGCCCCACGGCGACGCCAGGGTGGCGGAGGCCGTCGCCGCCTACCGCCGCGACTACGGCGAGCGCGGCCTCTACGCGAGCCGGGCCTATCCCGGCATCGCCGACGCCTTGCGCGCCCTGCGCGGCGCCGGCGCGCGCCTGCGCGTCGCCACCTCCAAGCGCACCGCCTTCGCCGAGCGCATCCTCGAGCACCTGGGGCTCGACCACCACTTCGACGGCATCCACGGCGCCGAGCCCGGCGGCGCGCTCGACGGCAAGCCGGAACTGATCGCCCACGTCGTGGCGTCGCACGGCCTGCGGGCCGGCCGCTGCCGCATGGTCGGCGACCGCCGCCAGGACGTCGCCGGCGCCCACGCCAACGGGATGCTGGCGGTCGGGGCATTGTGGGGCTACGGCGGCCGGGACGAGCTGGAAGCCGCCGGCGCCGATCGGCTCGCGGCCACCCCTGAGGCGCTGCCCGACGCCCTGCTGCGCGCGGCCGACGCGCCGCCGGGGTGACCGCGCGTCCCGCCGCTGCCCGCGCCGCCGCGGTTGAGAATCCCCGCCCGCAGCCCATACCTTTCCCGAGCCGCAGCGCGCCCGCACGGCGCGCGACACCTAGGGACCCGCTGCCATGCCCGCCTTCACGCTGTGGGGCTTCGACGCCTCCACCTACGTCCGCACCGTCAAGATGCTACTCGCCGAGAAGCGCTTCACCGACTTCGCCCAGGTCCAACTCGACGTCCTGGCGGGCGAGCCCCGCCAGCCCGAGCACCTCGCGCGCCACCCCTTCGGCAAGGTGCCGGTGCTGGAGCACGACGGCCTGCGCGTTCTCGAAACCTCGGCCATCGCCCGATACCTCAACGACGTCCTGCCCGGCCCGTCGCTGGTTCCTGGCACGCCGCGCGACCGCGCCCGCATGGACATGATCGTGGGCCTCACGGACTCCTACGGCTACGGCGCGCTGATGGGCGGCGTCGCCGCCTACCACCTGTTCCCCGACTTCGTCGGCGGCCGCAACGAGGCGGCGCGCGAGAAGGGCATCGCCGACGGCCGCGCGGTGCTCGACGTCGCCATGCGCGCTCGCGGCGCCTCGCCCTTCGTCGCCGGCGAGCTCAGCCTGGCCGACCTCTACCTCGCCCCGATCCTCGCCTACGTCGCCATGACCCCCGACGCCGATGCCGTGCTCGGCGTCGAGGGCGTCGCGAAATGGTGGGCGCGGGTCCAGGCGCTGCCGAGCTTCCGCGACACCGCGCCCGCCTTCGGCTGAAGCCCGGCGCCCCGCTCCGGGGACGGTGCGCCGCCCGCCCGCGGCCACCATCCCGCCGCGCCGCCGCCGTCGGCTGGAAACAATCGGCCCCGCCGGCGTTGATCCCCTGCGGGGGCGCCGACCGCGCCCCGACCCGGGCCGCCGGCCACCGGCGCCGCCGGGACCGAAGGGAAGCTGGCGCCCGGCGCGGCGGCCCGCCCGCCGGGCGAGCGGACCCCCGGGACCCCGGGGCGTCCAGACGAGGAAAGGAACGAACGATGCGCAACACCACCACGGCCGCGCTGCTGGCCGGCCTGTTCGCCGGGGCGGCGACGCTCCCGGGCGCGTCCGCCCAGACCCCGCCGACGGCGGCGGCGCACGTCACCGACGTCCGCACGGTGAGCGACCTCGCCAGCGTTTGCCAACCTTCCAGCACCGGCGTGGTGCGGCTGGAATCCATCGCCTACTGCCAGGGCTTCATCACCGCCGCCGGCCAGTACCACGCCAGCCTGAACCCGCCAGGCCGCTCGTCCCGCCCGATGTTCTGCCCGCCCGATCCGCGCCCCACCGTGGCGCAGGCCGGCGTCGCCTTCGCCGCCTGGGCCGGCGCCAACCCCGGGCGCGCCGGCGAGCCCGCCCTGGACGGCCTGCTGCGCTGGGCCGGCGAAACCTACCCCTGCCCCGCCACCCCCGCCGCGCGCCCCGCCGCCCGCCGCTGACGCCGAGGACCACACAATGCGAACCGCACGCCTCGCCCTGCCCTTCCTCGCCGCCCTGTCGCTGGGCGCCTGCGAGAACCTCAACCCGACCCAGCGCACCACCGCCATAGGCGGCGGCGCCGGCGCCGGCCTGGGCGCGCTCGCCGGCTCCTTCAGCGGCAACGCCGGCATCGGCGCGCTGGTCGGCGGCGGCTTGGGCGCCGCCACCGGCTACATCTACGAGAACAACAGCCAGAACCAGCGCCGCGAGCGCTACGACGACCGCCGCGAGCGCCGCTACTACCGCGACGACCGCCGGGGCTACTGAACGGCGGCCCGCGCGGCGGGAACGGGTGCGCAGGACCTGGACGGACGCGGCATCATTGCCGCTTCCCTCCGGCCGCGTCACCCTCCCCGCGCGGCGCTAGCCCCGCGTGGCCACCCCGCGAGCGCCGCACGAACCGGCCACGCGTCGCACCGACCCATGAAGGCCGCAGCGTCGCAGGTCCCGGTCGCCGGTCGCGCGGGCGACGCTATGCCCACTCACCGGCCGCACCCACCCTCGCCTCCCCGACATGTGCGCGCCCCGACGGCGCGGCCCCGCAACTGCTCGTTCCCACCCCCCGTTCGGTCAGCGCGTGCAGGACGCTCGCCAAGCAACGCCAACAACGGGTGAACACATGGCCGACCAGGAACTCAAGACGCTCGTCTCGCAAGGCTTGCAGGCCCTCAGGGCCGGCAGCGAGATCGCGAAGCAGGCCACCGCCGAGATCGAGGGCGACGCCAGCCACCCCGACCTCAAGGCCGCGCTGCGGCAGGGCAACGAGACCGCCGCGCAGTGGGCGAGCCGCATCGACGCGGCCCTGCGCGAGACCGGCGGCGCCGAGGACACCGGCAACCCCATCCTCGACGCCCACTTCGAGGTCAGCCGCAGGATCCGGCAGAGGGCCCCCGACGCGATGAGCCGCGACCTGGGCATCATCGCGGCGGGCCAGCTCGCCCTGCACTACTGGATCGCCTCCTTCGGCACGCTGGGCAACTACGCCGCCAAGCTGGGCCTGACGGACACCGCGCGCGCCATGCACACCTCGCTCGACGAGGCCAAGCGGGCGGATCAGGAGCAGACCGCCATGGCAGAGAAGCTGCTGGCCTGAGGCTCCCCGCCCGCGGAGGAAGCGCGCGCCGGGCGCTCCCTCCCGCCGCGCGGCGCCGCCCGCCCCGGCGCGGCGCCCCGACCGGTCGGAGCCACGCCCGCCCCGACGCGATGCTATCCCGCCGCGCGATGCCGTTCCCCCGTCGCAATGCCATCGCCCGCCGGAATGCCATCTCCCCCAGCGATGCCATTCCGTCCCGAAATGCCATCGCCGGCGACCGTCGCGGCCGGATTTCCTTGACGAACAGCCCCTGAAAACAGCACCCTCGGCCCGCCAACTCCTTCCCGCGCGCCCACCCCGCGATCTCCGGTAAGGAAGTAAGATAGTAAGGAAGTAAGGCGCCCGGCCGGCCAGCCCGCCCCCGCGCGCCCGGCCGTGCTACACGCCCCCGCACCATGACCGAAGCGCTCACCCCCGCGCGGCCCGCCGCCCGCACCGTCGGCCCCGACGAGTCCGACCTGCGCCTGGACCGCTGGTTCCGCCGCCACTTCCCCGCCCTCACCCAGGGCGCGCTGCAGAAGATGCTCCGCACCGGCCAGGTCCGCGTGGACGGCAGGCGCGCCGAAACCGGCACCCGCCTCAGCCCCGGCCAGGAGGTTCGCATCCCCCCCGCGCTGCCCGCCGGCCCCGCCCCGCGCGGCCCCCGGCCGGTGGACGAGCGCGACGCGGCGATGCTCGAGCGCCTGGTGCTGCACCGCGACGACGGCGTGATCGCCCTGGACAAGCCGCACGGCTTGGCGGTGCAGGGCGGCCCGGGCATCGCGCGCAACCTCGATCACATGCTCGATGCCCTGCGCTTCGGCGGCCCCGAGCGCCCCCGCCTGGTCCACCGCCTCGACCGCGACACGTCCGGCGTGCTGCTGCTGGCCCGCACCGCGAGCGCCGCGGCCAAGCTGGCGGCGGCCTTCCGCGGCCGCGACGCCCGCAAAACCTACTGGGCCGTGGTGGCCGGCGAGCCGACCCCGCGCGACGGTCACATCGACATGTCGCTGAGCAAGCAGGGCGGCCCGCGGGGCGAGCGCGCCGCCCCGGCGGAGGACGGCGAGGGCACCCGCGCCTTCACCGACTTCCGCACCCTCGACAGCGCCCGCGGCCACGCCGCCTGGCTGGAGCTGACGCCGCTCACGGGGCGCACGCACCAGCTCCGCGTGCACTGCGCTTCCGCCCTGAAATGCCCCATCGTCGGCGATGGCAAGTACGGCGGCGCCGCGGCGCACCTGGAGGACCTCGCCGGCCTGCTGCACCTGCACGCCCGCGCCATCGCCCTGCCCCACCCCGACGGCGGGACGCTGGAAGTGTCCGCACCCCTGCCGCCGCACATGAGCGAAACCTTCGGCTTCCTGGGCTTCGAGCGACCCAAGACCCCCAAGCCCCGCCGGACCCGCTGATGCCCGGCCCGACGCCGCGCGACCCGGCGCCGCCGCGCCGGCCCGGGCGCGCCCGCTGGCCGTGGCTGGCCGCCGGGGCGGCGCTCCTCCTCCTCCTCCTCGGTGCCGCGGGCGCGGGCTGGCTGTTGCTGGACGGCGAGGCGCTGCGGGCGCGGGTCGAGGCGGCGGTGAGCGAGGCGACCGGCCGGCGCTTCACCCTGGGCGGCCCGGTGCGCTTCGAGTTCGCCCTCGCCCCCACGGTCGTGCTGGACGAACCGACGCTGGCCAACGCGCCCGGCGGCTCGGCGCCGGCCATGTTCACCGCCCGCCGGATCGAGGCCACCGTGGCGCTGCTGCCGCTGTTGTCGCGCCGAGTGGAGGTACGCGGCATCTCGGTGGACGGCGCCGCGCTGTTGCTGGAACCCGATGGCGGCGGCCGGCCGAACTGGCGCCTCGACCGCGCCCCGCGCCCCGAAGCCGTGCCGCAGGCCCCCGCCGGCCCGGCCACCCCGAGCGCGCCGTTCGCGCTGGACCTGCGTGCTCTGACGCTCACCGACGCGCGGATTACCTGGCACGACGGCCGCACCGGCGTGACCGAACTCCTGTCCGTGCCGCGGCTGGCCCTGCGCGCCGAGGGCGACGACACGCTGACCGCCGAGGGTTCGCTGGTGGCACGGGCGCTGCCGTTCGCGGTGCGGGCGCGGGGCGGCACGCTGGCCGGGCTGCGCGCCGCTGACGCGCCCTGGCCTGCGGCGCTGACGCTGTCGGCCGAGGGGCTGGACGCTTCCGCCGACGGCGCGCTGCGCGACGGGCGCTGGTTCGGCCGGCTGCATCTCGCCGCCGACCGCGCCGCCCGGCTGGCACCGCTGCTGCCGCCGCCGCCCGGCACGCCCTCGCCGGACGCCGCCCTCCCCGACGCCGGCGGACTGACCCTGGACGCCGAGCTGGGCGATTCCGGCCTCGGGGCGCTGCGCTTCGGGCTGGCCCGCCTCGCCCTGCCCGGCGACATCGCGCTCGGCCCGCTGGAGGCCACCGCCGCGAGCCTGGACGCGCCGGTGGCGTTGCGCGGCGCCGGCAGCCTCACCGGCTTGAAGCTGGCGCTCAGCGCCGAGCTGCCCGCGGTGGCGGCGCTGCGGTCCGGCGGCCCTTGGCCGGTCCGCGCCTCGCTGGCGGCGCCGGAACCGGCCGCGGAGGCCCTCGCGGCCGGCCTGGAAGGCACCCTGGCCGGCCCGCGGCTGGAAGGCGCCGAGCTGCGCGTCGCCTTCCGCGCCGCCGACCTCGCCGCGCTGGGCGCCCGGCTGCGTCGCCCGCTGCCGGCGCTGCGCGACCTGACTGCCGACGCGCGGCTGCTCGGCCAGCCGGACGGCTGGGTGATGCTGGACGGGCTGGCCGTGAACAGCCGCGAGGCGCGCGGCGGCGGCATCTTGCGCTTCAACCCCGGACGCGCGGGCGCCGTGCCGGCGCTGGACGCGCGGCTGGACTTCGCCCGGCTCGACCTCGACGCCTTGTCGCCGCCGCCCCTGCCCGCGACCGCCCCGGCCGCGACGCCCGCCCCGGGCGTCACCGTTCTCCCAACCACCCCCGCGCCGGCGCCCGCCTCCCCCGCGGCCCCGTCCGCGCCCACCGTGCCGCCGCTACCGCCGCTGCCGCCTTCCCCCCGCCCGCCGGCGCGACGGCTGATCCCCGACCTGCCGCTGCCGCTTGGCGCCCTGCGCGGGCTGCAAGCGGACGCGGCGCTGCGGGTCGCCTCGCTGCGGCTGGGCGGGCTGGAATGGCGCGACGCCGACGCCACCCTGGCGCTGCACGGCGGCCGGCTGCGTTTCGAGCCGGTGGCGCTCACCGGGCCGGGCGGTCGGCTCTCGCTGCGCCTGGGCGCCGACGCCTCGGTGCGGCCGCCGGCGCTGTCCGCCTTCGCGCGCGCCGACGGTTCGGGGCTGGACCTTGCGCCGTTGCTGCTCGCGCTGCGGCTGCCGGCGAGCTTGTCGGGCCGGCTGGAAGGGGAGGCCGACCTTGCCGGCCGCGGCGACGACCTGCGGGCGGTGGCGGCCAGCCTGGACGGCACGCTGTTCCTGGCGATGGCCGACGGCAGGGTGGACAACCGCCTGCTCGACGGCTTGGCGGGCGACCTGCGCCAGCTGCTGCCGCGCGGCCCCGCCGGCGGCTCCACCGCGCTGCGCTGCTTGGCGCTGCGCCTGCGCGCGGCCGGTGGCGTGGCCCGCGCGCAGGCCATGCTGCTGGAGTCCGACCTCGGCCGCGTGCTCGGCTCCGGCTCGGCCGACCTGCGCGACGAGCGGCTGGACCTGCGGCTGCTGCCCAGTGCCCGGGTCGGCGGCCTGGGCCTGACGCTGCCGGTGCTGCTGGGCGGCACCTTCGCGTCACCGCAGCCGCGCGCCGACCCGCGCGGGGCGGCGGCGGCGGCGGCCGGCATCCTGGGTGACCTCGCCGGGCGGGCGGGCGCGGCGCCGACCGGCGAGCCGGCAGGCGGCGACTGCGCCGCGCAGCTCCGCCT
>CAXTEL010000048.1:0-23411 GCA_964243365.1 uncultured Roseomonas sp. | reverse complement strand
GCCGCGCGAAACGCAGGGCAGGTCGAAGCTATAGTCGCGCCGCGCCACCTGCTGCGTGACGCCGGCCAGCCGGACGATGCGCCCCACCACGTTGCGGCCCAGGTGCCAGGCCGTGCTGACGCCCACCAGGATGGCCAGCAACGTGATCACGGCGATCAGCCAGAACGACCGCGCCTCGGCCGCGTCCAGCACCCGAACGGCCTCGGCGGCGCCGCGCTCGTCGGCTTCCACCAGCGCGTCGAGCGGGGTCGCCACCTCGCGGTAGAAGCGGATCTGGGTGGCGAGGAAGTTGCGCACCGCCGCCACGTCGGCCGGACCGCCGGCGGCGAGCATGGCTTCCTCGGCCTCCACGTAGCGCGCCCAGGTGGCCTTGAACTGGGCGACGTTCTGGCGCGACGCGTCGGGAACGGAGAGCCTGTCGTAGCTCGCCATGGAAGCCGAGATCTTGTCCAGGAACTCCCGGCGGCGCCGCGACTCGGCGTCGCGCGTAGCAGCTTCGGTGGCCACGTACTGCCGCAGGCTGATGCTGCGCAGGCGCGCGGTGTCCTCGGAGATGTTGCCGATCGCCTTGACCGCGGGCAGCCAGTGCGCCTGGATCTCATGCGCCTCGTCGGCGATGGAGTTCATCTGGTGCAGCCCCACGCCGCCGATCGTCACGGCGCTGAGGAGGAGGACGCCGAAGGCGGCGCGCAGCTGCGTGCGGATCGAGACGTTGTCGAGCTTCATGTGAAGGCTATTCCCTGCGGGCGGGGCGCCCAGCCGGCCTACGGCCGGGGACCCTCGGGTTGCGATGCCGCCGCGCCCAGGCGCGAACGGTGTTGAGGGCCACAGGGTAAGGTTGTTCCGGTGAAGGGAACGGTAACGCGACCGCCGCGCTCACTCGCAGCGCAGCGCCGCCCGCAGCTCCCGCGCGCCGGCGGGATCGCACAGCGCCGCTAGCCGGCCGGCGGCGATCACGGCGGTGCGGTGCAGCAGGGACTTGCGCCGCGCGGGCGCCAGCGGGCGGTGCGGCGCGTCGCGCACGGTGGCGGTCTCGAAACCGTCGGTGACCATGAGCCCGACGTCGTCGGGGATGAGTTCCTGGGGGAAGTCGACGTCCACCGCGAAGAACAGCCGGTCGCACCAAGCGAGGTATTCCGGCCACTTGGCGTCGGACAGGAAGTCGCGCGGGCCGGACTTCACCTCCACCGCGTGCAAGCAGCCCTCGGCGGTGATGGCCATGACGTCGAGGCGCCGGCCGGGGGGGATCGGCACCTCGGCGACCGGGGCCCAGCCCAGGCGGGCGCAGTGGCGCATGGCGGCGCGGGTGACGAGCGCGGTGCGGTCGGGGGTGGCAAGGTCGAGCGGCATCGGGACGGATCGTGAACACGGGCGCGGGCGAGTCAAGCCGCGGACGGCGGCGCGACCCAGCCCCTGCGCGGCGCGGCGGGCGCCCCGGCGGCGGCCGGGCCACATGGTTCCGGGACGCTCCGGCCCGACGCGCGGATCGGCCCGCTCCGAGGGCCCGGGGCACGATCGGCGCTCCCGTCGGCGCCCTAGCTCGGCTCCTCGTCGCCGAGCAAGCCGGTCGGCAGGCCGTCCATGCTGCGGACGTTCTTCTCGCGCCAGTAGGCGTCGATCCCCGCCTCGCCCTTGGCCCGCGCCCAGCGGTCCATGGCGGTGCGCTCGCCCCGGTAGGCGAAGAAGGGCACGCCGTAGCCGCAGGACGTTTGAACGAGGTCGACGTCGAGAACGACGATCTGCCGCGTCCCCAGCGGCGCCGCGGCCCCGAAGTGCTCGCTCAGCAGCCGGTCGAAGGCGCGGCTCCTGCGGCCGTGGACCGCGCCGCGCCCGTAGAGGCGCAGGATCGAGGGCGGGCCCTCGAAGGCGATGAGCATGATCGTCACGGCGCCGCCGGCGCGGATGTGGGCGGCGGTCTCGTTGCCGCTGCCGGTGCGGTCGAGGTAGGCCACCGCGTTGGGGCCGAGCACGCGCAGGCAGTCCGTGCTCCGGGGCGACACGTTCACGCGGGTTCCCGGCGCGGCGGAGGCCACGAGGAAGAGGTGCTGGCGCCCGATGAAGTCGCGGTGGTCGTCGCCGATGCCGGCGAACTGCTTGGCCAAGGGCGCGATCCCCGATCCCGCGCGCGAGGGGCCGCGCCGCTGCCGCATTATCCACGGCGGCGCCGGGCGCGTCAGCCGCGGATGCGGGAACCGCTAGCGCAACCCCGCCGCCCGGCCCGGCGCTGAGGGACGGAGCGATCCGGCAACGACACAGGGATCTTCCCAATCATGCGCAAGCGCCCCCTCGGCCGCTCCGGCCTACACCTCCCGCCGCTGGTGTTCGGCGGCAACGTGCTCGGCTGGACGGCCGACAAGGAGAGCTCCTTCCGCCTGCTCGATCGGCTGGTGGAGCGCGGCTTCGACGTGATCGACACCGCCGACATCTATTCCCACTGGGTGCCGGGGCACGCGGGCGGCGAGTCCGAAACGGTGATCGGCGAGTGGCTGCGCCGCCGCGGCCGGCGGGACGACGTGCTGCTCCTCACCAAGGTCGGCGGCGCGATGCCGGGGCGGGAGCCCGGGGAGGGCGGCAAGGGGTTGGGGCGGGACTGGATCAAGCGGGCGGTGGAGGACTCGCTCCGGCGCCTGGGGACTGACCGCATCGACCTGTACCAGTCGCACTTCGACGACCCGGACACGCCGATGCAGGAAACGCTGGGCGCCTACGCCGAGCTGATCGCCGAGGGCAAGGTCCGGGCGATCGGCGCGTCGAACTTCTCGGGGCCACGGCTGCGGGAAGCGCTGCGGGTCAGCGCCGAGATGGCCGTGCCGCGCTACGAGAGCCTGCAACCCGAGTACAACCTGGTGGCGCGCGAGGGCTTCGAGGCGGAGTTGCAGCCCCTGTGCCGCGAGGCGGAGGTGGGGGTGATCACCTACTTCTCGCTCGCTTCGGGCTTCCTGACGGGCAAGTACCGGTCGAAGGCCGACCTCGGGCAGAGCCAGCGCGGCGGGCGGGTGGAGAAGTTCCTCGACGCGCGGGGGATGCGCGTGCTGGCGGGGCTGGACGCGGTGTCGGCGCGGCTGGGGGTCACGCCCGCGCAGGTGGCGGTGGCCTGGGTCCTCGCCAGGCCGGCGGTGACCGCGCCCATCGCCAGCGCCACGCGCGTAGAGCAGCTCGACGAACTGCTCGCCGGCGCGGAGCTGGCGCTGGATGCCGACGCGATGGCGGCGCTGAATGGCGCGAGCGCCTGAGGGGCGCGGCGTCGGCCCGTCGCGAACGCTCCGGCGCCGGTGATCGGGTGCGGGAGGACGCCGCTTCCGGATGCCCCACGGGAAAGCCGAGCTTCCCCGACGTTCCATCCGCCCGGGCGGCCTCGAGGAGGGGGTCCGGGAGCCGAGCCCCTGGCCTCAGGCCCAACCAGCGGGGGAGCAACGACGCGTCCCGCGCCGGGTTGGATATGGCTGTCGGCGCGGGTGTCGCCCGCTCAGCGCGCGTTGAGGGCCAGCAGGCCGGTCGAGGCGGGGCGGACGTAGGGGCCGGTGCCCGGGCCGCCCAGCGCGGAGGCGGAGTTGCTGTCGTCGGTCGCCGCGGCGTAGCGCGCCGAGGTGGTGGCGACCGCGGCGGTCAGCGGGTTGCCGCGGGCGGAAGCGGAGTTGCTGTCGTCGGCCGGGCTGGCGCCGACGCCAGGGCGCGAGGTGGCGAGCTGCGCGTCGAACGGGCTGCCGACCGCGGAAGCGGAGTTGGACTCGTCGAGCGGGCCGGCGGCGTGGGCGGGGGCCGTCAGGGCGGCGAGCGAGAAGGCCAGGGCGGCGGCTGCGGTGCGGAGGCTGGTGCGGGTCATGATGTTTCGTCCTAGGGGTGGCGGGCCTGATCGCCCGCCGTTGAGACGCCATATGCTCCCCGTGATGCATCGCAATAATTGCTGAAATAATGATGCGTGATGCCAGAACAGGTGATGGATGCTCGACCCGCTCACCCTCGACCAGCTCCGCGTGCTGGTGGCCGTCGCCGATGCCGGCAGCTTCTCGGCGGCGGCGCGCAAGCTGCTGCGGGTGCAGTCGGCCATCAGCCAGTCCGTGCAGGCGCTGGAAGCGACGCTGGGCTTGGCGCTGTTCGACCGGACCGGCAAGACGCCGAAACCGACCGAGGCGGGGCGGGTCGTGGTCGCCGACGCGCGGCGGCTGATCGGGGAAGCGGCGATGCTGCGCGCCCGGGCCGGCGACATCGGCCGCGGGCTGGAGCCGGAACTGAAGTTCGCCCTGGGTCCGGTGCTGCCCAACCAGGTGGTGATCGAGGCGCTGCGCGACCTGAGCCGGGAGTTCCCGCACCTGCCGGTCAGCCTGCTGACGGAGCCGCTGGGCGCGCCGGAACGGCACCTGCGCTCGGGGGCCGCGCAAATCGCGATCTATTCCCTGGAGGATGCCGACGCCGGGCTGGAGGGCGAGTTCCTGACCAACATTGCCTTCGTGCCCGTGGTGGCGGCGGATCACCCGCTCGCCGCGGAAGCGGGTCCGCTGTCGCGCGGCACGCTGGAGCCGCACGTCCAGCTCGTGCTGACCGACAGCTCGGACCGCGGGACCTGGACGTTCGCCGTGGTGGCGGAGCGCGTGTGGCGCTTCGCCGACCTGCACACGCGCTTCGAGTTCCTCCTCGCCGGCCTGGGCTGGTGCAACATGCCGCTGCACATGGTGGCGTCGCACGTCGCCGCCGGCCGGCTGAAGCGGCTGACAATGCGGGAACAGACCGGCTACGTGATCCCGATGTACGCAGTGCACCGGCGCGACCACCCGCCCGGCATCGCCGGACGCTGGCTGATCGACCGGCTGCGGCGCGGCCTGGCCGAGGCGGACGCGCGCGCCGGGACCGATCCGGGTGCCGTCGCCGTGGCGTCGCCGCTCCGCGACCGTCATGCTGCGACCGGGTGAGCGGAGGGCCGGCGTGATGGACGGTGCGGCGGCGGCGGGGCGGGGCGCGGCGGGCCCGCTGACGGGGCGGCGGATCGCGGTGCCCGAGACGCGCGAGCTGGAGGTGATGGCGCGGATGCTGGAGCGGCAGGGCGCGAGCGTGCTGCGCTGCCCGCTGGTGGCGATCCTGGACCTCGACGACCCGGAGCCGGCGGTGGCATGGCTGCGGCGCTTCGTGGGGAGCCCGCCCGACGACCTGATCCTGCTCACCGGCGAGGGGCTGGGGCGGCTGCTGGGGGTGGCGGAGCGGGCCGGGCTGGCGGACGCGTTCCGGGCCGCGCTGGTCGGCGTGCGGCGCGTGGTGCGCGGGCCCAAGCCGACGGCGCGGCTGCGCACGCTGGGGCTGGCGCCGGACATCACGGCGGCCGACCCCACCACGGCCGGGGTGATCGCGGCGCTGGAGCCGCTGCCTTTGGCGGGGCGGCGTGTGGCGGTGCAGCTCTACCCCGACAACCCCAACGAAGCGCTGCTCGGCTTCCTGCGCGGGCGCGGCGCGGTGGCGGACCCGGTGGTACCCTACGCTTACGCTTCGCGGGAAGCGGACGGGCGGGTCGGGGCGCTGATCGAGGCGATGGCGGCGGGCGAGGTGGACCTGATCGCCTTCACTTCCTCGCCGCAGGTGCGCCGCTTGCGCGAGGTGGCGAGGGCCGCGGGGATCGAGGGGCGGCTCGCCGAGGCGCTGCGGCGGACGCGGATCGCCGCCGTGGGCCCGGTGGTGGCCCGCGCGGTGGAGGAAGCCGGCGGCGTGGTGGCGATGCAGCCGGCGGACAACTTTCACCTCAAGCCGATGGTGGGGGAGATCGTCGCGGCGATCGGCTGAGGGGCGGGCGGCCCGGGGTGCATGCGGCCGGGCGGCCTGGCTTCCCGGGCCGCGGGGGCCGGGAGCGGCTCCGGCCGGCGCGCGGCGCGCCGGCGTTCGGGGCACGGGGAAAGCGCCGGGCCTCGGGAAGGTCGGGGACCTCAGGTCACGAGCGGAAAGCGGATCTGGAAGCCCACGCCGCGGTCGCGCGCTTCCTGCTCCATGTGGCCGCCCACCTGCTGCACGAGGAGCCGGACCAGCTCGGTGCCGGAACTGCCGGGGCGCGGCGGCCCCATGCCGACGCCATCGTCCCACACGCGCAGGACGCCCTCGCCCTCGCGGCCGGCCGCGCAGGTCACGCGGACCGTGCCGGGACGGCCGTGGGGGAAGGCGTGCTTGAGGGCGTTGGTCACCAGCTCGTTGACGATCAGGCCGAGCGGGACGGCGCGTTCGTGCGGCATTTCCAGGTGTGCCAGCTCCGTCTCGACCCGCACGCCCTCCTGGCGCTGCTGCAGGTTGCCGCACAGCGCCCGCAGGTAGTCGGCCAGCCCGACCCAGCCCTTGCCGTGGCCGACGGAAAGCTGGTCGTGGGCCACGCCGATGGCCGCCACCCGGTCCATGACGTGCGCCAGCCCGCGGCGCGCCGCGTCGTCCGTCACGCGGCGCTTCTGCAGCACCAGCAGGGACAGGATCAGCTGCAGGTCGTTGCGGTTCCTGTGCTGCAGTTCCCGGAGCAGCGTCTTGTGGCTGGCGAGCGTCGCGTTGGCGTCGGTCGCCTCGCGGATCGCCTGGTGCAGGCGCGAGCGGCTGTCCAGCGCCAAGCCCAGGATGTTGGCCATCGAGAGCAGGAAGTCGGCGTCGTCCTGGCCGAAGTGGCGCGGTGTGTCGCTGTCCACCTCGAGCACGCCCCAGACCGCGCCGTCCGCCACCACCGGCACGTTCAGCGCCGAAACGATGCCGTGGTCGCGCAGCACCCGGGAATAGCGGACCTCCGGGTCGTTCGGCAGGTCGAGAGTGACCACGGGCTGGCGGGTGTGCAGCGCCTGTCCCGGTGCGGAGCCGAGATCGGCGCCGAGGCTGGTGCGGCCGACCACGCCCGGACGCCAGCCGATGCCGGCCACCATCAGGAGGTCGCCCGTTTCGGGCCGGTGACGCATGACCTTGCTGTGGGCGATGCCGACGCCGCGGGCGGACTGGACGGCGGCGAGTTGCAGCAGGCGGGGGACGTCGCCGCTCTCGGCCGTCATGCGGCTGAAGTCGAGCAGGATGCGCTGGTAGCGGCGGAGGCGGCCGAGCTGGTGCTCGGGCGTGGCGAGGGGGACGGACGCCGCGTCGCCGGCGCCCGGGTGGACGACGGCGTCAGCCGCAGCGGTCGCGTCGCCCGACGCGGCCCGGGCCGCGAAGGCCAGGCCCGCGAGGATGGGGTCCGGGAAGGTCGGGGCCGCGTCGGCGGGCGCGGCGGGCGACCGGCGAGGGCGCCTCATCCGGCCAGCCGCACGGTCACGCCCATGCCGCGCGCCACGCTCGCCACCGCCGGGTCCGCGGTCACTAGCCCGGCGCCCAGCCGGCAGGCCAGGGCGAGCGCGGCGCGCGGCTCGCTGGGCAGGCAGGCGGGGAGCGCCAGCACCGCCTGCTCGCGGTCGAAGGGCGCGGGGTCGGGCACCAGCACGTCCAGCCAGGCGACCGCCAGCACCGGCGGCGCGCCGCGGCGCAGCAGGGTGGCCATCGCCTCGGCCACGCTGACGGCGGACACCCGGGCCTCGGCCAGCGCGGATTCCGCGGCGCCGGCGCCCGGGCCGCCGTCGAGCAGAGCGAGCAGGGCGGCGGCGTCCAGCACCGCGGCCTCGGCGATTCTCTCAGCGGCCATGGCCGGACATTCTCCCCGCCAGCATGTCGTCGAGCAGCACCGCGCCGCTGGGCAGCATCGCCGCCACCTCGCGCCGAATCTGGCCTAGCAGCGCGGTTCGGGACTGGGCCTGGAGGACGCCATCGTGCACGCTGAACAGCAACTCGCCACCGTCGCGCAGGTCGAGCGCCTCGCGCAGCGGCAGCGGCATCACGAGCCGTCCCTGGGCGTCCATGCGGACCTTGTGGACGCGTTTCGGCATCCGGGGCGCTCCTTCCCACTCCCGGACCACCTCCGGGGGCGACCGCGCAGCGAGGTGGCCGCGCGCCGGGCGGAACATAGGCGAATGGAGCGGGGAAGTATAGGAATATATTCTGGGGTGGCGGGGGTTGGCGGCCCGGACACGGAACGGGCGCCACCTCGCGGCGGCGCCCGTTCCGGTGGTCCGTGGTGACGGGGGCGGGAGCGCCCCCTCGGTCAGGCCGCCTCGCTGTCCGAGCGGCGGGCGTGCTTCTTACGCTCGTGGGGGTCGAGGTAGCGCTTTCGCAGGCGGATCGCGGAGGGCGTCACCTCCACCAGCTCGTCGTCCTCGATGTAGGCGATGGCCTGCTCCAGCGACATGCGACGGGGCGGGACCAGCAGCAGCGCCTCGTCCTTGCCGGCGGCGCGGATGTTGGTGAGCTTCTTCTCCTTGATCGGGTTCACGTCGAGGTCGTTGTCGCGGGAATGCTCGCCCAGGATTAGCCCGACGTAGACCTTCACGCCCGGGTCCACGAACAGCGCGCCGCGCTCCTGCAAAGCGAACAGGGCGTACTGGATCGCCTCGCCGTCGGAGTTGGAGATAAGGCTGCCGTTGCGGCGGCCCTCGATGGAGCCGGCCCAGGGCTGGTAGCCCAGGAACAGCCGGTTCATGATCCCCGTGCCGCGCGTGTCGGTGAGGAACTCGCCGTGGTAGCCGATCAAGCCGCGCGAGGGGATGTGGAAGGTCAGCCGAACCTTGCCACCGCCGGAGGGGCGCATGTCCTGCATCTGGCCCTTGCGCTGGCTCATCTTGTCCACGACGACGCCGGAGTAGCCCTCGTCGACGTCGATCAGGGCTTCCTCGAAGGGCTCCTCACGCTCGCCGGTCTCGGGGTTCTCGCGCGTGAGGACGCGCGGGCGGCCGATGGTCAGCTCGAAACCCTCGCGGCGCATCTGCTCGATCAGCACACCGAGCTGCAACTCGCCACGGCCCGACACCTCGAAGGCGTCGGACTCCTCGCTGACCTTGACACGGATGGCGACGTTGCCCTCGGTTTCCTTGAGCAGCCGGTCGCGGATCTGGCGCGAGGTGACCTTCTTGCCCTCGCGGCCGCCCAGCGGTCCGTCGTTGATGCGGAAGGTCATGGCCAGCGTCGGCGGGTCGACGGGAATGGCGTGCAGCGGCTCGGTCACCTCCGGTGAGGCGATGGTGTCGGGGATGGTGGCCTCTGACAGCCCGGCGATGGCCATGATGTCACCGGCGTAGACCTCCTCGGCCGGCACGCGGTCGAGGCCGGAGAAGGTCATCAGCTTGGTCAGCCGGCCGGTCTCGACCACGGTGCCGTCCTGGCGCAGCACGCGCACCGGCATGTTCAGCCGCGCCACGCCCTGCTCGATGCGGCCGGTGAGGATGCGGCCGAGGAAGTTGTCGGACTCCAGGATGGCGGCGTTCATCGCGAACGGCTTGTCCAGCTCGACCTTGGGCTGCGGCACGTGGCTCAGGATCAGGTCGAACATCGGCGACAAGTCCTTGCGCGGACCTTCCAGCTCCATGTCGGCCCAACCCTGGCGGCCGGAGGCGAACATGGTGTGGAAGTCGAGCTGCTCGTCGGTCGCGCCCAGCGCGGCGAACAGGTCGAACACCTCGTTGTGCACCTCGTCGGGGCGGGCGTCGGAGCGGTCGACCTTGTTGATTACCACGATCGGCCGGATGCCGCGGGCCAGCGCCTTGGTCAGCACGAACTTGGTCTGCGGCAGCGGACCTTCCGCCGCGTCGCACAGCACGATGGCGCCGTCCACCATGGACAAGATGCGCTCGACCTCGCCGCCGAAGTCGGCGTGGCCGGGCGTGTCCACGATGTTGATCTTCACGCCCTTCCATTCCACGGCCGTGGACTTGGCCAGGATGGTGATGCCGCGCTCGCGCTCGAGGTCGTTGCGGTCCATCGCCCGTTCGGCGACCTGCTGGTTGGCGCGAAAGGCGCCGGCCTGCTTGAGGAGGTTGTCCACGAGCGTGGTCTTGCCGTGGTCGACGTGCGCGATGATCGCGACGTTGCGTAGTTCCATGATGTCCGGTTCCGGTCAGGGGGTGCGCGAGGCCGGAGGATCACCGGGCGGCGCCGTTGTTGCGGCGCACACATAGGCACTCGCGGCGGGAAAGGCGAGGGTCGCGTGCGGCGGGGGGCGCGCAGGGGCTTTCCCGGCGGCGCGGCGGCGTCGCGAACCGGGGCACGGGAGGTGATGCCGACTGCCCGGCCGACGCGGCGTGGGACGCCTGGAAATGGGACTCCGGCGGCCGGGGCCTGGCGGCGCCGGCCGTCGCGCCGTCAGGGCATGGGCGCCGTCAAGGCGTGCCGCGGGCCGGAGATGCAGCGTCGATCGGCGACTGGCTGTTGCCCTCGTTGCGGGGAATCACGTTGCCGGGGGAAGCGCGGCTGGTGGCGGTGCCCAGCCGCGGTTCCATGTCGAGCCCGCGGTCCGACGAGAGCCGGGCACCGGGCACCGGACCGGTGGTCTCGTTGGGGGTGCCGCCGCAGGCCGCGAGCGTCAGCAGGGTCAGGGCGCCGAGGGCGGCGGGCAGGGTCTTGGGCAAGGTTCTCGCTCCCGGGGGATCGCGGTCCCGGAATGGGCCGCCCGAGCAGGAGGAACCGGGGCGGAGGGCCAGGGTTGCTCAGCCCGGTGCCGCCGCGCCCGGCTCAGCCCGCCCCCACCAGGGCGCGCAGGTCGCTCTGCGGGCGGGCACCGAAGTGGGAGATCGCCTCGGCCGCCGCCACGGCTCCCCAGCGGCCGCGCTCGGCCGGCGGCAGGCCGCGCGCGTGGGCGGCGAGGAAGCCGGCGGCGTAGGCGTCGCCCGCCCCGGTGGTGTCCACCACGCGGGTCGGCTCGGCGGCGACCTCGTGCACGGCGCCGTCCGCCACCACGACGCTGCCGCGCGCCGAGCGGGTCAGGGCGGCCACGGCAACCTCGTCGCGCACCCGCGACAGGGCCGCCCCGAAGCTGTCGGCCCGGTACAGGCTGAGCAGCTCGGCCTCGTTGGCGAAGAGGATGTCGGCGCGCTCCCGCACGAAGGCGCGGAAGCCGTCGCGGTGGCGGTCCACGCAGAAGCTGTCCGACAGGGTGATCGCCACCTGCCGCCCCGCCGCCCGCGCCACGTCGGCCGCGCGGCGGAAGGCGTCCTGGGCGAGCGGCGGGTCGAACAGGTAGCCTTCGAGGTAGGTGACGGCGGCCGAGCGCACGGCGTCCTCGTCCAGCTCCGCCGGGCCGAAGCCGATGCAGGCGCCGAGGTAGGTGCTCATGGTCCGTTGGCCGTCGGGCGTCACCAGGATCAGGCAGCGCGCCGTGGGGTCGCCGGACGTGGCCGGGGCGGTGGGGAAGCGCACGCCGGCGGTGCGCAGGTCGTGGGCGAAGGCGTGGCCCAGCGCGTCGTCGCGGACGCGGCCGAGGAAGCCCACGCGCGCGCCCAGCGCGGCGGCGGCGGCGCAGGTGTTGGCCGCTGAGCCGCCGCTGCTTTCCAGCCCCGGGCCCATGGCGTCGTAGAGCGCGTCCGCCTCGCGCCCGTCGATCAGCCGCATGGAGCCGGGATCGAGGCCGCGCCCGGCGAGGAAGCCGGGCTCGGCGCGGCTGAGCACGTCCACGATGGCGTTGCCGATGCCGAGCAGGTCGAGTTGGGCGGGGTCGGGCATCGAGCGCTCCTGTGGTCGGGTCGGGGCGTAGCAGCCCCGGCAAGCCGCGTCAGCCGCCCGCGGCCGGGCTGGGGGGCGGCGTGGCGGCGCGGGGTCAAGGCGGGCGCGGCGGCGGTCACCCTTGCGCCGGTGCAACACTCCCCGTGCCGCCGAAGCACAATTGTCCGCGATCACTGGCGCGTGTTAGCCCGACGGGGTCGCGACGGAGGGCACAGGATCGTGCCGCCGCCGCCCGGCGTGCGGGGGCGCGCCGTCGCTGCCGATATCCAGGAGGGGAGGCGCAGAATGTCCGTGTTCCGACGCAAGCGGGAAGATTCCACCGCACCGGGCGAGGAGGCGGTGTCCACCGCGGTTCCGGTGACCCGCGACCCCGACTTGGCCATGCCGACCTACCGCCCGCCCACCGCCCCGGCGGCGGGCGCGGTGCCGAAGGACCTGCCGAGCATGAGCTTCCCGCCTAAGGGCGGCGCGCAGCCCGGGATGTCGGGAACCGTGGCGCAGCTCGGCCGTCCCGCTGGCGCCGCGTCGGGTGCCGCCCTGGGCGGTCCCTCGCCGGTGGCCGGCGTCGCCCAGCCGACGCGCGCCCAGCCGGCCACGACCGATCGCCGCACGCTGGTGGTCGGCAAGGGCATCAGCCTGCAGGGCACCGTGTCGGACGCCGAGCGGCTGGTGGTGGAGGGCACGGTGGAAAGCCAGATGATCCACGCCCACGAGCTGCTGATCGCCCACGCCGGGGTGTTCAAGGGCGAGGTCGAGGTCGAGGACGCCGAGGTGGCGGGCGTGTTCGACGGCACCATCACCGCGCGCGGCAACCTGGTGATCCGCGCCAGCGGCCGGGTGCTGGGCGTGGCGCGCTGCCGCCGCCTGCAGGTCGAGGAGGGCGGTCAGCTCTCGGGCCGGATGGAGATGCTGTCCGACACGCCCGCCGTTGCCGCGTCCTTCCAGCCGCAGCCCGAGCGCGACGCAGCGGAGGCGTGACGCGGCGCGGTGCGGCTCCGCGTCCCCGCGCCGCCGGGGGCGCGGCGCCGTTGCTGCTGCTGCTCGCCGCCTGCGCGCGCGACCCCGCTCCCGCGGGCGCGGGGTCGATGCTGGCCCAGGTGCTGGAAAGCCACCGCGCTTCCCTGGGTGCTTCCCAGGGGGTGATCGGCGGCCTGCCCATAGCCATGCCTGACGCGGGCGCGGTGCCCGACGCGGGCGAGGGGCCCGTGGCGGCCGCCGGCCGGGCCGGGGCGCTGGCGCGTCCCGTCGTCGCCGGGAGCCCCGCCGCGGCCCCGCGCGAGGCGGCCACGCTGCTGGGCCAGCCGCCGGAGAGCCTGCTCCGCCTGCTCGGCGCGCCCGCCCTGCGGCGCCGCGAGGGCGACGCGGAGATCTGGCTCTACGACGCCGGCAGCTGCCAGCTCGACCTCGTGTTGTATCCGGGAGCGGGCGGGGTGCGCGTCGGCTGGGCCACGGCGCGCGCCGCCGGCACCGGCCGCGTCACCGAGGCCGCGTGCCTGGGCGCGGTCGCCCGGGGCGGCAGGCCCGCCGCCGGAGCCGGGGCCTAACGGCGGGCGGTCAGCCCACCCGGAGCAGGTGCGGCGCGCCCGTCGCGTCGGGCGCGAGGGCGTTCGGGCCGCGAGCGCAGGGCGGCGCCAGGGAAGCTCTCGGCGGGCACGGCGCGGCTGTACAGGTAGCCCTGCCCCTCGTCGCAGCCGCGGGTGAGCAGGAAGGCGTGCTGCGTCACCGTCTCGATCCCCTCCGCCACCACCTCCAGGCCCAGGGCGCGGGCGAGCGCGAGCACCGCCTCCACGATGGCGGCGTCGTCGGTGTCGGTTTCCAGGTCGGACACGAAGGAGCGGTCGATCTTGAGCCGGCTCAGCGGGAAGCGCTTGAGCGTGGACAGCGACGCGTAGCCGGTGCCGAAATCGTCGAAGGACAGCCCCACCCCGCCCCCGTGCAGCTCGCGCAGCATGGCCAGCATCGCGCCATCGTGCTGCAGGGCGATGGTCTCGGTCAGCTCCAGCTCCAGGGCGTGGGGCGGCAGATTCCAGCGCGCCAGCGCGTCGCCCACCGTGCGGGCCAGGCCGCCGGCGCGCAGCTGCTCGGCGAACAGGTTGACGCCCATGCGCAGGGCCACGCCCGCCTCGCGCCACGAGGAGGCCTGCCGGCACGCCTCGTCGATCGCCCAGTCGCCCACCGCGCCGGCCGCCGGGCCGGCTTCCAGCGCACCGAGGAACTGGCCGGGCGGCAGCAGCCCGCGGGTGGGGTGGTTCCAGCGCAGCAGCGCCTCGGCTCCCACCAGCGTGCCGTCACTCAGGCGCACCTGCGGCTGGTAGTGCAGCACGAACTCGCCGTTCCCGAGCGCGCCCTGCACCTCATCCTCGATCTGCCGGCGCGCCGCGTATTCCGCGCGCATCCCGGGCTGGAACAGCCGGCAGGCGCCGCCGCCCGCGGCCTTGGCGCGGTACAACGCGAGGTCGGCGTTGGCCAGCAGCGTGCTGCCGCTGCCGGCCGCCTCGCCGCCGGGCTCGGGGGTCACGGCGACGCCGGCGCTGGCGCCCACGGGGAAGCTCCGCGCCCCGAGCCGGAACGGCGCCGCCAGAACGGATTGCAGCGAGCGCGTCGCCGCCATCGCCGCGGCCGCGTCCAGGCCGGGCAGCACGGCCGCGAACTCGTCGCCGCCCAGTCGCGCCAGGGTGCCGCGCGCCCCGAGCTGCCGCGACAGGCGCCCAGCCACCTCGCGCAGCATCGCGTCGCCGGCGTCGTGGCCCAGCGTGTCGTTGACGTGCTTGAAGCCGTCGAGGTCGAGCAGCACCAGCGCCGCCTCGCCGCCTTCCGCCGCGGCGCGCTCGGCTTCCTCGGCCAGCACCCGGCGGTTGGCCAGGCCGGTCAGCGTGTCGTGATGGGCCAGGTGCTGCAGCCGCGCCTCGGTACCCTTGCGGTCGGTGATGTCGCGGATGTTGGCGCCGAAGCAGGGGCGGCCGTCCTCGCGCCAGCAGGACAGCGTGAACTCCGCCGGGAACTCGCCGCCGTCGCGCCGGAGGCCGGGCACCTCGACGGTGAAGCCCGCGTAGTGCTCCGCCTCGCTCGCCGCCCGGCGCGCCAAGCCCGCCTTGTGCGCCGCGCGCAGGCGGGCGGGGACGATGGCGTCGAGCGGCCCGCCCAGCATCTCCGCCGCCGACCAGCCGAACAGCGCCTCGGCCGCGCCGTTCCAGTACGTGACCTGCCCTTCGGCGTCGGCGCAGATGACGGCGCCGGGCGCCGCGCGGGCCATGTGCTCGAAGCGGGCGACCGCCGCGTGCCGCGCGGCTTCCAGCCGCCGCAGCTCCATGCGGTCCATCACCAGCGCCGCAAGCCCCACCAGCAGTTCCTTCTGCCGCGCGTCCAGCGCCGGTCGGGGCGCGCGGTCCATCACGCACAGCGTGCCGACGCGGTGGTTGTCCAGCGGGCTCATGAGCGGCGCGCCGGCGTAGAAGCGCAGGCCCATCTCGCCGGTCACCAGGGGATTTTCGCTGAAGCGGGGATCCCGCGTGGCATCGGGCACCACCAGCACGTCGCCGGCCATGATGGCGTGGGCGCAGAAGGACACGTTGCGCGGCGTGCCCGACGGTTCCAGCCCGATCCGCGCCTGGAAGAACTGCCGATCGTGACCGACGAGCGAGACCGTCGCGATCGGCACCCCGAGCAGGTCGGCGGCGAGGCGCACGATGCGGCCGAGCTCGACCTCGGGCCGCGCGCCTTCCGGGTCGTAGGCGGCGAGCGCGCGCAGCCGTCCCGCCTCGTTGGCCGGCAGTGGGAAGGCAGGAGTGCCCGGCCCACGCGCGGCAGGGCCGCGCTCCGACGCGCCGGCGGGGTCGTCGGGGGCAGGCGTCTCGCCCGGAGATGGCTGGTGCTCGGCGGGGGCCATCCGCCCAATCTGCGCGGGGAGAAGATAACGAACAACGAATTCGGGTGACGCTCAGTGCAACCGCTGCCGCAGCTCCTCGGCCAGCAGGCGGGCGCGGTCGGCCGCCTCGCCCTCGGGGGCGAGTGCGAGGAAGCGGCGCAGGCACTCGATGGCGGCGCCGATCCGGTCGAGCCGCTGGTTGATCAGCCCCGACTCCCACCACAGCGACGCCGCGTCGGGGGCTAGGCGCAGCATATCCTCGGTGCAGCGCAGCGCCGCCTCCGCCTGGCCAGACCGCAGGCGCCGGAGCCTGAGGTTGTTCTGCAGCCGTAGCAGCACCGCGCGCTTGCCCATCGGCGCCAGCAGGCCCGGGCGTAGCTCCGCGGCCGGTCCCTCCACTCGCTTGAGCAGCGCGCGCAGCGCCGGGGCCGCCAGCGCGCCGCCGCCGGAGAAGGGATCGGCGATCGCCTGGCCGCGCGCGCCCTCGACGGCGACCAGGAAATGCCCGGGGAAGTCGATGCCGTGCGCGCCCCAGCCGGCCGCCTCGGCCGCGTGCAGCCACAGGATGCCCAGCGCCACCGGCAGGCCGCGGCGGCGTTCCAGCACGCGGATCAGGCTGGCGTTGTCGGGATCGTCGTAGCTGGCCACGTCGCCCGCGAAGCCGTCGGCACCGTGCAGCAGCCGCGCCAGCGCCGCGCGCCGCGCTTCGGGGTCGCCGGCGTCGGCCGCGGGGTCGGCGCTCGCGGCGGCGACCGCCCCGCGCGCCAGCGTCGACAGCCGGGCCAGGGCGCCGCGCCAGTCCGCTTCCGGCGCGTCGATGCGGGCGAACTGCACCGCCGTCCCTGCCAGGTCCAGCTCGGGGTCGGGCAGGCCGCCGGCGGCGTCCAGCGCCGCGCGGGCCTCGTCGGCCGCGCTCATCAGCGCCTCCTCGCGGCCCCGCCGCTCACGAGGGCCTGGCCACCATGCGGCCCAGCGGGCGGCCGGCGAACAGGTGGACGTGGAAGTGCGGCACCTCCTGCCCGGCGTCCGCGCCGACGTTGGCGAGCGCCCGGTAGCCGCGCTCCTCCAGGCCGAGCGCACGCGCCACCCGGCCCACCGCGCGCCAGAAGCCCGCGATCTCCTTCCCCGACGCTTCGGCCGAGAAGTCGGCGAGCGACGCGTAGCGGCCGCGCGGGATCACCAGCACGTGCACCGGCGCCTGCGGGGCGGTGTCGTGAAACGCCACGGCCCACTCGTCCTCGTGCACCCGCTTCGCCGGGATCTCGCCGCGCAGGATACGGGCGAAGACGTTGCCGTCGTCGTAGGGGGGCAGGCCGGAAACGGGCATGGGGCGAACTCGATCCGTGGCGCGTGGACTCCACCTGGTGCGATCGAGACGGCCGCAGCGCAAGGGGATGGTCCAAAATTCGGGTGAGGCGCCGGGGACCGCGTCAGCCGGGAGGAACGTTCGCGGCGCCGGGCGGAACCCCGTGATCGGGCGACGAACCTCCGGCGGCCGCGATCCGGAAGGAGCGGAGCCGGCGAGCGCGACCGATGCCGCGAGACGCCCGGGCTTCCAACGCGAGGTGGGAGCTCGCTTGCCCGGCATACGTGTCCATGCTACCCGGGAAAGATGCGAACGGATGCGGAACGATTGATGGATTCCGCAGCGGGCCCGTGCCTGGAGGAAGTCCGCCGCGATGCGGCACGGAGAGCCTCTCGCATAAGGCCGGTCCGGGAGCCGGCGGCTTCTCGGCGCGCGCGGCAAGGGCAGGGTCAGGAGGACGATGCCGGCCGCATCGTCTGGCTGGATTGCCTGAGGGCACTCGCGACCCTGCTCGTCGTCTGGGGTCACACGTTCCTCGTCGGGCTGAACGATCCGGCCACGACGCGCAGGTGGATACCCACGATCGACGGCTTCGTATTCGGTCCCGACACGGTCTCCAGGAACGTCCAGGGCTTCTGGGCGGACGCGCTGACCACCTACACGGGCGTCAGCGTTGGTGGGACAGGGACCGCCGCCTTCTTCCTGGTCAGCGGCTTCATCATACTCAGGACGGTGGACCGGACGAGCCCGGGCGACTTCCTGGTCCGGCGCTGCGTCAGGATCTTTCCCGTGTGCGCCGTGGCCGTGGTCGGCACCGCGCTGCTCACGGCGCTGTACTGCGCGCACGCCGGCGTCCCGCAGCCCCACGATCTGCGCAACGTCGTCCTGTCCAGCCTCGCCTTGTCGGACCTGATCGGCTCCTTCGCCACCATACCCGTTCTCTGGACCCTCTCGGTGGAGATGGCCTTCTACCTGCTGGTCGCCGTGCTCGCGCTCGCGACGAGGCGGATCGAGTTCGGCACCATCGCCGCGGCGGCGCTCGCCTGCCTCGCCTTCGTGATGGCCGTCAGGTCGCCCGTGCTGGCGCCCCACCTCTCGCAGTACGTCCTGATCAAGCTGATCCTGCTCACCCAGGTCGCCGTCTACGTCAGCTTCATGCTCCTCGGCTGCGTCCTGTACCGGGGCTATTCCGACAACCGGCCCGGCGCGGCGGTGCTCTACGGCACCCTGGTCGGAGCGCTCTTCCTGGCCGGCCACCTGGAGTTCAGGGCGCGTGGCGGCTTCTACCTCGGCGTTAGCGTGATGGACGCGATCCTGTCCGTCACGATCTTCCTGCTGGCGTTCGCCGCGAAGCCTCGCGGCGCCTGGACGGCGCCGTTGAGCCGGATCGCGGACATCAGCTACCCGCTCTACCTCGTCCACACGCCGCTCGGATGGGGCGTGCTGGCGTGGTTGGGCTACCAGGGGCTCGGGATGAACGCGGCGGGGTACCTGAGTATCGCCGCGGTGATGCTCGTCGCCTGGGTCCTGCACGTCGGCGTGGAGCAGCCTTCGCACCGGCTGGGACGGTGGCTGAGCCGCCGGAGGCAGCGACTCGTCGCCGTCCGGGTCGCGCATCCCGGGCCGGTCGACGTCCCGGACGGCCTGATGCGGAACGGTTGAGGCGCGGCCGATCCCCCGGAGCCGGGAACGTTCCGAACGCCGCGCCGGAGAGGTGCTGCCGCTCCGGCGGGCGAACTCGCGGTCAGACCGCTTCCCGGGAAGCCCAGCCCCGCCGCGGCGCCCAGCCGAGCAGCGCCCGCGCCCGGCGGTCGTCCACCAGCGGCAGGCGCAGTTCGCGGTCGTGCGCCGCGCCGCCGCGCCAGGGTACCTCCGGCAACCGCTCGGCGGCCAGCGCGCGGCCGCCTTCCGGCCGCGCCGAGCCGAGGTCGGAAGCGCAGAGCAGCAGCGCCGCGTGGCCGCCGGGCGGGTCGGGGCAGCGCAGCGCCGCCGCGATCGCGTCGGCGAGATCGTCGACGTGCAGGAAAGCGCCGTATTCCCAGTACGGGCGGAACTCGGCGCCCGGGTCGGCGCGGTATTCCGCCCGTCGCGCCGCCAGCGCCGCGTCGTCCAGCACCGCCGGCGGACGCAGGCAGAAGGTGGCGATGCCGCTGCGCGCGGTGAAGGCGGCACACAGGACCTCCATCAGCCGCTTGGAGGTGCCGTAGGCGGAGACGGGCCGGCAGGGGTGGTCATCCGAGATCGGCAGGACGTCCGGCCGACCCTCGCCCATGAACACGCCGAGCGCGTTGACGCTGCTGGCCACCGCCACGCGCCGCGCCCCGGCCCGCTCGGCGGCCGCGAGCACGTTCCAGGTGCCGGACACGTTGGCGTTGAGCGTGCGGGCCGGGTCGTCGCTCGTGAGCTCGGCAGCGAGATGCACGACGGCCCCGCAACCCGCCGCCGCGCGCGCCAGCGCGGCGGGGTCGAGGACGTCCTGCCCGTCGCGCCGGTCGAAGCCCGCCACCGCGTCGCCGGCGCGCTCCAGGGCCGCGGCCACGGCGCGTCCCACCAAGCCGCGGTGGCCGGTCACGAGCACCCTCACGGCGCCACCCTCGCGGCAGGGAAGGGCAGGCGGCTCAGGGGAGCTTGGTGGTGCGCGCCGCCCGCACGATGCCCTTGGGCCGGGACGCCTTCTCGACGATGCCGCTGATGCCCTCGCGCCGCGCCAGCTCGGCCCACACCTCGCCGGGGGTGATGCCGGCGTCCACCCAGACCACGAGGAGGTGGTAGAGCAGGTCGGCGCTCTCCAGCACGGTGGCCCCGCGGTTGCCCAGCGTGGCCTCGATCACGCACTCCACCGCCTCCTCGCCCAGCTTCTGGGCGACCTTGGGCGTGCCGCGCGCCAGCAGCCGGGCGGAATGCGACGCCGACGCGTCGCCCGCCGAGCGCCGCCCCTCGATCGTCCGCCACAGCCGGTCGAGGATTTCGGCCTCGCCGGGCGCCGACGCGTCGAGCGGGGCGAGGTGGCGGCTCTCGGCGGCGCGGACGCGCTTGGGCACCTTGGTCGCCGTGGGCGGCACGCCCTCGGGCAGCGGCAGGTGCACGGTCTTCTTCGCGGGCTGCCTGCCGCCCGGCTGCTTCTTCTTGCCTTTGGCGTCCTTGGCCATGGTTTCAGTCGGCCTCCGCCGCTAGCGCGGGCCGCACCGGCAGGCCGGCGGCGCCGAGCGCCGCCTTAACCTGGGGGATTCGCAGCTCGCCGAAGTGGAACACGCTCGCGGCCAGCAGGCCGGATGCGCCCGCGCGCGCGCCTTCGGCGAAGTGCGACAACTGGCCCACCCCGCCGGAAGCCACCAGCGGCAGGCGCACCGCGGCCCGCACCGCGCGGAGCAGGTCGAGGTCGAAGCCCGACTTGGTGCCGTCGCGGTCCATCGAGGTCAGCAGCAGCTCGCCCGCGCCCAGGCTCGCGACCTGCCGGCACCACGCCACCGCGTCGAGACCGGTGCCGCGCCGGCCGCCGTGGGTGAACACCTCCCATCGGCCCGGTCCGGCGGCGCGGGCGTCCACCGCCACCACGATCGCCTGGGAGCCGAACGCCTCCGCCGCGCGGCGCACCAGTTCGGGGTCGGCCACGGCCGCGGAGTTGATCGAGCACTTGTCGGCGCCGGCCAGGAGCAAGGCTCGCACGTCGGCCACCGAGCGCACGCCGCCGCCGACGGTGAGCGGGATGAACACGTGCTCGGCGGCGCGGGAAACGACGTCGAGCATGATGCCGCGGTTCTCGTGCGTGGCGCCGATGTCGAGGAAGGTGATCTCGTCGGCGCCCTGGGCATCGTACAGGCGCGCCTGTTCGACGGGGTCCCCCGCGTCGCGCAGCGACACGAAGTTCACGCCCTTGACGACCCGTCCTTCCTTCACGTCGAGGCACGGAATGACGCGCAATGCGAGCAGCGGGGGAACCCTTCGGCCGAAGCGGCGTTCCGTTGAACGATTCGGCCCAAGCGGCGCCGCGGTCAAGTGCCGAGGGTCGCGAGGCGAACGCGCTCGTGCACGTTCGGGTTGTGGTGGCCACCGCTTCCTCCTCTCGGAAGGGTGCGTGCCGGACAGACATTCGAGGGAGGCCATGGTCCGAACGCCCACCGCCGGCACACCGCGACGCTCGCCGCCGACATCCTGGCGGCTCGCGACGGCGGCGCTGCCGCTGGCCGTCCTGCTGCTCGCGCCGGTGTCCGAGGCCTGGGCGCAACGCCGCGCGTCGGGCGGCTACGCGCGGCCGAGCGTGTCCGCGCGCACGCCCTCCTTCGGTGGTGGCGGCGGGTTCCGGACGCCTTCCGTCAGTTCGGGCGGCTACGGCCGGCCGGGCGGCGACCGGCGTCCCTCCGTGGCGCCGGGATTCGGTGCCGGCTCGGCGTCCGACCGCGCTTATTCCAGGGAACGGTCGGGTGACGCGCTGCGGCGCATGCGCGAGCGCCAGACGGCCCAGCCCGGCCCGTCCTACGCGCCGGCACCCGCCCCGGGCGGCTTCCGCGGCCCGGCGGGCGGAGGCGGCGGCTTCGGGATTCCGGGCGGCTTCGGCGGAGGCTTCGGCGGCGGCGGCGCCTACGGCCGCGCCGGTAACGCGTCGCGCGGCGACTGGCCGGGCAACGGCGGCGGCGGCTGGTTCCGCGACCGCGGCTGGTCGCTGCCGGGCAGCGTGCTGGGCGGCCAGCGGTCCTTCGGGATCTGGAACGCGGCGATGCTGTGGTTCCTGCTCGACTCGCTGAACCGGCCGGGCCACGCCGACTTCTTCCGCAACAACCGCGACGATCCCGGCACGCGGGAATGGCGCGCCGAGGCCGAGCGGCTCGCCCGCAACGACGCCGACCTGCGCCGCAAGCTCGACGACCTGGATCGCCAGGTTGCCGCCGGTGGCGACGCGGCGCCGGATCCGGGCTACCTGCCGCCCGACGTGCCGCCCGAGGTGGCGCTCGCGCCCGACAAGGTGCGCACGCCCACTGCGGCGCCGGCGGGCGGCGAGGAGGATGGGGGCGGGTTCGGAACCCTGGGGGGCGTGGTGCTGGTCGGCGGCGGGGCGCTGGCCTTCCTGGCGTGGCGGCGGGCGCGCGCGGCGCGGGGTGCGACGACTTCGGGGAGTGGCGGCGCGATGGGCACGGGCGGGGTGATCGGCAGCGCGAGCGCGATGCTGCGCAACAAGCTGGATGGCGCGGAATACACGCCCTCGCGCTTCCGGGTGGGCATGAGCGCGACGGTGGACCCGACGCCGTTCCTGCTGCTGGCGGGGGCCGGCAACGTGCCGCAGCCGCGCGCCGCCGAGGCCGTGCCGGTGGCCGAGGTTGGGCGGATCGGCCCGACGGGCACGGGCGGCATCATCCGGCTCTACCTTCCCGAGGGGCGGGACATGTTCCAAGTGCACCTCGGCGCCGATGGCGGCCCCGCCGAATGCCGCTACTTCGGCCTGCTGGACGAGATCGCCCCCGCGGACGAGGCGGAATGGGGCGTCTGGCTCGATCCGGCGCAGGGCATGATCGGCTGGCCCGAGTTCCAGACCAAGGACGGCAGGGTGTACGCGCGCGCCTGGGCGCCCGGCGCCGGCCGCGTGCCGCCGCGCGAGCTGGTGGAGCGGGTCGAGGGCACCGAAGGGACGCGCGAGGTCCGCTCACAGGCCATGCTCTACTCCGCGCCCACCGGCGTCGCCGCCCCTGCGCCGCAAACGGAGTACGTGCTGGTGGCCGCCGTCGAGGACGAGGGGCGCGCCTGGGTGGAGGTGCGAGCAGGGCTCGACGTCAGCCCGGCCTCGCTGGCCCTGGCCTGAGGGCAGCTCGGCGACGCCTGTCCGACGACCCGATCCCGGCGGACCGGCGCCTAGCGACCTGCGCGTAAGAACTGCGACACCAGGAGCGCGACCCCGGAACCGCGGCCCGGGGCAGCCGCCCGACAACGGAGAACGACGAGAACCCATGGACGCCATACTCGAGACCCTGCGGGCGGGCCTGCCCGTGCTGTTCTCCCAACTCGCCGTGACCCTGGCGCTGCTCGGCCTGGGCACCGCAGCCTACATGGCCATCACGCCCTTCCACGAGACGCGGCTGATCCGCGCCGGCAACACCGCGGCCGGCATCGTGCTGGCGGGCAGCCTGGTGGCGCTGGCCATCCCGCTGGCGGCGACGCTGGCCGCCTCGCGCGTCACGCTCGACATCCTCATCTGGGGGCTGGTGGCGCTAGCAGTGCAACTCCTTGCCTTCGGGGTCGCTTCGCTGTTGTTCCGGGGCCTGCGCGACATGATCGAGGCGGGGAACGTCGCCGCCGCGACAGCATTGGCCGGCATCCAGATAGCGGTGGCGCTGCTCAATGCCGGCGCGATGGCCGGCTGAGCGGCCGCGACCTTCAACCAACGTCCAGGAGTTCCGATCCATGCTTGCTTTCATGCGCAACCTCGTCGGCGTAAAGACGGATCAGGCGGTCAACAGCGCGGTCGAGGCGATCGTCCGCTGGGATCCCAAGTCGGCCACCGAGGCCGAGCTTCGCACGATGGAAGGTCAGCTCGACCAGCTCGGGATGCAGGTCGCCGAGGCGCGGCAGGCCTTCGACCGCGAGAAGCGCGAGGCCGACGAAATCGAGCGCCTGTCGGGGCAGCGCCTCGCCGCCGCCGAGCAGATCCAGCACCGGGTGCAGGCGGAGTCCGACCCGGCGCGCAAGGCGGAGCTGGAGCGCTCGCTCGGCACGCTGGTGACCATGCTGGAGGAGATG
>CAXTEL010000047.1:0-23950 GCA_964243365.1 uncultured Roseomonas sp. | reverse complement strand
CGGCGGAACCGGCCGACGCGGCGCGGCTGGGGGCGCTGCGGGACGAGATCGAGCGGCTGGCGGGCGCGCGGGTGGCCGGGGCGGGTGCGGCGCGGCTGCCCAACACGAGCTGCCTGGTGCTGGAAGGGGTTGCGGCCGAAACGCAGGTGATCGCGCTGGACCTGGCGGGGGTGCGGGTGTCGGCGGGGGCGGCGTGCTCCTCGGGCAGGGTGGCGCGGTCGCACGTGCTAGCAGCGATGGGAATGGGCGAGGCGGCGGGGTGGGCGGTGCGGGTGTCGCTGCCGTGGAACGCGGGGCCGGACGCGGCGGAGCGGTTCGCGCTCGCGTACGCGGCGATGCGGGGGCGGGTGGCGGGGCGGGCGGGCGCGTTGGCGTGAGGGGGGCGGCCTACCGGTTCCCGGAACGCCCGGCCCTTGACGCCTCATGGCGATTCTTCTCAGGCGCAGCAGCCTCGGGATCGTGTTCGTCGCGCTTGAAGCGACCTTTTCCGAGCAGGCCGAACAGGAAGGTGAGGATCGCCGCGACGAACAACACGAGCGGCACGCGCCGGATGGTCTCGTGCGCGCCGTTCAGGACGCGCGGCCACCAGGGGGAACTCGTCTCGTCCAGCAGGTCCTCGGGCCGGGCGTCGGCAGCAGGATCGGCGGAGATCAGATGCTCCACCCAGCCGGCCAGCATGCCCCAGATCCAGGGCAGCAGGACGGAGGCGATGAGTGCCAGGACGAGGGCGAACGCGAACCAGGTGAGCCAAGCCGCCGCCGTGCGCAGGAAAAGGCATTCCTTCCCGGGCCGAAAGGCGGGGTTGCGGAGGAGCGCGTCGGCGCTGCCGGTCAGCAGCCAGTTCACGATCCCCGCGGCGAGGCTGCCCTTCTCCTCCGGGTGGGCGAAGTACTTGATGTGGCCCAGGAGCAGTAGCGGGTGCGTCGCGGCGAACAGGTTGCGCGGTTCCGGCAGGTGGGCCGGGGCGCCGGCCGGGTTCGCGTCCGGGGGTGGCGCGAAGGAGCGGAGCTGCCCCGAGACAGGGTCCAGCGGATCGAAGACGTTGATCCACCGCGCCGCCTCGGGGAAGGCCGGCCGGCGCGACAGCGGCACCAGGGCCGGCCAGATCGTCGCGAACTTTTCCAGCGGCGAGCCGTAGGTGAGCAGGCCCCGGAATCGCTCGAACACCTTGGCTCGGTTCACCTGCTGCGCCGGGTCGAGCCAGGCTGGCCGGTCCGGCCGCACGTTGCCCGAGGGGATCGGCCGCGGGATGCGGCTTTCCGTCATCCCCGCGTCCACCAGCGCCTTCCAGCGGGCCTGGTCGAGGTAGCCGGGCCATGCGTAGCCCGTGTCCATCAGGCCGTTGAAGGCGACCACGGAGCCAAGACTGTGGGCCAGCACGTACCAGCGGTCGTAGCGCGTCTTGGGCCCCTCCGTTTCGGCGCTGAGGCAGGCGACGTCGGCGAGGGTGCGGACCATGCGGCGGCGGACGGACACGCGGGGCGGCTGGCCGATCGAGTCTATCAGCTCGGTCGGCTCGCCGGGGATGCCAGGGCCGAGGCGCCTGCGCTGGGTGTAGAGCTTCACCCCGGAGACGTAGTTGGTCACGATCCGCAGCAGCCGCGGCGGCTGCCACTGGAACAGGCGGGAGGCGAGGAAGCTCAGCAGGCCCAGCGAGCCGCCGAGCAGCACGAAGAAGCAGCCGGTGAGGAACAGACGCAGCCGCACCCAGGTCCGGAAGCACCCCGGTTGCGCCTCGTCGACGTTGGGCGGGATCACCTCGTCAGCGGTCGCCAGGCTCGTCCTGCGCTGCCCGGGGTGGGTCCAGACCGCGAGGCCCCAGAGCCAGAAGCGGATCTGCTTGGCCAGCGAGTAGGGCTCGTTCACGTCGGCCCACCAGACCTCGTGCACGTGCAGCCGGGTTTCGAGCGCCTTGCCGTCGCGGGAATGGCGGACCGTCACCACCACCGACGAGCCCGGGCCGCTGGCCCAACTTTCCTGTTCCGCGCCGAAGGCCGCGCCGGCGCTGCTCACCACCTCGACGCTCACCGGGCCGGGCGCGTTGGCCCGGAGGGAGCGCACCAGGGCACGCAGTTGGTTGTCCAAGTGCTCGAAGCGGCGCTGCTCGCCGATGCCGTGGACCAGGACGATTCCCACGTGCTCGACAGGGAGTGGCGCGCTCACGAGCGGGGCGTGTCCCCAAGGTGGCTTTGCAGGACCCGCTGGCAGAAATGCCGGTCCAGCAGAATGTTGGACGCGGATGAGCCGGTTCCGCCCGGAGCCGGCGTGCCCCGCAGTCGGGACGGATCGTACTCCATGATGCAGGCCACCAGGAGTGCCCCCGAGGGCGGCCGTTCCGGCGGGGCCTGCACCGGCGCCTTCTCCGGCGTCGGCGGCGGGCGCGGCGCCGCCGCGTCCACGCGTCCGTTGTACACGGTCAGGGTGGGTCCCGGGCCCGGCGGCGGCGCGGCGTCGGCGGCCTTCGTGCCGGCAGGGCGGGGCGCGCCTACGAGATTCACCAAGAGGTCGCCGTACTCGCTCAGGATCAGCGCGTAGGCGGACTGGCCGAGGATACCGTTCGCGTAGGCTTGGCAGGCGACGTAGAGTCCGTCGCGCAGCGCCAGCACGCCCGCCGTGCGGCCGGCGAGCTCGCTGACCGCCTCGGTGCTCGCGAAGCTGCCGGCGCCCGACACGTTCAGGCCGGCGGCGGTGGCGACCGAGGCGTTGGCGCTGGCGGCACGCCCGAACGCGACGGCGACGTCGGGGCTGGGTTCCGTGCAGACCACCTCGGATTTCGAGGACGGGTCGTCATGCGTGACCTGGCGCTGCCGGGCGGAGATCAGCCGGAGGTTACCCCCGGCGACGAGCATCTCGCTCCCGCTCAATGTCTGCCGCGTGACGCGCCAGTTGGGCGAACTGCAGCCTGCCGCGAGGGGAAGCAGAAGGGCCAGCGCGAGGATTGAACGAAGCATCCAGCATCTCCAGAGCGATCAGGAGCGGCGTCATCGAACGCGCAATCGTCGCAAAGACATGCTGCGCACGTTATAATTTCGATACAACACCAAATCTTTAGCCGGCCCCGATTCCTACCTCGATCTCGGAACGGGGACTGGGGCGCGAGGCAGGGGCGAGATGGACACGCTCAGCGCCTCCCCCGGCCGCCCCGCCGCGCCGGCGCCGCGCCGCCCTCGGGGCGCGCCCGGCGCTGGGTGCGCAGCACCTCCTCGATCCAGCGGTTGAGCTTCTCACTCTCGGCTTCCGCTTCCTCGCGGTCGGGGTAGGCTTCGGGAAAGCGCAGAGACAGCCAGCGCCAGGCGACCAGGCGCTTGGCGACCTTCTCGGCCCGCTCCAGCTCCTCGCGCGCGGCGCGGTCGGGGCTGGGGAGACGGCCCGAGGCGGGGGGCGGCACGGGGCGGCCGGCGCCGTGCTCCACCGCCCAGCGGCTGACGCGGCCGACGCCCTCGTCGCGCTCGTCCACGGGGCAGGTGGCGTAGACCCAGCGGTCGAGCAGGGGGAGGGCGGCGACGCCGTCCACGGCCGAGGCGATGCTGATCTGCGGACCCAGCTCGGCCAGGCGGTAGTTCGGGTCGTCGCGGCGCAGCACGGCGCGGCGGATGCGGGCGAGCACGCCGAACAGGCTGTCGGAGCCGATCTCGGCGGCTACCGCGGCGACGATGTCGGAATCCGGCTGCACCAGCGGGCGCAGGTCCTCGTGGCGCTCGGGCGGGGATTCGAGGAGCTTGCGCAGCAGGCCGGGGGAACCGGCGCCGGCCAGCACCGCGACGACGCCTTCCTCGAAGCGGCCGTAGCGTCCCGCCCGGCCGCCGATCTGCTTGACCTCCGAGGCGCGCAACTCGCGGTCCTGCTCGCCGTCGTACTTGCGCAGGCTGGAGAAGACGACGCGGCGGATGGGCAGGTTCAGGCCCATGCCGATGGCGTCGGTGGCCACCAGGATCTCGGCCTCGCCGTCGCGGAAGCGCGCGGCCTCGGCGCGGCGCACCTCGGGGCCCAGCGCCCCGTAGACCACGGCGACGCGGCGACCGCGGGCGACCAGGGTTTCGCGCAGGTCCAGCACCTCGCGGCGGGAGAAGGCCACCAGGGCGTCGCCGGCGCGCAGCTCGGCGATGCCCACCGGATCGGCGCTCGCGCGCAGCGGAGCCTTGCGCTCGAGCGAGATCTCCTCGACCGGGTCGGCGCACAGGGCGGCGACGCGGCGGACCACGGGGACGCAGTCCGGAGCGCCGAGCACGAGCACCTCGCGCGCCGGGGCGCCCATGATGGCGGCGGTCCAGGCGGCGCCGCGGTCGCGGTCGTGCAGGAGCTGCGCTTCGTCGACGATGGCCACGTCCACGGGGTGGTGGAACGGGCACATCTCCACCGTGGCGGCGAGGTGGCGGGAGCCGGGGACGCGGTTGCGCTCCTCGCCGGTGGACAGCGAGGCGGCAACGCCGCGCGCGGCCAGGGCCTCGCGGAACTCGTGGGCGAGCAGGCGCAGGGGGGCCAGCGCCAAGCCGCTGCCGGCGGCGGCGAGGCGGTCCAGCGCGGCGTGGCTCTTGCCGGAGTTGGTGGGGCCGGTGATCAGGGTGATGCGGCGGTTCAGGGCGCGGGCGGTGGTAAAGTGGGCGGCGTAGCGGTCCAGCGCCGCGACGCGGGCGACGGCGGCGTTCACCCCGCGGTTGCCGCCGGGAATGGCCGGGGCGGCCGGGGCGCGGCGTTCGGGGTCGCTGGCGGCGCCGTCGGGTGCGGGGGCGTCGGACGGGTCGGCGGCGGGGTGGACGCGATGGGGACGGGCGGCGTCGGAATGGGCGTCGTCGCGCCCGCCGTCCGGGGATCCGTCCCGGCCGCGCCGGGGTCGCCCGTCGCGCCCGGCGTCGCGCCATTGCGCGACGCGGGCGCGCAGGGGGGCGAGGATCGCGGGGTCGTATTCCGCGCGCTCGCGGCCGCGCCGGCGGGACGCGCCGCGCGCGGTGGGCACCAGGCCGTCGCGCGACCAGCGGTTCAGCTCGGATTCCGAGGCGCCGAGCAGCGCGGCGGCGGCGGGCGGGGCGAGCAGGCTCCGTTCCCAGTCGCGCAGGCGGCGCAGCTCCTCGCGGCGGGTGTCGCGCGCGGCCCGGCCGGCGGCGCGCTGCTGCTGCTGGCGTTCCTCGCGCGCCCGGGCGGCGTCGGCGCCGAAGCGGGATGCCGCCGCCGGGTCCAGCCCGTGGGCGGCGGCGACGTCGCGGGCCAGGGCGGCGTGGGCGTCGGCGGAAAGGGCGCCGCCGGGGGATTCGGCGCTCTCGGTGGCGACGGCGTCGAGCGCCCGCTCCGGGGTCGGGCCGGCGGCGCGCAGGCGGTCGAGGAGAACGCGCTCGAGCGCGTCGGCCAGCGCGGAGTCCGGGGCGTCGGGGTGCTCCACGGCGTCGAACGCGGCCGCGGCGTCGGCGCGGCGCACCCAGGCGCGGCCGGCGCGGTTGGCGGCGTCGAGCAGGCGGCCGGTGCGGCCGCGCCGGCGCACCTCGCGCAGGGCGGCGGCTACCGCGCCGGCGTCGGCGGGCATGCGGCGCGCCACCAGGCGCAAGAGCTGGGGCAGCTCACGGCTCTCGACGCGCAGGCCGGCGGCCTCGACCGCCGCCAGCACGGGGTCGAACACGGGAGAAGCGTCTAGGATGAAGAAGCTCCGCGAAAGGGCACGGAACCAGTCCGCCACGCATAAGTCTTATGGGAAATGTGTCGCATCAAATTTTTTCAGCCACATCCACTTTGTGGACTATTGGTAAGTATACATACTGATGTATTCATTATTTAGTATCCGCATAAAAGAACGGGTTTTCGCCGGGAAAGTTTGGATTAGCATAGTTTTGGTAAGAGAAGCTGGAACCCGGTATTTTTCGTGATACTGAGTTATAAAGTGGAAATTCCTGCAAGATCCCCGAAATGCCAGCAACATTTTGTCTAGACGTTAATTGGGATGCCTTCGACAATCCTTGATAGAACAAGTCTTTAAAGCCCGGACAAATTTCCTGTGCTGCAATTAATACGATGCCTTTATTTGTAGCGCTTATCTGACCTCGCGCACTTCTAACCGCATCTAAAATTGTGTTCGTTACACTATCGACTGACTGGAGATTGATGTTCGGGTAGAAAAACGCCTGCGGCGCCTTAACCTCAATAGGAAACCGCTCTCCTACCATCGTGCGAACGTAGAGGTCAGCAGTCCTTTCGCCCTCCGTCTCTGGAAGAGCGAGACCAACACCTACACCATTTTCCCAGCAAGAAGCGGCGTATATGAGCTGAGCTATGTTATGGTGATAATGCCCTTGCTCAGTAAAAGTTCTTGCTAGATCAAGAAATCTAGGGTGGTGACTCCATACATCGACAACATGTCCGAACGTAGTAAGCACATTGACGGCCCAGATGTCCGCATTCGTGTGGAGAACAGAGTCATAATCTTCCACTAAACGATGATGTAAGTGTGCACATGCCCAGGGAAAAGGGTCCTTGCCTGCCAAGCTGTTTCTGTGCTGTCTGGCACGCTCAGCTCGAGCAATTCTCCTGTCAAAGTTATGACCAGCAACACGACGGAACTCATCCTTTGATGTTTCGACAAACTCCTTTCCAAGAGTCATCTGTAGCGGCGATACCTTGCGTGGATAATTAGTCTCAATCGTTTTTCTGATTGCGCCATCTAATGCTACAGCAAGCGTTGGGGGTACCAGTATGGTACGATTAATAAATGCTCTCTTGTCATTTTCCACAGTGCCGTATTGCCAAACCTCATCCAAATTTAGCAGACTTTTTGGTAAAATTTCTCCAGCAGGAACTCCGGACGTCTCGTGAATATTCCCACATTTCGGGCATTTAATACGAATAGATAAGAAATTCTCCGGCCTAAATCGCCGTATTAAGACGAAATTCTTGCAGTTTGAGCAGACAAGGTCAATTCCGCCTTCTGCTTCGACGCTGAAAGCCGGCTCTGATTCTGGAACTATTAGCATCGTTTTTAATCACCAAAAGTGAAGCATATGTACGTTACTCGAAGTGTTCGATGGCCATTGAAGAATTCAGAGCTTCTTTACGGGTTTGTGCGGTTGCTTCTTAAACGCGCGTTCTGCGGGAACATGATGCGCCGCGCCTCGTCGTCCATTTCCGCCTTGAAGCCGCCGCGGTCCTTCAGCGCCGCCGCGCGGCGCGCCGCCGGCCGGGCGTTGACGGTGTCGAACCAGGGCTTGAGGCGCGGGAAGCGCGCCCAGGCGCCGTCGCCCAGGACGAAGGGCACCATGCGCGCCCAGCCCCAGGCGGCGATGTCGACGATGGTGTAGTCCTCCCCGAGCAGGAAGCTGCGGCCTTCGAGGCGGGCGTCGAGGATGCCGAAGTGGCGCTCGGACTCGAAGTCGTAGCGGTTGGCGGCGTAGGGCACGGGCTCGGGCGCGAAGTGGCGGAAGTGCACGGCCTGGCCGGAGAAGGGGCCGACGCCGGTGGCCACGAACATCAGCCACGACAGCAGCGCGCCGCGGGCGGCGTCGTCGTCGCGGGCGGGAAGGAAGCGGCCGGTCTTCTCGGCGAGGTAGAGCAGGATGGCGTTACTGTCGAAGACGGTGGCCTCGCCGTCCACGATGGCGGGAACCTTGCCGTTGGGGTTGATCGCCAGGTAGGCGGGGTCGAACTGGGCTCCCGCGCGGGCGTCCACCGGCACCGGCTCGTAGGGCAGGCCACATTCCTCGAGCATGAGGGCGACCTTCATCGGGTTGGGCGAGAGATTGTAGTGGAAGCGGATCATGGCGGGTCCTCGTCTCGGCGCGCAACGGCCGGGTGGTCCCGGAACCGCGCGTGTTCGGCGCAGCATCGCACGGCCCGCGCGCGGCGAACACGGCGGGGCGGGACCCGGGTTTCCGCTGGTTCGTCGTGGGGCTGGAGGGGCGGCGCCCCTGGCCCGTGCCCGATCAGCCGGAACCCGGGGCCGGCGACGCGTCGGGCTCCGGTGCCGCCCGCGTCAGGCCACCGCGCGGGCGGCGGGGGCGAGGCGGGCGAGGAGGGCTGGCACCTCCGACGCGGGGCGCGGGGGGCTGAACAGGTAGCCCTGGATGTCGGTGCAGCCGGTGGCGCGCAGGCGGGCGAGCTGCTCGGCGGTTTCCACCCCCTCGGCGGTGCAGCGCATACCCAGGGCTGCGGCGAGGCCGCTGACGGCGCGCACGATGGCGGCGGATTGCGGTTCCTCGCCGCCGGGGCCGCGCACGAAGGACTGGTCGATCTTGATCTTGTCGAAGGGGAAGGAGCGCAGCGTCGCCAGCGACGAGTAGCCGGTGCCGAAATCGTCCATCGCCACTCGCACGCCCCGCGCCCGCAGGGCGTGCAGGACCGCCACGGTGTCGCTGCCCTCGCCCAGCAGCACGCTTTCCGTCACCTCGACCTCCAGGCGGTCCGGCGGCAGGCCCGAGGCGGCCAGCGCCGCCGCCACCGCCTCCTCCACGCCGCCGTGGCGGAACTGCACCGGGGACACGTTGACCGCCACGCGCGCCGGCTGCGGCCAGCCCGCGGCCTCGGCGCAGGCGGTTCGCAGCGCCCACGCGCCCAGGGCGCAGATCAGCTCGCTTTCCTCGGCCAGCGGGATGAACTCGGCCGGGGAGATGCGGCCTCGCACGGGGTGGTTCCAGCGCATCAGCGCTTCGAAGCCCGACACGCCGCCTTCCCGCAGGTCCACCACGGGCTGGTAGTGCAGCTCCAGCGCGTCGTCGGCCAGGGCGCCGCGCAGGTCAGCTTCCAGGGCGCGGCGGGCGCGCAGGGCGTTGTCCACCGCCGCCCGGAAAAAGCGGTGGCCGCCGCGCGCCTCGATGCGCGCTTGGTCGAGGGCGAGCTGGGCGTTGCGCAGCACGTCCTCGGCGCCGGCGCCGTCGTCGGGGAACAGCGCGATGCCGATGGAAGCGGCGGCGGCGATGCGCTGCCCCGCCACCGCGTGCGGGGCGGCGATGGCGCGGAGCAGGCGGTCGGCGAGCTGCTCCGCGGCTTCGGCGTCGGCGCCGACCTGGAGCACGGCGAACTCGTCGCCGCCGAGCCGGGCGATGCGGTCGCCCTCGCCCAGGCAGGCCAGCAGCCGCTCGGCCACCGAGCGCAGCAGCGCGTCGCCGGCCGGGCTGCCCAGGGCGTCGTTGACGTCCTTGAAGCGGTTCAGGTTGAGGCAGTGCACGGCGAGCCTGCCGCCGGCGGTGGCGGCGTGCTCGGCGCGCTCGCGGAAGCGGACGCGGTTGGGCAGGCCGGTGAGCGCGTCGTGCTCGGTCATGTGGGCGATCCGCGCCTGGGCGCGGCGCCGCTCGGAGACGTCCTCGTGGGTGGCGACCCAGCCGCCGTCGGGCATCGGCGAGAAGCTGACCGCCACGGCGCGGTCGCCGGGCAGTTCCCGGACGTGCCGGCCGGGCTGGCGGCGGGCGACGCGCAGCTGCTCCTCCTCGACGAGGCGGGTGGCGGCGTCGGCGTCGCGCTCCTGCGCCGCCGCCAGGGCGTCGAGCACCGCGCGGTGGGTGGCGCCCGGCGCCACGGCGCCGGGGGGGAGGCGGTGGATCTCGGCGAAGCGGCGGTTGACCACGCGCAGCCGGTCGTCGGGGCCGAACATCACCAGACCCTGGGACATGTTGTCCAGCGCCACGGCGAAGCGGTCCTCGGCCTCGCGGCGGGCGTCCTGCTCGTCGGCGATCCGGCCGCGTATGGCGTCGCGCATCACCGACATGGCGCCGAGCAGCGCGCCCAGCTCATCGCGCCCGGCGCGCGGGATCGGGGTGTCAAGCCGGCCGGCGGCGATGCCGGCGGCGGCGGCGGCGGCGGCCCGCACCGGCCCCAGCAGCCGCCGGGCGAGCAGCAGCGCCAGCGCCACGGCGCCTCCCAGCGAGAGGACCGTAGCGGCGATGTTCAGGCGCAGGCTGGCCGTCACCTCGGCCTCGGCGGCCCGGCGGAACAGGAAGGCGTCGCCGGACACGTGCTCCACCAGTAGGTCGAGCTGCTCCGACACCTCCGCCGCCAGCGGGTCCAGCGCCGTCCAGGCTGCCTCGCCCAGCGCCCCGTCAGCGTCGGCCAGCAGGGGCGCGATCGCCTCGCGCCAGCTCGCGGCCGCGGCGGCGGCGAGGTCGGCGGCAGCGGCGCCCCGCGCCGACAGGGCGCGCTCGCGCGCGACGTCGAGGTCGGAGGCGAAGGAATCCTCCAGCTCGGCGAGGCGGGCGCGGTGCGCGTCCCGCGTCGCGCCGGGGGCAGCGTCGTGCAGCCGGCCCAGGGTGGCGGTCATGGCGGCGAAGTCGGTCGCGGCGCCGCGGGCGTAGGACACCGACATGAGCGCGTGGTCGAAGGTGCGTAGCACCAGCCCGCCGGCGTGGTCGACGCTGCGCACGGCTTGCGCGCCCACCACCAGGGTGATGGCGCCCATGACGCCGAAGGCGAGCAGGATGCGCCGGCGCATGGTGACGCGGGCCGGCCGCGCCGTCCCGTCGCCCGTCTCGTCGCGCCGCCCGCCGCTCGTCATCCGGTGCCTCCCCGCCGCGCCGCATCCTCGCCCGGGGCGGGTTGCGGGGACCTTAACCGGCGCCGGGACGGGCGCGTTGGCGGGTTGTTTACCCGGACCGGCGAGGCTCGGCCCTGCGAACGAGAATCGGGAGCACGGCTTTGGGCGGCAGGATGCGGCCGGGAACGCGGAGCAGGCGGCGCGCGGTCGCGGCGGCACTGCTGTGCGCGACGCTCGCGGGGTGGGCGGGGAGCGCGGGCGCGCAGGCCATCCCCGGCGCGGAGCCGGAAGCCACGGAGCCGCCCCGGGGCCTGGCCGAGCGCGGGCGGCTGCTGGCGACGGCGGGCGTGGCCACGGTCGAGGGCGCGGCGGGCGGCGGCATCGTGCCCTGGGCGGTGATCGCCGGGCACGGCACGCGCGACGGCTGGGGGGTGTCGGCCAACGGCACCTACCTGCGGATGTCCGACACCTCGCTCCACACCGCCGGCGCCGCGCTGGGCGCGTGGGACCGGCTGGAGGTATCCTACCAGCACCAATGGTTCGACACGCGCGCGGCCGGCGCGAGCCTGGGGATCGGGCGCGGCTACACCTTCGAGCAGGACGTGATCGGCGCCAAGCTGCGCTTGTTCGGCGACCTGATCGCCGACCAGGACCGCCCGTGGCCGCAGGTGGCGGTGGGCGTGCAGCACAAGGTTTCGGCCGACGGGGCGCTGGTGCGGGCGCTGGGGGCGCGGAACCGCTCGGGGACGGACTTCTACGTGGCGGCCACCAAGCTGCTGTTGGAGCATTCGCTGCTGCTCAACGCCACGGTGCGGCTGACGCGGGCCAACCAGTGGGGGCTGCTCGGCCACGGCGGCGACCGACGGGACGAGTACCGGCCGGAGTTCGAAGGCTCGGCGGCGTTGCTGCTGCGGCGCGACCTGGCGGTGGGGGCGGAGCTGCGGAGCAAGCCGGACAACCTGCGCTTCGCCAAGGAGGGCGAGGCCTGGGACGCCTTCGTGGCATGGTTCCCGCGCAAGGGCGTGTCGGTGACGCTGGCCTACGCCGACCTCGGGCCGATCGCCGGGCTGGAGCGGCAGGACGGCGTGTACCTTTCCTTGCAGGCGGGGTTCTGAGGATGCGGGGCTGGATGGCGCGGATCGGGACGGCGGGGCGCCGGTGGCCGGGGTGGGCGCTGGCAGCGCTGCTCGCGGCCGGGGCGCCGGCCGCGGCGCGGGCGGGGAGCCTGTACGACGACCTCGGGGCCGAGGCGGGGGTGAGGCGGATCGTGGACGGCATGGTGGAGCGCGCGCTGGCCGACCCGCGCATCGCCTTCGCCTTCGACAACACCAACCACGACCGGCTGCGCGGGCTGATCGCGCAGCAATTCTGCCACCTCGCGGGCGGGCCGTGCGCGGCGCGGCCGCGCGGGATGGGGCCGGCGCACACGCACCTCGGGCTGCGCGAACGGCACTTCCTGGCGCTGGTGGAGGACCTGCAGGATTCGATGGACGCAGCCGGGGTGCCGTTCCGGACGCAGAACCGGCTGCTAGCGCTGCTGGCACCCATGAAGCGGGAGATCGTGCGGGAATGACGGGCAAGGGATGCGGGACGCTGGCGTTGTGCGCGCTCGCGCTCGGGGCGGCGGCGGCCAGTGCTGCGGCGACGCTGCCGGTGTCGCAGAAGCGGCGGACCTTCGAGCCGCGCGAAGCGACGATCGCGCGCGGCGACGCGCTGCTGTTCGTCAACGACGACGGGCAGCTGCTGCACCACGTCTACGCGTCGGCGCCGGGTTTCGCCTTCGACATTGGCGAGCAGGAAGCGGGGACGTCGGTACCGGTGGCGTTCCCCGTCGCCGGGAGCTTCGCCGTGATGTGCCGGATACACCCGCGCATGCTGCTGAGCGTGACGGTGCGCTGAGGGTCTGACCCGCGCGCCGGGGGCGGCGCGGCCCCTCGCAGGGGGGGCAGCGCGGGACCATCTGGCGGGCATGACCGCGCCGCCGCCGAACCAGCCGATCTACCTCGACAACCACGCCACCACGCAGCCCGACCCGCGCGTGCTGGCGGCGATGCGACCGTGGTGGGAGGAGAACTTCGCCAACCCGGCCAGCGCCGAGCACGCGCTGGGGCGGGCGGCGGCGGAGGCGGTGGAGGCGGCGCGCGGGCACGTCGCGGCGCTGATCGGGGCGGAAGCGCGCGAGATCGTGCTGACCTCGGGGGCCACCGAGAGCAACAACCTCGCCATCAAGGGCGCGGCGCGGTTCGCGCGGTCCCAGTGGGGCGGCGATGGAGTCGTCGAGCGGCGGCGGGTCGTGACCGTGGCGACCGAGCACAAGTGCGTGCTGGAGTCCGTGCGCGACCTGGGCGCGGAAGGGTTCGAGCCGGTGGTGCTGCCGGTGGGGCCGGACGGGCTGCTGGACCCGGAGGTGCTGCGCGCGGCGGTGGAGAGGGCGCCCACGCTGCTGGTGTCGGTGATGGCGGTGAACAACGAGACCGGGGTGGTGCAGGACCTCGCCGGGCTGGCGCGGGTGGCGCGAACGGCGGGGGCGCTGTTCCACACCGACGCGGCGCAGGCGGCGGGGCGGATCGTGTTGGACGTGGCGGCGATCGGGGCCGACCTGATGTCGCTGTCCGGGCACAAGGTGTACGGGCCGCGCGGGATCGGGGCGCTGTACGTGCGCCGGCGGCCGCGGGTGCGGATCGCGCCCTTGTTCTCGGGCGGCGGGCAGGAGCGCGGGATGCGCTCGGGGACGCTGCCGGCGCCGCTGGTGGTGGGCTTCGGCGAGGCGTGCCGGATCGCCGGGCTGGAAGGGGTGCTGGACGGCGGGCGGGCGGGGCAGAACCGCGAGCGGCTGCTGGCGCGGCTGCGGGCGCGGGTGCCGGGGCTGGTGGTGAACGCCGAGGGCGCGCCGCGGGTGCCGGGCAGCCTGAGCCTGCGCTTTCCGGGGGGGGTGGACGCGCAGGCGATCATGGAAGCGGCGCCGGCGCTGTGCGTGAGCACCGGCTCGGCCTGCTCGTCGGCGTCGGTGGAGCCGTCCTACGTGCTCCGCGCGATGGGGCTGGACGAGGAGCAAGCGCGGAGCACCTTGCGCGTCGGCATCGGGCGCTTTACCTCGCCGGCCGACGTGGACGGGGCGGGCGCGATGCTCGCGGTCGCCTGGGAACGGGCGGCGTCGCGGCCCGACGCGGGGCGCCGGCCGATCGCGGGATCATTGACGGGCCAGGCCGCGGAGTAGGCGGCCCGGCGGCGTAAGGGGAGCGGCGCGATGCCCAAGATGACCTTCGTGGAGCGAAACGGCGTCGGGCGCGAGGTGGACGCGCCGCTGGGGCTGAGCGTGCTCGAGATCGCGCACAAGCACGGCGTGGACATCGAGGGCGCGTGCGAGGGCTCGCTCGCCTGCTCGACCTGCCACGTGATCGTGGACGCGGGCTGGCTTCCCAAGCTGGTGGAGCCGACCGAGGACGAGGAGGACATGCTCGACCTCGCCTTCGACCTGCAGGAGACGTCGCGGCTGGGCTGCCAGATCGTGATGACCGATGCGCTGGACGGCTTGGTGGTGCGCCTGCCCGCCGGCAGCAAGAACGCCGGGGGCTGAGCGCGGCGGCGGGTCCGGCGGCCCGATGACCGGGGCTGCGCCCGCCGTCACCGCCTACGGCGCGCCGGGCGGGCTGTTCCGGCGGCTGCGCGCGGCGGCGGCGGCGGAATGGGACAGCTACTGCTGGCATCCCTTCGTGCGCGGGATGGCGGAAGGCACGCTGCCGGTGGCGGCGTTCCGGCGCTACCTCGTGCAGGACTACCTGTTCCTACTGCACTTCGCCCGCGCCGAGGCCTTCGCGCTGGCCAAGTGCGAGGGGCGGGCGGCGATGCTGGAGAAGGCGCAGGTGGTGCGGGCCATCCTCGACGAGACGGCGCTGCACCTCGGCTACTGCGCGGAATGGGGGCTGGACGCGGCCGCCGTGGAGCGCGAGCCGGAAGCGCCCGAGACGGTGGCCTACACGCGCTGGGCGATGGACCGGGGTTTGGCGGGCGACATCCTGGACCTGGAGGTGGCCTTGGCGCCGTGCACCGTGGGCTACGGCGAGGTGGCGCTGCGGATCGCGGCGCATCCGGGGCGGATGCGGGACGGCAATCCCTACGAGAGCTGGATCGCGATGTATTCGGGGGCCGAGTACCAGGCCCTGGCGGCCGGGGCGGCGGCGCGGCTGGACGCGCTGGGCGAGACGCACGGCGGGGCGGCGCGGTTCGCCTCGCTGTCGGACGGGTTCCGCACGGCGGCGCGGCTGGAAGCGGCGTTCTGGCAGATGGGGCTGGCGGCGGGGTGAGGGCGGGGCGCCCGCGCGCGGCCGGCACCGGGCGGGCGACGCGGCGGCGGGTTCCGGGCCGTGGGCCGGCGCGACGGCGGGGCTGACGCGCGGGGCGGGGCGCCCCAAGTGACGCGACGTGCCGACCCCGGAAGGACCCGAACCATGCGCGTACTGCTCGCGGCCTGCTTGTCGGCCGCTCTCGCCGTGCCGGGCCTCGCGCTCGCGCACCACGGCTGGAGCTCCTACGACGCGTCGCGGACGCTGCGCGTCACCGCGCCGCTGCGCAACGTCGCCTGGCGCAACCCGCACGGCGAGGGCGACCTGGTGGAAGCGGACGTGGCGCACCAGGAGCGGACCTGGCGGGTGGTGCTGGCGCCGGTGGGCCGCATGGAAGGGCGCGGACTGCGCGAGGCGGACCTCGCCGCCGGGCAGGCGGTGACGGTGGTGGGCTATCCCCGCGCCGACGGCACCGCCGAGATGCGGGCCGAGCGCGTCATCACCGCCGACGGGCGCACGGTGGAGCTGCGCTAGGGGCGTGGAAGCGCTCGCCGCCGCGGCGGGGGCGCTGGAAGTCTCGGCGCTCGGGGCGTGGGCGCGGGGCTCGCCGCAGGCCTACCCGCTGCTCAACCTCGCGCACCTGCTGGGGCTGGTGATGCTGGTGGGCGGGGTCGGCGTGCTGGACCTGCGGCTGGCCGGGCTGGGGCGGTCGCTGCCGGCGGTGCCGTTGTCGCGGCTGCTGACGCCGGTGGCCGCGGCGGGGCTGGGGCTGATGGCGGCGAGCGGGGCGGTGATGTTCGCCGCCGACGCCGGGCCGCTGCTGGGTTCGGCGACGTTTCGGTGGAAGCTGCTGCTGATCGGGCTGGCGCTGGGCAACGCCCTGCTGTTCCGGCTGCTGTGGGGGTCGCGGCTGGCGTTGTGGGAGAACCGGCGGCCGCCGGCGCTGGGCGCGGTGATGGCGGCGGGGTCGTTGCTGCTGTGGTTGGCCGCCGGGGCGATGGGGCGGCTGATCGCCTACACCTGAGGGGGGCGGGGTTGGACGAGCTGGGCTTCCTGCGGGCCCTGCACCGCCCGGGGCTGGTGGTGGACGTGGGCGCGCACGACGGGCTGCTGACGGTGCCGCTGTCACGCCTGCCCGGCGCGCGGGTGCTGGCCTTCGAGCCGCTGCCGGAAGCGTTCGCGCGGCTGCGCGCGGCCTGCGCCGGGCTGGGGGTGGTGCTGCGTCCCGAGGCGCTGGGTGAGGCGGCGGGGGTGCTGACGCTGTCGGTGCCGCTGCTGGACGGGGTGGCGCAGGAGCAGTGGGCGTCCACCGCCAAGAGCTACGCCGCACACGAGGGCGGGCGCGTCGCGGTGCGGCGGCTGGCGGTGCCGGTGGTGACGCTGGACGAGGTGGTGGCGGGTTCGGCGGCGCCGGGCCTCGCGGCGGGGGTGAGCGCGATCAAGCTCGACGCCGAGGGGGCGGAGTACACGGTGCTGCGGGGCGCGCGCGGGGTGCTGTGCCGGTGGCGGCCGGTGCTGACGCTGGAGCTGGAGGAGCGGCACGCGGAGGGCTCGACCTGGGCGGTGCCGGCCTTCCTCGACGCGCTGGGCTACGAGACCTGCTTCGCGCTGGGGGGACGCTGGTGGCCGGCCGCGGCGCTGGATCGGGCGACGATGCAGCGCGCTAGCCCCGACCCGTCGGTATTCGCGGCGTCCGACCCTTACGTGTTCAACTTCTACGCCTGGCCGCGCGAGCGCGACGCCGAAGCGCGGGCGCTGCTGCCGGCAGGCGGAGCGTGAGGCGTTCGGGTGCCGCGGCGACGGGACGCGGGGCGGCCGGGCCGCGCGGCGCGGAATCGGCGTTGCGCGCGGCGGGGGCTGCGACCTATCACGCCGGTGTTCAGGGATGGAGGGTGGGCCGATGTCCGCGACCACGCGCGTGCCCGCGGCGCCCGCGGTTCCCGGGGGCCGCTACGACGCGGTGGCGCGGTTCTTCCACTGGGCGGTCGTGGTGCTGCTGGCGATGCAGTACGTGATCGCGCTGGCGCTGCCGCGGCTGCTGCCGGCGGCGTCGCAGGATGCGGTGACCGCGTGGCACCTGTCGGTGGGGTCCACGATCCTGCTGGTGGCGCTCGCGCGGCTGGGGTGGCGCCTGACCCGCGCCGCGGTGCCGCCGCCGCCCAGCGACCTGCCGCCGGCGCTGCGGGTGCTGTCGCGGGCCACGCACTGGGCGCTGTACGCGCTGCTGGTGGCGCAGCCGCTGCTCGGCTGGAGCGCGGCGTCGGCCTACGGGGCGACGGTGCGGCTGGCCGGGGTGGTGCCGCTGCCGGCGCTGGTGCGGCCGGACGAGGCACTGGGGGGTGCCATCGGGCAGGTGCACGGCACCGTGGCGCTGGTGCTGGCGGCGGTGATCGCGCTGCACGTTTCGGGGGCGATGTACCACCTGTTGGTCAAGCGCGACGGGGTGGTGCGGCGGATGCTGCCGGGGTAAGCGCCGGGCGCGGCGGGGGTGGTGAGCTGTCCCGAGGCCCGATCAGCCCTTGCCGACCGCGTTCCTCCGGCCGAGGTGCCGCTGCTGCGGCGGCCGGGGCTGCTGGCGTTCCCGGGCAGACGGTGGACGTCGTCGGGGCTGGGCTACCGGATGCGGGCGGCGCCGGGATGGCAGGTACGGGAGCTGACCCGCTCGCCCTTCGCGCTGGGGCTGCCGGGGATGGCGCGGGTCGCGCCGCCGGTGCTGCTGGCGCCGGTGTCGGGGCAGGAGGCGGACCGTTGCGGCCGGCGGCGGATTGCCGCGGTGAACCTGCCGGTCACCGGGACGTCCAACCAACCCGGCGGGTTCCGTGCCGAAACGTTCGCAGCGGCGCTGGACCCGGTGACGGCGGTGGTGCTGGGCGGGGCGGGTTCGGCGCTCCACCGCGGTGGGACGCGCCGGGACGGCGGTGGTTCGGGCTAGGTCCGGTTCAGGGTAGGGGGGTGTTCGGGTGGAGGCGGGAGAGGTCGCTGGCGTGGGCCAGGTTCGAGCCAGAGCGGCGGTAGCCTCGATCGGGGAAGCAGGCCGCGGCGCCGAAACCCACCGATCGCTGTCTCGTTGGCTCACCGGCGTCCCCGACGGACGCAGGTTGGATTTCCGCACGCGTCGCTCAGCCGAACCGAGGAACGAGAGGATTCGCCGTGGCTTCCAGCTCCGCTCCAGGCTTCCCGAGGCCGCTTCATCCCTTACGCGCGATCCTGCTCGCCTTCCCGCTCCCGCTGTTCCTCGGCGCGCTGCTCAGCGACTACGCCTACCGGACGAGCTTCCAGATGCAGTGGGCCAATTTCTCGTCCTGGCTCATCGCCGGCGGACTGTTCGTCGGCGGCTTCGCCCTGCTCTGGGCCCTGATCGACCTGTTTCGGAGCGGACCGGCACGAAGGGGCCGCGCGGCGATCTACTTCGTCGTGCTGCTCGCAGCCTGGGTGGTCGGCTTCGTCAACGCGCTCGTTCACTCGAAGGACGCCTTCGCGATCATGCCGGAGGCGCTCTTCCTCTCGGCGATCGCGACCACCCTCGCACTCGTTGCGGCCTGGATAGGCTATTCCAGTTTTCAATCCAGGGAGGTGGTTTGATGCGCGCGCTCTTGCTGATCGGTACTGCGGCGCTCGCCCTGTCCGCCTGCGACGGCGACCCCGGCCCGCAGCAGCACGGCTCCGACCCGAACCTTCCGCAACCGCATCGCGGCCTGCTGCCCGACATAACGATCCCTCGGCCGGCAGCCTGGGGCAATGATCGTCCGACGGTGCCGCAGGGCTACACGATCCAGGCCATCGCCACGGATCTCCGGATCCCGCGCCAGACTTTCGTCCTCCCGAACGGCGATATCCTGGTCACGGAGGGAACGGGCGGCCAGGGCGCACCCCGGCTCAACCCGAAGGCCTTCATCGCGAACATCATCAAGGGCTGGGGCAAGACCTCGGTGGCGGGCGGCAACCGGCTGACGCTGCTGCGCGACGCCGACGGCGACGGCACCTACGAGGTCCGGCGGGTCTTCGCGGAGAACCTGAACGGGCCCTACGGCCTCGCCCTGGTCAACGGCGTCCTCTACGTCGCCAACCAGGATGCGCTGGTGCGCTTCGACTATCGCGACGGGCAGACCGAGGCGAGCGGGCCGCCGACGCTGGTGACCAACCTGCCCTCGGCGATCAACCACCACTGGACGAAGTCGCTGACCGCCAGCCCCGATGGCCGGTTCCTCTACGTCGGCATCGGCTCCAACAGCAACATCACCGAGCGCGGCATGGAGGCCGAGGTCGATCGGGCCATGGTGTGGCAGATCGATCCGCAGACGGGCGCGCACAGGCCCTACGCGACCGGTCTCCGCAATCCCACGGCCCTCACGATCCAGCCGGGCACAGGCCAGCTCTGGGCGGTGGCGAACGAGCGCGACGAGATCGGTCCCGACCTCGTCCCGGATTACCTGACCTCGGTGCGCGAGGGCGGCTTCTACGGCTGGCCCTACAGCTACTGGGGCCAGAACGTCGACACCCGCGCGCAGCCGCAGAACCCGGAACGCGTCGCCGCGGCCATTCGCCCCGACTACGCCCTGGGCGCGCATGTGGCGGCACTCGGTGTTTCCTTCTCCACCCCTGCCATGGGCGCGGCCTTCGCGGACGGGGCGTTCGTCGGCCAGCATGGCAGCTGGAACCGCGACTCACCCGTCGGCTACAGGGTCGTCTTCGTGCCCTTCCGTGACGGCCGGCCCGCCGGGGACCCGATCGACTTCGTGTCCGGTTTCCTGAACGGAGAAGGCAATGCGCGGGGCCGGCCGGTTGGGGCATCGGTGGATCCACGCGGCGCCTTGATCGTCGCCGACGACCTGTCGAACACGGTCTGGAGGATCACGGCGAGCCGGTGACGCCGCCGCTCAAACGATCGGCGTGGGAGCGTGGGGCGGCGGCGCCCGGCTCCACCGGGTACTGCCCTACCCGCGGCGCGTACCGTCGCAGCCAGGGCTACGAGAGTAGCGAGCCTTCGTCCGAAAGGGCAATCTTCGGTACAGCGTGATCGATCTGGTCAGGTCCGCCTTTCGGCGGCCAGAGCCCGGCCACATAATGGCGCCCGCGCAGAGCAGAACGCTGCTGCACGTTCTCGAAACCCCGAAGGCGCGTAATACGCGGCAGCCCGTCCAGCGCGAACATATTTACTACGAGATGACTCGTGTAATCCTTCACTGGTTCGATCACCCCTTGCCACCCGTTGAGGGTTGACAGCAATCCGCCCACTTCCAGAAAATAGGTTCGGAACTCGTACGAGCCGACCGCTAGGCGCGGCTTGGCCGGCGGCAGAAACGAGAGACCTCCGTATGTTTCTCGGGAGAGGTCATCAACGACTCTGTTGCCGTTGATATGCATTGCGGCTGAGCAGAGCGCGTCGGCGCTTCTCCGTGAGTGCCTGAAGCGCGTCTAACGCCCGCAACAGAATCGCGCTCCCGAGCGGCCCGATATCGGTACGCCAGCGCCTAAGTTCCGTTCCCGCCTCAGCCTCCGCGATCCAGTTCCTCGCGGCAGCGTCGACCTCGCCCAGCTTGAGCAGTGGGCCGGACAATGTCGCGAAGTCGTGCAGCTTCCATGCGCCCCATCCGCGTGACTCTTCCGGTTGCAACGTCCAGCTTCCCGCCGTGCCTCGGCTACAAGCTGCCCGACCGCTTTCCACCCCGGGCAACCATTCCCGAACGTCGCCCCGCCCTCAGGCCGGCGCGCCCGCCTGCCTCGTCGGATCGGCGCGCGCGAAGGCGTCCAGCGCCTCGCACTCGGCCACGATGCGGCGCACGGTCGGGATCCCCGTCACCTCGATGCGGAACACCTTCTCCACCGCCGTGATGCTGGCCAGGCAGATGTCGGCCATCGTCGGCGCGTCGCCGTGGCAGAAGGCGCCGGTGCCGGCGTTCGCCGTCAGTCGCGCCTCGATGGCCCGCAGGCCGGCGGTGAACCAGTTCACCTGCCAAGCGCGCCAAGCGTCCGCGTCGAGGCCGGCGGTGCCGGTGAGGTACTTGCGCACCCGCGGCGTGATCAGCGGGTGGGTGTCGGCGGCGAGCAGCGCGGCCAGCGAGCGCACCCGGGCGCGGGCGCGCAGGTCGCGCGGCAGGATCGGGGGGTCGGGGAAGCGCTCCTCCAGGTATTCCAGGATGGCCAGGGACTGGGTCATCGGTGGGTGGCCGGGCTCCACCAGGGCGGGAATGGCGCCCTGCGGGTTGATGGCGAGGAAGTCGGGCGCGAGGTGGGCGCCGGCGTCGATGTCCACGTCCACCTCGCGCGCGGTGATGCCCTTGAGGTTCAGCGCCACTCGGACCCGGAAGCCGGCCGAGGTGCGCCAGTAGGCGTGAAGTTGGAAGGGGGGCTGGTCGGGCATGCGCGGTGTTCCTCGGCGTCGGGGGCGCGGCGCAGGATGCGGGGGGCGGGGCGGGGCCGGCAATGGGCAGCGGGGCGCGCCGGCCGGCTAGTGGGGCGGCGGGCGGCGGAACAGGATGACGTGATCGGCGGCCCGTTCGCCGCCGACCGCGGCAACGGTTCGGCGGCGCGCCCGTTCCCTGGCTCGACCCGAACGGACTGCGGAACACCGGACATGAACGACAGCAACGCCCTTCCCCGCCGCCGGATCGTCGGCGGCGCCGGCCTGGGTTTCGCCGCGGCCACGGTGCCCGCGCTGGCGCAGCAGCAGGCGGCGTCGCCCGCCGCCGCGCCGCAGCCGCTCGAGGATCCGACGACCAAGTATCCGCGGCCGCCGTACGCCCGGCAGTCGCAGCCCTGGCCCGGGCTGGCGGGGGGGATGCAGCCCAGGCCGGACCACGGCGAGACCAGCTACCGCGGTTCCGGCCGGCTGGCGGGGCGCCGCGCGCTGATCACCGGCGGGGACTCCGGGATGGGGCGCGCGGCGGCGATCGCCTTTGCGCGCGAGGGCGCCGACGTGGCGATCAACTACCTCGCCGACGAGGAGTCCGACGCCCACGAGGTGATCGCGCTGATCCGGGCCGAGGGCAGGGTCGGGCTCGCGCTTCCTGGCGACCTGCGCGACGAGGCATTCTGCCAGCGGCTGGTGGCCGACGCGGTGCGGGGGCTGGGGGGCTTGGACATCGTGGTGAGCAACGCGGCGCGGCAGCAGGTGCACGCGTCGATCCTGGACATCTCAACCGAGCAGTTCGACTGGACGATCAAGACCAACGTGTACGCGCCATTCTGGATCATCAAAGCGGCGCTGCCGCACCTCAAGCCCGGCTCGGCGATCATCGGCTCAACCTCGGAGCAGGCGACCGACCCGAGCGCCGACCTGTACGACTACGCGCAGACCAAGGCGGCGACGACGAACTACGTGCGCTCGCTGGCCAAGCAGCTCGCACCCAAGGGCATCCGCGTGAACGGGGTGGCGCCGGGGCCGATCTGGACGCCGCTGCAGGTCAGCGGCGGCGCGACGCAGGAGAAGCTGGAGAAGTTCGGCGGGCAGACGCCAATGGGCCGCGCCGGGCAGCCGGTGGAGCTGGCCTCGATCTACGTGCAGCTCGCAGCGGCCGATGCGAGCTACGCGACCGGGCAGGTGTACGGGGCGGCCGGCGGGTCCGGCCAGCCGTGACCGGCGCGTCGGGCGGCGCGGCGTCGCGCCCGGCCGCGGCGGTCGTCGCCTCTGCCCGAACGAACGTCCCGCGCCGGCCGGGCGCGCAGGCGAACGGAGCTCCCTCGTCATGACCAGCGATCCGCGCAGAGCTTATCCCCGCCCGCCCTTTCCCGGCGAGCAGCAGCAGCTTGCGCCGGGGCTGACGTCGCGGATGACGCCGGTGCCGGACCACGGCGAGGCGAGCTACGTGGGCAAGGGGCTGCTGGCCGGGCGCGTGGCGCTGATCACCGGCGGGGATTCCGGCATCGGCCGCGCGGTCGCCATCGCCTACGCGCGCGAGGGCGCCGACGTGGCGATCTCCTACCTCGACGCGGAGCAGGGGGACGCGGAGGACACCGCCGGGTGGATTGGGAAGGCGGGCCGGCGGGCGCTGCTGCTGCCGGGCGACATCCGCGACGAGGCGCATTGCCGCGCCATCGTGGCGCGGACGGCGGAGACGCTGGGCGGGCTGGACATCCTGGTGAACAACGCCGCCGCGCAGGCGGTGAACGCGGGGCTGGACGACGTCACCGCCGCGCAGATCGACGAGTCGTTCCGCACCAACGTGTTCGCGATGTACTACCTGTGCCGGGCCGCGGTGCCGCACATGAAGCCGGGCGGGGCGATCGTGAACACCACCAGCGTGCAGGCCAAGGTCGCGAGCGGGACCATGCTGGTGTACGCGGCCACCAAGGGTGCCATCGCGAGTCTGACGGTGGCGCTGTCGAACCTGCTCGCGCCCCAGGGCATCCGGGTTAACTGCGTGGCGCCCGGCCCGGTGTGGACGCCGATCCAGCCGATCGCCAAGTCCCCGGAGCAGATAGAGGAGCTGGGCGCCAACACGCCGCTGGGCCGCCCGGGCCAGCCGGCCGAGCTAGCGCCGGCGTTCGTGCTGCTGGCGTCGGCGGAGGGCAGCTACATCACCGGCGCGATGCTGCCGGTGACGGGCGGCGTGCCGATGCTGTGAGCGGGGGCGTGGCCGGACCGGGGCCGGTCGGGGGATGCCCCGCTCCCGGCCCTGGCCCCGGTGGCTGGGCTCGGGACCGGGGGCGGGAACCCCTGGCAGCACGCCGGACCGGCGGGAACGGGGACCGGCCGGGGGAGGCTCGACGGCGTGCCCGCCGGCTCGCGGAACAGGGAAAGGCGCGTGATTCGCTTGGCCGCGCCGCCGTGCCGCGCCATGTGCTGCGCGAAGACCGCGCCGGGTTCCCGTCGCCGCGCGGGAAAGGATATCGAGACTTGCCCCTGATCGCCACCCGGCCCATCGCCGCGTCCCCTTCCACCATCGCGCCGTGAGGGTGCTCGTCGCCATGTCCGGGGGCGTGGACAGTTCCGTGGTGGCGGGGCTGCTGCACGAGGCCGGGCACGAGGTGGTGGGGGCCACGCTGCAGCTCTACGACCACGGCGCGGCTGCGGGGCGGAAGGGGGCTTGCTGCGCCGGGCAGGACATCCACGACGCGCGCGACGTGGCGGATCGGTTGGGCTTCCCGCACTACGTGCTGGACCGCGAAGCGCGGTTCCGCGAGGCGGTGATCGAGGATTTCGCCGACAGCTACGCGCGCGGCGAGACACCGATTCCCTGCGTGCGCTGCAACCAGACGGTGAAGTTCCGCGACCTCACGCTGCTGGCCC
>CAXTEL010000046.1:0-24582 GCA_964243365.1 uncultured Roseomonas sp. | reverse complement strand
CGCCAGGTCGGCGCCCCGGTCACCCGCGCCGGCGTCGCCGTCCACGCCGCGCGGGGCGCCGCCCCCCGCGTCCGGCGCGGGGCGGCCCTCGACCCCCGCCCGCCACGCCGCCTCCAGCATGGCGGCCGGCACGTAGTCCGAGGCCACCGCGTCCACCAGCCCCGCGCGCAGCAGCGCTATGGCCGAGATGTTGCCGTTGTGGCTGCCGCCGCGGACGATGTTCGGCGCCCCGGCGATGATCCCCATCCCCGCCGCCCGCGCCGCCCGCGCCGCCGCCTCGTTCACCGGGAACTCGCTGACCGTCACCCCGTCGGCGGCGTTGCGCCGCACCTCCTGGGCATCCCAGTCGTCGTGCGCGGCCAGCGCCACGCCGCGCCCCGCCATGCGGCCCAGCACCGCCGCGCGGTTGCGCCCGGAATGCGCGGCGCGCAGCACGGCGGCCTCGCGCAGGTGCCGCTCCAGTGCCGCTTCCGGCACCCCCTCGCGCAGCAGGCGCCGCCGGTAGCGGTCCAGGTCGACGTTCTGGCCGACCCCGGGCGAGTGGTCCATCAGGCTCACCATCCGCACCAGCGGGTCGTCGGCCACGCCGTCCAGCATCTCCGGCATCCCCGGCACCGGCAGCTCGCAGCGCAGGTGCAGGAAGTGGTCGCAGCGCAGCGCCCCGGTGCCCGCCAGCAGCGCGAGGTCGCGCACGCCGTCGCGAAAGGTGCGGTCGCGCGAGCCGCCGGAGTCGAGGTCACCCACGCACAGCGCGTCGAGCACCGTGGTGCAGCCGGCGGCGGCCGTCTGCGCGTCGTGCGCCAGCATGGCCGAGCGCGACGGCCAGCGCGCGCCGGGCCGCGGCTCCACCTGCCGCTCCAGGTTGTCGGTGTGCAGGTCCACCAGGCCGGGCAGCAGGTGGTCGCCGCCGAGCGACACTGCGCCGGGCAGGGCGCTGCGCCCGGGCTGGACCTCGGCGATGCGGCCGTCGCGCACCACCAGCGTGCCGCGCAGCAGCGCGTCGGGCAGCACCAGCACCGCGTCGGTCAGGACGATCTCGCGATCCATGCTTCCGGCCCGGTGGCGTCGAGGAGGGGAGGGCGCGCCTGGACGACGCGGCGCCTGCGTAGCCGCCATCCCGCGACGCGGCAAGCTCCCGGTTCGGCCGGGGTCGCGCGCCCGCCGAACGCCCCCGGGACTCGACGCGACCCGCGACGCGAACGGCGTTCGAGCATGCCCGGCGGGCGGTCAGCCGCGGTGCCGGGCCACCCGCGATCCGCCCGCCTCACCACCCCCCGCTCCCCGGCTCCCCCTTGAACGGCCCCGCGACCCGCGAGGTGATCCATCCCCCGTAGAAGCCGCCGGCCTGCGGCACCACCCGCTCGTCGTCCACGAAGCAGCCGTCGAACAACCCGGCGTAGAAGGCGAGGTGGTCCCGCAGCGCGGCGAACCCCGGCGTGGGGTCGGCGTAGCGCCAGGCCACGTCGCGCAGCACCGCCCCGCCCACCACGGCGTCGTGGTAGCCCGCCTCGCCCTTCCATTCGCAGAACGACCGCCGCCGCGACGGCCGCAGCAGCGCCGCCGCCACGTCCCCGGGCGGAAAGTAGTAGCTCGGCGGATGGCTGGTTTCCAGCGTGCGCACCCCGCGCCGCGTTTCCGCCACAGTGACGCCCCGGTGCACGATCAGGAGGTGCCCGCCGAACGTTTCCGCCACCGCCGGCCGGGGATACGCCCAGACGCTCTCCTGCCCCGGTGCGACGGGATCGGGCCGCACGGCGGTCATCGCGCGCTCCTCCGGTTGTCCAGCCAGCGCGCCAACCGTTGCAGGCGCGGCCGCACGCGCAGGAAAACGCGGTACAGCCGTTCCAGCAGCGCCAGCACGGCCGGGTTCCGCGCTGCCAGCCCCAGCGGCCGCAGCGCCGGCACTGCCCGCCACATCGCCGCGAAGGCCGCCGCCCCGGACACCACGCGCCCGTCCTCGCGCGCGTGGAAGCGCGCCAGCAGCGCCGCCCGGTCCGGCGGGCACGCCCCGTCCCCGCCGCGCGAACGGCCGAACTCCGCCCCGCCCGGACCGTCCGCGCCCGAAACGTCCACGAAGTCGATGGCGCCCCCCCGGTCCAGCCGCCGCATCAGCGCGATCTCGCGCCGGCAGAGCGGGCAGGCGCCGTCGTACCAGACCAGCAAATCCGACATGCCCGGCACATGGGCGCGCCCGGCGCCGTGTCAGCTGCGCCCTGCCTCGGCTAGCGTGGCCTCCGACGGAGCCGGTGCCCCGGCCGGCGATGCCCGGCCGCGGCCGGGCGACGACCGGAACGGGGGCAGGGGGAGCGGGCGCGATGCGGGTGCTGATCGTCGGCGCGGGCATGGCGGGCCTGAGCTGCGCGCGGGCGCTGCGCGACGCCGGCCGCACGGTGCGGCTGCTCGACAAGGGCCGCGCCGCGGGCGGGCGGATGTCGTCGCGCCGGCTGCCCACCCCCGCCCGCAAGGCCGGCTTCGACCACGGCGCCCGGTACTTCACCGCCCCCGCCCCCGCCCCCGGCTTCCGGGCGCAGGCCGGGCGCTGGCGCGCGGCCGGGCTGGTCGTCCCCTGGCCGGCGGCTGAGCCTGGGTGAGCCTGGGTGGGCCTGCCCGCCATGAGCGCCCCCGTCCGCGACTTGGCCGCCGGGCTGGACGCGCGCCCGTCCGCCCCGGTGGAGGCGCTCTCGCGCGAGGGCGCTTCCTGGCGGCCGCGCCGGCCCGGAGCGGGACGACGACGACACCCCCTACGACGCCGCCCTGGTCGCCGTACCGGCCGAGCAGGGGGCGCCCCTGCTGCAACCCTGGGACCTGCCGATGGCCGCCCGCGCTTCGGCCACTCCCGCCGCCCCCTGCTGGACCGTCATGGCGGCGTATTCCGCGCCGCTGCCGATCGGGCCCGACGTGCTGCGCGGGGACGGCCCGATCGGCTGGGCGGCGCGCGACCGCGCCGAGCCGGGCCGCTCGGGGCCGGAAGCCTGGGTGATCCAGGCCGGGCCGGATTGGTCGCGAACCCACCTGGAGGACCCGCCCGACGCCGCGCTGCCGGCGCTGCTGCGCGCCTTCTCGGACCGGGTCGGCGCCGCGCTGCCCCGACCGCCGGCCGCCGCGGCGCACCGCTGGCGCTACGCCCGCTCGGGCGCAGCCGGCGATGGCACGCTGTGGAACCCCGGACTAGGCCTGAGCGCCTGCGGCGACTGGCTGCTCGGCCCGCGGGTGGAATGTGCTTGGCTTTCCGGCGCGCGCCTCGCGGCGACGGCCATCGCGTCCGCGTGACGGGCCATCGTCATCGCGTCCGCGCGGCGCGCCGTCGCGTTGCGCAGCGCCCGACACCGCGGGGACGGGACCAGCACGACGGCGGCGGGCGGCACGGCACCGGGCGAGGCGGGAGGGGACTGGCTCCCCGAGTTGGACTCGAACCAACGACCTGGCGATTAACAGTCGCATGCTCTACCAGCTGAGCTATCAGGGATCACCAGTGACCCGCATCTAGTCGAGCCCGCCGCGCGCGGCAAGCCCCGCCGTTCGGGCCGGAAGCACCCGCCCGCCGTCCGCCCGCCCTCGCCGCGACCGCGCGGCGGGCGGGACGGCGCCGCCCAGTGGGCGGTGCCGCCCCGCTCCGCCGCCGAGCCGCTCGGCGGTCATCCGCGCGAGGGTCCCCGGCCCGAGAACCCCGAACCGCCACGCCGGACCCACCACCCCAGGAGCAACGATGAGCACCACGCCCCGGACCACGCCCGCCCGCGTCCTGATCACCGGCGCTTCCAGCGGCATCGGCCGCGCCCTGGCCCTGGCGTGTAGTGCGCCGGGCACCGCGCTGCACCTGTGCGCCCGCGACGCCGCGCGCCTGGATCGCGCCGTGGCTGCCTGCCGCGCTCTCGGCGCGGACGTCCGCGGACGCGTGCTGGACGTGCGCGACGCCGGGGCGATGGCCGACTGGATCGAGGCCACCGGCGGGCTCGACCTTGTCTCGGCCAACGCCGGCGTCGCCACCGGCTCCATGGTGGGTCCCCCCGAGAGCGGCGCCGAGGCCCGACGCATCCTGGCCACCAACGTCGACGGCGTGCTCAACACCGTACTGCCGGCGATGGCGCTGATGCGCCGCCAGCCCGCCGACCGGCGCGGCGTGCGCGGCCGCATCATCGTGATGTCCTCCACCGCGGGCTTCGTGGCGGTGCCCGGCGCTTCGGCCTACTGCGCGTCCAAGGCGGCGGTGGACGCCTGGACCGTCGGTAACGCCCAGGCCGCGCGCTGGGACGGCATCCAGCTGACCAGCGTCTGCCCGGGCTACGTCCGCACGCCGATGACCGACCGCAACTGCTTCCCGATGCCCGGCCTGATGGAGCCCGAGGAAGCGGCCCGCCGCATCCTGCGCGCCGCTTCCGGGCGCCGGGCGCGCGTGACCTTTCCGTGGTGGATGGGCATCGCCTCGCGCCTGGGCAGCGTGCTGCCGGCGGGCACCGCGTCGCTGCTGCTGGGCCGGCGGGGCGCGCTGCGGGATGCGTGAGGCCGCAGCCGCCGGCGTCGCGACGCCCGGAACCGGAACGCCCGCCACCTCGCCGGCACCGTTGTCCTGCGCGCCCGCGGCGGGCGGCGCCGGCCGCCCCGTCGCCGTGGTGACCGGCGCCAGCAGCGGCATCGGCCGCTGGATCGCCCTCGGCCTGGCGCGAACCGGCCACCACGTCGTGCTGGTGGCCCGCGACCGCGCCCGCGGTGAGGCGGCGCGGGACTGGATCGCCGCCCAGGTTCCCGGCGCCGCGACGGAACTCGTCGTCCTCGATCTCGCCTCGCTGGCCGCCACCCGCGCGGCCGGCGCCGCCATCGCCGCGCGGCACCCCCGGCTGGTTCTGCTGGTCAACAACGCCGGGATCTACCGCGCCCGCCGCGAGGAAACCGCCGAAGGGCGCGAGCTGGTGCTGGCGGTCAACCACCTCGCCCCCTTCGCGCTGACCCAGGCCCTGCTCGGCGCCCTGCGCGCCGGCGCCCCTGCGCGCATCGTCAACGTCGGCTCCTCCGTGGCCGAGCGCGCCGCCCTCGACCCCGACGACCTGGAGCTGCGCCGCGGCTGGAACATGGTCCGCGCCTACGGCCGCTCGAAGCTGGCGATGCTGACCACCACCCTCGACCTCGCCGCGCGGCTGGCGGACAGCGGCGTGACCGCCAACGTGGTGCACCCCGGCCCGGTGAACACGGGGATCGTCCGCGACAGCGCCCTGGCGCGGCTGGCCTGGCGCGCCGTGGCGCCGCTGCTGCTGACCGCCGAGCAGGGCGCGGCCGCCCCCCTGCACGTAGCGCTGTCCTCGGCACTGACGGGGGAAAGCGGCCACTACTTCCGGCGCACCGCGCGAACGGCGCCGAACCGGCGCGCCCTCGACCCGGAGCTGCGGCGCAGGGTGTGGGAAGCCACCGAGCGCCTGGTGGGCTGAGGGGGGCGCCACGGGCGGAGAATGTTGGAGGTTCCGGGCGGAATCGAACCGCCGTAGACGGTTTTGCAGACCGCTCCCTAACCACTCGGGCACGGAACCACACACCGTGGTGACTAGCGGCGCGGGGCGGGGAAGTCCAGAGCGGCGCGCGGCCGTCGGACCGGTGGAACCGGCCGGCTTCGGTGGGGCTCCGGCGGCGCCGTCGCGTCGCGCGACGTGCCCGGGTGCCCCGTGCCGGCCGGTGCCCGGTGGCGCGCGAACGACGTCCCGGCGCCCCCGCGGCGGTGCGGAAGCCGGGTGTCCGGGCGGCCCCCGCGCCGGGTCGCGGGGAAGGGAGGTCGCGCCGCGCGGCAGGTTCCGGAAGAATCTTCCCCCCACGCGTCACGCTGGCGCGGGCTGTCCCGTCCTGGGTGGGAGCGCGCACGGTGCGCGACGGAGAAAGCCGATGACCCCGAGACTGGAGAACCCGCACGAGGCCGCCCCGGCAGCGATCAAGGCGATGATGTCGCTGGAAGCCAGCCTCCGGGCCGGCGGCCTCGACCACGGCCTGATGGAGCTGGTGAAGCTGCGGGCGTCGCAGATCAACGGTTGCGCCTACTGCATCTACATGCACGCCACCGCCGCCCGGAAGCGCGGCGAAACCGAGATGCGCCTCCACCTGCTCAGCGCTTGGCGCGAATCCCCGCTGTACGACGACCGCGAGCGCGCGGCCCTCGCCTGGACCGAGGCGCTGACCCGGGTGGCGGACACCGGCGCGCCGGACGCCGACTACGACCGGCTCAGGACCCACTTTACCGAAGCCGATCAGGTCCAGCTGACGCTGCTGATCGGCGCCATCAACGCTTGGAACCGACTACAGGTCGGCTTCCGCGTCCAGCACCCCCCGGTCGCGGCGCGTGCCGCGGCCTGAGGACGACCCCGGGGACGATCCGGGGGACGCCGTGGCGGACGCCACCGCGGTTTTCGAGGCGCAGCGGCCCCGCCTGCTGCGCCTCGCCTACCGCATGCTGGGGTCGGTGGCGGAAGCGGAGGACGTGGTCCAGGACGCCTGGCTGCGCTGGCGGCGCGCCGCCAGCGCGCGGGTGCTGGAACCCGGCCCCTTCCTGTCGCGAACCGTCGCGCGGCTGTGCCTGGACGGCATGGGTTCGGCGCGGGCGCGGCGGGAAGCCTACGTCGGGAACTGGTTGCCCGAGCCGGTGCCCGACGCGCCGGAGAAAGCGCCGGACCGGGACGACCTGACGCTCACGCTGATGCTGGCGCTGGAGCGGCTGTCGCCGCTGGAGCGCGCGGCCTTACCTGCTGCACGACGTGTTCGACGTTCCCCTCGACGAGGTCGCGGCCACGCTGGACCGCGAAGCCCCGGCGGTGCACCAGCTCGCGGCCAGGGCGCGCCGGCACGTCCGCGCCGCCCGCCCGCGCTACCCCGTGGCGCCCGCGGAAGGCGAGCGGATCGCCCGCGCCTTCTTCGCGGCATCGGGCAGCGGCGACGTCGGCGCGCTGCGGGCCATGCTGGCGCGCGACGTGGTGCTGCGGGCCGACGGCGACGGCAAGGTTTCGGCCTTCCGCAACCCCATCGTCGGCCTGGATCGGGTGCTGCGCTTGTTCGTGGGCCTGCACCGCAAGCCGGGCGCCGCCCCGCCGGCGATGCTCGGGCCGCTGCGGATCGACGGCCTGCCCGGCTACGCCAGCCTGGAGCGCGGCGGCGTGCTGCAAGCCACGGCCCTGGCTATCGAGGACGGCCGCGTCGCCGCCATCCTGATCACCCGCAACCCCGACAAGCTGCGCCGCGTCGCGGGCGCGCTGGCGGGCGCCGGGCCGCCCGCTGCCCGCCATTGAGCGCCCGCCGCGCCGGCCGCACCGCGCGCGGAACCGGGGCGCCCGCCGCGCTTGGCCCACGTCGCCCCCGGCCCTATAAGCCGCCCCGGAACCGAACGGGAATCCCTGCGGCATGGACCACGCGACGGCGCGCCGGAACATGGTGGACGGCCAGATCCGCCCCAACCGGGTCACCGATCCGCGCCTGATCGACGCCATGCTATGTCTGCCGCGCCACCTGTTCGCCCCCCCGGCGCTGGGCAGCCGGGCGCTGGCCGACGAGGACCTGCCGCTGGGCGGCGGCCGGGTAATGCTGCAACCCATGATGCTGGCCCGCCTGCTCCAGCTCGCCGCCCCGCGCACCGGCGACCGCGCCCTCGTGGTCGGCTCCAACACCGGCTACGGCGCCGCGGTGCTGGCGCACATGGGGCTGCACGTCGTGGCGCTGGAGCAGGACCTCCGGCTGCCCGCGCTCAGCCGCCACCTGGCCGACGACGCCGCCGCCGGCACCCCCGGCGGGCGCGGCGCGGTGCGCCACGAGTGCGGCCCGCTCGTCGCCGGCTGGCCCGCGGCCGCCCCCTACGACGTCGTCGTGCTGGAAGGCGCGGTGCCCGCGGTGCCGCCGTCCATCCTGGACCAGCTCGCCGAGGGCGGCCGCCTGGTAGCCGTGCTCAGCGGCGCCGGCCGGCCCGGCGTGGCCGTGCTGGGCCGGCGCGCCGGCGGCGGCGTCGGCTTCGCCGACGGCTTCGACTGCCGCACCGCGACCCTGCCCGGCTTCGCCCCCGCCCCGGGCTTCGTCTTCGCGTGACGCCTCCCCCGGCGCGCCCGCACCGCGCGGCGATAGCCTCGCCGCACCCGGCGACCGCGTCGCCCCGCCCGGCGACGGCCTCGCCGCCCGATCACGAGATCGCCGCCCGGGGCACCGCGTCCCCCCGCGCGCGCGCGGCCCGGAGAACCATGATGGCGTCACGAACCGCGGCCCTCGCCTTCGCGGCCCTGCTGCTCCCCGCCTTCCCACCCGCCATCCCGGCGCCCGTCGCCCGGCTGCTCGGGCTGCCGGCGTCGGCCGGCACGGCGCGCGCGCAGACGCTCGAGCAGGCGCTGGCCCAGACCTACAGCAACAATCCCACGCTCCAGACCGCGCGCGCCACGCTGCGCGTGGTGGACGAGAACGTACCGCAAGCCCTGGCGGGCTGGCGGCCCTCGGTGGTGTTGTCGGGCAACTACGGCAGCCTGGACTCCCAGACCCGCAGCCGCGTGCCGCAAGGGCCCGGACGGCCCGACGTGTCCATCTACGACGACAACAACCGCGACCCGTCCAACTTCACCGCCACCCTGACCCAGCCGCTGTACCGCGGCGGCCGCACCGTGTCCTCCACCCGGCGGGCGGAGAACCAGGTGCTGGCCCAGCGCGCCCGGGTGCTGGCCACCGAGCAGCAGGTGCTCCAGCAGGCCGTCAACGCCTACCTCAACGTGATCCGCTTCCAGGAGGAGGTCCGGCTCAACATCAACAACGTCCAGGTGCTGCAGCGCCAGCTCGACGCCACCAACGAGCGCTTCCGGGTCGGCGAGATCACCCGCACCGACGTGGCGCAGGCGCAGTCGCGGATCGCCGCCGCCCGCGCCGCGCGCGCGGGCTCGGAAGGCCAGCTGCAAACTCAGCGGGCGGTCTTCCGCCAGGTGACCGGCATCACGCCCGAGCGCCTGGTCGCCCCCCAGCCGCTGCGCCAGCCCGCGCGCACGGCCCAGGACGCGGCGCAGCTCGCCGGCGTGAACAACCCTTCCGTGGTGGCCGCGCTGTTCGACGAGGCTTCGGCGCGCGACTTCATCGACGTGCAGCTTTCCGTCCTGCTGCCGCAGGCCACCGTGCAGGCGCAGGCCCTGCGCAACGACAACACCCAGATCCGCGGCACCCGCCTGACCGGCCAGCAGCTCACCGCCACGCTGTCGGTGCCGATCTACCAGGGCGGCGGGGAGTACGCCGCCGTTCGCGCCGCGCGGCAGGACGCCAACCGGAACCGGCAGGTGGTGGACGACCAGCGCCGCACTGCCGTGCAGCAGGCCTCCTCGGCCTGGGAAACGCTGGGCGCCAACCGGGCGCAGGTGGACAGCAACCGCGCCCAGATACGCGCGGCCGAGGTGGCGCTGGACGGCGTGCAGCGCGAGGCGGTGGTGGGCAGCCGCACCACGCTCGACGTGCTCAACGCCGAGCAGGAGCTGCTCAACGCCCGCGTCAGCCTGGTGCAGGCGCTGACCGCGGTGGTGACGTCGAGCTACTCGCTGGCCGGCGCCGTGGGCCGGCTGACTGCGCGCGACCTCGCCCTGCCGGTGCCGCTCTACGACTTGGAGGAGTACTACCGCGCCGTCCGCGACCGCTGGATCGGCCTGGGCGAGTACGCCACCCCTCTCGCGGTGGAGTGAGCGCGGGTGTCGGGCAGCGACGCGGCGGGCCCGGGCGCGCCGCCCGGCCAGGACCCGACGATGGAGGACATCCTCGCCTCCATCCGCCGGATCCTGAACGAGGACGAGGCGCCGGTGGACGAGGCCGCGTCGCCACCCCCCGTCGCGACCGCGCCCGAGGCGACCGCGCTTGCGCCACCACCGCCCGCGTCCGCCGTCGCGCCGCCACCGCCGCCCGCGCCCGCCATCGCGCCGCCACCGCCCGCGGCCGTCGCCCCGCCGCCGCTGGACCTGACCGAGGCCATGATGGTGCCCGACCCGCCCGCGACCGAACCGCCGGCACGCCCGGCCGCCGACGCCCTGCTCGCCCCGGCGGCGGCGGCGGCCACCGCGGCAGCGCTGGGCCAGCTCGCGCGCGCGGTGGCGACCGAGCGGGGCAGCGCCGTGCACCGCGGCGGCCCGACCATCGAGGACGTGGTGCGCGAGGAGCTGCGCCCGCTGCTCAAGCAGTGGCTCGACGCCAACCTGCCGCCGCTGGTGGAGCGGCTGGTGCGCGACGAGATCGAGCGCGTGGTGAGCCGCGCCATCTCCTGAGCCGCGCCCGGCCGGGCCTCGCCGCCGGACTTGACGGCCCGGAGCCGCGGGGTGAGGGATGGTTCCATGCTCGACAAGGCCTTCGACCCCGCCGCCGCCGAGGCGCGGCTCTACGACGGCTGGGAGAAGCGTGGCGCCTTCGCTGCCGGCCGCCGCCCCGGCGCTGCGCCGTTCACGGTGATGATCCCGCCGCCCAACGTCACCGGCAGCCTGCACGTCGGCCACGCCTTGACCTTCACCGTGCAGGACACCCTGGTCCGCTGGCGCCGCATGCAGGGGCGCGACGCGCTGTGGCAGCCCGGCACCGACCACGCCGGCATCGCCACCCAGATGGTCGTCGAGCGCCTCCTCGCGGGGCAGGGGGTGAACCGCCGCGAGATCGGCCGCGAGCGGTTCCTCGAGCACGTCTGGGAATGGAAGGCGCGGTCGGGGGGCACCATCACCCGCCAGCTACGCCGCCTTGGCGCCTCGCTCGACTGGGCGCGGGAGCGCTTCACCATGGACGAGGGCCTGTCCGCGGCGGTGCGGAAAGTGTTCGTCGATCTGTATCGTGAGGGATCAATCAAGCGCGACCTTAGGCTAGTGAACTGGGATCCGGTGTTTCAGACCGCGATCTCGGATCTTGAGGTCGAGAGTCGGGAGATCAAAGGATCGCTCTGGCACATCCGCTACGACGTCGAGGACGAGCCCGGACGCTACATCGTGGTGGCCACCACGCGACCCGAAACCATGCTCGGCGACATCGCCGTTGCCGTCGGCCCTGAGGACCCCCGGTACCGCGACCTGATCGGCAGGCGAGTAATCTTGCCGCTCCTGAACAAGGCCATCCCGGTCATCGGTGATGCCTATGCCGACCCTGAGAAGGGAACCGGGGCGGTCAAAATCACGCCGGCGCACGATTTCAACGATTTCGAGGTGGCCCGGCGGCACGGGCTCACGGGCTTCGTTTCTGTGCTCGACCAAGAGGCGTGCGTCGATCTCAGTGCTTTCGGAACGCTGGACTACTTCCTCGAACCTTTGCCCCCCGACACGCGGGACCTCTTCGATCGCATACGGGGGCGCGACCGGTTCGAGGCGCGGCTCGTCATCGTGGAGGAACTGTCGCGACTGGAGCGAATGGAACTCGTGGAGTCGCACACTCATTCCGTGCCGCACGGAGATCGTTCCGGCGTACCGATCGAGCCACGACTCACGCTGCAATGGTACTGCGACGCTGCCAAGCTGGCGAAGCCAGCGGTCGAGGCAGTTGAAGCCGGCCGCACGCAGTTCGTTCCACGCCAGTGGGAGAACACGTTTTTCGCCTGGATGCGCGACATTCAGCCCTGGTGCATCTCCCGCCAACTCTGGTGGGGGCATCGCATTCCCGTTTGGTACGGACCGGGCTCCTCAGCTCTGGGCCGAGAGGAGTTCGTCGCGGAAACCGAGGAGGAGGCGCACGCCGCCGCCCGCGAGAAGTACGGACGCGATGTTGACCTGGAGCGCGACGAGGACGTCCTCGACACTTGGTTCTCCTCCGCGCTGTGGCCCTTCTCCACCCTCGGCTGGCCCGAACAAACGCCGGAACTGGCCCGCCGCTACCCCACCGACGTGCTGGTGACGGGGTTCGACATCATCTTCTTCTGGGTGGCCCGCATGATGATGATGGGCCTCCACCAGACCGGCGCCGTCCCCTTCCGCACCGTCTACATCCACGGCCTGGTGCGCGACGAGCGCGGCCAGAAGATGTCCAAGTCCAAGGGCAACGTCATCGACCCGATCGAACTGATCGACGCCTACGGCACCGACGCCCTGCGCTTCGCCATCTGCGCCCTCGCCGGCCCGGGCCGCGACGTCAAGCTCGGCCGGGCGCGGGTCGAGACCGCCCGGTCCTTCGTCACCAAGCTGTGGAACGCCGCCCGCTTCGTCGAGCTCAACGGCATCGCCCCCGATCCCGCCTTCGACCCCTCCGCCTGCACCACCCCCCTGGCGCGCTGGGTGCTCGACGCCGGCAACGCCGCCGTCGCCGAGTGCACCGCCGCCCTGGAAGCCTTCCGCTTCGACGAGTACGCCGCCGGCGCCCGCCGCTTCACCTGGGACACCTACTGCGACTGGTTCCTCGAGTTCGCCAAGCCCGCCCTGGCGTCGGGCGACACCGCGGAGGCGCGCGAGGCGAGGGGGGCGGCCCAGCACGTCCTGGGCACGCTGCTGCGCCTGCTCCACCCCGTCATCCCCTTCGTCACCGAGGAGCTGTGGCATCGCCTCGGCTACGGCGCCGAGGGCACCCTCGTCGGCGCCCCCTGGCCGGAAGCCGTCCCCGTCGCGGACGCGGCCGGAGCGCGCGCGGAATTGGACTGGCTGGTTGCGCTGATCTCGGCCGTGCGCGGCGTGCGCTCGGAGATGAACGTGCCCCCGTCCAACAAGCTCCCGCTGCTGGTGGGGGGCGCCGACCCCGCCACCCTGGCGCGCGGCGAGCGCTGGATGGACACGATCCGCCGCATGGCCCGCCTCACGGGGATCGAGCCGCTGTCGGGCCAGGCGCCGCCCGGCGTGGCGCAGGCGACGCTGGGCAAGGCGACGCTGCTGCTCCCCCTGGCCGGCATCATCGACCTCGACGCCGAGCGGGCGCGGCTGGGCCGCGAGCGGGCGAAGGCCGCGGCGGAGGCGCGCAAGATCGGCGCCAAGCTGGACAACGCCGAGTTCGTCGCCCGCGCCAAGCCGGAGGTCGTGGAGGAGAACCGCGAGCGGCTGGTCGCGGCGGAAGCGGAGATCGCGCGGCTGGACGCGGCGCTGGGGCGGATCGCTACCTGAGCGGACGCGCGGCGTGTTCCGCGTCCTCCCCCGCGGGCGTCCCCGCGAGACTGCAAGTCGCCGCCTCGCCCGAAACGCTCGCCGTCAGCCGCCACCTCGTCGCGTCCTCGTGGGCCAACCCGTAGCCCCAACCCAGGAGTGCCCCTCCGCAGGCCATCAGGAACAGCCGGATCACCGTCCCGATTGCCTGCATCCAGCTTCCTTTCCGCGACGATCTCGCGTTTGTTAATGATTTATAGATAAACGCATAAACGTTGTGCAAGCTTTATCGCGGCAGTGCCCAGTGGTCCGGCTGCGAGGCCGAAGCTGCCCCCGCGAAGCCCCCCGGGAAGTCACGCCCACGGTTGCCACCTTCCGCCCGGCGCGGCACCCTGTCGCTTCCCCGCCGGGCACCCGACGCGTGATCACCCCCAGCTACTGTCGCACCATGGCCGCCTACAACGCCGCCATGAACCGCCGCTTCTACGCCGCCGCCGCGACGCTCACCGACGACGCCCGCCGCCTCGACCGCGGCGCCTTCTTCGACTCCATCCACGCCACCCTGTCGCACCTCCTCTGGGCCGACACCGGCTGGATGGCCCGGCTCGCGGGCTGGGACCCGCCGGGCGTCCCGCTGGCGGAATCCCCCCGCTACGTCGCCAACTTCGACGACCTGCGCGCCCGCCGCGAGGCCACTGACGCCCGCCTTGCGGACTGGGCGGCCAGCCTCGAACCCGCCTTCCTGCTGACCGACCTGACTTACGTCAGCGCCGCCGCCGGCCGTGAATTCACCAAACCCGTCACCCTGCTGGTCACCCACCTCTTCAACCACCAGACCCACCACCGCGGCCAGATCCACGCCATGCTCACGGCGGCCGGCGCCGACCCCGGCGTCACCGACCTGCCCTTCCTCGACTGACCCCGCGCGCCGCGACCGCTCACGCGTCCCGGTACAGAGCCTCCAACGTCACCGTGACCCCCGGCGGGTCCAGCACGATGCCGCCCTCGCTGGCCAGCCGCGTCTCGGTCCCGCCATCCTCGCCGCGACGGTGGTGGCTCACCGTATGCCGCCCGGCGTGCAGGATCAGGTAGTGCCGCACCGAAGCCACCCGGAAGTAGTCGGTGGGCTTCAGCCCGGCGTCGAGCACGCGGGTACCGGGCGAGAGCACCTCCGCCACCACGGGGTCGGACACGGCCACCGCGTCCGGCGCCGTGCGCGCGCCACGGGCGACCACCGCGTCCGGCTCGCGATCCGCGTCCTCGTCCACCCGAACCGCGATCCCGTCGGCCAGCACCTCGCAGGGCACGCCGGCGGCGGCGACCGCCTCGCGCAGCGCCAGCCAGGCGCTAACTTGGCGCGGACGTGGGCCGCGCGTTCCGGCGCCATCGCCCCCACCTCGCCGCCCACGCGCTCATGGCGGCCCCGCGGCTGCGCCTCGGCCCAGGCGAGGTATTCCGCCCGCGAAGCGAAGCGCGGTCCCGGCGATGGCTCGGGGGGCAAGCGGCGGGTGTCCGACCTGCGCGCCACACTAGGCCGGCCCGGGGCGGGCTTCCAGCAACAACGAGGGACGACGGCCAACAACCCCGCGACACGCCGCCCCGCCGGTGCCAGAACACCTCCGCACACACCCGGCCGTCACACCGCCACGCGAGAACCAGAACCGATGACCATCTGGGACAAGTCCCGCCTCCCCAGCCGCCACGTCACCGTCGGCCCCGAGCGCGCCCCGCACCGCTCCTACTACTACGCAATGGGCATGACCGAGGCCGAGATCGCCCAGCCCCTGGTCGGCGTCGCCACCTGCTGGAACGAGGCGGCGCCGTGCAACATCGCGCTCCACCGCCAGGCCCAGTCCGTCAAGCGCGGCGTGGCGGAAGCCCACGGCTCGCCGCGCGAGTTCACCACCATCACCGTCACCGACGGCATCGCCATGGGCACCCAGGGCATGAAGTCCTCGCTGGCCTCGCGCGAGGCCATCGCCGACACCGTGGAGCTGACCATCCGCGGCCATTCCTACGACGCGCTCGTCGGCCTCGCCGGCTGCGACAAGTCGCTGCCGGGCATGATGATGGCGATGGTCCGCCTCAACGTCCCCTCCGTCTTCATGTACGGCGGCACCATCCTGCCCGGCAGCTTCAAGGGCCGCGACGTCACCGTGGTGGACGTGTTCGAGGCGGTCGGCCAGCACGCCGCCGGCAACATGAGCGACGAGGACCTGCACGAGCTCGAATGCGTCGCCTGCCCCTCGGCGGGGGCCTGCGGCGGCCAGTTCACCGCCAACACCATGGCGACGGTGAGCGAGGCGATCGGCCTCGCTCTCCCCGGCTCCGCCGGCGCCCCCGCCCCCTACGAGGACCGCGACCGCTGGGCCCTGGAGTCCGGCCGCGCCGTGATGGACCTGGTGCGGCGCAACATCCGCCCCCGCGACATCGTGACGCTGAAGGCCCTGGAGAATGCCGCCGTCATCGTCGGCGCCACGGGCGGCTCCACCAACGCCGCGCTGCACCTGCCCGCCATCGCCCACGAGGCCGGCATCCGCTTCACCATGGACGACGTGATGGCGATCATGCGCCGCACCCCCTACATCGCCGACCTCAAGCCGGGGGGCAGGTACGTGGCGCTGGACGTCCACCGCGTCGGCGGCATCCCCATCATCATCCGCGCACTCCTCGACGCCGGCCTGATGCACGGCGACTGCCTCACCGTCACCGGCCGCACCCTGGCCGAGAACCACGCGGGAGTGGTCTTCCCCGCCGACCAGGACGTGATCCACCCCGTTTCCCGCGCCATCACCGCCACCGGCGGCGTGGTCGGCCTGAAGGGCAACCTCGCCCCCGACGGCGGCATCGTGAAGGTCGCGGGCATGAAGACCCGCCGCTTCGAGGGCACCGCCCTGTGCTTCGACTGCGAGGAGGACGCCTTCAGCGCCGTGGACCAGCGCGCCTACAAGAGCGGCGACGTCATCGTCATCCGCTACGAGGGCCCCCGCGGCGGCCCGGGGATGCGCGAGATGCTGTCCACCACCGCCGCCATCTACGGCCAGGGCATGGGCGAGAGCGTCGCCCTGATCACCGACGGCCGCTTCTCCGGCGCCACGCGGGGCTTCTGCGTCGGCCACGTCGGCCCCGAAGCCGCCCTGGGCGGCCCCATCGCCCTGCTGCGCGACGGCGACCGCATCGTGCTCGACGCCGACGCCGGCACCATCGACGTGCTCCTCCCCGAGGAGGAGCTCACCGCTCGTCGCCTCGCCTGGAAGCCGCGCCCCACCGACTACAACAGCGGTGCCCTGTGGAAGTACGCCCAGCTCGTCGGCCCCGCCCACCTCGGCGCCGTCACCCAGCCCGGCGGCGCGGCCGAAACCCACTCCTACCCCGACCTTTAGCGTCGCCGTCGCGCGGTCCCCGGGCCCGCCGGCGAGCGCGCCCCGGCGCGCCGCCGCCGCGTTCGGTACCCGCGCCGACCCATTCCGCCGGGTCGGCATCGGGCGGCGATCCCGCGCCTCCGCGCCCCCCGCCGAACCGCTCCTTAACCCGCGGCCGGCATCGTGTTCCGGAAGGAGCGCAGGCCATGAGCACCGTCGCGGCGATCGATCCACCCATCCAACGCCCGATCCCGGTGACGCGGGCGGAGGCCGACGCGGCTCCCGCGCTCCCCTCCCCACGCGAGGCTCCGGTCGATGTAGTGTCGATCTCCGGCGAGGCCCGGATCGCCGCGAGTGACGCCAACGACGCCCCCGCGGCGGCTGGTCCGGATGGGCCCGGCAAGCTGCCGGTCGCCTCAGTGGACCCGGGCTACGTCGAGGACATGCTCAGTAACCTATCCGATCACAACGCCTTAGTAAGCAATCACAATCATGTAAATTGGGCGAAGTACGAAGCGGATTTCGGCAAAGGGAGAATGGAAGAGAGCAGGGCCGCGTCCCTCAAGGCGGTCCAAGCGTCGGGACAGTTGATCATGGGAGCCAACAGTGGGACCGGTGTTCCGCTTCACACTGTTCCGACAGACGCTGGCTCGAACGCGCCGGTGGCGATCACCATCGCGGACTTCGCCTTCGAGTCCGGCGGGTCGCGCTACGAGGTCAGGGCGGGCGCCGATGGAGCGATGCTCGGCACCAAGGACGGGCAGGGGTGGGGCTCCTGGCAGGTGGCACCCAGCCTCAGTGGCCATCACGGCAGCGCCAGGGACAGCGCCGTGGCGCTCCAGACCCTCGTCCAGATGCGGGAACAGGGCGAGGAGGGGGCTAGCCAGACTAGCCGCCTTGACCGTCGAGCGTGACGGTACGCTGAAACCCACTCATCACAACTTTGTGCTTGCGTGGCTCCAGTACCCTGCTACTCCTGCGTGCAATCATCACGATTGCGTGAGGGAGAGAGCAAAATGCCTTCAGGTAACAGCGGTAACAATACTCTCTCACGCTTCCCACTGTCCAGGCCATCACCGCTGGCGGCTTCGCCAACGTCGTCATCCGCGGCGATGCGGGCGTCAGCGTCTTCAACTTCGGTACCGTGACCCTGACCGGCATCGCTCGGATTGAGGGCGGCGACGGCAACGACGGCATCCAGACGGGCGCCGGCAACGACATCCTCTGCGGCAAGGGTGGGAGCGACTCCCTCACTGCCGGCGCCGGCGACGACTTCCTGGATGGCGGCGCGGTCGGCGACACGCTGCGGGGCGAGGCGGGCGCCGACGTGCTGATCGGCGGCGCGGGCGCGGACAACCTGACCGGCGGCACCGAGGCCGACGTGTTCCGCTATCTTTCGCTGGCCGACAGCCCGTCCGCCGGCCGGGACAGCATCACCAATTTCTCCCGAGCCCAGGGCGACAGGATCGACCTCGCGGCCATTGACGCCAACGCGACGGCGGCCGGCGACCAGGCCTTCGCCTTCGTGGGCACGGCGGCGTTCACGGGCGGCGGCACGGCCTCGGTGCGCGCCTACGTGTCGGGCTGTTATACCTAGGTGGAGGCCGACACCGGCGACGGCACCGCCGACCTCGGCATCTACGTGACCGGAAACATCGCCTTCGCGGCGACGGACTTCCTGCTCTAGGCGGCGGACGCGGCGATCACCGCCGAGGAACGGGAAGGGGCCGAGTTTCCGCCTTTCCCCATCTCCTCCATCCCAAATTCCGTCCGCTCCCGCACCGCCGAGAGCCGGCTTCACCGAAAAAAGGTGGACGCCGGCCGCCTCCTTGCGCAAGCAGCCGCCCATGACCCCCTCCGACCTCGTGACGGCCTCCCCCCCCGCCACCCCGCCGGACCGCCGCGCCGCCCCGTCCGCCCCGCCGCGGCCGAGCGCCGTGCCGGCGCTCGTGCCGGTGGACGCCCCCGCCCGCGCCGCGCTGGCGGCACTCCCCCGCACGCGCGAGGCGCACGACGCCGCCATGTCCGCCCTGGCGGCCTTCGGCCAGGTCGAGACCGGCGGCACCGTCGCCGCGGACGTGCCCGACGGCCCGCTGCGCGTCGCGAGCTGGAACCTGGAGCGCTGCCTGTACCCCGACGCCGCCGCCCGGCTGCTGGCGCGACACGGCGCCTCGCTGGCCCTGCTCACCGAGATGGACTGGGGCATGCACCGCACCGGCCAGCACCACACCACGCGCCGGCTGGCCGCCACCATGCACCACGCCTACGCCTACGGGCTGGAGTTCCTGGAGCTGGAGGTGATGCCCAGCCCCATCGAGCATCCCAACAACCTACCCGGCAACCTGCTCGGCTTCCACGGCAACGGCTTCTCGTCGGCGGTGCCGTTCCGCGACCCGGCCACCTTCCGCCTCGACGCCGCCGCCGACTGGTTCGTCGCGCCCCGCGGCGGCCAGCGCCGGGTCGGCGGCCGCGCCGCGGTCGCCGCCACCTTCCACCACGGTGGCCGCGACTTCGTCGCCTGCGCCGTGCACCTGGAAAGCGACGCCGATCCCGCCGGCCGCGCCCGGCAGATGGCCACCCTGCTCGACGCCCTGGACGACTACGCCGCCGGCCTGCCCGTTCTGCTGGGCGGCGACCTCAACACCCGCCTGTCGGCCGGCCACCGGGCGGGCGAGCCGCTGTTCGACCTCGCCCGCCGCCGCGGCTACGACTGGGACAGCCCCAACCGCGCCGCCCCCACCACCCGGCGCAGCACCTGGAGCGCCGGGCGTGGCGACGAGCAGCTGGACTGGTTCGCGGCCCGCGACCTGCGCGTTTCCGACCCGGCGGTGGTGCCGGCGATCTCGGAGGACGGCACCCCGCTGAGCGACCACGAGCTGATCCTGGTGACCCTGCACCTCAACTGAGCGCCCGCCCCCGGACCCCGCCGCGAGATGTCCCCGACCTCGCGACCGCGGGAGCCGCCCGGCGTCGGCCACGACGATCCGGCCGGCGCCGCGCGGGCGATGGCGCGCCCGGGAAACGGCATCCCGGCGGACCGATGCCATCCCGAGCCCGCGATGCCATTCCGCGCATCGCTGCCATTTCCGCCCGCGATGCCATCGGCCCGGCGAAATGCCGCGGCGACCGGCAACGGGTTCGCCTTGACCTCGCGGCCACCGCCGTTTATGGGAACGAGATCAACACACTCCACGCGTCCGCGCCGTCGCCGACGCCGCCCGCGGGCGGCGTCCCCGAACCCCGGTAAGGAAGTAAGATAGTAAGGCGACGCGCCCGCTCAGTCCGCGATCTCGAACACCACCGGCGCGTGATCCGAGGGCTGCTCCTCCGCCCGGGTCCCCACCTCCACCGTTCCCCCCACCAGCCGCTCCGACAGCTCCGCCGACAGTAGGGCGTGGTCGATCCGCAGGCCCCGGTTGCCCTCGAAGGCCGCGCCGTAGTCCCAGTACGTCCAGGGCGCGTCGGCCGGGTGCAGGGCGCGCAGCGCGTCGGTCAGGCCGAGGTTGAGCAGCGCCCGGAAGGCGGCGCGGGTTTCGGGCCGCACCAGCGCGTCGGCGGGCGGCATCGACCCGGGCGAGAAATCGTCGTCGGTCGGGCAGGCGTTGAAGTCGCCCAGGACCGCCAGCGGCGCGAACGCGTTCAGCCGCTCGGCGGCCAGCGCCCGCAACCGCGCCATCCAGCGCAGCTTGTAGCCGTAGCCGTCCTCGCCCCCGGAATTGCCGTTGGGCAGGTAGATGCCGGCGACGTGCGTCCCCGCCGCGCGCACCTCGACGTAGCGCGCCTGGGCGTCCTCGGCTTCGCCGGGCAGCGCCTCGGCCACCACCTCGAAGGGGATGCGCCCCAGCACCGCCACGCCGTTGCGCCCGCCCGGCTGGCCCACGGCGTGGGCGCGGTAGCCCAGGTCGGCGAAGTCCAGCGCTGGGAACTCCTCCGTCCGGCACTTGATCTCCTGCAGGAAGACGAGGTCGGGCGCCCGTCGCGCGAGCAGCCGCCGCAAGTGCGGCACGCGCTTGCGCACCGAGTTCACGTTGAAGGTCGCGAGGCGCAAGGGGAGGCCGCGCCTCAGCCGACCGAGAACGACACGCCGCAGCCGCAGCCCGACACCGCCTGCGGGTTGCGCACGGCGAAGTGCGCCCCGATCAGCTCGTCGGTCCAGTCCAGCTCGGCGCCGCCCAGCAGCTCCAGCGACACCGGGTCCACGAACACCCGCGCCGCGCCGTCGCCCTCGACGTGGTCGTCCGCGGCAGGCTGGTCGTCCAGCGCGAAGCGGTACTGCAACCCCGAGCAGCCGCCGGCCTCCACCGACACGCGCAGGCCCGCGCCGGGCCGCCCTTCGCGCGCGGCGATGAGGCCGACCTGCCGCAACGCGCGCGGCGTGGCGCGGAAGGCGAGGGGCGGGGCGGGGGGCGTGCCGTCGGGCATGGCGATGAAACTCCGTGTGGGGGCAAGATAGGGCGCGCGGCCCCGGCTTTCCAACCGACCACCCGGGCGCGGCCCCCGTCGCCGACCGGCGCGCCCGGGCCGGCGGCCGCGCCGCCCCGTCCGACCCGGCAGCTCCGACCCGGGAACCCGGGGCGGCGGGGTTGCGGCGGCGGGGCACGCGGTGCTACGGGCGCGGTCCCCCAGATGCCGCAGAACACCACCGCGAACGCGCCGGACCAGGTGCCCGGCCCGTCGCCGGGCACCGCGGTCGCCCACGCCGCGGCGCTTGCGCCCTGGGCGGTGCGCGCCGCTGCTACCCGCGGCCGGCTGCACCCCGAGCCGTCCGATGCGCGCTCGCCCTTCCAGCGCGACCGCGACCGCATCATTCATTCCTCGGCGTTCCGGCGGCTGCAGTACAAGACGCAGGTCTTCATCTACCACGAGGGCGACGCTTTCCGGACGCGCCTGACCCATTCCATCGAGGTCGCCCAGATCGCCCGCTCCGTGGCCCGCCAGCTCAGGCTCGACGAGGACCTCGCGGAGGCCTTGGCGCTGGCTCACGACCTCGGCCACCCGCCCTTCGGCCACGCCGGCGAGGACGCGCTGGACGAGGCGATGCGCCCCTACGGCGGCTTCGACCACAACGCCCAGAGCCTCAAGGCGGTGACCACGCTGGAACACCGCTACGCCGCCTTCGACGGGCTGAACCTGACCTGGGAAACGCTGGAAGGGCTGGCCAAGCACAACGGCCCGCTGGCGCATCCGGCCCCCTTCATCGCGGCGTACGACCGCCGCCACCCGCTGGAGCTGTCCACCCACGCGTCCGCCGAAGCCCAGGCCGCGGCCATCGCCGACGACATCGCCTACAACAACCACGACCTCGACGACGGCTTCCGCGCCGGCCTCTTTACCCTCGACGAGGCGGCCGCCGCGCTGCCCCTGGTGGGCGAGGCGATGGAGCGCGCGCGGTCCGCGGCACCCGGCGCGCCGCGCGAGCGCCTGGCCGGCGAGACGATCCGGCGCGTCATCAACCTGATGATCGTGGACGTGGTGGCCGAGGCGCGGCGGCGCATCGAGGCCCTCGACCCCGCCGACGCCGACGCGATCCGCCGCGCCCCCGGCCCGGTGGTGGGCTTCTCGGCGGCGATGGCGGCGCGCAACGTCGCCACCCGCGAGTTCCTGCGCGGCCGGATGTACCGCAACTGGCGGGTCAACCGCACGGCGCAGAAGACCCGCCGCGTGCTGGGGGCGGTGTTCGCGCTGCTGCACGAGGGGCCCGACATGCTGCCCCCCGAATGGGCCGCCCGCGCCGGACGGCCCGGCTCGGCCGAGGCGGCCGGCGTGGTGTGCGACTGGATCGCCGGCATGACCGACCGCTTCGCGCTGGAGGAGCACCGCCGCCTCACCGACCCCAACATCCCCGGCTAGGAGGGCATCGCGCCTTGCCCCAGGACGACAGCTCCCCCGACATCTTCCGCGCCGCGCGCGAGGCGGTGATGCGCGAGCTGCGCGCCATCCTGCCCGACCTGCCCGACGCGGCCGCCGCCCGCGTGCTGGTGGAACCGCCGCGCGACCCCGCGCACGGCGACATGGCGACCAACGCGGCGCTGGTGGTGGCCAAGCTCGCGCGGCTGGCCCCCGCCAAGCTCGCCGCCGACCTCGCCGCGCGGCTGGCCGCCGACCCGCTGGTGCTCGAGGCCGCGCCGGCCGGCCCGGGCTTCGTGAACCTGCACCTGCGCGACGACGCTTGGCGCGCCCGGCTGCCGCTGGTGCTGCGGCGCGGCGAAGCGTTCGGCGACAGCGCGCTGGGCGACGGCCGGCGGGTGGACGTGGAGTACGTGTCGGCCAACCCCACCGGCCCGATGCACGTCGGCCATTGCCGCGGCGCCGTGGTGGGCGACGCGCTGGCCAACCTGCTGGGCAAGGCCGGCTGGGCGGTGACCAAGGAGTACTACGTCAACGACGCCGGGGCGCAGGTGCGGGCGCTCGCCTGGGCGGCGTACTGGCGCTACCTCCGGGCGCTCGGCACCGCGCTCGACGAGGCGGCCTTCGACGCGCTGGTGCCCGGCGGGTTGCAGTACCGCGGCGACTACCTGATCCCCGTGGGCGAGGCGCTCGCGGCCCGGCACGGCGACGCGCTGGCCCCCGGCGCGCTGCCGGGCGACCCGGCGCTGTGGCTCGACGAGGTCCGCGGCTTCACGGTGGACGCCATGATGGCCTCGATCCGCGAGGACCTCGCGGCGCTGGGCGTCGAGCACGACGTGTTCGTGTCGGAGGCGGCGCTGGTCCGGGCGGGCGTGGCCGACCGCGCCATCGCCGACCTCGCCGCCAAGGGCCTGGTCTACGAGGGCGTGCTGGAGCCGCCGAAGGGCCGCGTCCCCGACGACTGGGAGCCGCGCCCGCAGACGCTGTTCGCCTCCACCCGGTTCAAGGACGACGTGGACCGCCCGCTGCGCAAGTCCGACGGCTCCAACACCTACTTCGCCAACGACATCGGCAACCACGCCGACAAGATCGCGCGCGGCATGGGCGAGCTGGTGCAGGTGTGGGGCGCCGACCACGGCGGCTACGTCGGCCGCATGAAGGCCGCGGTGGCGGCGCTGTCGGACGGGGCGGTGCAGTTCGACGTCGTGCTGTGCCAGATCGTGCGCGTGGTGAAGGGGGGCGAGCCGGTGCGGATGAGCAAGCGCGCCGGCACCTACGTGGCGCTGCGCGACCTGCTCGACGAGGTCGGGCGCGACGCGGTGCGCTTCACCATGCTGACCCGCAAGTCCGACGCCCAGATGGACTTCGACCTCGACGCCGTGGTGGAGCAGTCCCGCGACAACCCGGTGTTCTACGTGCAGTACGCCCACGCCCGCTGCCGCTCCGTGCTGCGCGGCGCCGAGGCCGCCGGGATGGAGACCGATGCGGAGGCGCTGGCGGAAGCAGCGCTGGACGCGCTGGCCGACCCGGCCGAGCTGGCCCTGCTGCGCCGCATCGGCGCTTGGCCGCGCGCGGTGGAAGCGGCGGCCCAGGCGCGCGAGCCGCACCGGATCGCCTTCTACCTGCATGACTTGGCCGGCGACTTCCACCTATTGTGGAACCGGGGCCGGGAAGACTCGGCCCTGCGCTTCCTCCGGGAGGAGGACCCGGCCACCACGCGCGCGAGGCTCGCCCTCGTCGCGGCCACGGCCACGGTGCTCCGCTCGGGGCTGCGCGTCATGGGGGTGGCGCCGGTCGAGGAGATGCGGTGAGCGATCTATCAGTGCCGTCATACCGCGTGCAGCGGGAGACGGGCGGGGGAATGCCCTGGCGGATGCTGCTGGTCTCGGGGGGGATCTTGGCGGCCTTGGCGGCGGGGGGCGCGGCGATCTGGGGCGTGTCGCGCGCGGTGACGCGCGACGTACCCGTGGTGGCCGCCGATCCGCGGCCGCTGCGCGTGCGCCCCGACGACCCGGGAGGGATGCGCGTGCCCAACCAGGACGAGCGGATCTTCGAGACGCAGCGCGGGCAGGCGCGCGAAACGCGGCCGGGACAGCCGCCGGCCGTCGCGTCCCAGCCGGGGCACGGCCAGCCGGGAGGAAGCCAGCCGGGCGCGGGCCAGCCGGCCCAGGGTCGGGCCGGGTCGTCCCAGCAGGCGGCTCCCGCGCCGGCATCGGGCCAAGCCAGGTCGGGCCAGTCAGGGTCGGGCCAGGCGCGCGCGATGGCCGAGCCCGAGCGGCCGGACCTGGAAGCGCTGCGCCGGGCCGCGGCACCGCCCGCCACGCGCCGCGAGGCGCCCGCGCCGCCCGCCGCGGTGGCGCCGCCGCCGGTCGCCGCGC
>CAXTEL010000045.1:0-24735 GCA_964243365.1 uncultured Roseomonas sp. | reverse complement strand
GCGCCGGGCTGTCCCGTGCCGGCCGGCCCGCCCGGAGGAGACGCGGGCGCCGCGGGCGGCCGGGCCGGCAGCGCCGCCGCCACCGGCTCGCAGACGCCCTCGCGCTCCTGCGCGCGCACCCCGGCCTGGGCCAGCCAGGGCAGCAGGCTGTCGGTCTTCTGGGCGTACTTCACCCGGTCCGCGACCTCGGTGGCGCGGCTGACGAAGGTGTTGATCCCCACCACCCGGCCGCAGGCATCCACCAGCGGCCCGCCGGAATTGCCCGGCGAGATGTCGGCCGAGTGCGGCATGATCACCAGGCCGTTGGGCAGCGGCTGGATGGTGCTGATGCTCCCGCGCGACAACACCAGCTCCGGCGGCGCACCCAGCCGCCCCTCGCGCAGCGCCTGCATGCCGCCCTCGACCTGCACCACCGAGGCCGGGTAGCCCGCCGCCACCACGTCAGTCAGCTTCTCGGCGGTGCGGGTGAACGCTAGCGGCTGCGCCCCCGGCACCGGCTCGGCCAGCCGCAGCAGCGCCAGATCCAGGCTGCCCGGCTGCGACTCGCCGCCCTCAGGCCCCTGCGTCCGCGCCACCAGCCGCGCCGGGATGGCCCGGCCGATGGCCACCGACATCACCAGGATCTGCTCCGGGTCGGCGTTCTCGATCACGTGCGCGTTGGTCAGCACCGTGTCGCCCGCCACGAAGAAGCCGGTGCCGTGACCGATGCCGCGTGGCCCGGCCCCCACCACCATCACCGCCGCGCGCTCCAGCAGCTGCGCCAGCGAGCCGGTGAAGTTCGCCGCCTGCCCGCCCGGCTGCGCCGGCACCGCCGGCGGCACCGCCTCGGGGCGCACCGGCTGCCGCTCCGGCGAGGGCGCGATCCCCAGCGGCGCCTCCGCCGTGCACACGTCCGGCGCAGCGGCCGACCGGCGCGCCCGCTCCACGTCGCGCTCCAGCTGCTCGTTGGTTTCCCGCTGCACGCGGATCGCCAGCCGGGTGCGCTCCTCGTCCACCACCGTGGCCGACAGCCGCTGCTCCGCCACCCCGCGCGAGAACTGCGTCCAGGCGAGCCAGAAGCCGAGCACCAGGAACAGCAGCGCCACGCCGGCCAGCAGCGGCGCCAGCCAAGCCGCCCGCGCCGCGACTCCCGCGACGGCGCGGCCGGCCACCGGTCCGCCCGCGACCGCCACGGCCGCCGGCGCCGCGACCGCGGGCCGGGGCGTCGCGACGGGCGGGCGCGTCACCTCGGCCGCGGCGCGTCGGCTCCCCGCCACGAAGCCGGCATCGGCCGCGCCCAGTACCGGTGAGAAGCGTCCCAGCACGCCGCGCACCTGCGCCGCCAGCGCGTCGTCCGAGGTGGCGCCGCGCGGCGCCCAGCCCCAGCCCGTCAGCACCACTGCGCTGTCCAGCGCCACCACGTTCCCGGCGTCTGCCAGCACCAGTGCCCGGCGCAGCAGCGGACCGGTCGCGGGATCGTCGAGCAGGGGTTCGAGCGCCGCCAGCTGACGCGCCAGCAGCGCCTCCGCCTCGGCCCGGCGCGGCGCCGACAAGGCGACCAGCGGCTGCGGGTCGCCGGCGCCCTCGGCGTACCAGCTCACCGCGCCGCTGCCGGCCACCGGCTCGGCGAACAGCGATGCCGCCGCCGGCGCGCGCAGGGCCACAGCGTCGCGCAGCCGCGCGAAGCCTTCGTGCACGGGCCGGCCGTCCAGCAGCACGGCCTCGAGGCGTTCGTTGTCGGTCTTGAGCAGGAAACGCGGGGCCGGCATCCGGATCGAGGCTCTCGGTTCGCGCGGAACCTACGATGCTGTCCCGCCCCGCACCAGGGTCGACGGCGTGAAGGCTCCCGATCTCGGCGCCGTGCCGCGCGCGGCGCGACTGGGCGCCGCAGGACGGGCCGACCCGTCCGGGATCGGCGCTCGCCCGCCGCGCCCGTTGCCTGCCGCCGAGCAACCCCGACCCGTACCCCTCGCGGCGACGTCCGCCGAGCCGGGGTCCCGGCCGCGCGAGGTCGCCCCCGAACCACTACGGCACCGTGGGCCACCATCGATCGACTGCCGGACGACGCTTTCCCGATCGTATGCTCCCGCCCCGGAGCAGTGCGGCTTCGCGGTCAGGTAAGCCGAAGCGCTGGGATCGGCGTCTCGAACGATGTCACGTCTTCGCCTTCGCGGGCGTACCATCGGACATATCGGCGGACGTCGGGCCAGTAGGTCCGGTTCCGGAGGCAACCGGTCCGCCCGGCGTCTCCCGGGTCCCGGGTCCTAGCCCGTTCGGCACGGGGCGCTCGGGTTCATGCCCGGGTAGCTTGGCCGCCCCACGATATCGCCGGCGATGACGCGTCCGGTTCCCGCGCAGCCGCCCAACCGCAGCTTCACGCCGCCTTCCGCCGAGCCGATCGATCGCGCCGGCAGACGGGATCGTGAGGCCGTGAGGGCTGTCACGAAGCGCTCGTCGCGCGCCGATCAACAGCATCCGGCCGGCGAACAGCCGTCTCGGGCGAAGCGTTTCCGCTCGTCACCTCCGAGGCGAGCCGGATAGGGTCCCGCCCGCATGCGACAATCACGATCTCTCTTCCCGTCCACGAATTGTCACGGATACGCCAACGTTCCTCGAATTTTGAGACTTTGTGAGACACTTCTTAAAACGTGTTGACTCACTCGCAAATCCCCATCGATCCTAAGCCGCGTCGTCATAATAAGGTACAGTGAAAGTGCGCCGTCATTACTAAGTTGAAAGAACGGAAGGCCGTGTCGTTGCTTGTCCGAAAGCTGCAGGATTTCGGTGCGCTTTCCGACCAGGAAACGCGTGCCGTCGAGATCGCGCTGCTGGGCGCCCAGCAGCTCGAGGGTAACCAGGACTTGGCCCACGAGGGCGGTCGTCCAGCGTTCTGCCCCCTCGTCATCAATGGCTTCGCGTGCCGCTACAAGATGTTGAGGAACGGACAACGGCAGATCGCCGCGTTCCACGTCCCGGGCGACTTCTGAGGCTTGGTTAGCCTCTTGCTGGACAGGTTGGACTACAGTGTCGGAACCCTGACGCCCGCGAGAATTGCGATGATTCCCTACCCCGTCGTCCTCGACTGGATGGCCCGCCACTCCGGCCTGAGGCGGCTACTACGGCAGTCCACGCTGATCGACGCGTCGATAGCGCGCGAGTGGCTCGTCAACGTCGGACGACGCACGGCCTACCAGCGGACCGCCCACCTGCTCTGCGAACTGACGTCGCGGATGCGCTGGGCCGGGCTGGCGAGCGGCCCGGCCTGCGATATGCCGTTCACCCAGGTGGAGCTGGCCGACGCACTCGGCCTCACGCCCGTCCATCTCAACCGCACGCTGCAATGGCTGCGCGGTTCCTGGCTGGTCGAGCTCAGCGGCGGCAGCCTGACGGCGCTGGACTGGAACGAGTTCACGCGGACGGCGGAGTTCGAACCGGCGTACCTGCACCGGCCCGCGCTGGTCGGGTGAAGCACCTCCCGCACGATCCGATGCGCGCGTGATGCCCGCGCTCGGTGGCAGCCGGCCGGGCGCCGTCCCGCCCTCGACCCCGGACGCCGCCCCGACGCCCCCGCGGAACGGCCGCGCGCGCGAGCCCCCCCCGCATCTCGACCCGCTCGGGAAAGCCGATGCCGGTGCCCTCGCCGGACCGCCGCGGGCTGAGCCCCCGCCGGGTAGGTGGAAACGCTTCCGGTCGGCCCTGCACCCCGCGCGCCACGCGCCGCGTCGCGCGGGGGAGAGTTCTGCGAGTCCCCTACCGTGGGCCGGGGCGGCCGCCGCGACCCGAGCCCCGGCCCCGTCACGACGGCCGGAACGATCAGGACGATGCGACCATGACGACCCCGACCGCCCGACCCTCCGCGCTGACCGTCCTGCCGCCGCGGCGCCCACTGCGCGGCAGGATCGTGCCGCCCGGCTCCAAGTCGATCACCAACCGCGCCCTGCTGCTCGCCGCCCTCGCCGACGGAACCAGCCGGCTGACCGGCGCCCTGAAGAGCGACGACACGACGCTGATGGCGGCCGCGCTGCGCGCCATGGGCGTGTCGGTGGACGAGCCGGACGAGCGCGGCTTCGTCGTCGCGAGCACCGGGCGGCTGCGGGCGCCGGCGGCGCCGCTGATGCTCGGCAACGCCGGAACCGCCACCCGCTTCCTGACGGCCGCCGCCGCGACGGTGGACGGCGAGGTGGTGATCGACGGCGACGCCCACATGCGCCGGCGGCCCATCGCGCCGCTCGTGGCCGCGCTGCGCCGCCTGGGCGTTGACGCGACCGCCGCGAACGGCTGCCCGCCCGTGCTCGTCCGCGGCCGCTGCGGCTTCGCGGGCGGGACGGTAGAGCTGGATGCCGGCCTGTCCAGCCAGTACGTCTCGGCGCTCCTGATTCTGGGCGCCCTCGGACGCACGGCCGTCGAGGTTTCCCTGACCGACGGCGATATCGGCGCGCGGGGCTACGTGGACCTCACCCTCGCCGCCATGGCGGCCTTCGGCGCCGAGGTGGAGCCCGTCGGCGCGTCGGGCTGGCGGGTGGCCCCGACCGGCTACCGCGCCGCCGACCTCGCCGTGGAACCCGACGCCTCGGCTGCCACCTGCCTGTGGGCCGCCGAGGCCCTCACCGGCGGCGCCGTCGACCTCGGCTTCTCCCCCGCCGCCTCGGGCCAGCCCGACGCCCGCGCGCACGCGATCATCGGCGCCTTCCCGCACCTGCCCGCCGTCGTGGACGGCTCGCAGATGCAGGACGCCGTCCCCGCGCTCGCCGTGCTGGCCGCCTTCAACGCGACCCCGGTCCGTTTCACCGGCATCGCCAACTTGCGCGTCAAGGAATGCGACCGGGTGGCCGCGCTGGCGACCGAGCTGTCGCGGATCGCGCCCGGCCTGGGGCGCGAGGACGGGGACGACCTGGTCGTCGCCGCCGACCCCGCGCTGGCCGGCACGATGCGTCCCACCCGGGTCGAGACCTACGCCGACCATCGCATCGCCATGAGCTTCGCGCTGGCCGGCCTGAAGATCGAGGGCATCACGATCCTCGACCCCGGTTGCGTCGCCAAGACCTACCCCGATTACTGGACGGACCTCGCCGCCCTGGGCGTGGTCCTGGAGCGGCACGCTTAGCGGCGCGTCGATGCGCGTCGGCACATCGATCCAACCGTTAGCGCGCACGGCGATGGTCTACCGACCGCCACACCTGGCGACCATGCCGCCGATGTGAACGCGAACACGCGCCGACCGCCCTCACCCGTGCGCCACCCGGACCCGGTCGCGCACGCGGCGGGCGCGACGCGCCTTCCTCCTCAACCGCGAGCCGAGAGTGCTACGAGCCACAACACGTACGGGCAGCTGTTTCGGGAGACGACCTGCGGCACCACGGCGTCTCGCGTCCCGTCGGCGATTACCGCGCCCAGCCCGGCGAGGCCGTACCGCCTCCCCCGTCTCGCTCGTGGCCCGGGCGCGCGACGGCGACCTGATCGCGCGCGCCGTGCGCGTCCGCTGGCGCCGGCTGGCGCGACTAAGCGACGGCGGCTCCGGTGCGTCGTCCGTGGTGGAAACGGCGTCACCGGCGCGCAGTGCTGATGCGGCAGGCTGCTGGCCGAGGGTCGCGACCCCGACGCCGACCCGGCGTAAGCGCGGCATCGGATCGGGCGCGCGGCGCGGGGCGGCATGCTGAACGCCCAGATGGCGCTCGCGGGCACGATAATGAGCGACCGCGGCGTCGCCGCCCTCGCCCTGGGCCGCCTCCTCGTGCGTAGCGCAGCGTCGCCGGGGCGGACGCCGCGTTGGCCGAACTCGCCGCCGCATCCGCTCCGCTCCCCGTCGATCCGACGTGGGACCGGGAGGGTTCCGTCCCTGGTTCCAAGTCGAACCAGCGAAGGCCCTAGGCGGCCCGCATCTCGCTCCGCGCGCCGCGAACCGCCTCGGCCAGCTCGCGCACCTGGTCGAGCACCCGCCGCGCGGTGTCGGGCCGGGCGCGGCCCGCCTCGTCGAGGGATGCGACGAGCGTCTCGATCAGGGCGGTGCCGACCACCGCCGCGTCGGCCACCCGCACCGCCTGCGCCGCCTGCTCGGGGGTCCGCACGCCGAAGCCGATCGCGACGGGCAGGTCGGTCACGGCGCGCAGGCGGGGCATCAGGGCCGCCAGTTCCTCGGCCGCCGCCGAGCGGGTGCCGGTGATGCCGGTGATGGCCACGTGGTAGACGAAGCCCCCCGCGCCGGCGAGCACCATCGGCAGCCGCGCCGCGCCGGTGGTGGGTGCCACGAGACGGATCAGGTCCAAGCCGCGCGGCTCGGCGTGGGGCGCCAGCTCGTCGGCTTCCTCGGGCGGCATGTCCACCACGATCAGCCCGTCCACGCCGCCGGCCGCGGCGTCGGCGCAGAAGCGGTCGGCGCCGTAGCTCAGGATGGGGTTGAGGTAGCCCATCAGCACCACGGGCGTGTCGTCGTCCTCGCGGCGGAAGTCGCGAACCATGGCCAGCGTGCCGGCCAGCGTGCCGCCGGCCTTGAGCGCGCGCTTGCCGGCGAGCTGGACGGTGGGCCCGTCGGCCGCTGGGTCGGTGAACGGCACGCCGATCTCGATCAGGTCGGCGCCCGCCCCCGGCAGGCCGCGCAGGATCATCATCGAGGTCGCCAGGTCGGGATCGTAGGCCTCCAGGAAGGGGATCAGCGCGCCGCGCCCTTCCCGCCGGAGCGCCGCGAAGCGCGCCGCGATCCGCCCCCTTCCCGCCCCCGGCACGGGAGCCGGCGCGGCCGCGGGCGCGCTCACAGCTCCACCCCCAGCCGCTTGGCCACCGCCGGCACGTCCTTGTCGCCGCGCCCGCACAGGTTCATCAGCACGATGCTCTCGGGCGGCATCGACGGCGCCGAGCGGATGACGTGCGCCAGGGCGTGCGACGGCTCCAGCGCCGGGATGATGCCTTCCAGCCGCGAGCACAGCTGGAACGCCGCCAGCGCCTCGTCGTCGGTGGCGCCGACGTATTCGACGCGGCCGATCTCGTGCAGCCAGGAATGCTCCGGCCCGATGCCGGGGTAGTCCAGCCCGGCCGAGATCGAGTGCGCTTCCGAGATCTGCCCGTGCTCGTCCTGCAGCAGGTAGGTGCGGTTGCCGTGCAGCACGCCCGGCCGCCCCCGCGACAGGCTGGCCGCGTGCTCGCCCGTGTCCAGGCCACGCCCGGCCGCCTCGACGCCCACCATCCGCACCTCGGGGTCGTCGAGGAACGGGTGGAACAGCCCCATCGCGTTGGAGCCGCCGCCGATCGCTGCCACCAGCACGTCGGGCAGCCGGCCCTCGGCCGCGAGCATCTGCGCCCGCGCCTCGTCGCCGATCACGCACTGGAAGTCGCGCACCATGGTCGGGTAGGGGTGCGGCCCGGCCACCGTGCCGATGCAGTAGTAGGTGTCCTCGACGTTGGCGACCCAGTAGCGCAGCGCCTCGTTCATCGCGTCCTTGAGCGTCGCGGCGCCGGAGGTCACGGCGTTCACCTCGGCACCCAGCAGCTTCATGCGGAACACGTTGGGCTGCTGCCGCTCCACGTCGGTGGCGCCCATGAACACCGTGCACTGGAAGCCGAACAGCGCGCAGGCGGTGGCGGTGGCGACGCCGTGCTGGCCGGCCCCGGTTTCGGCGATGATGCGCGTCTTGCCCATCCGCTTGGCCAGCAGGATCTGCCCCAGCACGGCGTTGATCTTGTGCGCGCCGGTGTGGTTCAGCTCGTCGCGCTTGAAGAACACCCGGGCGCCGCCGAGGTGCTTGGTCAGCCGCTCGGCGAACCACAGCGGGCTGGGACGGCCGACGTAGTCGCGCAGCAGGCGACGCCATTCCGCGTCGAAGGCGGGATCGCGCTGCGCCGCCTCGTAGGCCGCCTCGACCTCTAGGATGTTGGGCATCAGCGTTTCGGCCACGAAGCGGCCGCCGAACCCGCCGAACCTCCCGCGCCCGTCCGGGCCGCTGCGCAGCGTGTTGGGTCGGATCTCGTTCAAGGCCGGCGCTCCTCTCGTTCAGAGCATGACTTAGGGGCTGGAGCGGAGCCCGGCATAGCCCCGCGTCGCGATTTGCCCGGGCCGGGCGGGGTTATTCCTCGATCGTGACTCGCCCGGTGCGGGACGCGTCCTTCCTCGGCGCGAAGTGCGTCCCACGACGGCGCGACACCGCCTCAACCGGCCAGCGCGCCCACGGATCCCAGGGCGCGGACCAGCACCCCGGCGTCGGCCGTCCGTAACCCCGCGAGGTTGATGCGGCCGCTGCCGGCCATGTAGATGCCGTGGTCGCGGCGCAGCGCGACGATGGCCTCCGGCGCGATCCGCAGCTGCGAGAACATCCCGCGCTGCCGGGCCAGGAAGGCGAGCCGCGGCTCGGCCGCCGCGAGCGCGTCGCGCACCCCGGCGACGCGCCGGCGCATGCCGTCCAGCTCCGCCCGCCACGCGGCCGACAACTCCGCCGATTCCAGCACCGCGCGCACCGCCGCTGCGCCGTGATCGGGCGGCATCGACCAGTTCACCCGGGCGAGCGCGACGAGGTTGCCGTGCACCACGTCGGCCGCGTCGGCGTCGCGGGCGAGCGCGAAGAGCGCCCCCGTGCGGTCGCGGTAGAGGCCGAAGTTTTTGTCGCAGGAATACGCGACCAGCGCCTCGCCCACGCCGGCGAGCACGATGCGCGTGGCCTCGGCGTCGGCGTCGAGCCCCTCGCCGAGCCCCTGGTAGGCGAGGTCGATGAACGGCAGCAGCTCCCGCTCGGCCAGGACCGCCGCGAGCCGCCGCCACTGCGCCGCGTCGAGCTCGGCGCCAGTTGGGTTGTGGCAGCAGCCGTGCAGCAGCACGACGTCGCCCGGCTCGGCCCGCGACAGCGCCGCGATCACGTCGTCGAAGCACGCGGACTGCGCCACGGGGTCGAAGTACCGGTACTCCACCACTGTCAGCCCCGCCGCCCGGAGGACGGGCGCGTGGTTGGGCCAAGTGGGCGTGCCCAGCCAGACCTTGGCGCCGGGCCGGGCCGCGGCGATCAGCTCGGCCCCCAAACGCAGCGCGCCGCTGCCGCCGGGGGTCTGCACGCCCACCATCCGCCCGTCGCGCGCGTCTGCCGCGCCGAAGGGGATCGGCGCCAGCAGCTCCAGGAACCGCCGGTCGCCCTCCGGGCCGAGGTACGCCTTGGTTTGCTGGGTCTCGATCAGGTGACGCTCGGCCGCCTTGATGACCTCCATCACCGGCGTGACGCCGCGCTCGTCCCGGTAGGTCCCGACTCCAAGGTCGATCTTGCTCTCGCGGGCATCGTCGCGGAACAGGCCGATGAGCGCGAGCAGGGCGTCGTAGGGCTGTGGCCGAAGGTTTCGGAACATGGTCGAAGGCGGCTCCCGCCGGTGTTGAGGCGCCGGGCGTCCGGCCTATGCCGGGTCCCACCGTCATCGTGTCGCGCACCGAAACTGCTCGACCCGCGCCCGGTTCGCCACCAGCGGCGCGCGTGAGGTTTCGGCGACGTACGGCGGCGTCGCACCGCGCCTCGCGCGACGCCGCGACATTCCGTCGCCGTCTCGACGAGGGAGGAGCGGGCGCGTCCCGAGCGGGGCGCGGACCGACGCACCCCCATTCGGCCTCGCGACGCCGCGGTGATCGCACCATGCCCCGGCGTTTCGACCCGCGGCAGCGCGGGCCGACGCCGCCGAAACCCCGGCCCCGGCGCCCGCGCCGTCGGCTACGCCCCGAGCGTGTCCCAGGACAGGCAACCGCTGCGGACCTCGCCGGCCAGGTCCGGCCTCGCGTCGAGCAGCGCCGCCGCGCCCGGGTCGGGACCGGCCGCCAGGGCCAGCGCGGCGGCCCGCCGCCCGGTCTCGTCGGCGCCGTCGAGCGCGTGGCGCAGCTCGCCCAGCGCCCGCTCCCCCGCGGCGAAAGGCCCGACCGGGCGCCACAGGTCGGGCGTCACGGCGCGCCCCGCCGCGCGGCGCTCGCGGGCGTAGTCCACCAGCATCGCCGCCAGCGTCGGGTTGGCGCGCCGGTCGAGCCCCGCGATGCCGTGCAGCGGGCGGCCGACGAACACCGCCTTGACCACCATCTGGTTCCACGCGCCCTCGTCGAGCCAGTCGGCGGGGTACGGGTTGTCGATCGCGACCGCGTCGAACACCGGCAGCATGTTGCTGCGCACCCCCTCCGCCGCGCGCCCCGCGTAGCGCCCGGGGTCCGGCAACAGCGGCAGGGCCCGGTACAGGCACACCAGCTCCGCCAGGTCCGCCGCCCCGAACAGCCCGTCGAGCGCGGCGTCGAACCCCGAGTCCCGCGAGCGAGCGAGCAGCAGGTGCGCGCGCGCCGCCTGGTGCCGCGTCCAGCCGTCCAGCCGCAACCCCGCCCCGATCGCGTGGGTGGGGAGCACGTCGTCCCCGACGCGTCGCGGCACCTGCGCGAAAGCGGCGAACAGCGCGCGGTCCGGCGCCCCGGCGGCGAGGTCCGCCGCCACCTCGTCCAGCCAGGCGAGCCCCGCATCCCCTTGCGCGGCGATCCAGGAACGCAGCGTGCCCGCGGCCTCGACGTGCTGTCCCACCGGTCGTCCTTCCTCGGCTATTGCCCGCGCGCGACGCCGTAGCACTTTCGGAGCGGGCCGTGAGGAACACCGACGTGAAGACCACCATCGCCCAGGCGCGCGCCAGTCGCGGCGGCCGCGCCTGGGCCTACCTGACGCTCGCGCGGCCCGCCAACGTGGTGACCGCACTGGCCGACGGTCTCGCCGGCGCCGCCGCCGCTGGCAGCGTGGCCGGCCTGCCGTGGCTGCTGCCTGCCACCGCGGCGCTGTACGCCGGCGGCGTGGTGCTCAACGACGTGCTCGACGCCGCACTGGACGCGCGCGAACGCCCGGAGCGGCCGATCCCGAGCGGCCGCGCCGGCCGAACCGGCGCCGCGGCGCTGGGCGCGGGGCTCCTGGCCCTGGGTCTGCTCCTCGCCGCCCTCGCTTCCGCCGCCAGCCTCGCGGTCGCCGCCGGTATCGTCGCCGCCGTGCTGCTCTACGACGCCTGGGCCAAGCACCGCCCATTGGCGGGCCCGCTGACGATGGGCCTGTGCCGCGGGCTGAACCTGCTGCTCGGCGTCAGCGCGGTCCCGGCCGCGCTGGCCGTGCTCTGGCCGCTCGCCCTCATCCCCATCGCCTACATCGCCGCCATCACGGCGATCAGCCGCGGCGAGGTGCACGGCGGCGGCCGGCGCCTGGGTTGGCTCGCCGTCGGGCTCGTGGCCGCGGTGCTGGTCGCGCTGACCACCGTCGCGCTGGCCGGACCGCAGCCGGCCTGGGCGGTGCTGCCCTTCGTGGCGCTGTTCGCGGGCCGCGTGCTCCCACCCTTCGTGCGCGCGGCGCACGCGCCGCGGCCGGCGCTGATCGGCGCCGCGGTGCGCGCCGGCGTGCTGTCGCTGATCCTGCTCGACGCCGCGCTGGCCGCAGCCTTCGCCGGGCCGCTCTACGGCGCGGCGGTGCTGGCGCTGTGGCCGGTGTCGCTGTGGCTGGCCCGCTTGTTCGCCGTCACCTGACGCGACCCGAACAGGTGCGCCAGGATCAGGTCGTGCACGGCGGCCGCCTCGATCTCGGCGCCGGGCAGCAGATCCCGCGCGCGCGTCGCGATCAGCGGCGACGCGCCGCGCGGCGCCCCCACCCTGCCGTGCGAGCCGCGCACCAGTCCGGCGTCGAGCGGGATCACGTCCATCACCGTCCGGAAGCCCAGCTTCTTGCGCGCCAGTATGCCCGCGACCTTGAGCCGCGGCAGCCGCAGCGCCGGATCGACGAACAGCTCCGCCGGGTCGTAGCCGGGCTTGCGGTGGATATCGACGGTGCGGGCGTAGTCGGGCGCCCGCGCGTCGTCGAGCCAGTGGTAGTAGGTGAACCAAGCCCCCGGCGCCGCCACCGCGACCAGGTCGCCGGCGCGCGGATGGTCCAGGCCGAAGCTCCGCTTGCCCGCCGCGTCCAGCACCGCCTCCACCCCGGGCTCCGCTTCCAGCAGGGCGCGCACCCGATCGAGCCGGTCGGCATCCCGCACATAGACGTGCGCGACCTGATGGTCGGCCACGGCGAAGGCGGCGCTCGCGCCGGCGTCCAGCAGCTCGCGCCCCAGCTCCTCACGCACCGCGAGCAGCCCGTTCCGGCGCAGCGCGCGGTTGAGGTGGACGGGACGCGACACCGCCTCGATGCCGTACTCCGACAACAGCAGCACCTGCACGCCGCGCGCCTCGTAGAAGGCGATCAGGCCGCCGCACACCTCGTCGATGTCGCCCAGGTCGCGCGCCACCCCGGCGCCGTCCGGACCCTGCCGCTGCAGCACGTAGTCGAGGTGCGGCAGGTAGACCAGCGACAGGTCCGGCGCGCGCGACTCCTCCACCATCCTGGCCGCGTCGGCGATCCAGCGGCTCGAGCGGATGGTGGTGCGCGGCCCCCAGAAATCGAACAACGGGAAACGCCCCAGCTCGGCCTGCAGCGCGTCGCGCAGCTCGGGCGGATTGGTCCAGATGTCGGGGATCTTGCGCCCGTCCACCGGGTACATCGGCCGCGGCGTCACGGTGACGTCGGTGCCCCCGTACATCGCGAACCACCAAAACAGGTTGGCGCAGGTGAAGGCCGGATCCAGCGCCCGCGCCGCGTCCCATACCTTGGGTCCCTGCACCAGCCCGTTGGACTGCCGCCAGAACCGCACCTCCGCGGCGTCGCGCTCGTACCATCCGTTGCCGACGACCCCGTGCCGCGCCGGGGGCTGGCCGGTGAGCATCGTCGCCTGCACCGAGCACGTCACCGCCGGCAGCGCCGGGCGCAGCGCCGCCACCTCCGCCTCGGCGACCCAGCGCGCCAAGTGCGGGGTATGCTGGCCCAGCAGGTCGGGCGTCAGCCCGACCACGTTCAGCACCGCGGTGCGGCGGGTCAGGCCGCGCACGCGCGCGCCTCCAGGCTGCCCAGCACCCACTCGTACTCGCGCAGCAGCGACCGCGGCAGATCCAGGCGCAGGGCGGGCGGCAGCACGTCCCAGGTGTAGGTCTCGATCTCCAGGTGCTCGCAGAACGGCCGCCGCATCAGCGCGTCCAGCGTCGCCCGCAGCTCCACCTGCGTGGTGGCGAGGCCGCCGAGGTCGGCCGCGAAGATTGGCACGTGGAAGTGCACGCGCCATTCCCGCGCATCCGCGTCGCCGATGTGCGCCAGCGCGCCCCCGAGGTCGGCGTGGCGGCGCAGCGTGCCGTCCGCCCGCCGCTCGACGACCTGGTGCAGGTAGGTGCCCTCCGCGAACGGGAGCAGCCGCTTCGCCAGCGCCCGGCGCGCCTCCGCGTCGCCCAGCGGCGCCCGCAGCGCCGAGCTGAGCTGCAGCTTGCCCACGGCGATCCCGGCCGCGTCGAAGCGCCGCAACGCGTCGGCCGTGTCCTCGTACTCCACCGCCGCGTGGCAGGCGTCCCAGCACACCCGGACGTGGCGCAGCACCGTTCCCGCCTCGCCCGGACCGGCTCGCCGCAGCAGCCGCTCGAACAACGCCACCGTTTCCGCGGCGTCCTCCAGCACGCAGTCGGGCTCGGGCTCCAGGTCAAGGTGGATCACCGCGCCGGTCTCGGCCTCGATCCGCGCCAGGAAGCGGGCGGACTCCAGCAGTCCCTCCACCCCGGCGTCGAGCACGCCCTCCCCGGCGTCGCGCGTCGCGTGCCAGCGCTTGTAGGACACCGGCACCGTGGAGATGCCGCCCTCCAACCCTTCCGGCAGCAACCGCGCCAGGATGCGCGCCAGCCGCGCCGTGTAGGCGCCCCGCTCGGGCCGGGTCCAGTCCGGCGCGTACACGCTGTCCTTGACCACGGTTCCGTGGAAGCTGCCGTAGGGGAAGCCGTTGAGCGTGAACACGTACAAGCCCTGCGCGTCCAGCCACGCCGCGAAGCGCTCCAGGCGGTCGCCCTCCCCCAGCTCCCGCGCCGCGAGGTCCGACAGCCGCAGCCCGACGCCGAACGGCGCGCGCGGCGACAGCTGCGCCTTCAATGGCGGCAGGTGCCGCAGCAGTTCCGCCCACGTCCCCGCCCAGTCCTCGCCGGGGTGGACGTTGGTGCAGTAGGCCAGGTGGAAGCGGCCGCCAGGTCCGGTGCGCATGGCGTCAGGCGATCAGCGCGGGGTCGTGCGCCTCGACGCGCGGCTGCTGCCCGCGCAGCACCGAGTTGCCGTCGAACAGCTCGCGCTGGTCGATCGGCGGGGCCGCGAGCCAGTCGGACTCCGCGATCCGCCCGCTCTGCCCGTAGGCCGCCAGCGCGTTGCCGTAGCAGGTCGCCCGCACCGCCTCCGGCGCGATGCCGCGCGCCAGCATCAGCCCCGCCGTCTTGGGCACCGCGAGCGGGTCCGACGCACCCCAGTCGGCGGAACTGTCCACGATGATGCGCTCGGGGCCGTACTGGCGCACCACCTCCACCATGCGCTCGTTGCCCATCTTGGTGCGCGGGTAGATGGTGAAGCCGGCCCAGTAGCCGCGATCCAGCGTCTCGCGCACGGTTTCCTCGTTGTTGTGGTCCATCACCACGCGGGCCGGGTCGAGCCCATGCTCCTCGCAGATGTCCATGCTCAGGCGGGATCCGGCGGTCTTGTTGCGGTGCGGCGTGTGCACCAGCACCAGCATGTCCAGCTCGCGCGCCATCTCCAGCTGCGCCCGGAAGGCGCGGTCCTCGGCGGGTGTCATGTCGTCGAAGCCGATCTCGCCGATCGCCACCACGCCCTCCTTGCCCAGGTAGAGCGGCAGGACGTCGAGCACCTCCGCCGCCAGCGCCTCGTTGTTGGCCTCCTTCGAGTTCAACCCGAGCGTGCAGTAGTGGCGGATGCCGAACTGCGAGGCGCGGAACCGTTCCCAGCCCAGCAGCGAGGCGAAGTAGTCGCGCATGGAGCCCACCGAGGTCCGCGGCTGGCCCATCCAGAACGCCGGCTCGATCACCGCCACCACGCCGGCGGCACGCATCGCCTCGTAGTCGTCCGTGGTGCGGGAGATCATGTGGATGTGCGGGTCGATGTAGCGAGGACTTCTAGTTGCGTGCTGCTCAGACATGGATCGTCCTCGTTTCGCTGAACTGGAAATAGAGACGCAGTCGCGCCGGCGGCGACGAAGTCGTGTCGCCGCCGCCCCCGGGCAAGGGTCCCGGCGATGCCGCCGAGGACATCGGGGCCGCCGGGACGGGTCGGTCGGCGCCGCGGTCCCGGTGACCGCGGACGGGGCCCGGGGATAGTCGCTCCCGGTTCGTATCACGTGCTCGGTCGAGCAAGGCAGCCACCCCGATATGGAATCGTTGCGGAGGAGGGCGGCGACGCCCCGAAGATAACTGCCGGTATCGGCGTTGTGCGCGGTGCCCAGCACGGAAGATTATCACGGCGGCGCGCCCGGGATATTCACGAACGCTCGCACAATGTCCGGTTCCGGGAAACTTTTCGTGCGGTTCCCGGCGAATGGTCCGCCGTTTCCCCAGGTAGATACGGCGGACTCGTTAATTATCTCTGACCATCCTTGCGAAGCCGTCGCGAGGCACGACGCGAGCTTACCCGAGCCCGCGGGGCGGCCCGGACGACACCCCGGCCGCGGGCGACCTCACGCGCCGCGCCGCGGCGAGGGCTCGTCCCCGCCGGGGAGAACCACCGCGCCGCGCTTGGCCGCTCGCACGAAGCGGCGGATCAGCCCGGCGTCCTTGACCCCCCGCTCGCGTTCCACGCCCGAGGACACGTCCACCGCGTCGGCGCCCGACAGCGCGATGGCCGCCGCGACGTTGCCGGCGTCGAGTCCGCCGGCCAGCATCCAGGGCACCGGCGCGGCCCAACCGCGCGGCAGCGACCAGTCGAAGCTGAGCGCGTTGCCGCCCGGCACGGCGGCACCCGACGGCGGCTTGGCGTCCAGCAGCAGCGCGTCCACGCCCGACGCGGCCGCCGGCAAGTCCTCGCGGGAACCGACGCCGACCGCGCGCCACACCGGCACCCCGAAGCGGGCGCGCAGCACCGCCGCCCGGTCCGCGTCGGCGTGGACCTGCAACGCCGCCAGCGCGACCCGGTCCAGCGCGCGCGCCACCTCGTCGTCGGACGGCTCCACGAACAAGCCGACGCCGGCCGCGCCACCGCCGCCCCGCCCCCACAGCGACGCGGCCAGGGCCGGCGTCACCGCCCGGGGCGAGGGCGGGAAGAACACGAAGCCGACCCAGTCGGCGCCCGCCTCCACCGCCGCTTCCAGCGCGTCGGGCGTGCTGACGCCGCAGATCTTCACCCTCGCCATCGCGCGCGCGCCCCACGGTTTCGCGACGCCACGTCGGTGCGCCGGATCGGCCCGGCAAGGGGCGACGGCCGCCCGCGCCGCCCATCTGCCCTTCCCGCTGATTACTGAGCTGGGAATCAAACACCACAACCTCCGGAATAAACTAGCTATTGTATTTCTTGAATGGATATCGCCCCGCGGGAGCAAAAGCCCCGAGAACGTGGCTGTCGCCGGAACGGCCGATCGAATAACAGTGCCAAGCCATGATCTAAACGCCCGTCGGGCATTTGGTCGCCGCAGCCGACCTGACGCGCCCGGTACTCGGATGTACGTGCCGGATTTGTCCGGATCACGACAGTGAGCCGCCGAGCCAGTTCCGTATTCCGGAAGGATAGAAACGATGTCCGGAACAATCCCCGAGGTCACCACCGCCTTCGGTGCCGACGACGCCACCGGCCCGCTGCCGCCGCCCAGCAACACCTCGCTCGACCTGCTCGGCCTGCCGCCGCAGTATCCCACCGGCGGCGGGCTGGGCTTCTTCTCGCGGCAGCTAAAGTCCGTGCTGACCACAGTCGCGGTGGGCCTCGACAACGCCCTCTACGTCATCGAGCTCAGCGGCCTTCCCTACCCCGAGGGCTGCTCCAGGGTCTGGCGCATCGCCGACCCCGCCGCCGGGACCGAGTTCCGCCCAGGCACGCCCGGCGGCACGCCGCAGGTCTACGTGAGCGGCTTCACCCCGATCAACGGCCTCAGCCTCGGCGACGAGGGCAACCTCGACGTCCTGGAACACGTCAACGCTAGCGCGACCTAAGATCCCACCCTGACCCGACCACCCTGCCGCCGAGCCAGCTGATCCGCGTGGCGCCCGACGGCGTCCGCGACGTGATCTCGGGCGACGAGCTGAACCTCGGCAACTACGTGCTGGCGGACAAGGTGACCGGCGACGTCTTCGTCGCCATCAACAACGCCGACACCGAGCGCGGCCAAGTCCTGCGCTACCACACCGAGGCCGATGGCACGACGACCCAAACCGTGGCCGCGAGCGGCCTCAACAACCCGTGCGGCATGTCCTTCGGACACGACGGCGCCTTCCACGTGCTCGAGCAGGGCCTGGGCACCGACGCCGACGACCCCGGCGTCGCCGCCGCGCCGGTGATCCCCTTCATCCCTGGCCTGGTCAGCGAGCGCGGCGGCTACACCGGCTCCATCACGCGCCTGGATCTCGGGAGCGAGGGCGGCCAGGAGCGGATCTTCACCGGCCTCGCCTCGTTCCACGAGGTCGACTCGGTGACCGGCGCCGACCGCGTCGTCTCGATCGGCCCCGACGGGCTGACTCCGCTGACCCCGACGTGGGACCAGAAGGGCTCCGCTCTTCCGGACACCTCGCGAGGACCCCGATGTTCCTCGACCTTTCATCCGGGAAAGAACTGCCCGTGCGGACGGGGGGCGCACCGGCGGGGGTCCGGCGGCCCCCACGGGTCCCCGGCGGGGTTCCAGGGGCAGCGCCCCCGACCCCACGCCCGACCAGCAGAAACCGAGGCCGGCCATGTTCCGGCGCGGCCCGCGTCGGGCGCACGGGGCACCGGCCCGCCCGCGATGGCGGTGCCGCGACCCCGCCCCACATGGCGGCGATGGATCGCAGCTTCCCCCTTACCCGCGCCGCCGGCCTCGACCGCCTCGCCGCCATCGTTCCGCGCCTGGGCCGCACTTACAGTGGCGGCCGCAACACCGACCGCGGGCCCGCCGCCGAGACCGCGACCTCCGCCCTTTCCCCCTACCTGCGCCGCCGACTCCTCACCGAGCGGGAGGTGGTCGCCGCCGTGCTCGACCGCCACGAGCCCCCGGTGGCCGAGAAGTTCGTCCAGGAGGTCTTCTGGCGAACCTACTTCAAGGGCCACCTGGAAACTCACCCGGCGCTGTGGACCAGCTACCTCGGCCACGTCGCCGCCGGGCGGGACCAACTCGCGACCTCCTCCGGCCTGCGCCGCGTCCACGACGACGCGGTGGCGGGCCGCGCCGGCATCGAGGGCTTCGACGACTGGGCGCGCGAGATCGTCGAGACCAACTGGCTGCACAACCACGCCCGCATGTGGTTCGCCTCCATCTGGATCTTCACGCTGCGCCTGCCCTGGGCGCTGGGCGCTGACTTCTTCCTGCGCCACCTCATCGACGGCGACCCGGCCAGCAACACCCTGTCCTGGCGCTGGGTCGCCGGGCTGCACACCCGCGGCAAGCCCTACGCCGCGCGGGCGGAGAACATCAGCCGCCACACCGACGGCCGCTTCTCCCCCGAAGGCCTGGACGAGGACCCCGTGGCGCTGACCGAGCCCGACCTCGCCCCCCTCACCCGCCTGCCGTCCCCCGAGCCCCCGCCGCGCGGCGACGCGGCGCTGCTCCTCCACCTCGACGACCTGCACCCCGAGAGCCTGCCCCTGGAAGGCGCCCGCGTGGCGCGCGTCGGCGGCCTCCTCGCCCACGCCGAGGGCGCCGTCGAGCGCGTCCGCACCGCCGACCGCGAAGCGATGTCCGACGCCCTGGCCCGCGCTTCGGCGCATTTCGGCTGCCCGGCGACCCCGGCGACGGCCGGCTGGAACGACGGCCTGCCGATCGTCGCGGCCTGGGCGCCCGTCGGCCCGTCCGCCGCGGCACTGCCGCCCTCCTGCGCCCGCGTCCGCCGCGAATGGGACACCCTGTCCTGGCCGCGCGCCACCCGCGGCTACTTCGGCATGAAGGACGCCATCCCCGGCATCCTGGACGCGGTGGGCCGATGACCCCGCGCCACCCGCGACCCGCCCCGACCCTCCCCGCCCCCGGGGCGCGGATCACGACGCGTCGGCTCCTCGCCCCGCTGCTGCTCGCGGCGCGCGGCCCGGCCCGGGCCGCCGACGACGACGACGCCCTCGACGCGCTCCGCCGGACCGGCGCCGTGGGGCTGATGCGTCACGCCTGGGCGCCGGGCACCGGCGACCCTCCGGGCTTCCGGCTCGGCGACTGCGCCACCCAGCGCAACCTCGACGCGGCGGGGCGCGAGCAGGCGCGCGGCATCGGCGCCCGGCTGCGCGCCGCCGGCATCGCGGCGCGGGTGTTCAGCGGCCAGTGGTGCCGCGCGCTGGAAACCGCGGAACTCCTCGGCTTGGGCCCGGTGGAGCCGCTGCCGTCGCTGGACTCCTTCTTCGGCGGCCGCGCCGACGAACCGGTGCGGACCGCGGCGACGCGGCGCTTCATGGCGGACTGGACCGGCGGCCCGCTGATCCTGGTCACGCACCAAGTCAACGTCATGGCGCTGAGCGGGGTCTACCCCGGCGACGGCGAGATGGTGGTCCTGCACCCCGGGGCGGGCGGGCACGTCGTGGCGGCGAGGCTGCCGCCGCCGGGGCGCTGAGGGCCGACCCTGGTCCCCCGATGCCACGGCCCGGGACGGGCGCCGCCGCCGCCTCGCGGAGAACCCGGACTCCTGACCGCCCGCCCGTGGGAGAGATGCCCGGGCGGAGGTGGTCCTCGCCGAAGCCGCGCCCAACACCGCGGGCGGACGATCAAAGGTACGCCCCCCCGGAAACCTCGATTCGCTGCCCGTTGATCCAGCGGTTGTCCTCGGACAACAGCGCCGCGATCATCGGCCCGATGTCGTCGGGCACACCGGCCCGCCCCAGCGCGGTCGCCTGAGCCACGGCGCGGTTGTAGCCGGCGTCGTCGCGGACCCTGCCGCCGCCGAAGTCGGTCTCGATGGCCCCCGGCGCCACCGTGTTCACGGCGATCCCCCGCGCGCCCAGCTCTTTGGCCATGTAGCGCGTCAGCACCTCCACGCCGCCCTTCATCGCGGCGTAGGCCGACATCCCCGGCTGCGCGTAGCGGACCAGCCCGCTCGACACGTTCACGATGCGCCCGCCGTCGGCCAGCAGCGGCAGCAGCTTCTGCGTCAGGAAGTACACGCCCTTGAGGTGGACGTTCACGAGCCCGTCGAACGCCGCTTCGGACATTTCCGCGAACGGCGCGGCGTGCCCGGTGCCGGCGTTGTTCACGAGGTAGTCGAAGCCGTCCCGACCCCACGTTTCGCGCAGCGCCGCGCGGACCTGCCCGGCGAAGTCGTCGAAGCCGGCCACGTCACCCACGTCCAGCCGGATCGCCGCCGCCCTGCGCCCTTCGGCCTCGATCCTCGCGACCGCGCCGCGCGCCTCGTCCTCCCGGGAATGGTAGGTCAGGATCACGTCCACCCCCCGCCGCGCCAGGCTGACGGCGGTGTTGCGCCCCAGCCCGCGGCTGCCGCCGGTGATCAGCGCGATCCTCGTTCCACTCGTCATCGTGCACGTTCCCCTCGTGCCGGTGGGCGGAAGGTAGGCCCGCCCGGCGCCGCCGGCTTGCCGGAACCTCCGAGCTTCTTGCCCGTTCCTCCGAATGATGTCGCGCCCGGTTCGCGGCGGCGCCAGGATGACCGAGCACCGCGATGGACCCGTGCCGCGATGGCCGGGCGCCGCGATGGCCGGGGCACGGCCGGGAAGGAGCGGGGATTGGCGGAAGCCCTCGGGCAGGCGGCCCGGCGATACGCCGACGCGCACGCGGACGCGGAGGGCATGGTGGTGACGCCGCTCCCCGACCTGCGCATGATGCGGGTCCACGCCCCCACCGGGGTGACGCACGCCCTGTACGAGCCGCTCGTCTGCATGGTCCTCCAGGGCGCCAAGCAGGTGATCGCGTGCGGCGGGCTGCACGCCTTCGCCGCCGGCCAGTCCCTGATCGTGGGCGTCGACACCCCCGTCCTCGGCCGCGTCACGCGCGCCAGCCGCGACGAGCCCTACCTCGCCCTCGCCCTGGGGCTGGACATGGGGGTGATGCGCGAGGTCATGGGGCAGGCGCCGGCCGCCGCGGCGCGCGGCGACGCCCTGATGGTCGAGGACACCGGCGAGGCGGTCGCCGACTGCGCCCTGCGCCTGGTCCGCCTGCTCGACCGCCCCGGGGCGGTGCCCGTGCTCCGCCCCGCCATCGTCCGGGAGATGCACTACTGGCTGCTGGCCGGGCGGCACGGCGCGGCGATCCGCCGGCTGGCGCTCGCCGACGGCCACGCCGGTCGCGTCGCCCGCGCCGTCGCCATCCTGCGCGCCGAGTTCGCGCGGCCCATCCCGGTCGAGCGGCTCGCCGCCGCGGCCGGCATGAGCCCGTCCTCCTTCCACCAGCACTTCAAGGCGGTGACCTCGCTTTCCCCGCTCCAGTTCCAGAAGCGGCTCCGCCTCCTGGAAGCGCGTCGGCTGATGCTGGCCGACGGCCTCGCCGCCGGCCGCGCCGCCTTCGCCGTGGGCTACGAGAGCGTTCCGCAGTTCACCCGCGACTACGGCCGCGTCTTCGGCGCCCCGCCCGGACGCGACGTTGCCGGGAGCCGCGCTGCCGCCTGACGCCGTGCTCCTCGCTGGTCGGGCGTGGGGCCAGGGGCGCCGCCCCCGGACCCCCGCCTTCAGTTCGCCCGGGCGGACGAGGGGGCGAGCGCGGCCGGGGCCACCGTCACGACCCCGCCGGCGTGAAGCCGAGTTCCGCCAGGCGCGCCCGCGTCCCTTCCTCCGCCAGCACCTCAAGGAACAGCCGCACCGCCGGCCGCTCCGCCCGGGCTTCCGGCACGAACAGGTCGTAGTGCTCGTCGGCCAACGGCAGGAAGCCCAGGCCGTAGGCGCGCGCCACCGTCTCGATCGCCACCCCCCAGTCCGCGCGCCCCTGCGCCACCGCCGCCGCCACCGCGTTGTGCGAGCGCGGCTGGTTGGCGTAGCCCGCCGGCCGCGCGTCCCCCCGCGCCGCCTCGCCGAGCAGCCCGTCCAGCAGGATGCGCGTCCCCGACCCGGCGTTGCGGTTGACCATCAGGCAGCCCGGATCGGCCGCCGCCCGCCGCGCCGCCGCCGCGCCCTCCAACCCTTCGAAGCGCGCGTCCCCCGGCCGGAACACCACCCCCTGCGCGCGACGCCAGCCCGGCACCAGCCGCACGCCGGGCGGCAGGAACGGCGCGTTGTAGGTGCCGCTCGCCGGGTCCAGCAGGTGCGCCGGCGCCAGGTCGCACTCGCCTCGCCGCGCCGCCGCCAGCCCGCCGGTGCTGCCCACCGCCAGCGTGCGCGCCAGCACCCCGCGCGTCGCCAACCGCTCCAGCACCGCGTCCAGCCCGACGCAATGGCTGCCGATGATCGCGAGGTCCGGCCGCACCGCCCCCGTGCCGCCGATCAGCCGCACCCGCTGCGCGCTGCCCGCCTCCGCGCCCGCTTCCAGCGCGCCGATCGCGAAGAACCCGTCCGCCTGCGCGAAGGCGGTGACGCTGCCCGAGCCCTTGCCCAGCGGCCAGGCCAGCGTGCCGCCGTCCTGCCCTTCCGCCAGCGACACCATCACGTACTCGGTGCGCCCCAGCTCGCTGGGCGTCCGCACCGCCAGCGTCGCCCCGACCTCGGCGTCCGTTTCCGCCGGCAAGCCGGCCAGCGCCCGGATCACCGGCACGACGAACTCGCGGAAGGTGAACACCGCCGAGGTCGGGAAGCCCGGCAGCGCCACCACCGGTACCCGCCCCACCGCGGCCAGGCACAGCGGCTTGCCCGGCTTCAGCGCCACCCCGTGCGCCAGGATGCCCGGCCCCCCCAGCCGCGACAGGATGCGGTGCGACACGTCCCCCGCCCCCTTGCTGGTCCCGCCCGAGAGCACCACCACGTCGGCCACCGCCAGCGCCCGCCGCAGCGCTTCTTCCAGCACCGCCTCGTCGTCGGGCAGGATGCCGAGGCGAACCGTTTCGCCCCCCGCCTCGGCCACGGCCGCCGCCAGCACCGCCGCGTTGCTGTCGTAGATCCCACCCGGCGGCAGAACCGCGCCCGGCGCCACCAGCTCGTCGCCGGTCGAGATCACCGCCACGCGCGGCCGGCGCACCACCGGCACCTCCGCCAGCCCCGCCGCCGCCAGCATGCCCACCTCGCGCGAGGTCACCACCACCCCGGCCCGCAGCAGCATCTCCCCGCGCGCGATGTCCGACCCCGCGAAGGCCAGCCCACCGCCCGGCGACGCCGCGCGACGCACCAGCACCACCGGCCCGTCCGCGCCCTCGGCCGCCTCGGTGTGCTCAATCATCACCACAGCGTCGGCGCCCCGCGGGATCACGCCGCCGGTGCTGATCGCGGTCGCGGTCCCCGGCGCCACCTCGACCGTCGGCACGGTGCCGCAGCTCAGCACTTCCGGGTTCAACCGCAGCCGCCGCGGCGCGGCCTCCGTGGCCCCGGCGGTGTCGGCCGCGCGCAGCGCGAAGCCGTCCAGCGAGGAGCGGTCGAAGGGCGGCGCGTCCGTCCCGGCGGCCACCGTTTCCGCCACCACCCGGCCCGGGCTGTCCGCCAGCGCCACGCGCTCGGCCGGCAGCGGCCGCAGGTCCAGCGCGGCGCGGAAGCGACGCTCGGCCTCGGCGACCGGCAGCACCTCCAGGAACTGCTCCTGCCGCGCGGCGCGGCGGACGCGGTCGAGGAGCGGGGAAGGCGCTTGATCCATGGCGCCGATATGGGGAGGCCGGGGGGCTGTCGCCGCCCGCCGCGCGCGCCGGAAGGCACGATTCCGTGCCCCCGGCGGCCCGGCCACGGGAAGCCGCCCCGAACCGGCCGGGGCCCGCCCCTACCGCAGCGGAAGGGCGTCCACGGTCGTCCCCGCCTCGTACCCCTCGCTCTCGGGGGGCACCACCAGCAGCGCGTCCGCCGCCGCCAGCGCCGCGAGCGGCAGCGCCCCCACCGCCAGCGGCTCCGCCCCGCCGTCCCCGCGCAGGCGCAACGGCACCAGCTCGGCGAGACCCACGGCGGAGGCCACCTTGCGCTCCAGCCGCGCCCGCAGCACCGGCGGGTCGCCCGCCCCCGCCAGACCGCGCAGCGCCGGGCGGGCGAGCAGCCACCATCCCACCAGCGCGTCCTCCGGCCGGCCCGGCAGCAGCACGACGGGCCGCCCCCCGACCACCCCCACCGCCGCCGTCATCCCCGGCCGGGCGCCGATCCCGTGCAGCACCACCCGCCCCGCCGCGGCGAGCCCGGCGACGCTGCGATCCCGCCTTCCTTCCCCGGTGCCGCCGAGCGCCAGCACCAGGTCGGCACCCCCCGCCACGGCCGCCCGCAGCGCCGCCGCGATCGCACCCGCCTCGTCGCCGACCGCCGGCAGGACCACCACCTCCGCCCCTTCGGCAGCCGCGAGCGCGGCCAGCACCGGGGACAGCGAGTCCCGCCCCGGCGCCGACGCCACCTCGTCGCCCACCGGCAGCAGCGCCGCGCGCGGCGCCCGCACCGCGACGGCGGCCACGCCTAGCGCCGCCAGCGCCGGCAGGTCCAGCGCCCGCAGGCGCTCCCCGGCTCGGCGGATCACCGCGCCGGCGCCGATCTCCTCTCCGGCCGCCCGCACCCCCTCGCCCGGCGCCACCGCGCCCAGCGCGGCGGCCAGCGGCCCCGTCACCTCCGCCTCGAAGGCCGACAGCACCGCGTCGGCGCCGGCCGGCATCGTGTCGCCCGCCTCCACCCAGCAGGGCGTCCCGGGCAGCGGCAGCGGCGCGTAGCCGTCCGCCCCCTGCGTGTCGGCCGCCGCCACCGCCCAGCCGTCGCGCGCCGCCAC
>CAXTEL010000044.1:0-24955 GCA_964243365.1 uncultured Roseomonas sp. | reverse complement strand
GCCTTGAGCAGGGCGCGGCGGATCATCCGCTTCGTGTTCTCGTCGAGGTAGGCGAAGTTGTAGCCAGTGGCGTCGGTCATGGCGTCACGTCCCCGGCGGGGGAAGCGAGGCCGGGGAACGGCGTTCCCCCGGTCCGCCATCCATCCTCGATCCCGCGCGCCGCGCCGGAAGCGCCACGCGTGAACTGTAAGGAAAGAAGGCGAGGGCTCCAGGAAATTCTTTTCCCCGAACTTTCGCCCCGGGCGCGCGGCATCATTCCGCGGCCTTCCTCAACGCGCCGGCCGCGGCCGCCGCCGCGGCGCGCATGGCGCGGACGCTTTCCAGCTCGCTCTGGAAATCGACGTAGTGCGGCAGCTTCAGGTGCTCCAGGAAGCCGGTGGCCTCGACGTTGTCGGAATGCGACAGCACGAACTCCTCGTCCTGCGCCGGGGCCAGCACCTCCTCGCCCAGCTCGCCCCCCCGCAGAGCGCGGTCCACGATGGCCATCGCCATGGCGCGGCGCTCGGTGCGGCCGAACACCAGGCCGTAGCCGCGGGTGAACTGCGCGGGCTCGGTGCGCGAGCCCGCGAACTGGTTGACCATCTGGCACTCGGTCACCACGAGGTCGCCCAGCTCCACCGGGAAACCCAGCTCCTGCGGCGTGAACTCCACCGCCACCGCGCCCTGGCGGACCTCGCCGACGAAGGGGTGGTTGCCCCCGAAGCCGCGCTGGGTGGAGTAGGCGAGGCCGAGCAGGAAGCCCTCGTCGCCGCGCGCTAGGTTCTGCAGCCGCAGCGCCCGCCCGGCGGGGTAGCTGAGCGGCACGCGGGTCAGGTCGCCCGGCTCGGCGTCGGAGCGCGGCTCGGGCGCCATCAGCCCCTCGGCGGCCAGCAGGTCGTGCACGACGGCGCACCCGGCATCCTCGCCGGGCTCGGCTTCCGGTGCCGGTTTGGGCGGCGCGAGCCCCTCGGCGGCGAGCGCGAAATCCAGCAGGCGGTGGGTGTAGTCGAAGGTGGGGCCGAGCACCTGCCCGCCAGGGAGGTCCTTGTGGGTGGCCGAAACCCGCCGCTGCACCCGCATCGCGCCCGTGTCGAGCGGCGCGGAAGCGCCGAAGCGCGGCAGGGTGGTGCGGTAGGCCCGCAGCAGGAACGCCGCCTCGACCAGGTCGCCGCGCGCCTGCTTGATCGCCAGCGCCGCCAGCGCCGGGTCGTGGCAGGAGCCCTCGGCCATCACCCGGTCCACCGCCAGGGTGAGCTGCTCCGCGACCTGATCGGTGCCCAGTTCCGGCACCGCCGGATCGCCGCGACGCGCTTCCGCCAGCCAGGCGTGGGCGTTGCCGATGGCGCGCTCGCCACCCTTCACCGCGACGTACATGGCCCTCAGCCCTCCTCGATCAGCACGGAGCGCGGCAGCGCCGCGACGCGGTCGCCGGCACACAGGATGGCGTCCACCCCGCGCGGGAAGCCGGCGCGGTTGGCGGCCCAGGCGGCGACGAAGCCGTCCGGCACGCCGACCGCGCGCAGCCGGTGCGCGGTCTCGATCCCCGGGCCGCGCAGGCGCCAGCCGCCGTTCTCGTCCAGCGACAGTACCTGCAGGATCAGCGTGGCGGACAGGTGCGGGTCCTCGTCGGTGCCGGCGCGCAGGGCGGCCAGGGCGGGCGGCGCCCCGGCGGCGAGCACGAACGCCGCCCGCCCCGGGTCCGCCACCACCGGGCAGCCGGCGTGGAAGCGGGCCCATTCCTCCGCGTCCCGCCCGGCGTCGAGCCAGAGCGGCGTCTCGTTGTCGGCCAAGGTCAGCAGCACCGCCCCCGCGGCGGGGCAGAGCGGGGCGGGCGGGGCGGGCGGGCGGGGGAGGCGGAACACCCGGCCGGGACGGCTCATCGCTTCCAGCACCGCGCGAAAGGCGGACTGCGCGTCGGCCACCGGGTCGGCGAAGCCGGGCAGGAGGCTGCTCATCGCATGTTCCCCATGGTGAAGAACCGCACCCGAGTCGCCGCCGCCTTGCGCGCCACCGCCGCCCGCTCGGCCGCCTGCCCGGCCGCCAGCGGCTCCACCACCGCCTCCAGCAGGGCGGGGCGGCGCGCCGGGTCCTGCAACGCCGCGTCCAGCGCCGCCGACAGCTCGGCCGCCCGGGCGTCGCGGCCGGCGCGGTAGCTGTGGCCCACCGTGCCGTCGGCCAGCCGCACGGCGCAGCGCGTCACCGTCATCTCGCCCAGGTTGAACGGGGCGCCGTCGCCGCCCGCGCGTCCGCGCACCATCACCAGCCCGATCTCCGGGCCGCGTAGGCGGGCGTGCGGCGGCAGCGCGGCACCGCCCAGGCACTGCTCGATGGCGTCGGCGTCGGCGCGGGCCAGCACGCCCATCCAGCGCTGCCGCTCGACGGTGTCGGCGGTCACGCGCGGCCTGCCGCCGCGTCCGGCGCGAGGGCGTCGAGCAGCGCAGGGGCGTCGAGCAGCGCGTCCAGGCGGCAGGTGCCGTCGGAGAACACCGGCCGGCCGCCGCGCAGGGTCCCGCGCACCCGCAGCGGCGCGCCGGGGCGGTCCTCCAGCAGCACGAGGTCGGCGCGCCGCCCCACCAGCAGCGCGCCGCGGTCGCCGAGCCCGGCGGCGCGGGCCGGGTTGGCCGTGACCAGCGCGATCGCGGCATGCAGCGGCAGCACGCCGTCGCGGGCGAGGCCGAACGCCGCCGGCAGCATGGCGCCCTGGTGGTAGTCGGCGGCCAGCCCGTCGAGCAGCCCGGCCTCGACCAGGGCGCGGGCGCCGACGTTGCCGGTCATGGAGCGGCCCCGCAGCGCGTTGGGGGCGCCCATCAGCGTCCACATCCCCAGGTGCCGCGCCTCGGCCGCGGCGGCGACGGTGACCGGGAACTCGCTGATAGTGGCGCCGAGGTCGCGCATCGCCCGCACCTTCCCGGGCGTGTCGTCGTCGTGCGAGGCGACCGGCACGCCGCGCGCCGCGGCCAGCGCGGTCACCTCCCGCGCCACCGACCAGGCCAGCGGAGCGGCATCGCGCTCGGCCATGCGGGCGCCGGCGTCGCGCGCCACCTCCGCCGCGTCGCGGCCGTGGGCGCGCACCTGATAGGCGACGTACTGCTCCACCTCGCGGAACTGGCCCTGGCCGGGGGTGTGGTCGGTGAGCGAGACGAGCTGTACCAGGCCGCCGTCGAGCAGCGCGCGCAGCACCGGCTCGGCGCGCGCGTTGGTCACCTCGAAGCGGGCGTGCACCCGCAGGTCCACCAGCAGCCCGGCGCGCAGCGCGGCCACCGCCTCGATCAGCCGGCTCGCCCGCTCCTCCGAGCGCAGGTGGGAGAAGGCGCGCATCTCGGAGAAGGAGATGCCGGCGTAGGCGGTGGTGACGCCGGCGCCGGCGAGGCGGCGATCCAGCTCCGCCACCGCGACGTCGAGCGGAAAAGCGCAGCCGGGGCGGGGCTCGACCTCCTTCTCGATCATGTCGCCGTGCAGGTCCACGAGGCCCGGAATTAGCGTCAGGCCGCCGCCGCGGATCGCGCCGGGCCCGGGCGCGTCGCCCTCGACCACGGCGGCGATCAGGCCGCGCTCGAGCCGCACGGCCCCGCGTGCGAGCACGCGGTCGGGTAGCACCAGTCGCAGGTCAGTCAGCCACACGGGATGTCTCCTCGCCGCGGTCGGGATGCCGCGAACCGGGATCGCGCGCGCCGTCGTCAGGCGACGCGGGGCCGGGCGACGCGCGGTCGTAGGACGCGGCGCCCGGGAACGCGCCGCCGGGGAGCGCGGTCGCGCGGCGACCGAGGCTGGCGGCGTTGTCCACGGAAAGCTGCACCCGCCCGCCGGCCCACACCGTCTCCGAGCAGGCGACCGGCACGCCGGACAGGTCCACGTCCACCTTGCGCACCACCAGCACCGGCTCGCCCGCGGGCTGGTCGAGCAGCCGCGCTTCCTCGGCCGTGGGCAGCCGCGCCAGCACGGTGGAGCGCAGCCGCAGGTAGTCGCCCACCCCGTAGGAGGCGAGCACCGCGGACACGCTGCGCCGGGCGCGCCTAGCTTCGAGCATCCCGGGGAAGCGGCGCACGGGGTAGTGGGCGTCGGACAGGTGGATCGGCACCTCGTCGGCCAGCCCGAGGCGGCGGACGTTGTACACCGGCTCCCCCGGCGGCAAGCGCAGCGCCAGCGCGACCGCCAGCGAGGCGTCCACCTCGGCCTCTGACAGCGTCAGCCCCGAGGGCTCGCGGCCCTGGTCGAGCAGGTTCTGCGAGAAGCGGGTGCGCTCGCTCAAGCGGTAGTCGAGCGGCGGCGCGTCGCGCACGAAGGTGCCGCTGCCCTGCCGGGCGCGGACCAGCCCCTCGGCTTCCAGCCCGGCCAGGGCGCGGCGGACACTGTGCCTGCCGACGCCGAAGCGCGCCATCAGCGCCGGCTCGGCCGGCAAGCGTTGCCCCGGGGCGAGCGCCCCCCCGCGGATGGCGGCGGCCAGGGCGGTCTCGACCTTTCGCCAGCCCGGGTTCGGCGCGGCGGGCGCGGTTGGCGTGATGGTGCGTGGCGACATTGCGGGATAACCGTAAGGTCATTCGGATGACTCTGGAATGACTATCGGATGACATCATGGTGACGACGACGCCCGCCGCCTGCTCAGTCTCTGAAGTCAGGAAGGTGTCTCATCTTCCCGGGATGATCATGAGACTCATTCGGATGACCACGGGGTTCGCGCGCTCAAGCGTTCTCCTTCGGGGTGCCGCCGCTCGCGCTCGCCGGCGGGCGGGTACGCGGCCGCGCGACAGGTCGCGGTGTGCCCCCCGCCGGTCCGGGAAGGCCGACGTCCCATCCCGCGGCGCCCGGCCCCCTCAGGCCGGCTTCTCGTCCTCCTCGTCCTCGTCGAACTCCACCTCGGCCCCGCCCACCACGGCCAGGCAGTCGGCGTAGGTCGAGAGGATCCAGTCGCGATCGACCTTCCCCGCCTCGCCCTGTGCCCGCATGATGAGTTGCAGCAGCGCCAGCGCCACCGCCGGCTCGCTGTCGCCCTCGACCTTGACCATCGGCTCGTCGCTCAAGCGATCGTCTCCCATATCCTCGGTTCGGCCCAATCTAGGCCCATGCCTCCCCCTGGGCACCAGCCCCCCCGTGCGGGGTCCTCACGCGGGAGTCGGCCGCGCGTCGCGGGGCGCCTCCGGCCCCAGCAGGCGACGGATGGCGGCCAGCATCTCCGGCGCATCCCATTCCGCCGCCCCTTCCAGCCGCGCCCGCTCCCGCCCCCGGCCGTCGACGAGCACCGTGGTGGGCAGGCCGCGCGCCCCCAGCGCCCGCCCGGCAGCCCCCGCCGGGTCGAGCCACACGCCCAGCCGCGCGATGCCACGCGCCGCGTAGAAGGGCCGCACCTGCGCCGCGCCGCCGCGGTCGGAGGACAACGGCAGCACGGTGATCCCTTCCGCCGCCACCGCGGCCTGGAGCCGGTCGAGCGCCGGCATCTCGGCCACGCAGGGCGGGCACCAGGTCGCCCACAGGTTGAGCACCACGCCGCGCCCGGCGAAGTCGGCCAAGCCCTTCCGCGCGCCGTCGCCGTCGGTGAAGGAGAACTCCGGCAGCGGCGGCCCGGGCTGCGACTCCATCAGCCTGCCGGCGGCGCGCGCTGGACGGAGGGAGGGCGCCATGCTCAACGTCGTGGCCGCGGCCAGCAGCGACGCCAGCGCCGGGCGGCGTCCGATCCTCAGCACCGGGAACTCCTCCTCCGTGTCCGACGACAGCAGCAATAGCATGTGGGGCGGCCGCTTCGCCGGCGGCCCTTCCGCCGTGATGGCGGCGATCAACGCCTCGATCGGCTTCGACCGCGCGCTGTGGCGCCAGGACATCCGCGGCAGCCTCGCCCACGCCGCCATGCTGGCGCATGTGGGCATCATCGGCCGCGACGACGAGAGCGCGATCCGCGACGGCCTGCACGCCATCGCCGCCGAGATCGAGCACGGCACCTTCCCGTTCTCCGAGGCCCTGGAAGACATACACTTCAACGTCGAGGCCCGCCTCACCGAGCGGATCGGCGAGGCCGGCAAGCGCCTCCACACCGCGCGCTCGCGCAACGACCAGGTGGCGCTGGACCTCCGCTTGTGGGTGCGCGACGCCATCGACGGCCTCGACGCTCAGCTGGCCGACCTGATGCGCGCCTTCGCCGAGCGCGCCGCCGAGCACGCCGGCACCGTGATGCCCGGCTTCACCCACCTCCAGCCCGCCCAGCCCGTCACCCTGGGCCACCACGTGCTGGCCTACGTGGAGATGCTGCACCGCGACCGCGGCCGCCTGGCCGACTGCCGCCGGCGCCTCAACGAGTCTCCGCTCGGCGCCGCCGCCCTGGCCGGCACCGGCTTCCCCATCGATCGTCACGCCACCGCCGCGGCGCTGGGCTTCGCGGGGCCCATGCGCAACAGCCTCGACGCCGTCGCGTCCCGCGACTTCGCCGTCGAGTTCCTGGCGGCGCTGGCCATCTGCGCCACCCACCTGTCGCGCTTCGCCGAGGAGGTGGTGATCTGGACCAGTCCCTTCTTCGGCTTCGTCGCGCTGAGCGACAGCTTCACTACCGGCTCCTCGATCATGCCGCAGAAGCGCAATCCGGACGCGGCGGAACTGGTTCGCGCCAAGACCGGGCGGATCGCCGGCGCTCTGGTCGGGCTGCTGACGGTGATGAAGGGCCTGCCGCTGACCTACGGCAAGGACATGCAGGAGGACAAGGAAGGCATCTTCGACGCCGCCGCCACCCTGTCCCTCGCCCTGGCCGCCACCGCCGGCATGGTGCGCGACATGCGCCCCGACGCCGCCCGGATGCGCGACGCGGCGGGCACGGGCTTCTCCACCGCCACTGACCTCGCGGACTGGCTGGTGCGCGAGTTGCGCATGCCCTTCCGCGACGCCCACCACGTCACCGGACGGCTGGTGGCGCTGGCCGAGCGGCGCGGCGCCGCGCTGGACGCGCTCACGCTGGCCGAGATGCGCGAGGTGGAGCCGCGCATCCACGACGGCGTATTCGGCGTGCTGACGGTGGAAGCCTCGGTGGCCTCGCGCCGCTCCTTCGGCGGCACCGCGCCGGGGAACGTGGCGGCGATGGCAGCGGAATGGCGGGAGCGCCTCGGGTGAGCCGGGCGGCGCGGCTGCTGTCGCTGGGCGCGCTGGTGCTGCTGGCGCTGTCGGCTTGCGGGCGCGTCGGCCCAATCCGCCCTCCCGGACCGGCGGAGGAGATCGTGTACCCCCGCGTGTACCCAAGCCGCTAGCGAGGCCGCCGCGATCGTGCCCCGGCCTCGCCCGGCCGCCCTCCCGCGCGCCGTCCCGGCCGCGTGCCGCTTCCGTCGCGTGAGGACGCGCGCGCTGCCGGGACCGCTCCTCCCCCCGGCGCCGGCTTGAGCCGGGAGCCGGAGCCCGCGGCCGATCCGCTGGGCGTGGAGCTGACACGCTGCGTCGAGGCGATCGCCCGGGCGCGCGACCGCGCGGCCTTTACTGCCCTGTTCAACAACCTCGCCCCCCGCCTGCGGACGTATTTCCGCATGCTGGGCGTCCCCGCCGCCGCCGCCGAGGAGATGACCCAGGAAACGCTGCTCGCGATCTGGAACAAGGCCGAACAGTTCGATCCGGCGCGCGGTGGGGTCCAGGCCTGGATTTTCACCATCGCGCGCAATCTGAGGATCACCGTCCTGCGTAGGGAGCGGTACACCACGGCCGATGACGGGGAGCTCCTGTCGCTGCGGGACGAGGCGCCGGGACCGGAGGAGGTCGCGACCCAGGCCGAACGGGCGGCCCGGCTCCGGAACCTCCTCCGCAGCTTGCCCGAGAAGGATATGACGATGCTCCGGATGGCCTTCTTCGAGGACAAGACGCACAGCCAGATCGAGCGCGAGAAGGGCATCCCCCTCGGCACGGTGAAGTCCAACCTGCGGCGCACCCTGCGGCGGCTGCGCGCGGCGCTGGGGGAGCCTGGTTGAGCGGCGCTCCGGTGCTGCCACGTCATCACCCCGACGAGGCCACCCTGCTGGCCCACGTCGCGGGCCACCTCGGCGAGGCGCACCGCCTCCTCATCGCGACCCACCTCGCCGGCTGCGCCCGCTGCCGGGGCGACGTGGCGGCGATCGGGGCGGCGGCGGGCGAGCTGCTGCTCGGGCTCCCGGCAGCGGCGGAGCCCGTCGACCTCGCGGGCATTCTGTCCCGGCTCGACGCGGCCCCGCGCCCCGACCTCCCGCCCGGTTCTCCCGGCGGGTCCCCGGCCCGAGCGCCGGCCGCGCCCACGGTCGCCGGCGTCACCCTGCCCGATACCCTGCGCGAGGTCAGCCCCGGGCGGGTTCGCTGCCTCGGCCCCGGCATCCGCCACGCGCGCCTGCTGCGCAACCGGCACGGGACGCTGCACCTCCTGCGCGTCCGGTCCGGCGTGTCCCTGCCGCAACACGCCCACCGCGGGCTGGAGCTGACCTGCGTGCTGTCCGGCGCCTTCGCCGAGGACGGCCGCGACTTCGCAGCGGGCGACGTGTCCGAGGCGTCCGACGAGACCGAACACGCCCCCGTAGCGCTGGGGGTGACGGACTGCGTGTGCATCATCTCCAGCGACGCCCCGATCCGCTTCCGGGGCTGGCTGGGCCGCCTAGCGCAGCCCTTCCTGCCCTTCTGAGGGCGGGAACGCCGGCGGGGCGCCCCTGACCCCTCAGTACTGCTTGTAGGGCAGGAACTTGCCGCTCATCGTGATGGCCACCCGGTCGCCGGCGTTGTTCGCCTCGCGCTGCAGGTCCATCCGGAAATCGATGGCGCTCATGATGCCGTCGCCGAACTCCTCGTGGATCAGCGCCTTGAAGGTGGTGCCGTACACCGAGACCAGTTCGTAGAAGCGGTAGATCAGCGGGTCCGTCGGCACCGCCGTCGGCAGCGACCCGCGGTAGGGCGGCTGCTGCAGCAGCTTGATCTCGTAGCCGTCCAGCCCGAGCTCGCCGCCGATCGCCTCGGCCGCCTCCCTGGGCAGCGGCATCTGCCCCATCAGCGCGGCGGTGACGTACTCCTTGGACAGATCGCCGGCCAGCTCGGCCAGCCCCGCCCAGGTCAGGTCCCGCTCGATCTTGGTGCGGACGATCTTCTCGGTCAGTTCAACGCGCGCGCTCATGTCGCTCTCCCTCGTTCTCTGTGTTCGTTGCGCCCGGCGCCGAACCGTGGGCGCCCCGTGGTCGGCCCTGGTTTCCGCCGGTCGGGCTCGGGGCCAGGGGCAGCGCCCCTGGCCCCGAGCCCGACCGGCGGAAACCAACGCCCGTTCCGGACCGCCCGCACCGCGCCGCGCGCATCAGGCGCTGGCCCGCACCGCGCCGCGCGCATCAGGCGCTGGCCCGCACCGGGACGGCCGGGGCGGGCCCGCTGCCGACCCGCAGGGTCGGCGGCCGGCGCGGGTCGGCCGGCCGCCCGGCGGGACGCTCCACCAGGAAGTCCAGCAGGTGGTTGCGCAGCGCGTAGTAGCCGGGCAGGCGGTGCAGCTCCTGGCGCGTGCGGCCGCGCGGCAGGCCATTCTCCACGATCTCGGCCACGCGGGCGTCGGGCCCGGACGACATCAGCACGATCCGGTCGGCGAGCAGCATCGCCTCGTCGATGTCGTGGGTGATCATGAAGGTGGTCTGCCGCGTTTGGTTCGAGATCGCCACCACCTCGTCCTGCAGCGACCCGCGGGTCAGCGCGTCCAGCGCCGAGAACGGCTCGTCCATCAGCAGGATCTGCGGCTGGATGGCCAGCGCCCGGGCGATGCCCACCCGCTGCTTCATGCCCCCCGACAGCTGCGCCGGCCGCTTGTCCTCCGCGCCCGTGAGGTGGACGAGATCCACGTAGCGCCGGCAGTGCGCCTCCACCTGCGCCCGCTTCCACCCCGGCCAGCGCGACCGCACCGCGAAAGCGATGTTGCCCAGCACCGTCATCCAGGGCAGCAGCGCGTTGCCCTGGAAGATAACGGCGCGGTCCAGGCTCGGCCCGCCGATCTCGCGCCCAGCCACGATCACCTCGCCCGCGCTGGCCCGGTCCAGCCCCGCCAGGATGTTTAGCAGCGTGGTCTTGCCGCACCCCGAATGGCCGATCAGGCAGACGAACTCGCCCGGCATCACGTCGAACCAGACCTCGTCGAAGGTCGGCGCCACCGTGCCGGGAAACCGCTTGCGCAGTCCCTGCACCGAGATGTGCGGCGCGGGCGCGGTCATTCCGCGTAGCCCACCCGGCGCCCGACCCAGCCCAGCGCCTGGTCCAGCGCCATTCCCACCAGCCCGATCAGCAGGATGGCGATGATCACGTCGGTGATCGACAGGTTGTTCCACTGGTTCCACACGAAGTAGCCGATCCCGGTGCCGCCCACGAGCATCTCGGCAGCCACGATCACCAGCCACGCGATGCCGATGGAGATGCGCAGCCCGGTCATGATGGTCGGCGCCGCCGCCGGCAGGATCACCCGGAACGCCATGCGCCATGCGCTCACCTCCAGCGTGCGCGCCACGTTCAGCCATTCCCGCCGCACGCTGGCTACCCCGAAGGCGGTGTTGAGCAGCAGCGGCCAGATCGAGCAGATGAAGATCACGAAAATCGCCGACCGCCCGCTGTCGCGGATGGTGTAGAGCGCCAGCGGCATCCAGGCGAGCGGCGAGATTGGCTTAAGCACCTGGATGAACGGGTCCAGCGCCCGGTGCAGCAGCGGCGAAGTGCCGATCGCGAAGCCCAGCGGCACTGCCACGATCACCGCCAGGGCGAAGCCCAGCAGCACCCGCAGCAGCGACCAGCCGAGCTGGATGCCGATGCCCTTGTCGTTCGGCCCGCGGTCGTAGAACGGGTCGCGGACCAGCTCCACCAGCCGCCGCCCGATGTCGGCGGGCCCCGGCATCGCCGAGGTCCCCTGCGTCGCGCCCGCCCCCATCAGCGCGGCGTACTCGGGGTCCATCGCCGCCGTCGCGCCCGCGCCGCCCACCGCGAGCTGCCAGCCGCCCAGAAACAGCGTCAATAGGGACAGCGACAGCAGCCCCGCCCGCGCGCCGAGCCCGATGCGCCGCATCAGCTCCTCCGGATCGCGAAGGAGTTCACGTACTCCTCCGGCCTAGTGTGGTCGAACGGTTTGCCCATCACCACGATGGTCCGCCCGCTCGCCGTCGGCACCTCCATGCCCGCTTCGCGCATCGCCCGCTCGGCGTCGGTGGCGAGGTAGACCTGCCGCGCGATGCCAGCGTAGTCGACGTCGCCGCGCACCTGCCCCCAGCGTTTCATCTGCGTCAGGATCCAGGTCGCGAAACTGTCCCAGGGCATCGGCGCGAAGTCCACCCGCCCGGGCACGCGCTGAACCTTCCCCAGCCCGTCGGCGAAGGTGCCGGTCAGCACCTGCTCCACCACCACCGGCGGCTGGTTCAGGTAGTTGGCCGGCGCGATGGCGCCCGCGATTTCCTTGCGGTTCTCGGCGCGGGACGCGTAGGCGGTGGCCTCGATGATCGCCCGCAGCATGGCGTGGTAGGTATTGGGCGCTTGGGCTGCGAACTCGCGCGACACGGTGAAGGCGCAGCACGGGTGGCCGTCCCAGATGTCGCGCGACAGGACGTGGATGAAGCCCACGTTGTCGTACACCGCGCGCTGGTTCACCGGGTCGGGCCCGAGGAAGCCGTCGATGTTGTCGGCGCGCAGGTTGGCGACCATCTCGGCCGGCGGCACGGCGCGCAGCTGCACGTCGCGGTCCGGGTCCAGCCCGTGCTCGGCGAGGTAGTAGCGCAGCAGGTAGTTGTGCATGGAATAGTCGAACGGGATGGCGAGCTTCATCCCCTTCCATTCCCGCGGGTCGCGGCGGTCCTTGTGCTTGACCGACAGCGTGATCGCTTGGCCGTTGATGTTCTCGATCGCCGGCACCATCCACGGCACCGGGCTGGAGCCGATCCCCATCGAGATCGCCAGCGGCATCGGCGCCAGCATGTGCGCCGCGTCGTATTCTTTGTTCAGCGCCTTATCGCGGACGATGGCCCAGCCGGCGGTCTTCACCACCTCGGCGTCCAATCCCTGGCGGGCGTAGAAGCCCAGCGGCGCGGCCATGATGATCGGCGTGGCGCAGGTGATCGGGATGAAGCCGATTTTGACGTCGCGCTTCTCCGGCGCGCCGGGCGTCTGCGCGAAGGCTTCCCGCGCCGCGGCGAGTGGGAAGAACTGCGACAGCGCCGCCATGGCCGTGCCCGCGCCCACCGCGCGCAGCAGGCCGCGCCGCGCCGGCCCCAGCACGGCGCGCACCACCGCGTCCTCCACCGCCCGCGCCGCCACCGCCTCGCCCGACGCCGCCCCGTCGCAGGCCAGCCCCCCGCCGTGCCAGCCGCAGCCGCAGCCGGCGTCAGAGCACCCGCGCGGGTCGAAGGAATGTCGCGGCAGTCTCGCCATAGCTGGCTCCCGGTGCTCGCCCGCGCCCGTGCGCCGGTCGGATCGGCTCCGGCCGTTGCAGGTGCCGTGCCAGGAGCCCTGGCAACGCGGTGACCCGGCCGGCGCTGCTTCCGGCGTCACCCGCGCCCGGGTCCCGGCCCGACGCCCCCGGGGGCGCGTGAGCCCGATGGCCCTTCGGTCCGACCCGAGGGCGACCTTCACGATGCGCGCGGAACAGGAAGAATCCGTCCGGACGTCGCCGAGGGCATTCCAGGAAAGGCCAGCCACGCTCTGCCAACAACACCCGCACGCCGGGGCGCGCTGACTCGTCCGGAGCGCCCCGCGCGACTTGCCGCGGGATCCCCTTCCTCCATCACCCAGCCCGTCCAACCGTGCCTCCCCGCCGTTCCCCCGCGCCCCGCGCCGTGGCAGGCTGCCTCGCACATCGGCAGCACCCGGGAGCACACGCCTTGAATGGAGCCGAAAGCCTGGTCCACACGCTGCTGGGCAGCGGTGTGGACACTTGCTTCGCCAACCCCGGCACCAGCGAGATGCACTTCGTCGCCGCGCTGGACCGCATCCCCGGCATGCGCTGCGTCCTCGGACTCCAGGAGAACGTCGTCACCGGTATGGCCGACGGCTACTGGCGCATGACCGGCCGGCCGGCGGCGACGCTGCTGCACTGCGGCCCGGGCCTCGCCAACGGCTTGGCCAACCTGCACAACGCCCGCCGCGCCCGCTCGGGCATCGTCAACGTCGTGGGCGACCAAGCCACCCACCACCGCCCGCTCGACGCGCCGCTGACCGCCGACACCGAGGGCTGGGCGCGGCCGGTTTCCGCCTGGGTCCGCACGGCCGCGACCGCCGCGCGGGTGGGCGCCGACGCCGCGGTGGCGGTGCAGGCGGCGCGCACCGCGCCGGGCGGCATCGCCACCCTGATCCTGCCCGCCGACACCGCCTGGACCGACGGCGGCGCGGTGGCGCCGCCGCTGCCCGTGCCGCCGCCGCCCGCCGCCGATCCGGGCGCGGCCGCGAGCGCGGCGCGCGTGCTGCGCGAAGGGCGCAACGTCCTGCTCCTACTCGGGGCCACGGCCCTGGGGGAGGCGGGCCAGCGGGCGGCGCAGCGGATCAGCACCGCCACCGGCTGCCGCCTGCTGACCGAGCAGTCCAACGCCCGCCTCGACCGCGGCCGCGGCCGCCTGCCCCTGGAGCGCGTCCCTTACCCGGCCGACCTGGCGATCGCGGCGCTGCGAACCGTGGAGCACCTCGTCCTGGTCGGCGCCAAGACCCCGGTCGGCTTCTTCGCCTACCCCGGCAAGCCCGGCCGGCACTACCCCGAAACGGCGACGGTGCACGTCCTGTCGCGCCCCGAGCAGGACTCCGGGGCCGCGCTCGCCGCCCTGGCCGACGAACTCGGCGCCCCGCCCGCCGCCATCCCCGACCCCGGCCCGCGCCCCGGACCCGGCCGCGGCGCGCCGACCCCCGAGGGCCTGGCCCGCACCCTGGCCGCCCTGATGCCCGACGACGCCGTGGTGGTGGACGAGGCGATCAGCTACGGCCGCGGCTTCTTCGAGCAGACCCACGCCGCGCCGCCGCACAGCTGGCTGCAGCTCACCGGCGGCGCAATCGGTTGCGGCATGCCGCTGGCCACTGGCGCCGCCGTCGGCGCGCCCGGCCGCCGCGTGATCAACCTCCAGGCCGACGGCTCGGCCATGTACACGCTCCAGGCCCTCTGGACCCAGGCGCGCGAGAAGCTGCCGGTCACCACGGTGATCCTGTCCAACCGCCGCTACGCCATCCTGCTCGACGAGTACCGCAATGTCGGCGCCAACCCCGGCCGCACCGCGATGGATATGCTCAGCCTTGGCGAGCCCGACCTGGACTGGGTGTGCCTCGCCGGCGGTATGGGCGTCGAGGCCGCGCGGGCGGAAAGCCTGGAGCGCTGCGCCGACCTGCTGGCGCAGTCCTTCGCCGGGCCGGGTCCGTTCCTGGTGGAACTGGCCATCTGAGCCCCACGCCGGGCGGAGCGCGCGCCGGAGCGGTCCCGGCCCGGCTGCAATCATCAACGCCGCGCGCTTCGCCGTCGCCGATCGCCGGCGCCGCCTTCTGGCGGCGGCGCTGACGCGGCGCGGAGCTGTGGCAGTGGGGGCGAAGCGCATCGAATGACGCGATGTTGAACTTTCGGGCACGCCGGACGGCCTGATTCCCTTCGGCGGCGTCCAGAAAATATTAACTCATCCCACGGATTGGGGGTTGCGTCCCCGGTCCCCCGCCCGTTAACCGATCCCCCATGGTAGCCCTACGCGTCCTGAGCCGGGAGCCCGGGGCTTCGCGAACACCGTTCCGGGCCCGTGCCCCGCGACCCCGCCGCCTCGCCCGGCTCGGCTTCGCGCTGCTCGCCTCGCTGCTGGGCGGCACCTCGCCCCGCCCCGCGGCGTCGCAGGAACTCGCCGAGCTGCCGGCACCCCGCACGGCCCGCCGCGCCGCGCCGCCCCGCATCGTGATCCAGCGCGCCGCCGCGCCGCGCGCCACGGGCCGCCTGCCCGCCGGGGTGGAGCTGGCGCTCGTGCCCGCGTCGCGCTTCGCCGCCGCCGAGCTGCCGCAGCCGCTCGCACCCTCGGATGCCACCCGGCTGCGCCGCATCTTTGCCGCCCAGGCGGCTGGCAACGCGGCGGAAGCGGCGCGCGAGTCGGAGCGGCTGGAGGATCGCCGCCTGCTGGGCCAGGTGCTGGCCGACCGTTGGCTGCGCCCGAACCATTCCGGCGGCCCGGCGCCGACCCCCGCCGAGCTGAGCGACTGGCTCGCCGCCCACGCCGACCACCCCGACGCGCCGCGGTTGCACGCGCTGCTGGCCGAGCGCTCGCCGCGCGGCGCCAGCTTGCCGCCCGCGCCCGGCGAGGCCGGGCTGCCGGCCGCGGCGGACGTGCCGCCCGAGGAGCGCGTGCCTCCCGCCCGCGAGGTGGTCCGCAACCCCGCGCTCGACCGCACCATCCGCGAGCGCCTGAACGGCGGCGAGAGCGGCTCCGCCCTGCGCCTGATCGCGGGCACGCGCGGCATGACGCCGGCCTACGCCGCGCTGCTGCGCTCCGAGGTGGCGCTGGCGCTGTTCCAGGCCGGCCGCGACGAGGAAGCCTTCCGGGTCGCGGCGGACGCCGCCCGCGCGGGGGGCGGCGCCCAGCCCAACTTCGCCGCCGGTCTCGCCGCCTGGGGGCGCGGCGAGTTCGAGGCCGCCCAGCCCTTCTTCGAGAACGCCGCCCGCGCCGACGACGCCCCCGCCGTGCTGCGCTCGGCCGCCGCCTTCTGGACCGCCCGCGCCGCCGTGCGCGCCCGCCGGCCACAGCTCTACGTCCCCTGGATGCTGCAGGCGGCGCAGGAGCCGCGCACCTTCTACGGGCTGGTGGCCCGCCGCGCCCTCGGGCTGCCGCCCAGCTTCGCGTGGGAGCGCGACGTCGCCGGCGAGGCAGAGGCCGCTGCCCTGGCCGAGACCGCTGGCGGCTGGCGCGCGCTGGCGCTGCTCCAGGTCGGGCAGGGCGAGCGCGCCGAAGCGGAGCTGCGCCGGCTGTGGCCCGCGGTGCAGAGCAACCCCGCCCTGTCGCGCGCCGTGCTGGCGGTGGCCACCCAGGCCGGCATGACCGGACTCGGCGCCCGCCTGGCTGGGCTGGCACAGGGCGCCGACGGCCGGCCGCGCGACTTCGCCCGCTTTCCCGTGCCGCGCCTGCTGCCGGCGGGCGGCTACCGGGTGGACCCGTCGCTGCTCTACGCGCTGGCCCGCCAGGAATCCAACTTCGACCCCGAGGCGGTCTCGCCGGTGGGCGCGCGCGGCCTGATGCAGCTGATGCCCGCCACCGCGTCCTACGTGGTCGGCGACCCGGCGCTGGGCACGCCCGCCGGGCAGCGCCGGCTGCACGATCCCGGCTACTCGCTGGAGCTGGGCCAGCGCTACCTGCACCACCTCGCGCGGCTGGAGGCAGTGCAGTCGGACCTGATCCGCACGCTCGCCGCCTACAATGCCGGGCCGGGCAACCTGGGCCGCTGGCAGCCGGCCAACCAGCACCGCGACGACCCCTTCCTGTTCATCGAGGCGATCCCCTTCGACGAGACGCGCGCCTTCGTGCAGCGCGTGCTCGCTTATTCCTGGATCTACGCGAGCCGGCTGGGCCTGCCCGCCCCGAGCCTGGACGCTCTGGCTGCCGGCGCCTTTCCGCGCTTCGCCGACGCCGGCGAGGTGGAAGCGATGCTCAGCCGCGCCCGGACCCGCACCGCCGCGCGCTGAGGCGACGGCGCTGCTTCCCCGCGTTCCGACGGACCTCGCGCCGGGCGCGGAGCACCTGAACCGCCGGAGACGCGGACTCGGGCGCACCCCATATGCCGCCCGTCACCGTCCAGGAGCAACCGCCCCCATGCCGATCGACGAATCCTTGCCCTTCCTGCCCGTCAACATCGCCGTGCTGACGGTCAGCGACACCCGCGACCTGTCCACCGACCGCTCGGGCGCGCTGCTGGCCGAGCGCATCGCGGCCAGCGGCCACCGCGTCGCGGGGCGCGAGGTCGTGCGCGACGAGCCCGACGCCATCGAGGCCGTGCTGCGCCGCTGGGTGGCCGACCCCCAGGTGGATTGCGGCATCACTACCGGCGGCACCGGCATCACCGGCCGCGACGTCACCCCCGAAGCCTTCGCCCGCGTGCTGGAGAAGGAGATCGGCGGCTTCGGCGAGCTGTTCCGCATGCTCAGCTACGGCAAGATCGGCACCTCGACGATCCAGTCCCGGGCGTTAGGCGGCGTCGCGGGGGGCACCTACTTGTTCGCGCTGCCCGGCTCCACCGGCGCGGTGCGCGACGCTTGGGACGACATCCTGCGCCTCCAGCTCGACGCCCGGCACAAGCCCTGCAACCTCGTGGAGCTGATGCCGCGGCTCCAGGAGCACCTGCGCGCCGCCGCGGAGTAGGGGAGCCGCGGGCCGGGCGCCGCCGACCGGCCCGTGGTCGGGCATGTCGGGGCCGGGTGGGTTGGGGCGGATCGGGGCGGGCGCGGCGAGGCGGACGCGGCCGGGCGCGGGCAACCGACCCGCGCAGGGCGGCGTTGACCGGTCGCAACGCCGGGAGAGCCGCACCGTGGACGCAGGAACGCTGAAGCTGATGGCCGACGGCATCGAGGCCACGCCTTTCGAGATCCCCGGCGCCCGGGGCGAGTTCCGGATCCAGATCCTCAACGAGGACCAGGAGCGGGGCGTGGTGACCACCATCGTCCACCTGCCCGCGGGCGGCATGATCCCGGCGCATTTCCACCGCGCCGGCGCCGAGATGCACTACGTCCTGGAAGGCGACCTGGTCGAGGCGGGCCGCAAGATGCCCGTCGGCGGCTTCCTCACCCACACGCCCGGGCAGGTGCACGGCCCGCACGAGAGCCGGGGCGGCGCCAAGGTGCTCACCGTGCAGTTGTGGCAGAGCCAGGGCGGCTCCTTCGACTTCAACCCGGCCGAGGGCGAGGCGAGTGTAGAAGCGGCGGATCCGGCACCCGCGAGCCCACCCGCGAACGAGGTCGACGCCGGCCCGGACAAGGCCAACGACGCGCCCCCGCCGCAGCCCGTGGGCCGCGGCCCCGCCGTTGTGGACGACAGCGACGTGAACCGCGACCGCCAGGACGCCAAGGGCTACGCCTGAAACCGCGTCCGGTCCGACGCGACGGCCGGGGCGGGCCGAGCCAGTGACCCGCGCCACCCGGCGGGTGTTGCTGGCACCGCCCTGGCGTCGGCCACGGCGGGATCGGCCCCGGGGCAGGGGGCCCCGGGCCGGACGATGCGCGACGCCGCCGGCCGCGCGGCGGTGCTGCCCGCGCGGATCGAGCTGGTTTTCCCGGCCGGGCCGCCGGCGGCGATCCTGCTCCTCACCCTGGCACCCGACCTGCTGGCCGGCTGGCCCGCGCGCCCGCCCGGCCCGGCGGAAGCGGCCTTCCTCACACCCGGGGCCGCCGCCCCGCCCGAGATCGGCCAGCTCACGGGTCGCGACAACACCGCTAACCTGGAAGCCGTGGTGGCGCTGCGGCCGGGCCTGGTGCTCGACTACGGTGCCACGGGACCCACCTACGCTTCGCTCGCTGACCGCGTGCGGGAGCAGACCGGAATCCCCACCCTGCTGCTCGACGGCGTCCTGGCGCGCATCCCGGAAACCTACCGCCTGCTGGGCGCGATCCTCGACCGCGAGGAGGCCGCCCTTCGCGCCAACGCCGCCGGCCGCATCCTCGACGACGCCCGCGCGGCCGCTGCCATCCTGGCGGGGCGCGGCCGGCCGCGCGTGCTCTACCTGCGCGGCCCGCGCGGCGAGCAGACCGGGCTGGCCGGCTCCATCAACACCGAGATCATCGAGTTCAGCGGCGCCGAGAACGTCGCCGCGGCGGCGCTGGGCTCCGGCGGGCTGACGCCGGTCTCGCCCGAGCAGGCGCTGGCCTGGGACCCGGACTGGGTGCTGGCGCAGCATCCCGGCTTCCCCCGGCCACGCCCGCGCGGACCCGGCCTGGCGCGCCCCACGCGCGGTGCGGGAAGGGCGGCTGGCCCTGGTGCCGGCACCACCCTTCGGGTGGGTGGACTTCCCGCCGTCGGTGGACCGGCTGCTCGGACTGCTGTGGCTGCCGGTGCTGTTCGGCTCCCGGCCGGCCGACGGGTTGGCCGGGGCGGTAGCCGACTTCCACGAGTTGTTCTACGGCCGCCGGCCCGAGCCGGCGCAAATCGCGGTGCTGCTGCGCCCGGCGCTGCCTGCCCGGACGTGACGGAGGCCGCGCCCGCCCGCGCCGCCCCGGCCTGGGCGGCGTGGACCCTAGCGACGCTGCTGCTCCTCCTCGCCGTGCTCGCCGCCCTGGTGGTCGGCCGCTTCCCCATCGCGCCCGCCGAACTGCCCGCCATCCTGCTGGGCCGCGCCGACGAGCCGGCGGCGGCGGTGTTCTGGAACATTCGCCTGCCGCGCGTGCTCGCCGCCACCCTGGTGGGCGCGTCGCTGGCCACCGCCGGCGCCGCCTTCCAGGGCATGTTCCGAAACGCGCTGGCCAGCCCCGACCTGCTGGGCGTCTCCGCCGGCGCCTCGCTCGGCGCGGTGGCGGGCATCGTGTTCGGCCTGCCGGTGGTGGCCATCCAGGGGCTCGCCTTCGCCGGCGGCGTCGGCGCGGTGGCGGCGGTGGCGGCGCTCGGCGCGGCGGTGCGCGGGCAGGGCGACCCGACCCTGGTGCTGGTGCTGGCGGGGATCGCCCTGGGCACGCTGCTCGGCGCCGCGATCTCGCTGCTCAAGGTGCTGGCCGATCCCTACAACCAGCTCCCCGCCATCACCTTCTGGCTGCTCGGCTCGCTGTCAGCGGTCAACCGCGCCGACGTCGCGGCGGCCGCCGGCCCGGCCCTCGCCGGGCTGGCCCTGCTGCTGCGCTGGCGGCTGAACCTGCTCGCCCTGGGCGAGGACGAGGCGCGCTCGCTGGGCGTCACCACCGGGCCGCTGCGCGTGGCCGCCGTGGCCGCGGCGACCCTGGCCACCGCCGCCGTCAACACGCTGGCCGGCGGGGTGGGCTGGGTCGGGCTGGTGGTGCCGCACGCCGCCCGGCTGCTGGGCGGGCCGGACCTGCGCCAGCTGGTCCCGCTGTCGATGCTGCTCGGCGCCGCCTTCCTGCTGGCCGTGGACACGCTCGCGCGCGGCGCCGGCCGGCTGGAGGTGCCGCTGGGCATCCTCACCGCGCTGCTCGGCACGCCGCTGTTCCTGTGGCTGCTGGCCGGCGCCCGGCGCGGCGAGCGGACGTGACGGCGCCGCCGGACGCGCCCCTCCTGGAAGCGCGCGACCTGGCGGTGGGGCACGAGCGGCGGATCGTCGCGTCCGCGCTGTCGCTAACGCTGCGTCCCGGGCGCGTGCTGTGCCTGCTGGGACCCAACGGTGGCGGCAAGACCACCCTGCTGCGCACCCTGCTCGGGCTGGCGCCGCCGCTGGCCGGCGCGGTGCTGCTGGACGGCGCGGCGATCTGCGGCGTGCCGCGCCGAACCGTGGCGTGGCGCCTGGCCTACGTGCCGCAGGCCGCCCCGGGCGGTTTCGGCTACCCGGCGCGCGAGGCCGTGGCGATGGGCCGGGCGGCGCGGCTGCCCTTCCTGGCCGCGCCCGGCCGGCGCGACCGCAACGCGGCCGACGCAGCCCTGGCTCGCCTGGGTATCGCCCACTTCGCGCTCCGGCCGGTCACCGAGCTGTCGGGCGGCGAACGGCAGCTGGTGCTGCTGGCCCGCGCCCTGGCGCAGGAAGCCGCCGCCCTCGTGCTCGACGAGCCCACGCCAGCCTGGACTTCGGCAACCAGGCGCTGGTGCTGCGGCAGGTCCGCGCCCTGGCGGCGCGCGACGGGATGGCGGTGCTGATGACCACCCATCACCCCGACCACGCCTTCCTGGTGGCCGACGAGACGGCGATCCTGCACCGCTGCCCCGGAAGCGCTGCTGATCACCGAGGTGCTGCGCGACACCTACGGCGTGCCCACGGCGGTGGCCGAGGTCGCCACGCCGTCCGGGCCGCGTCGGGTTTGCGCGCCGCTGCTGGGCTGACGCGGACGATGGAGGCTTCGCGCCGTCGCGGCGGCACGCCCGGCGCGTCGCGGACGGGGCCGGGCGACGGGTTCCGCCGGGCGTCGCGCGGGGTCGCCCGGCCGACGCCGCGGCGCGAAACGGGCGCCGGACCGCGTCTGCCCGTCCCGGGGACGCGACGCGGCGCTTCCGGCGACCCCGCACCGGGCTTGACCTTCCCGCGATGGGAAGCCTCACTTCCCGCCGACGGCCGGACCTCCTTGTGGTCGAGCCCCCGAACGGAGAGCGCGCATGAACATCGGGCAGGCCGCCCGGGTATCCGGCGTTTCGGCGAAGATGCTCCGGTACTACGAGGAGGTCGGCCTCCTCCCGAAGGCGGGCCGGACGGGGGCGGGCTACCGCACCTACGGCGAGGCGGAGGTGAACACCCTGCGCTTCGTCCGGCGCGCGCGGGATTTCGGGCTCTCGCTCGATCGCATCCGGCTGCTCATCGGCCTGTGGCAGGACGGTGGCCGGGCGAGCGCGGACGTGAAGCGGATCGCGACCGAGCACGCCGCCGAATTGCGGGCGAAGATCGCCGAGATGACCGGGATGTGCGAGGCGCTCGAGGGGCTCGCCGCCGCCTGCCACGGCGACGGCCGGCCGGAATGCCCCATCCTGAGCGATCTGGAGCACGGCGGCGGCCAGGGGGACCACCGGCGCGCGGCGCCGGGACCGATGCCGGTCGCGCGCCGGCGCGCGGCGGCCGGGAAGGTTCGGACGATCCGGGGGGAGGGGGCGTGAGCGGCGTGTCGGTGACGGCGGGTGGCGGCAGGCGCAACCTGCTCTGCTTGGTCCTAGGAGCGGTGGCGGCGGCGTCCGGCGCGCGGACCGGGGCGGCGCGCGCCGCCGCGGCCGGCCGGCTCGAGGTTTGGAAGGACGCGAACTGCGGCTGCTGCGAGGGCTGGGTCCGGCACATGCGGAACGCGGGCTTCGGAGCCACCGTGCGCGACGCCGCCGACATGACGGCGGTCAAGCGCGCGCGCGGCGTGCCGGACCCGCTCCGGTCCTGCCACACGGCCGTCGTGGACGGCTACGTCGTCGAGGGCCACGTTCACGCGGCGGACGTGCGCCGGCTGCTCGCCGAGCGACCGAGGGCCAGGGGGTTGTCGGCGCCGGGGATGCCGGCCTCCGGTCCCGGCATGGACGTGCCGGGCACGCCCTACGAGGTCGTCCTGTTTGGGGGTCCCGGGGGCGACCGGGCTTGGGCGAGGCACTGAGCGCCGGGCGGGGCCCGCGCCCCGGCTGAGGCTGGCCCCCGCGCGGGACGCGCGGCCCGCCCCCGGAACCCACCCTCAACCGGCCGTCGGCGTTTCCCCGAAGCGGTGGCGGAGCAGGCGCAGGGCGTTGAGCGTGACCAGCACTGTCGCCCCGGTGTCGGCCAGCACCGCGGGCCATAGGCCGGTGACGCCGGCCACCGTGGTCACCAGGAACACCGCTTTCAGGCCGAGCGCGACCGTAACGTTCTGGCGGATGTTGCCCAGCGTCGCGCGCGACAATGCGACCAGGGCGGCGACGTCGAGCACGCGCTCGCCCAGCAGCGCGGCGTCGGCGGTCTCGAGCGCCACGTCGGTGCCCCCGCCCATGGCGATGCCCACCGAGGCCGCCGCCAGCGCGGGCGCGTCGTTGATGCCGTCGCCCACCATCGCGACCGGCCCCAGCGCCCCGAGAACCGCGATCTCCCGCAGCTTGTCCGCGGGCAGCAGGCCCGCCCTGACCTCGATCCCCAGCACGGCGGCGACGGCCTCGCCGGTGCGGGGATCGTCGCCGGTCAGCATGACCGACCGCACGCCCATGCCGCGCAGCGCGCGGATCGCGGCGGCAGCGTCCGCGCGCGGCTCGTCGCGCACGGCGATGAGCCCCGCCGGCACGCCGTCGACGACCACGGCGACCACGGTCTTGCCCGCCGCCCGCCAGTCCGCCACGGCCCGCGCCGCTTCGGGCGGCAGCGGCGCCCGTTCCGCCGCGTGGGCGGGCGAGCCGACGCTCACCCGCTTGCCGCCGACCGTCCCCTCGACCGCCCTGCCGGGGATGGCCCGCGCGTCGCGGACGGGGCGCAGCGGCATGCCTTCCGCCGCCGCCCGCTCGGCGATGGCGCGGCCGAGGGGATGGCTGGACCCGTTCTCCACCGACGCCGCGAGCGCGAGCATGGCGCGCTCGGAGCCCGACAGGGTGAGCAGGTCGGTCACGAGCGGGCGGCCTCGCGTCAGCGTGCCGGTCTTGTCGAAGGCCACGGTGCGCACGCGGCCGATCAGCTCCAGCGCGCCGCCGCCCTTCACCAGCAGGCCGCGTCGGGCACCCGCCGCCAGCCCTGAGGCGATGGCCGCCGGCGTGGACAGCACCAGGGCGCAGGGGCAGGCCACCAGCAGCAGCGCCAGGCCGCGATACGCCCAGGTGGACCATTCGCCCCCGAGCAGCAGCGGCGGCGCCACCGCCACCAGCGCCGCGGCGCCCACCGCGACGGGCGTGTAGACCGCCGAAAACCGCTCGATGAAGCGCGCGGTCGGCGCCTTGGCCTCCTGCGCTTCCTCCACCAGCGCGACGATGCGGGCGATGGTGTTGTCCGAGGCGGGCCGGCCGACCCGCACCTGCAGCGCACCCGAGCCGTTGACGCTACCCGCGAGCACCGCCGCCCCCTCGGCCTTGGGCACCGGCACGCTTTCGCCGCTCACCGGGCTCTCGTCGACCTCGGACTCCCCCTCCACCACCGCGCCGTCGGTCGCGACGCGCTCGCCCGGGCGGACCAGCACGAGGTCGCCGACTTCCAGGCTGGCCGCGGCCACCTCCCGCGCCGTGCCGTCCTCGACGCGCAGCGCGGTGCGCGGCACCAGGGCGCTGAGCGCCTCGATGCCCGCCCGCGCCCGCCCCACGGCGAGGCCTTCCAGCAACTCGCCGACCGTGAACAGGAACGCCACGACGGCGGCCTCGGAGGTGGCGCCGATGAGGATGGCGCCCAGCGTGGCGATCGACATCAGCATCTCAATGCTGAAGGGCGAGCCCGCCCGCGCCGCCGCGACGGCCTTGCGCGCGAAGTACGGCAAGCCGAGCAGGGCGGCGGGCAGGTAGGCCCAGCGATCCCCGCCCGGCGCCGCCTCGGCGGCGAGGAACCCGAGCACCAGTAGCCCGCCGATGGCCAGGGCCAGCCGGGCTTTGGGGTCGTGCGTCCACCGCCGCCACGCCGGGGCGGCCGGTGCGTTCCCCGTTGCCGACGCGGCGCCCGCGACCACGCGCGGTCCCTCGACTGCCACCACGCCGTAGCCGAGCCCACGAACCCGCGCCTCGACCGCCGCCCTGGGCGTGGCGGCCTCGTCCAGCCGGAACGCCAGAACCTGGGTTTGGAAGTTCACCCGGACGTTCCGGGCGCCCTCGACTCGCCCCACGGCGGTCTCGACCTTTCCGGCGCACGAGGGGCAGTCCATGCCTTCCACCCGGTAGCGCAGCACCGCCCCCGCCGCCTCGCCGTCCGGCATCGCCGCCGTCCTCCCCTTCTCGGGACACGCGCTCGCCTCTCGCGGCGAGCACCACGGCGCCCCAGATGGGGTCTGTAGCCGCTACAGGGTCAAGGGAATGCGCGACGGAAGCGGCATCGGCATCGGCGCCCTGGCGAAGGCGACCGGCACCAAGGTGGAAACGATCCGCTGGTACGAGCGGGTCGGCCTGCTCCCGGCGCCCGCCCGCACGGCGGGCAACTACCGGACCTACGGGGACGCGCACCTGGGCCGCCTCAGCTTCGTCCGGCGCGCCCGCGACCTCGGCTTCCCCTTGGAGCGGATACGCGCGCTGCTGGACCTTGCGGAACAGCGCGAGCGTTCCTGCGAGGCCGTCGACGCCATCGCCCGCGAGCACCTGGCCGAGGTCGACCGCAAGATCGCCGACCTTGGCGCGCTGCGCCGGGAGCTGGACTCCCTCATCGGGCAGTGCCGCCACGGCAGGGTGGCGGAATGCGGCGTCATCGGGGCGCTGGCCCCGGGGCGGGCCTGACGGAGCGGCGGCGCCCCCGGGCGGCGCCGGCGCGGCGTCCGCCTGCAGGTCCGGCGCGGCGGAACGGACGCCGAGGACGCGGGAGGGCGGATGGTATGACC
>CAXTEL010000043.1:0-25198 GCA_964243365.1 uncultured Roseomonas sp. | reverse complement strand
TCTACGACCAGATGGCCGAGCCGCGCTGGGTGATCTCGATGGGATCGTGCGCCAATGGCGGCGGCTACTACCACTACTCCTACTCGGTGGTGCGCGGCTGCGACCGCATTGTGCCGGTGGACATCTACGTGCCGGGCTGCCCGCCGACGGCGGAGGCGCTGGTGTACGGCATCCTGCAGCTGCAGAAGAAGATCCGTCGGACGGGGAGCATCCTGCGTGGCTGAGGACCTGTCCGCGGACTTGGTCGCCAAGGGGGCTCCGAGCGAGGCGGGGTCGCCGAGCGATCCCGGGCCGGCGGGGCGTGATCCGGCGGCGCTGCGCGCGCTGGGGCGCGCCATCGCGGCGGCCGCGCCGACGGGGGCGGTGCTGGAAGCGCGGGTGACGAGGCTGGGCGAACTGCGCGTGGCGGCGCGGCGCGAGGCAGTGGTGCCGCTGATGCTGATGCTGCGCGACGACCCGCGTTTCCTGTTCGAGCAGTGCATGGACATCGCGGGCGTGGACTGGCCGGACCGGGGCGCCGAGCGCTTCGAGGTGGTGTGGAACCTGCTCAGCCTGACGCACAACCACCGGGTGCGGGTGGTGGCCACGACCGATGGCGTGCAGCCGGTGGCGAGCGTGGCCGAGATCTGGCCGTCAGCGTCGTGGTACGAGCGCGAAGCCTGGGACATGTACGGAATCAGCTTCTCGGGGCTGGCCGACATGCGCCGGCTGCTCACCGACTACGGCTTCCAGGGCCACCCGCTGCGCAAGGACTTCCCGCTGAGCGGCGAGGTGGAGATGCGCTACGACCCCGAGCGGCGCGAGGTGGTGTACGAGCCGGTGCGCCTGACGCAGCAGTTCCGCAACTTCGACTTCCTGAGCCCGTGGGAGGGCATGACCACACTGCCGGGCGACGAGAAGATCCACCTGAACCGGATCGCGCCTAGCGAGGGCGAGGAGGAGAGCAAGGCATGAGCACGACGACGGAGCGGCCGGTCGCCGGCGCCGACGGTTCGGGCAGGCCGCTCGTGCCGGTCGTGGGCACGACCGAGCGGGTGGACGCGGCGGGCGATCCAATCCTCGGGCGCGACGCGGAGGACCGCGAGGCCGGCGAGCGGCGCACGGTGGAGCTGGACAGCCACACGCTGAACTTCGGGCCGCAGCACCCGGCGGCGCACGGCGTGCTGCGGTTGATCCTGGAGATGAAGGGCGAGCTGGTGGAGCGGGCCGATCCGCACATCGGGCTGCTGCACCGCGGCACCGAGAAGCTGATCGAGAACAAGACCTACCTCCAGGCGCTGCCGTACTTCGACCGCCTCGACTACGTCAGCCCGATGTGCATGGAGCATCCCTTCGCCCTGGCGACGGAGAAGCTGCTGGGCATCGAGGTGCCGGAACGGGCGCAGTACATCCGGGTGATGTTCTCGGAGGTGACGCGCATCCTCAATCACCTGCTCAGCGTGACGACCTACGCGCTGGACCTGGGCGCGATCACGCCGTCGCTGTGGGGCTTCGAGGAACGCGAGAAGGGGCTGGAGTTCTACGAGGCAGTGGGCGGCAGCCACTACCACGTCAACTACTTCCGGCCCGGCGGCGTCGGGCGCGATCTGCCGGCGGGGCTGGAGGACCGGATCGGCGCGTGGATGCGGGGGTTGCCGAAGTTCCTCGATGACCTGGAAGGGCTGCTGACGGAGAACCGCATCTTCAAGCAGCGCACCGTGGACGTTGGCGTGATGTCGGCCGAGGACGCGATGGCGTGGGGCTTCTCGGGGCCCTGCCTGCGGGCGTCGGGCTGCGCCTGGGACCTGCGGCGGCAGCAGCCCTACGACGTGTACGACCGCATGGAGTTCGACGTCCCCGTGGGGCGGCACGGCGACTGCTACGACCGCTACCTCGTGCGGGTAGCGGAGATGCGGCAGAGCGTGCGGATCGTGGAGCAGTGCCTGCGCGACATGCGGCCCGGGCCAGTGAAACTGGAGGACCGCAAGATCACGCCGCCACCGCGGGCGGAGATGAAGCGCTCGATGGAGGCGCTGATCCACCACTTCAAGCTCTACACCGAGGGCTACCACGTGCCGGCGGGGGAAACCTACTCGGTGGTCGAGGCACCCAAGGGCGAGTTCGGCGTGTACATGGTGGCCGATGGCACCAACAAGCCGTACCGGTGCAAGATACGCGGCTCGGGCTTCCCGCACCTCCAGGCCATGGAGAAGCTGTGCCGCGGGCACATGCTGGCCGACGCGGTGGCGGTGATCGGGTCGCTGGACATCGTGTTCGGGGAGATCGACCGATGAGCGACACCGCCCACGAGGGCGCCACGCACGCGGTGTCCACGGCCGTCGAGCACGCGGCGCCGGCGACGTTCCGCTTCGACGAGGAGAGCGAGCGGGAGATCGCGGCGATCCTGGCGCGCTACCCCGAGGGACGCGAGCCGTCGGGGGTGATCCCGGTGCTGTACGCGGTGCAGGCGCAGATGCGGCGGGAGACCGGCTCGGCCTGGGTGCCGCGGGTGGCGATGGACGTGGTAGCGGCGCGGCTGGGGATGGCGCCGATCCGGGTGTACGAGGTCGCGACCTTCTACCTGATGTTCAACACCAAGCCGATCGGGCGGTATCACTTGCAGATCTGCGGCACGACGCCCTGCATGCTGCGCGGATCGGACGAGGTGTTGCGGGCGTGCAGGGATGCCGGGCGCCTGCGCGGATACGGCGCGACGTCGGAGGACGGGATGTTCACGCTGACGGAGGTGGAATGCCTCGGCGCCTGCGTGAACGCGCCCATATTGCAGGTGGACGACGACTACCACGAGGACCTCGACTACGACCGCACCGTGGCGCTGCTCGACGCGCTGCGCCGGGGCGAGAGGCCGCGGCCGGGATCGAGCACGGGGCGGCAGACGAGCGCCCCCGAGGGCGGGCCGATCACCCTGCTGGACGTGCCGCACCCCGGCGCGGGCCGGGCGGGTGCGGCGGGTCCGGGGGACGGCCGTCCGGGCGAGGCGTCCGAGGGCGTCCTCGTGCAACAGCAACGCGAACGTACCGTCCCCGCGACGCCCCGCGGCGCGCCGCCGACGGTGGAGTGATCCGATGGCACTGGCCGACCGCGACCGCATCTTCACCAACCTGTACGGCACCGAGCCTTGGGGCCTGGACGCGGCGCGGACGCGCGGCGACTGGGACGGCACGGCGGGGTTCATCGCGCAGGGGCGGGACTGGATCACCGAGCAGGTGAAGCAGTCGGGTCTACGCGGGCGCGGGGGCGCGGGGTTCCCGACGGGGATGAAGTGGAGCTTCATGCCCAAGTCGTCCGCCGACGGGCGGCCGTCCTACCTCGTGGTCAACGCCGACGAGTCCGAGCCGGGGACCTGCAAGGACCGCGACATCATCCGCCACGACCCGCACAAGCTGATCGAGGGCTGCCTGATCGCGGCGGTGGGAATGAACGCCAGCGCGGGATACATCTACATCCGCGGCGAGTACGCCAACGAGGCGAAGGTGCTGGAAGCGGCGGTGGCGGAGGCCTACGCGGCGGGGCTGCTGGGCAAGAACGCGGCCGGGTCTGGGTACGATTTCGAGCTGTACGTCCATCGTGGTGCGGGGGCGTACATCTGCGGCGAGGAAACCGCGCTAATCGAGAGCCTGGAAGGCAAGAAGGGAATGCCGCGGCTCAAGCCGCCGTTCCCGGCGGCCGTCGGGCTGTACGGCTGCCCGACCACGGTGAACAACGTCGAGACCATCGCGGTGGTGCCGACGATCCTGCGGCGCGGCGCGGACTGGTTCGCGGGCTTCGGGCGGCCGAAGAACCAGGGCACCAAGGTGTTCTGCATCTCCGGCCACGTGAACCGGCCGTGCAACGTCGAGGAGGAGATGGGCATCCCGTTGCGGGAGTTGATCGAGCGCCACGCCGGCGGCGTGCGGGGCGGGTGGGACAACCTGCTGGCGGTGATCCCGGGCGGGTCCTCGGTGCAGCTGATGCCCAAGCACGTGTGCGACGACGTGCTGATGGACTTCGACGCGCTGCGCGACCAGAAGTCGGGGCTTGGGACCGCCGGCGTGATCGTGATGGACCGTTCCACCGATGTCATCAAGGCCATCGCGCGGCTGGCCAAGTTCTACAAGCACGAGAGCTGCGGGCAGTGCACGCCGTGCCGCGAGGGCACGGGCTGGATGATGCGGCTGCTGGACCGGATGGTCGAGGGGCGGGCGGAGGTCGAGGAAATCGACCTGCTGGAGCGGGTGACGCGGCAGGTGGAGGGGCACACGATCTGCGCCCTGGGGGATGCCGCGGCGTGGCCGATCCAGGGGCTGATCCGGCACTTCCGGCCGGAGATGGAGGAGCGGATCGCGGCGTACAAGCGTCGCGCGGCGACGCCGGCGCGCCGGGTGGTGGTCTCGCCGGCCGCGCCGACGCCCGCCACGCCGATGCCGCTGGCGGCGGAGTGAGATCATGAGCGACGCGAAGATGATCAAGGTGACGGTGGACGGGGCGGAGATCGAGGTCCCGCTCGGCGTCACCGCACTGCAGGCTTGCGAGATCGCCGGCAAGGAGATCCCACGCTTCTGCTACCACGAGCGGCTGAGCGTCGCCGGCAACTGCCGGATGTGCCTGGTGGAGGTGGAGAAGGCGCCCAAGCCGGTGGCATCGTGCGCCTACCCCGTGATGGACGGGATGAAGATTTCCACCGATTCCGAGATGGTGCGGCAGGCGCGTCGGGGAGTGATGGAGTTCCTGCTCATCAACCACCCGCTGGACTGCCCGATCTGCGACCAGGGCGGCGAGTGCGACCTGCAGGACCAGTCGGTGGCCTACGGCATGGATCGCAGCCGCTATTCCGAGGAGAAGCGGGCGGTCGAGGACAAGTACGTCGGGCCGCTGATCAAGACGATCATGAACCGCTGCATCCTGTGCACCCGCTGCGTGCGCTTCGCCACCGAGGTGGCGGGCGTTTCCGAGCTGGGCGCGACGGGGCGCGGCGAAACGATGGAGATCGGCACCTACGTCGAGAAGGCCCTGACCACCGAGTTGTCGGGCAACATGATCGACATCTGCCCGGTGGGCGCGCTGACTTCGCGCCCGCAGGCCTTTATGTACCGGCCGTGGGAACTGGTGAACGTGGACAGCGTCGACGTGCTGGACGCGGTGGGGTCCAACATCCGGGTGGACGTGCGCGGGCCGGACGTGATCCGGATCATCCCGCGCATCCACGAGGACGTGAACGAGGAATGGCTCGGGGACCGTTCGCGCTTCGCCTACGACGGCCTGAAGCACCGGCGGCTGGACCGGCCCTGGGTGCGCCGCGACGGGCGGCTGCGGCAGGCGAGCTGGGCAGAGGCGATGGACGCGATGGCGTCGCGGCTGCGCGGGCTGGCGCCCGAGCGGATCGGGGCGGTGGCGGGTGACCACGCCGACGCCGAGAGCCTGCTGGCGCTGCGCGACCTGATGGCCGGGCTGGGCTCGCGCAACCTGGATTGCCGGCAGGACGGGGCGGCGCTGAGCGCGACGCGGCGCGAGCACTACCTGTTCAACACCTCCATCGCCGGCATCGAGCAGGCGGACGCGCTGATCGTGGTGGGCAGCAACCCGCGCGTCGAGGCGCCGGTGCTGAACGCGCGCATCCGCAAGCGCTGGCTGACCGGCAAGCTGGCGGCGGTGGGCTACGTCGGGCCGGGCGTGCCGGACCTGACCTACCCGGCGGAGTCGCTGGGCGAAGGGCCGGAGGCGCTGGCCGGGATCGGCGCCGACGACGGGGCCTTCTCGCAGCTACTGGGCGCGGCGAAGCGACCGATGGTGATCGTCGGACGCGGGGCGCTGGCGCGGCCGGACGGGGCGGCGGTGCTGGCGGGAGCCTGGGCGCTGGCCGGGCGGCTCGGAGCGCTGCGGGAGGACTGGAACGGCTTCAACGTGCTGCACCAGTTCGGCGGGCAGGTGGCGGCGCTGGACCTGGGCTTCCTGCCGGGCGAGGGGGGCCTGGATCTCGGCGCTATGCTGGGTGGTGGCGTGGACGCGCTGTGGCTGCTGGGGGCGGACGGGTTCGACCCGGCGCTGATCGGGGCGGACACGTTCGTGGTGTACCAGGGGCATCACGGCGACCGCGCCGCGGGGCGGGCGGACGTGATCCTGCCGGGCTGCACCTACCTGGAGAAGGACGGGGTGTACGCCAACACCGAGGGGCGGGTGCAGTTCGGGCGCCGCGCCGCCTTTCCGCCGGGCGAGGCGCGCGAGGACTGGCGCATCCTGCGGGCGGCGAGCCAGGTGCTGGGGCGGCCGCTGCCCTACGACGACCAGGCGGCGATCCGCGCGGCGCTGGTGGTGGCCAACCCGGCGTACGGTCGGCCGGACAGCGTGGCCGGGCCGGGGTTGGTGGACGCGGCGCCGGTGGGCGACGGGGCGGCGGTGGGCGGGGCGGCGTTCGCGCTGCCGATCAGCGACTACTACCGGGCGGACTCGCTCAGCCGGGCGTCGGACGTGATGTCGGAGTGCTCGCGGATACGCGCCGAGGACGCGCCGCCGGCGATGCCGCTGCTGGCGGCGGAGTGAGCGGGATGGAGGGATTCCTAGCGACCCCGCTGGGGGTGCTATCGCTGACAGTGGCGCAGACCCTGGCGATCCTGGTGCCGCTGCTGATCGGCGTGGCCTACATGACCTACGCTGAGCGCAAGGTCCTGGCGGCGATGCAGTACCGCAAGGGCCCCAACGTGGTGGGGCCATTCGGGCTGCTGCAGCCCTTCGCCGACGCGCTGAAGATGCTGATGAAGGAGACCATCGTTCCGTCGGGGGCGTCGCGGGTGCTGTTCATGCTGGCGCCGGTGATCACCTTCGTGCTGGCCATGATCGCCTGGGCGGTGATCCCGGTGAACGAGGGCTGGGCAATCGCCGACATCAACGTGGGCGTGCTCTACCTGTTCGCGATCTCCTCGCTGGGCGTGTACGGGATCATCATCGCGGGCTGGGCATCGAACTCGAAGTACGCCTTCCTCGGCGCGCTGCGCTCAGCAGCGCAGATGGTATCCTACGAGGTTTCCATCGGCTTCGTAATCGTGACCGTGCTGATGTGCGTGGGCTCGCTGAACCTGAGCGACATCGTGCGGGCGCAGCGGAACCTGTGGTTCTGCATCCCGCTGTTCCCGATGTTCATCATCTTCTTCATCTCGGCGCTGGCCGAGACCAACCGGGCGCCGTTCGACTTGCCGGAAGGCGAGAGCGAGCTGGTGGCCGGGTTCTTCGTGGAATACTCGTCGCTCAGCTTCGGGTTGTTCTTCCTGGGCGAGTACGCGAACATGATCCTGATGTCGGCGCTGACCACGATCATGTTCCTGGGCGGGTGGTACCCGCCGCTGGACGTGGCGCCGCTGAACTGGCTGCCCGGCCCGCTGTGGTTCATCGCAAAGATCTGCTTCTGCTTGTTCGTGTTCATTTGGGTGCGGGCGACCTTCCCGCGCTACCGCTACGACCAGCTGATGCGGCTGGGGTGGAAGGTGTTCCTGCCGTTCAGCCTCGCCTGGCTGGTGCTGACGGCGACCGCGCTGAAGGTGTTCGGCTGGCTGCCGGCATGAAGTTTCCCCCACGTGACGCGCTGGCCCGCGCCGCGCTGGACGGGCGCTGCGGCTGCGGCTATGCCCGGCCCGGCCGCGCCGGCGCGCGGAAGGTCCCGAGCTAGATGGCGGTTCTCGATAAGCTGGCGCGCAGCTTCCTGCTGACCGAGCTGGTGCAGGGCATGGGTCTGACGCTCAAGGCGTTCTTCGCGCCCAAAGCGACGATCAACTACCCCAACGAGCGCGGCGCGCTGTCGCCCCGCTTCAAGGGGGAGCACGCGCTGCGCCGTTACCCCAACGGCGAGGAGCGGTGCATCGCCTGCCAGCTGTGCTCGGCGGTGTGCCCGGCGCTGGCGATCACCATCGAGTCCGAGCCGCGCGAGGACGGGTCGCGGCGCACCACGCGCTACGACATCGATATGACCAAGTGCATCTACTGCGGGTTGTGCGAGGAATCCTGCCCCGTGGACGCCATCGTGGAAGGGCCGAACTTGGAGTTCGCTACCGAGACGCGCGAGGAGCTGATTTACCAGAAGGAGAAGCTGCTCGCGAACGGCGACCGCTGGGAGCCGATCCTGGCGGAGCGGCTGCGCCAGGATGCGCCGTACCGCTGAGCGTGGCCGCGCTCTTCCCAGCGGGGGGGCGCGGTGCCCGGGCGTGAGCCTTCCCACCGACCAGCCTCCCCCGGACCGACGCCCCTTGGATCGACCCTGACGCGATGATCGCAGCCCTCGCCTTCTACGCCTTCGCCGCGGTGCTGATCGCGTCCGCCGTGATGGTGGTGACCAGCCGCAACCCCGTACACAGCGTGCTGTTCCTGATCCTGGCCTTCTTCAACGCCGCCGCCCTGTTCCTGCTCGCGGGGGCCGAGTTCCTGGCGATGATCCTGGTGATCGTCTACGTCGGCGCGGTGGCAGTGCTGTTCCTGTTCGTGGTGATGATGCTGGACGTGGACTTCTCGCGGCTGCGGGAAGGCTTCCAGCGCTACGCGCCGGTGGGCGCAGTGATCGGGGCGGTGCTGTTCGCCGAGCTGATCCTAGTGCTGGGCGCCTGGCAGTTCTCGGGCGACGCGGCGGGGATGCGGCTGAACCCGGTGCCGGGGAACGCGTCCAACACCCGGGCGCTGGGGCTGCTGATCTACACGGACTACATCTTCCTGTTCCAGGCCGCGGCGATGGCACTGCTGGTGGCGATGATGGGGGCGATCGTGCTGACGCACCGGCCCAAGGCTGGCACGCGCCGGCAGGATGTCGGTGCACAACTGGCGCGGACGAGCGTGCTGGACATGCGGACGATCCCTTCGCGCGCCGGGCTGGGCGAGCTGGGCATCCTGCGCCGGGAGCTGCCGGCGGCGGTGCCGGCGGTCGGGCACGAGGCGCACGGGGCTGGGGCGCATGGAGCCGGGGCGCACGGGGCCGGAGCTCCGGCGGCCGAGCACGCGCGGGGCGGGGGGCACGGCTGAGATGCTGGCGGTGGGTCTCGCGCACTACCTGACGGTGGGCGCCATCCTGTTCGTGCTGGGCGTGTTCGGGATCTTCCTGAACCGCAAGAACGTCATCGTCATCCTGATGTCGGTGGAGCTGATCCTGCTCGCGTGCAACATCAACCTCGTGGCCTTCTCGGCGTCGCTGGGCGACCTCACGGGGCAGGTGTTCGCGATGTTCATCCTGACGGTGGCCGCGGCAGAGGCGTCGATCGGGCTGGCGATCCTGGTGGTGTATTTCCGGAACCGCGGCAGCATCGAGGTGGAGGGCGTCTCCACCCTCAAGGGCTAGGAGAGCGCACGCATGTTCGTCGGGGCCGTCTTCTTTCCCCTGCTGGGGGCGACCATCGCCGGCTTCGGCGGCCGCTGGATCGGCGATCGCGCGGCACAGTGGGCGACCGTGCTGTTCATGGCGCTGGCCGCCGCCTGCGGGCTGACCGCCTTCTGGCAGGTGGCACTGCATTCGCAGCCCGCCACGGTGACGATCTCGGACTTCATCTCGGTGGGCACGCTGCGGGTCGAGTGGGCTTTGCGCTACGACACGCTGTCGGCGGTGATGGTCGGGATGATCACGCTGATCTCGACGCTGATCCACCTGTACAGCGTCGGCTACATGAGCCACGACGATTCGCGGCCGCGCTTCTTCAGCTACCTGTCGCTGTTCACCTTCGCGATGCTGATGCTGGTGACCGCTGATAACCTCGTGCAGCTGTTCTTCGGCTGGGAAGGGGTGGGGCTGATGAGCTACCTCCTCATCGGCTACTACTACGAGCGCGAGAGTGCCAACCGCGCCGCCATGAAGGCCTTCATCGTCAACCGCGTCGGCGACGTGTTCTTCATGATGGGCATGGCGCTGACCTACTGGACGTTCGACGCGCTGCGCTTCGAGGACATCTTCGCGCAGGTGCAGGCGGTGGGAGGGGAGACGATCCTCGGGCTGCCGGTGCTGGAGGTGATCGGGGTGCTGCTGTTCCTGGGCGCCTGCGGCAAGTCGGCGCAGCTGGGGCTGCACACCTGGCTGCCGGACGCGATGGAAGGGCCGACACCGGTCTCGGCTTTGATCCACGCGGCGACCATGGTGACGGCGGGCGTGTTCCTGATGGCGCGGATGTCGCCGCTGCTGGAATACGCGCCGACCGCGCTGGCGATCGTGACGGTGGTGGGGGCGTCGACGGCCTTCTTCGCGGCGACGGTGGGCTGCGCGCAGTTCGATATCAAGCGGATCATCGCCTTCTCGACGTGCTCGCAGCTCGGCTACATGTTCTTCGCCGCCGGGGTAGGGGCTTACCAGGGGGCGGTGTTCCACCTCTTCACGCACGCTTTCTTCAAGGCGCTGCTGTTCCTGGGCGCGGGGTCGGTGATCCATGCCATGTCCGACGAGCAGGACATTCGCCGCATGGGCGGGCTGTGGACGAAGATACCGGTGACCTATGCGATGATGTGGATCGGCAACCTGGCGTTGGCGGGCATCCCGTTTTTCGCCGGCTATTATTCCAAGGACTTCGTGCTGGAGGCGGCCTACGCGTCGGGCAGCCTCGTGGGGCTCTACGCCTTCGTTCTGGGGCTGGTGGCGGCGTTCCTGACCGCGTTCTACTCCTGGCGGCTGATGATCATGACCTTCCACGGGGCGCCGCGGGCCAGCGCCGAGGTGATGGGCCACGTGCACGAGAGTCCCCTGGTCATGCTGGCGCCGCTGGTGCTGCTGGCGGTGGGGGCTGTGTTCGCCGGCGCGGTGTTCGAGGACCTATTCGTGGGCGAGCACTGGCAGGCGTTTTGGAACGGGTCGATTGTCAACGGGCCGGCCAACCACGTGATGGATGCCGCGCACCACGTGCCGGAATGGGTGCCGCTGGCGCCGGCGGTGCTGGGGGTGGCGGGGATCGCGCTGGCCTACGCCTGCTACATGTTCTTCCCCGGCATCCCCGGGGCGGTGGTGGCGCGCGCGGGGGCCGCGTACCGGTTCCTGCTGAACAAGTGGTACTTCGACGAGTTGTACGACCGGGTGTTCGTGAACCCGGCGCGTCGGCTGGCCGAAGTGTTCTGGCGGGTGGGCGACGCGAAGATCATCGACGGCATGCCCAACGGCGTGGCCGGGCTGACCGCCGGCGCGGCGCGCGGTGCGGTGCGCATCCAGACCGGCAAGGTCGCCAACTACGCCTTCGTGATGATTGCTGGCGTGGTGGTGTTCGTGTCGGTGTACCTGCTCGGGGTGGGCCGATGAACGCCGCCGGCTTTCCGCTGCTGTCGCTGCTGACGTTCCTGCCGCTGGCCGGGGCGGCGGCCATCATGTCGGTGCGCGGCGACGACGCGATGGTGGATTCCAACGCCCGCTGGGGGGCGTTGTGGACTAGCCTGATCGTGCTGGCGCTGTCGCTGATCCTGTGGTTCCGCTTCGATATTTCCACCAGCGCGTTCCAGTTCGAGGAGCGGGCGGCATGGCTGCCGGAGTTCGGGGTCGGCTACCACATGGGCGTGGACGGCATCTCGGTGCTATTCGTGCTGCTGTCGGCGGTGCTGACGCCGCTGTGCATCCTGGCGTCGTGGGAAAGCGTGACGGCGCGGGTACGCGAGTACATGATCTCTTTCCTGCTGCTCGAGACCATGATGATCGGCATGTTCTCGGCGCTGGACACGCTGGTGTTCTACGTCTTCTTCGAGGGTGTGCTGATCCCGATGTTTCTGATCATCGGGGTATGGGGCGGGCCGCGGCGGGTGTACGCGGCGTTCAAGTTCTTCCTGTACACGCTGCTCGGCTCGCTGTTGATGCTGCTGGCGATCCTGGGGCTGTGGTTCCTGGCCGGCACCACCGACATCCCGGCGCTGATGGAGATCACCATCCCGCGCGCGACGCAGATGTGGATGTTCGTGGCGTTCTTCTCGGCCTTCGCGGTGAAGGTGCCGATGTGGCCGGTGCACACCTGGCTGCCGGACGCGCACGTCGAGGCGCCGACGGCGGGCTCGGTGATCTTGGCGGGCGTGCTGCTCAAGATGGGTGCCTACGGCTTCCTGCGCTTCTCGATCCCGCTGTTCCCCGAGGCTTCGCAGTACTTCGCGCCGTTCATCTTCGCGTTGTCGGTGGTGGCGGTGATCTACACCTCGCTGGTGGCGCTGGCGCAGGAGGACATGAAGAAGCTGATCGCCTACTCCTCGGTGGCGCACATGGGCATCGTCACGCTGGGCCTGTTCACCTTCAACCAGCAGGGGGTGTCGGGGGCGCTGTTCCAGATGGTCAGCCACGGCGTGGTGTCGGGGGCGCTGTTCCTGTGCGTGGGCGTGCTCTACGACCGCGTGCATTCGCGCGAGATCGCCCGCTACGGCGGCGTGGTGAAGATCATGCCGGCCTACGCGCTGGTGTTCATGCTGTTCACCATGGGCTCGGTGGCGCTGCCCGGCACGGCGGGCTTCCCCGGCGAGTTCCTGGTGCTGACGGGAGCTTGGCGTGCATCGCCCTGGGTGGCGTTCGGGGCGGCGATGGGAATGATCCTGGGCGCCTGCTACATGCTCTACCTGTACCGGCGCGTGGTGTTCAGCCGCATCACGCGCGAGGACCTGCGGGCGCTGCTGGACCTGTCGCCGCGGGAGTTGGCGACCTTCGCGCCGCTGATCCTGCTGACGCTGTGGATGGGCATCTACCCGTCCTCCTTCCTGCAGTTCTTCGAGGTCACTGTGGCGGCGCTGGTGGAGCGGCACGAGGCCGCGCTGGCCCTGCCGCGCCTGGCCGGCACGTGAGCGCGGCATCGTGAGGGGATCGGGCCGATGAACTGGTCGCTGGCGATGCCGGAGCTGACCCTGACGCTGGCGACGCTGGTGCTGGTGGTGGCGGGGGTGATCCCGCGCCGTGACCCGACCTTCCCGGTGACGATGGGGGCGATGGGGGCGATGCTGCTAGCCGCGATCCTGGTGATTGGGCAGGCGGACGGGTCGGCCTTCGGCGGGCAGTACGTGGCCGACGCGTTCAGCCGCTTCACCAAGGTGCTGGTGCTGCTGGGCGCGGCTGCCGGGCTGCTGCTGGCGCTGGACTGGAACGAGCGGGAGAAGCTGGGCCGCTTCGAGTTCCCGGTGCTGGTGCTGACGGCCACCCTGGGCATGCTGGTGATGCTGTCGGCCAACGATTTGATGATGCTGTATCTCGGGCTGGAGCTGCTGTCGCTGTCGCTCTACGTCGTCGCCGCCTTCGACCGCGACAGCGGGCGGTCGTCGGAAGCGGGGCTGAAGTACTTCGTGCTCGGGGCGCTGGCTTCAGGGATGCTGCTGTACGGATCGTCGCTGATCTACGGCTTCTCGGGCTCGACGAACTTCGGGCGGATCGCGGCCTCGGTGGGCGCGCCGGACGGCGCGTCGCCCGGCGTGGTGGTAGGGCTGGTGTTCGTGATCGCGGCGCTGGCGTTCAAGATCTCGGCGGTGCCGTTCCACATGTGGACGCCCGACGTGTACGAGGGTTCGCCGACGCCGGTGACGGCGTTCTTCGCGTCCGCGCCGAAGGTGGCGGCGGCGGCCCTGCTGACGCGCGTGGTGGCCGGGCCCTTCGCCGAACTGGCGGCGCAGTGGAGCCAGGTGATCGTGGTGGCGGCGATCGGCTCGATGCTGCTGGGCGCGCTGGCGGCGATTGGGCAGCGCAACATCAAGCGGCTGATGGCCTACTCCTCCATCGGCCACGTCGGCTACGCGCTGATCGGGCTGGCGGTGGCGACCGACAACGGGGTGAGGGGGCTGCTGCTCTACCTCGCTGTGTACCTAGTGATGAACGTGGGCGTATTCGCGGTGCTGGTGTCCATGCGCAGGGGCGGGCGTGCGGTGGAGGGGATCGACGACCTCGCGGGTCTCGGCCGGACCGATCCGGGCATGGCGCTGGCGATGGCGGTGTTCATGTTCTCGATGGCCGGCATCCCGCCGCTCGCGGGGTTCTTCTCCAAGCTCTACGTGTTTCTTGCGGCGGTGCAGGAGGGATACTGGACGCTGGCGGTGATCGGCGTGCTGACCTCGGTGATCTCGACCTACTACTACCTGCGCATCGTCAAGGTGATGTACTTCGACGCCCCCGCGGGCGCGATGGACCCGCGCCCGGCCGGGCTGACGCTGGTGCTGGCAGGGACTGGGCTGTTCAACGCGCTGTTCTTCCTGTTCCCGGCGCCGGTGCTGGCGGCGGCCCAGGCCGCGGTGGCGGCGTTGGCGGGATGATCGCGGCGCCGGTCGGGTCGCCGGTCCCCGGGCTGGCGCCCTCGGGGCCGCCCGCCGCGACCGGGTGGCGGTTGCGCGTGCACGAGAGCCTGCCGAGCACGTCCGGCCTGCTGGTCGCGCTGGCGGAGGCGGGGGAGCCGGAAGGGCTGGCGGTGCTGGCGCGTCGGCAAACGGCGGGGCGCGGGCGGCAAGGGCGGGTTTGGGACTCGCAGCCGGGGAACCTGCACGCTTCCGTGCTGCTGCGCCCGGCGTTGCCGCCACGCTTCCTGCCGCAATGGTCGCTACTGGCCGCGGTGGCGCTGGCCGAGGCGCTGGAGTCCTTCCTGCCGCCCGGGACGCGCGATCGGCTGCGGCTCAGGTGGCCGAATGACCTGCTGCTGGATGGTGCCAAGTGCGCGGGCATCCTGGTGGACGCTGGCATCGCTGCGAGCGTTGACGCCTGGGTGGTGATCGGGTTCGGCGCCAATCTCGCGCGCGCCCCGGAGGTGCCGGGCCGCGCCGTGGCGTGCCTGGCCGATGCCGGCGTCGCCGCGCCCCCGGTGGAGGCGGCGGGGTGGGCGCTGCTCGCGGCGCTGGATCGCTGGCGGCGGGTGCGGCTGCTGGAAGGGTTCGGGCCGGTGCGGAAGGCGTGGATGGCCCGCGGGCCGGAACGGGGGACGCCCCTGACCGTTCGTGGCGCGGGCGGGCCGATCGGCGGGCGCTACGAAGGGCTGGCCGAGGACGGGGCGCTGCTGCTGGCCACCGGCGGGCGCGTGCACGCGGTCGCGGCCGGCGAGCTGGCGGGCTAGGGGCGGACCAGCGCCGTGCTGCTGGTCGTGGACGCGGGCAACACGAACGTCGTCTTCGCCGTGCACGACGGGGTGGAATGGCGCGGCCGGTGGCGGATCGCCATGCGCGCCGAGCGCACCAGCGACGAGTACGCGGTGTGGCTGCTGGCGCTGCTGCGTCACGCCGGGCTGGCGCCGTCCGACGTGGGGCGGTGCGCCATTGGCACGGTGGTGCCGGCGGCGCTGTACGACCTGCGCCGGCTGGCGCGGGAATGGTTCCACTGCGAGCCGCTGGTGGCGCGCGCCCAGCTCGACTGGGGCTTCGACATCCGAGTGGACCGGCCCAAGGAGGTCGGAGCCGACCGGCTGCTGAACGCGCTGGCGGCGCATCAGCGCTACCGCGGGCCGCTGGTGGTGATCGACTTCGGCACGGCGACGACCTTCGACGTGGTGGAGGTGGACGGCGCCTACATCGGGGGGGTGATCGCGCCGGGGGTGAACCTCAGCATCGAGGCGCTGCACCGGGCTGCGGCGCGGCTGCCGCGGATCGGCATCGGCCGGCCGCAGGCGGTGATCGGGCGCGACACTGTGCCGGCGATGCAGTCGGGGATCTACTGGGGCTACGTCGGGATGATCGAGGGCATCGTGTCCCGCGTCCGGGCCGAGCACGGCGGACCGATGCGGGTGGTGGCCACGGGGGGACTGGCGCCGCTGTTCGCCGAAGGAACCACGGTGATCGAGCGCACGGACGCCGATATCACGCTCGACGGGCTGCGCTTGTTGGCGGAACGCAACCCAACGCCCATCTTCCACAAGACAACGCTGCCCGACGTGTTCCGGCCGGACGCCGACTGAGGCGCCGCCGACCGTCCCGCGGCCACCGTGACCAACGACCGAAGAAGAACGAAGTACATGTCCGTGAACACTGGCGACCTCGCCCTGATCCCGCTCGGCGGGACGGGGGAGATCGGGTTGAACCTCAACGTCTACCGCTGCGACGGCGCCCTGATGGCCGTGGATTGCGGCATCGGCTTCGCCGGGGCCGACAGCCCCGAGGCCGAGGTGATGGTGCCCGACGCCACCTGGCTGATCGAGCGTCGCGACAAGCTGCTGGGGCTAGTGATTACCCACGCGCACGAGGACCACGTCGGCGCGGTGGCGCACCTGTGGCCGCAGCTGCGCTGCCCCGTCTACGCCACGCCGTTCGCGGTCGCCGTGCTGCGGCGCAAGCTGGGCGAGGCGGGGCTGCTGCACCAGGTGCGGCTGCACACCATCCCCGCCGGCGGGTCGTTCGAGATGGGGCCGTACAAGCTGCAGTTCCTGCGGGTGGCGCACTCGATCCCCGAGGCGCAGGCGCTGGCGATACGCACGCGGCACGGCACGGTGCTGCACACCGGCGACTGGAAGCTCGACGACGAGCCGCTGGTGGGGCCGCCGACCGACGAGGCGGCTTTCGCGGCGCTGGGGCGCGAGGGCGTGCTGGCGATGGTGTGCGACAGCACCAACGCGATGGTGGAAGGGCGCTCGGGGTCCGAGGCGGAGGTGCGGCGCGAGCTGGAGTCGTTGTTCGGCGAGCTGCGGACGGGACGCGTGGCGGTGACCTGCTTCGCCAGCAACGTCGCGCGGCTGACCTCGGTGGCGCACGCCGCGGCGAAGACGGGGCGGCAGGTGGCGCTGTTCGGCCGCTCCCTGCGCAACATCGAGGCGGCGGCGCGCGAGACCGGCTACCTGCGCGGCGTGGCCCCCTTCGTGTCGGAGGACCAGGCGGGGCAGCTGTCCGACGAGTCGCTGCTGGTGCTGTGCACGGGATCGCAGGGCGAGCCGCGCTCGGCGATGAGCAAGATCGCCGCCGACACGCATCCCTCCATCGCCTTCGGGGAAGGCGACACGGTGGTGTATTCGTCGCGCATGATCCCCGGCAACGAGCGGGCGATTGGGCGGGTGCAGGACCAGCTGCGCCGCGCCGGCTGCCGGGTCATCACCGCCTACGAGCGCGATGTGCACGTGTCCGGCCACCCGGCGCGCGACGAGCTGCGGCACCTGTATTCGCTGGTCCGCCCGCGGATCTCGGTGCCGGTGCACGGCGAGTGGCGGCACTTGGAGCAGCACGCCGCGCTGGCCAGCGAGCTGGGCGCGGAGCCGGTGCTGATCGAGGACGGCGACGTGCTGCGGCTGTCGGGCAACAAGCCGGAGGTGGTGGAAACGGTGCCCACCGGCCGGCTGGCGGTGGACGGCGACCGGCTGCTGCCGATGGAGGGCGGGGTACTGGCCGCCCGGCGACGGATGCTGTTCAACGGCGTGGTGGTGGCGTCTCTCGCGGTGGACGGCGAGGGAAGGGTGCGCGGCGAGCCGCAGGTGTCGGCGCCGGGGCTGTTCGAGCAGCTCGACGAGGCGCCGGGGCAGATTGCCTCGGAGCTGACGCGGGCGGTGAACGACCTGCCGGCGCCGCTGCGCCGGGACAATGACGGGCTGCGCGAGGCGGCCCGCACCGCGCTGCGCCGGGCGCTGGGCCGGCGGCTGCGCAAGCGGCCCATGGTGGACGTGCACCTGCTGCGGGTGTGAGCCGCGCGCGGTGGGCTTGGTCACCGGCATCGTCGTCTACCTGCTGATCTGGTGGACGGTGCTGTTCGCCGCACTGCCGGTGGGCGTCCGCCCCGACGTGGAGGGCGAGGCGACGCCCGGTGGCTGGCGCGGCGCGCCCGAGGCGCCCGGCCTGCTGCGCAAGGCGCTGTGGACGACGGTGATCTCGTTCGTGCTGTGGGCGGCGCTGGAAGCGCTGGTGCGGAGCGACTACCTGTCCTTTCGGGAAGGTTGGCTGGCGATGCCCAACGACTAGGCAATCGCCCGGCTGCTGTGCTCGACGTGCGTGATTCGCGCACTGATCGCGCTGCGACGCACAAGAATTCACCGACCGGTCGCGGCTTTCCCGTTGCGGCCTTCGCGCGCGGTCAGCAATCTACCCCTCAGGAAGAGGGCTGGTCCTCTTCCTGCCGTGTGACTGGCGTTTCCTCCCTAAAACCTTCGGCCGCGCCTCACCGGCGCGGCCTTTTTTTCGCGCCTCCTTTTCCGAGCGCGAGCGGGACGCATCGAGCCGGCCCGGTTCCTCGCCCCTCGCTCCGCCGCGGGCGAGGCGGGATGTCCGCCGCGTGTTCGCGCGGCCCGGCCGCTTCCCCGCGGCGTCGCGGCCTTCTAGGCTGCCCCCTCGCCCGAACCGCCCGCCGCCGGAGATCGAATCGCTTGCGCCTGTCCCGCGCCTTCCTGCCGACGCTGAAGGAAACGCCTGCCGAGGCGCAGATCGCCTCGCACCGCCTGATGCTGCGCGCCGGGCTGGTGCGCCAAACCTCGGCCGGCATCTACGCTTGGCTGCCGCTGGGGCTGCGGGTGCTGCGCAACGTCGAGCGGATCGTGCGCGAGGAGCAGAACCGGGCCGGGGCGCAGGAGATCCTGATGCCCACGATGCAGCCGGCGGAGCTATGGCGCCAGAGCGGGCGCTACGACGCCTACGGCGCGGAGATGCTGCGCATCCGCGACCGGCACGACCGGGAGATGCTGTACGGCCCGACAAACGAGGAGATGGTCACCGACCTGTTCCGCGCCCATTGCCGGTCCTACCGCGATCTGCCGCGCAACCTGTACCAGGTGCAGTGGAAGTTTCGCGACGAGGTGCGGCCGCGCTTCGGGGTGATGCGGGGGCGCGAGTTCCTGATGAAGGACGGCTACTCCTTCGACCTGACGCCCGAGGGCGCACGGAGATCGTATCACCGGATGTTCGTGGCCTACCTGCGCTCCTTCGCGCGGATGGGGCTCAAGGCGGTGCCGATGCGCGCCGACACCGGGCCGATCGGCGGCGACCTGAGCCACGAGTTCATCATCCTGGCCGAGACCGGCGAGAGCCAGGTGTACCTGCACCGCGAGCTGCTGGAACACGACCCGCTGGCCGAGGCGCCGGACTACGAGGGCGACCTGGAGCCGCGCGTGGCGTTCTGGACCCGGCGCTACGCCGCCACCGAGGACCTGCACGACGAGGCGGCATGGGCGGCGGTGCCGGAAGCCGACCGGGTGGCGGCGCGGGGCATCGAGGTCGGGCACATCTTCTACTTCGGCACCAACTACTCGGCCGCGATGGGGTTCGCCGTGGCCGGGCCGGACGGCGCGGCGGTGGCGCCCGAGATGGGGTCCTACGGCATCGGCGTGTCGCGGCTGGTGGGGGCGGCCATCGAGGCCAACCACGACGCGGCGGGGATCAGGTGGCCGGACCCGATCGCCCCCTTCGCGCTGGCGGTCCTTAACCTCAAGCCGGGCGACGTCGCCTGCGACGCGCTGTGCGAGTCGATGCACGCTGCGATGGGGGATGCCGCGGTGTACGACGACCGCGCCGAGCGGGCGGGGGCCAAGTTCGCGGACGCCGACCTGCTCGGCTACCCGTGGCAGGTGATCGTGGGGCCGCGGGGCGCCGCGTCGGGCCGGGTGGAGCTGAAGCGCCGCGCCACCGGCGAGCGGGAGGAGCTGTCGCCGGAGGACGCGCTGGCGCGGGTGCGGGGGACGCTGCCCGCGCACGTCCTCGCCGGATTGCCCGGACGAGCTGGCGCGATGCACGCGGCGCACCCCGACGCGGCGCCGCCGGCGCGCCCCGGCGCGACGCCGGCCGCCTGATGTTCGGTGCCTTCGAGCGGGCGGTCGCGTTCCGCTACCTACGCGCCCGCAAGGGCGAACGCTTCGTGTCGGTGATCGCGATCTTCTCGCTGGTGGGCATCGCGCTCGGCGTGGCCACGCTGATCATCGTGATGAGCGTGATGAACGGCTTCCGGCAGGAGCTGCTGGGCCGGATTCTGGGGCTCAACGGGCATCTGGGGGTATTCGCCGCGTCCGGGCCGCTGCCCGACTTCGACGCGGTGGCACGGCGGGTGCGCGGGGTGCCGGGGGTGGTGTCGGCCACGCCGATCGTGGAAGGGCAGGTGCTGTTCACCTCCGAGAACGGCGGCGCTTCGGGCGGCATCGCGCGCGGCATCCGGGCGGAGGATCTGCGCGCGCGGGCGCTGATCGCGGGCAACCTGCGCAGCGGCACGCTGGACCGCTTCGGCGGCGAGGACACGGTCGCGGTGGGGATACGGCTGGCGCAGAAGCTCGGGCTGCGGGTGGGCGACCGCCTCACGCTGGTGTCGCCGCAGGGGCGGGCCACGGTGGTGGGGACGGTGCCGCGGCTACGCTCCTACGAGGTGGTGGCGCTGTTCGAGGCGGGTATGAACGAGTACGACAGCGCCTACGTGTTCCTGCCGCTGGCGGCCTCGCAGGTCTACTTCCAGCTGCGCGACCAAGCCTCGCAGGTCGAGGTGTTCGTGGACGATCCCGACCGCGTGCAGCAGGTGGCGGGCGGCATACGCGACGCGCTGCGGCCCGAGGCGGTGCGCATCCTGAGCTGGCAGGACGCCAACTCGTCCTTCTTCAACGCGGTGCAGGTGGAGCGGAACGTGATGTTCCTGATCCTGACGCTGATCATCGTGGTGGCGGCGTTCAATATCGTGTCGAGCCTGATCATGCTGGTGAAGGACAAGGGGCGCGACATCGCCATCCTGCGAACCGTGGGCGCCACGCGCGGGGCGGTGATGCGCATCTTCCTGCTGTGCGGGGCGAGCGTCGGCGTGGCGGGGACGCTGATCGGCTTCGCCCTCGGCGTGGTGTTCTGTCGCTACATCGAGAACATTCGCCAGCTCCTGCAATCGTTGTCGGGCACCGAGCTGTTCTCCCCGGAGGTTTACTTCCTGACCCGGCTGCCGGCGGTGGTGAACCCGGCCGAGGTGGCGCAGGCGGTGGGACTGGGCCTTGTGCTGTCGCTGCTGGCGACGCTGTACCCGTCCTGGCGCGCGGCGCGGACCGATCCGGTGGTGGCGCTGCGGAATGAGTGAGGTTCCCCGCGAGGGCGGGGCGGCGCGATGAGCGGGGGTACGGACGAAACGCCGCTGCGGCTGGCCGCGGTGGAGCGGCGCTTCCGCACCGAGGCGGGCGAGCTGCCGGTGCTGCGCGGCGTCGACCTGCGACTCGCGGCGGGCGAGATCGTGGCGCTGGTGGCGCCCTCGGGCACCGGCAAGTCCACGCTGCTGCACCTGGCCGGGCTGCTGGAGCGGCCCGACGCGGGCGAGGTGTTCGTGGACGGTCGCGCCGCCGGTGGGCTGGACGACGGGGCGCGGACGGCGCTGCGGCGCGGGACCATCGGCTTCGTGTACCAGCAGCACCACCTGCTGCCGGAGTTCACCGCGGCCGAGAACGTCGCGCTGCCGCAGATGGCCGCCGGCGTGTCGCGCGGCGTGGCCGACCGCCGGGCGCGGGAGCTGCTGCGGTCCTTCGGGCTGGCGGGGCGGGAGGAGCACCGGCCTGGGCGGCTGTCCGGCGGGGAGCAGCAGCGGGTGGCCATCGCCCGGGCGTTGAGCAACGCGCCGCGCGTGCTGCTGGCTGACGAGCCCACCGGCAACCTCGACGTGGCGACCTCGGACGTCGTGTTCGCCGAGCTGCTGGAGGCGGTGCGGGGCAGGGGGGTCGCGGCGCTGATCGCGACGCACAACCCGGCATTGGCGGCGCGCATGGACCGGGTGGTGACGCTGCGTGAGGGCCGTCTCGCATAGGAGCGACGGCGCGCGTCGTCGTCGCCGCTCAAGGGATGTCGCCGAGCCTCCTGTGCGGCAGCAGGTCGCGATCCCTGGCCGAGAACCATGCCGGCGGGGACCGGCGTCGGCGACGCCGCTAATCAAATCGCAGTGTGGGCGTGATCTAAGGGCTGCTGGCGGGGATTGTGGAGCTGGCGGACCATGAGCTTCGGTTTGGCGCGGACGCGGCGCGTTGGGAGTGTCGGGGAGCGCGGCGGTTGGGGGGGTCGATTCCGGCCCCGGCAGATGTCCCTCGCTTTCGCCGCCCAGGCCTTCGTCGCCCTGGCTTGCGTGACGCTGCTGTCGCTGGCGGGCTACGATGCCTGGAGCGAGCGGGCCAGCCGCCTGCGGGAAGCGCAGAACGCCAACGCCAACCTCGCGCGCGCGCTCGCGCAACACGCGGAGGACACGTTCGGCATCGCCGACGCCATGCTGGTCGGCCTGGTGGGGCAGTTCGAGCGCGCGGGCAGCGGGCCGGCGGCCATCGCCGGCATCGAGCGGCTGATGACGGCGCAGGTCACGGAGTCCGAGCGGGTCGGGGCGCTGTTCCTCGTCGGCGAGGACGGCGGCCTGCTCGCCAGCTCCCTCACCGAGGCGCGGCGCGGCCGTGACGATTCGGGGCGCGCGCACTTCCGGCACCACCGCGACGACCGCGACCGCGGCGCCTTCCTGGGCCTGCCGATCAGGGCCGCGCCGCGCGAGGGCTGGGCCATGACCGTGTCCCGCCGCTTGCAGCACCCCGACGGGCGCTTCGCCGGCGTCGTCCTGGCCGGCATCCCGACGGAGGTGTTCACAGACTACTACGGCAGGTTCGACATCGGTTCCCAGGGCACGGTGGCGCTGCTCCGCACCGACGGGATGATGTTGTCGCGCCATCCCTTCGACGAGGCCCAGCTGGGGCGCAGCTTCGCCGCGCAGCCGTTCTTCCGGGATCAGCTGCCCCGGGGTCCGCTCGGCAGCTACCATTTCGTGTCGCCGATCGACGGGGTGGAGAAGGTGGCCGGCTACCACAGCGGTCGCAGCTTTCCCGTGGTGGTCAACGTGGCCTCGGCGGTGGAAGAGGTGCTGGCGGGCTGGGCGGCGGAGACGGCGACGCGGCTGGCGGGCGTCGCCCTGGTCGCCGCGCTGCTCGGCGGCCTCGGCGCGCGCCTCGCCCGGCAGGCCCGCCGCCGGCAGGAGGCCGAGCGCGCGCTGGGCGAAAGCGAGCTGCAGTTCCGCCTGCTGACGGAAATGTCGGCCGACATGGTGACGCGGGTCCAGCCGGACGGCGTGCGCACCTACGTGTCGCCGGCCTCGGCGCGGCTGCTGGGCTGGGCGCCGCGGGAGCTGCTCGGCACGCGCGCCCTGACCGCCGTCCACCCCGACGACCGCGAGGCCGCCACGGAGCAGCTGGCGGCGATGGCGGCCGGAACGCTGCGGGACAACACGCTGAGCTACCGGACGTGGCACCGCGACGGCCGCGAGATCTGGATCGAGTCCAGTGTGCGGGTCACGCGCGACCCGGACACCGATGCGCCGAGCGGGGCGGTGGTGGTCTCGCGCGACGTCACCGCGCGCAAGGTCGTGGAGATGCAACTCGCCACCCTAGCGACGACGGATGGGCTGACCGGCATAGCGAACCGGCGCCGGCTGGACGAGGCGCTGGCGTCGGAATGGCGCCGGGCGGCGCGCGACGGCACGGCGGTTTCACTGGCGCTGGCGGACGTGGACCACTTCAAGCCGTTCAACGACCGCCACGGCCACGGCGCCGGCGACGAATGCTTGCGCGGCGTCGCGGCGGCGCTGGCCGGCACGGTGCGGCGGCCCGCCGACCTGGTGGCGCGCTACGGCGGGGAGGAGTTGGCGGCGCTGCTGCCCGACACGGACGCCGTCGGCGCGGGCGCGGTGGCGGAGGGCATGCGCGCCGCGGTCGAGGCTTTGGGGATCGCGCACGGGGACAGCCCGCCGGCCGGTATGGTTACGGTGAGCGTCGGGGTCGCGACGGTGACGCCGGCGGGCGGCGAAGACCCGGCGGCCGGCGTCCGGGCCCTCCTGGCGGCGGCGGACGGGGCGCTCTACGAGGCCAAGAGGACGGGCCGCAACCGCGTCGTGGTTTCCGCGCACGTGGTCGCGCTCCGGAAGGATGCCGGGGCAATCGGCCAGGAGCAGCCGGATCGGCTCCTGCGAACCGCCTGACGCGGGCGGCATCGGGGCCGCGACCCGTCGCGGGTGGCCCCGGGCCTGGCTTCGGTGTCCTGTGGTCCGGCATCAGGCCAGGGGCGCTGCCCCCGGACCCCGCCGGGGTCCGACGCGCTGCGTCGGACGGAGGCCGGACCCCCGCAGTGAGTTCGCCCGCGGAGGCGTCGATGGAGGCCAGGGGCCGAATCGGGGTAGGTTCGCCGGATGCAAGGCGACTTCGTCCATCTCCACGTCCATTCCGCCTACTCCCTCGCCGAGGGGGCCACGAAGGCGGACGCGCTGCCCGCCCTGGCCCGCAGGCTGGGCATGCCTGCAGTGGCGCTGACCGACACGGCCAACATGTTCGGCGCCCTGGAGTTCGCGACCTACGCCGCCAAGGCGGGGGTGCAGCCGATCATGGGCTGCCAGCTGTGGCTGGCTCGCGCGGCCACCGCCGAGCGCCCCGACCCGATGCGCTGCCAGCCGGACCCGGTGGTGGCGCTGGCGATGGACGCGGGCGGCCTGGACAACCTCCAGCGCCTGTGCTCGCTGGGCTGGCTGGGCGAGGACCCGTCCGGCAAGCCGTGCGTGTCGCTCGACCAGCTCAGCGCCCACGCTGCGGGGATCACGCTGCTGACCGGCGGCACGCACGGCCCGGCCGGCCGGCTGTTGTGCGAGGGGCGGCGCGAGCCGGCCGAGCGGCTGCTCCGCGCGCTGCGCGAAGCGTACGGCGACCGGCTGGCGGTGGAGCTGACGCGCCACGGCACCGAGCGCGACGACGCGGTGGGCCCGGGGCTGGTGGCGCTGGCGGACCTGCTCGGGCTGCCGATCGTGGCGGCCAACGACGTGCACTTCGGCGACGCGCGGACCTACGGGGCGCACGACGCGCTGCTGTGCATCGCCCACGGCCGGACGCTGGCCGAGCCGGACCGGCCGCGCTGCACGCCCGAGCACTGGTTCAAGCCGGCGAGCGCCATGCGGGCGCTGTTCGCCGACCTGCCGGAAGCCTGCGACAACACGCTGGCCATCGCCCGGCGCTGCGCGGTGATGAGCGAGACGCGCAAGCCCGAGCTGCCGATCTGCCCCAAGGTGCAGCCTGGCATGAGCGAGGCCGAGACGGTGCGCGACATGGCGCGGCGCGGGCTGGAAGGGCGTCTGGATGCCCTGGACGCGATGAAGGGGGGGACCAACGATCGCGCGGCGTACCGCGAGCGGCTGGAGTTCGAGCTGGGCGTCATCGAGGCAATGGGCTTCGCCGGCTACTTCCTGATCGTGGCCGACTTCATCCAGTGGGCCAAGGCGCAGGACATTCCCGTCGGCCCGGGGCGCGGCTCAGGCGCAGGGTCGGTGGCGGCGTGGGCGTTGCTGATCACCGACCTCGACCCGCTGCAGTTCGGGCTGCTGTTCGAGCGGTTCCTGAATCCCGAGCGCGTGTCGATGCCCGACTTCGACATCGACTTCTGC